>JANQHE010000027.1 GCA_028282785.1 Bacteroidales bacterium | reverse complement strand
AACTGATAGATTATTGTTTACTTAAATACCACGCTACATTGGCGCTTTGTTGTTCAAAAATATTACTTTTATAAAAGCTTTTTAGACAGACTGCCGTTACCAGTAATATTTATGAAAAAAATCGCACTAATTATAATCATTGCTTTCAGTTTAATTGACTTATCTGGGCAAGAAATTGACCGAGAATATAACTACATGAAATTGGATGCAAGTACACTCAAAAAAATTAGGTATAAACTGACATTTAAGAAAGTATATAACTATACTGATAAGGTTGTTCTTTATTCAGATAGTTCTTA
The DNA here is from genome assembly GCA_028282785.1 of Bacteroidales bacterium. GTDB lineage: Bacteria > Bacteroidota > Bacteroidia > Bacteroidales > UBA12077 > UBA12077. Next base: position 118,287 of record JANQHE010000027.1, on the reverse strand, counting down.
TTATAGAAGAATATTTGGTACAGATGGATTGTGGATTTCATATGAAGAGAAGGGTTCATGGAGTGAAAATAAAGACTCTTTAATTTTACATATGAATAAATTTATTATACCTGAATCAGATTCCACATGGACACAGTATGACCGTTTTGATAAATTTGTAAAGAAAAAGAATAAGATTTTGCCAGTTTATAAAGAACAACTTGTGCGTGAACAGAAATATAAATTAAAGAAATAAATTTTGTAATTGTGCAAAAGACTATTTATAAAAGAAATACAGTTTATACCTTCTTTTTAGCAATGCTTCTGGTAATTCCAACAATAGTTCAGTTTTTATCTTTGGAATTCTTGTATGGGGTGATTGGTTCAGTTTTAATTCTTATTTTGATTGGACATCACTTTGGGATAAAGTATAAGAAGTCTGATAATGAATTTATTATTTATTCTGGTTTCAAGATACTTTATAAAGTTAAGAGAAGAATTAAACTTACAGATATTTCTGGATATGATATAAAATCGAAGAAAGTAAAGTCTAATTACTCTTTACCTGTTGGTTCTTATGATACTTCTGTAAAAAATTATCAATTAATTATTGAAATAAATAATAAATATAAAATTACTTTGTTGACTGGTACTAAGAAAGCGATTGACAAAATTGTTGGAATAATTGAAAAACGAATTTCATAAATACAACTGCTAACAGCGGTTCTTATTACATGAGGGGTTTTGGTGGTTTGTTGACTAAGTTTTATCTTAGTAAAGTGTTCAGCGGTGGATGATGAAACGGAGCGAAAAACCCGCACGTAACAAAACCGCGGACCGATATCTATGATAAATCCAAATTTATTTATTAGAAATTATATAATTAATTAGGGAATTATATAATTTCTATATTTTTTTAAGCATTTGCCAATTGTACATATGGAGTATTCCTGTTTACAACAGCTACTATTCTTGCTAATAATTTGTTCCTGACAGCATTAATTACTGACATTTTGCTTTTACCTTCTTCAACTTTGCGTTGATAGTATTTCTTTAATTCAACATTGTGTTGAATAGCTGATATTGCAGCCAGATGTAGTGTGGCTTTCAAGTCCATGTTGGCAAATTTTGAGACCCCGGTTTTACCTTTAATCGAGGTTCCTGATCGATATTCAAATGGTGCTACTCCACAGTAACAGGCTAATTGACGAACATTACCAAAACAAGTAAAAACTTTCGTATAGACTAATAATTTAGTAGCTAGAATAAATCCCACACCAGGAACCAGGAATACTAATCATCAAGTTATATACCTCCTTGAGCTGTGCACTTGCCTCTATAACCTGATGAATTTTTTCTTCTATTTGTTGGATGCTAGCTTTTAGTCCTCTTATAGCTTGAAGATTGAGTAGTTCTAAGTGTTTACCTTGTTGCTGATCAATCTTTGTCAGTTCTTTGATGGTTACGTGAATCTGTTGCAAGGACTTCTTAAGTCTGTTTCTGGCGCTTAGCAAATCTTTTAATAAAATTATTTCTGAAGAATTGTTTTCAACAAAAGATGCTTTATCTGAGAATCTATAAGCATATTCTGCAATTCGATATGAATCTATTTTATCATTTTTACCTCGATTTAAGCCGAGACTATTTTTTATATGCAAGGAAGATTCCATCCAAATATGAGCAGATTTTGTCAGTAAATAATCTAATAAAATTCTTGTATACATGCCAGTATGTTCAAAACAGAAAATTGTTCTGGCATATTGAAAATCTTTAGATTTTATTAACCAATTATTCATTTGTTCCAAGCCACTACTATTATTTGCTACTTGCAGATACTTCTTTGAGTTTGATTGAGAATTAATCCATGTGATATCAAGAGTTAGCTTGGAAAAATCAATTCCTATAAACAGGGAAGCGGATTGTGGAGTTTTTTTCATAATTTTACTTGTAAGTTAATAATGAGCGAACTTTTCAAAACCTTAATAATAAGCCTTATGCTTTAATATCTATTTGAACTGATTCGCTGGGTATAAAGATTTCTGGGGTCTTAATCGCTCCTTAAGCCAATAGCTTTGTTAACGCATAGTGCACCCCAGAGATCTTTAAGTTTAATAACAAAATCTTTAGATAGCTAATCTAAAGGTTAGCGGTAATATTATCCAAATCTGAAAGATTATGAAAAACGAAAATATGCAACCATGGATTTTAGCTGGATATGAATTATTTGCCGATGACGGACCACAAGGATTAAAAGTTGAAGTTATTTCCAGAAAAGTAAAGAAAAGCAAATCGTCATTTTATCATCACTTTGCTGATTTGGAAGTTTTTACAGGACATTTACTTGACTATCATCTGGAAAGAGCAAAAATTATAGCTCAGCGTGAAGGTTCCTGCAAAAATATTAATCCAGAGTTAATCAATGTTCTTATTGATGTTAAGCAAGATTTGCTTTTCAACAGGCAACTAAGAATAAATAGATCAGTAGAGTCATTTAATAATTGTTTTGAAAAGTCCAATAAACTAGTTGGAGAAGCAATTTTAATGCTTTGGGCAAAGGAAATAGGACTTTCTGATAATTTAAGTATCGCTCAAGTTGTTTTAGGACTGGTTTTGGAAAATTTTTATCTTCAAATAACCAAAAAAACGTTGACTTTTGATTGGCTTTTAAATTACTTCAAAGAAATTCAGTTAATGGTTTCAGGTATTAAGAAAACCGATTAAAGTTCTACATTGTACGGAACCGTCTAAAATCTATCTCATTTTTTCAAGATGTTTGTAATGGTAATTTTGCCATAAAATGAAAATATTAGAAAGAATGAATGCATTTAGAACTCTTTTGGTTTTATTTTTTATTGGAATATGTGCATATACAGTATCAACCATTGCTAACTACGGTTATGATTTAGTCACTCCTTTTTTTGGTGGAATGCTTAGTTTCACTTGGAGCGGACAGTTTATTTTTGACTTCCAAACATACTTGATCCTTTCGGGACTTTGGGTAGCATGGAGAAAGAATTTCTCATTGCAAGGGATGCTTTTAGGTGTAATTGCTTTAATTTTTGGAATCTTGTTTTTTGCTCCATACTTGTTGATATTGAGTTATAAAGAAAAGGAAGACTGGAAAGCAATTTTACTTGGGGATAGAGTAAACCATTAATTTTACAATAACTATGCAAATACCTTTTTATAGAACACAAAAATTTCACAAAAAATACCTAAAAGTAACAGGATTCTTAGTTGCCTGTTTTGGTCCTATTTGCTTTTTAGCCACAATGCCTGAATTCGCTGAACCAGGACGCTGGACTTTAGATATTCTTAGTTGGCCATTAGACGGTCAAGAAACTCTCAATGATTCTACTTCTAGATTCCTTTCCGCTCTGCTTGGCGGTTTCCTATTAGGATACGGAGCAACTATTTGGTCTCTATCTTCTTTGGTTTATGACAAAGCACCTGAAATGGTAAGAAGAGCCGTCTTGATAGGCTTGTGCTCATGGTTCGTACTTGACAGTTTAGGATCGATAGCAGGTGGACATGCTTCTAATGCATTATGGAACATACTAGTTTTATTATCTTTTGTCGGTCCTCTTTGGTTACCAGCTAAAAAATAGTAAAAAAATAGTGCATATTTTTAATTGCTCGTTCATCATTTGAATGAGCTTTTTTGTATAATTCAACCGCTAACATGGCGTCATAAAGCATGCTGGCGTTTGGTTGTATGCTGACTAAATATTATATTCGTTAAGGTTTTTGGCGGGCTGACTGACAAGGTAGGAAAGTAACTCCCCTACGCATTCATACGCCAGGACCGTTAATAATAGCGCTTTTAAAAACACAATATGATACTTTCAAAGAAAAAAACCTTCTTTTTGCTATTTTCAATTTTATTTTCTCTAAGTATTCTTTTATGGACTATGACTGAATACTTTCCCAGTTTGTGGGTTTTTATAATTGTCTTTCGGTGAATTTTACTTCCTCTTAATTCGGGGTTTGTCATCACCTTGATTATTTCAATCAGCAATTGGATACGAAAAGGTTTTGTTAAATCTAAAGCAGAACTAATAACTCATGGACTGGTAATTTTACTGACAGGTATGTCTATCATGATAAATTCTGAGTTATTTAAATCTGAAATAGTTTTAAAAGCTGAATTGATTGATGACTTAAGTCGAATTGATTTAATACTTAGAGAAAATAATTCATTTGAAATGACATCAACTGGCATGTTTTTTTATCAAGAAAGCAAAACTGGAGGATATCAAATCAAAAATGATACTTTATTTTTTTCTATTGAACCTTATAGTAATGACTTTATTCCAAAAAAAGTTTTATATCTACCTAATAAGGATAGAATTTATTTTAAGGGATATAAAAGTGGAGTAATTGATACGACAGATAGTTTTGCCTATTACTTTGAAATTACATTGAATAATTTGACAAGTAAATAAAAGCCTACAATTTATAACATTGGGTCATAAAGCATGCGGGTGTTTGGTTGTATCCTGACTAAGTATTATATTCGTTAAGGTTTTACGGTTTGACTGACAAAGTGAGAGAATAGTTCCCACACAGCTTCATACCCAAAAATCGTTATAAGTAATGCCAAGAAACGAAAATGCCAAAAAAAAGAGTAGAAATACCAGATGATATTGCAGCTGAAATATTATTTCTTTCAGATAGGACATGTTGTATTTGTTCTACAAGGGGAAAAGCTGTTCAGATACACCATATTGACGAGAATCCTTCAAATAACTCCATAGATAATTTAGCTGTATTATGTTTGGAATGTCATAATGAAACAATGATTAATGGCGGATTTGGGAGAAAACTTAACGCTAATCAGATTATCAAATATCGAAAGGAATGGATTGAGCGAGTAAAGAAAAGGAAAAAAAAAGCTGATGAAATAGCTTCTATTGAGACAGTAACTGGTTCTACAAAGACAATAATTGCTACTGACAAATTGGTTGATAATATTGTAGCTTATAAAACTAATGATGACCCAGATTTGCTCAAAGATTATATTCGAAATATTTTGACAATTCATCAAAAACAATTAGTTGTAGCTCAAGAAAAGTGGGATACAGGGATAACAGTAAAGGTGAATGGTGGTAGCTATGATATGATTGATTTTTATGAAGAAGTTTTAATTGAATTATCGTCTTTTTATCCTAAAGGACACTTTGGAAATCAGTTACCTAATGAATATTTTAATGAGATTATATCATCTAAATTCGAATGGTATAGATTAGCATTAGAGCCTGATGGAGCTGGGACTGGCGGGACAATTGTTTCTACAATGACTGGTGGGCATGTTATGGAAGATTTAAAGCAAATGATAATTGATATGGTAAATACATTAACTTCTTCGTATAATATTGATAAGGAAATAGATTTTTCACAATGGCGTTCTGATTGGCTACAGTAAATAGGCACAACAGGTAACATTGTTTCACCCTACATTTGGACGTACTTTGCGGTTTGACAAAGTTTTGGTATCTTCGAGTTTGATTAAAAACGATCTGATAGCAAAATTGATGTGACTCCCAAACGATAGGGTAAACAAGGATCTTTACTGTGCATTATTGCATCACTTTTAAAATTTATAAACATGAAGAATCTAATTTTACTATTAATTACAGTTTTCTTATTATCTGGTAATGAAAAGCTATTTTCTCAAAGTAAATTGCCATCAGATAGGTTTGAACATGTTAATTTAGAACTTTTTGATTCAGAAATCTTAAATGAAACTAGAATACTATTTATTTACGTTCCGGATAAAAAGTCCGAGAATACAAGTTATCCTGTCCTTTATATTTTAGATGGTGAAAGAATAGATCTATATGGAGAAGCCTTAAATTGTGTTCAAACCAATAAGGAAGTTGGTCAACATATCATTGTTGGAATTCAAACTGTTAAAAATCGAAATAGAGATATGATTCCTGTTAAAATGGTTTCAAGACCCGAAGCAGGCGGAGCAGATAAGTTTTTGCAATTTTTGGTTACAGAGTTGCAACCGTATATTGATAAAAACTTCAAAACTAATGGAGATAATATATTATATGGAGCTTCAACTGCAGGCTTATTTACAGTTTATGCAATGCTTGAACACTCAAATTCATTTTTTGGATACATTTCAAGTAGTACAATGATTGGTCATTGTCCTGAATTTTTGGAAAAGAAAGCAATTGATTTTAAGCCTAAAAGTTCATTGAATGGTACATATTTATATATTCATTATGGAATGAAAGACCATTTTAAACAGGTTTTAGATTTTCTCCCTGATTATTATAACTTATTAAAAGAACAGTTTGGGGATAATTTGACAATGGAAATTAAAGGTTTAAAAGATAAAGGACATGTTCCAACTGGTGGAATTGAAGAAGGTCTTAATTTTATTTATAAGCATAAAAACGCACATTAAAATGGCGTCATAAAGCATACAGGTTCTTGTTAGTTTACTGACTAAGTATTATATTCGTTAAGGTTTTTGGCGGGTTGACTGATAAAGTAGTAAAGTAACTCCCGCACAGCTTCATGCCCAAAGACCGTTACAAATAAAGCGATTTTTTCAGAAATGGTAAACTGCTACTCATTTTTTCAGTGTTTTAAAATCAAAAATCTTAATTAACAGTTTGACAGTTTTTTGCAAATAGTAAAATATATTACGGTCTGACTATAATAGTATTTATTTCTAATTCTTAGCAGTTGGAAAGGTATTTATATTGAATGGTTTTGTAAGTTTGATAGTAAAACATTTTTTGCCCGCCCGCTTTTTGCAACCTGCCTGACGGCTAGGCAGGCTTTCAGCTGCATTTGTGTTTTACTAAAGCAAATTAACCTTTATTTTTAATTGTTACCCAATTTTTAGAAGTCATAAACTTGACAAATTCAACTTCTCCTTTCTTCTTAATCATTTCAATTCCTTTTCTCCGATTCGTTCTTGTTATGAATTGACCGAATCTTATCATGAACGGATTATAAATATTACAATCTTTTACTGAATCGAATTCATTACAATGCGCACAAGAACTTATTTCTTTTTCAATACAACAAGGTCTGACTTTGCATCCTTTGTAACCTACAGCACATTTTGGACTATTTCCTTTACAGCTTTCGCACTTCCCTTTTATATAAGTTGGACAAGCACCACAGTAAAATCCGCAATACGAAACCAGATTAGTATTAATTTGCTCCATCTCTTTTATTTTTTTGTCTTTTTGAATTTTGCTTTAGTTTCCTTATCCATTTTTTCTGTAGCATATTGAATAATTTTTCTTCCGCATTTATCTTTCCATTTTAAAAGAAATGTTTCTGCCGTTTCAGGTTGTTTCTTCCAAATTTCCCGTAAAAGCGTACCTAAACCTTTTTGAACATCTTCTTCCTTATCTTCCATTAAATTAGCAATTACAGATAGTATAGGTTCAGGTTTGTATCCTTTTTTTATCGTTTCAACAAATGTGACAGGAACAGCCCTTCTTTTCCATTTCGACTCAGAAGTTGTCCAACTTATAAAGTCTTTAGGTTGAATAATCTCATTGAAAACAAATTCGCATAATACCAACATACATAATACATCAGTATTCGCCCAATTATTAATACCATTTTCTAACCACTTTCCAATTCTATCAAATGTTTCAGTTGTAAATTCTTCTTTAAATGAAGCAATAAAAGAAATTGCAAAACTTGCTTCTTCAAACTTTCCAGTAGATATTAGTAAATCTCCAAAATTCAAATAGTCAGCAATTGTCATTTCATTTTTCCAAGAATCCAACCATTTTGTTTTCTGCAATTCGAATATTTTAGTATCTATACCATAACCATCATAGCCCTCTTTAAAATATCTTGAATATTTTTTTATGACCGAATCGTCTGAATTATTTAGGCAGAAATCAACTATTTCCTTGTGCTTTAATTTTAACTTATCCATAATTACCGTTTTTGTTGTAAAAATAATAGGCATTAAAATATAAAAGTTGTAAAAAATGGTCTTTATTTCATTTTATCAAAAAAAATCTTTGGCGAAAGACCGGTTAAGCTTTTGAAATCATGATTGAAATGAGACTGGTCATAATATCCATTATCAAAAGCCAATTGATACATACTTGCATTTTTAAACTTTCTTTTCATTTGTAATACCTTTTGAAACCTGACGATACTTGCAAACTTTTTAGGATTTAAGCCAACATATTTAGAGAAGTTTCTTTCAAACTGTTTAATTCCCAAACATACTTTTTGTGCAATATCTTGAGCCTTAATTTGTCCATTAGAGTTCTCTATAAATTTTACAGCATGTTCAATTCTTTCAAAGTCGCTATTTTGAGTAAGTCTTTTAAAAAAAAAGTTTTCTATATGAATAATTCTTTGCTTGTTGTTTTCAGAGTTAAGTAATTTGTCCTCTAATTCCATAGCTTCACTTTTAATTAAGTCTTGTAGTGAAATATTCTCATTTAATAATTCAGTAATTGGAAAATTAAAAAAGGACTTAACTCCATGTGGTTTGAAAACAATAAGAATCATTCCAGTCTTACCGGATAATGATAAGTCATAGAAATTGGTTTGTTGACCACATATTACCAAACTTGGTTCAATATATTCGCTTGAATTCTTTTTTTGGAATTTTGAAGAAGAACCATAATGAAAAACCATTGTTGCATTTCCACAAGGAAAGACTCTTTGTTTAGGTAAGAATTCCATTGGATTGTTCGTTTCAACAATGAAATAGTTTTGTACGTATTTACTTAAAATTCCTGTTGGTTTAATAAAATCAAGCATTATGATATATCTCTTCTAAAACAATTATGTGAATGTATTATTTATTCCTTAAATCTTCAAACAAAACCTAACACTTTTACAAACTTAAGGCGGGTGTTTGTGGCGGTCTGACAAATAATTAATATATTTGTTTCAGCGTCACGGCGGACACTGAAAAAAGGCAGCACTCCCGCACAGATTCATACACAAAGTTGTGTGCCATATCAGAGCAATACTGCTAAATTTTAATATTATTAAACAAATATGACTGATGAAAATAAATATTTGCAAATTGTATCAGAGACCAACGCTGATATTTCTCCATATTTCAATTTAGCGATAAATCAAGAAGATTTCAGAGACATTTTAGTTAAACATCTTTTGAATACCGATTCTATTAATGTTTATTATCACTCATATTTGATTCTTAATAAAGTAACAAAGACAGAGCCTTCTCTATTTTATCATTATTGGGATAACTTCTCATCTTTACTTAGTTACGAAAATTCTTACCATAGAAATTATGGAATGGAGTTGATAGCAAACATAGTAATTGTGGACAAGGAAAATCTTTTTGAGCAAATCATTGATGATTATTACAAACAACTTGCTGACGAAAAGATATCGACGATTAAATATTGTATCAGCAATTCGGCTACAATTATTAAAGCGAAACCTAAGCTTGCAACAAATATTATTTTCAGGATTATTGCTTCACTGAGAGTAAATGATAATACTGAAAAACATCAAAATTTCCTTATATCTGCATTTCTAAAGCTTTTGTTTTCAATTAACAATGATGTAATCGACAAAATTGTTGTGAATGATTTTCTTAATGATATTTTAAACAGTACTAAATCCAAGAAATTGATAAGAGAAATAAAAAAATACGGCACACAACAAAAAATATAAGTCATTTGGCGGATAGTGCTAATTTTAAGCATGGTAACATTTAATAAACAATGTAGCGGTTTGATAGTGATGTGCTCTGAAATCCCGCACTACGCTTATTCGAGCCGTCACCCCCGTAATTTTCAACCTTGATTTCCCAAAGGAATTTGATTATATATAACTAATTATTTTATAGAGTTACAATAATAAATATGGTTTTTTCCGTAATTGTTTCCATGGATACAAATAATGTTGTATATTTGTATCCATGGAAACAAAATTGAATTTAATTGAAGTAGACCATGGATAATTTACAAATAGCGCCAATAATTATTGGGAAATTATTAAATATAGGAGCAATGCTTCAACGTAATGCAAATAAACTGCTATTGCCATTCAACCTAAATCAACAGCAATTTTCTATATTTTTTGAAATAGCAAAAGCCGGGAAGTTAAATCAGAAGGAGATGGTCAATCGACTTTTGCTTGAAAGGGCTCATGTATCAAAAGTTGTAAAAAAACTGGAAAAAATGGAGCTTATTATCATCGCTCCATCTAATGAAGATAAACGTTCATCCTGGTTATCAACTACCCCAAAGGGTGAACAACTCCTACACAACATTATGGAAATCATTGAAAAATGGAACAAGGAGTGGATTGCTGCATATGACCAAAAACAACTCCAATCTATGTTGGATAATCTAACTCTGCTCCAAACATTATTTAAAAACAAAATTTTTGGAATCAAATAATTTACTAATGAAGACTAGCATATGAAAACAAATTTTATTTTAGTGTTTTTAACACTTGCAGCATTAACTCTATTTATGGGTTGCCAAGACGGTCATAATGCAAATCAAAAAAAAGAGGTTACCACTTTTAAAAAGAAAATCGTTAATCCATGGACATGGCAGGATAAATGGGGTTTTGTTCAGGCAAATGAAGTTACCGGAGCACAACGGATGTTGTTTTGTGCCGGACAGATATCTGTTGATGAAAATGGGGAATTACTTCATCCTGGTGATATGGAGAAACAACTCAACCAAATTCTGGATAACATGGAGATATTACTTGAACAAGCAAATTTTGAGCTTTCTGATGTCGTCAGGTTTACATACTACACGACTGATATAAATGCTTTTGCAGAAGCGAACCTTGCTGTTTTAGCAAACCGATTAAAAGAAAACAATTGTAAACCAGCAACAAGTTTAATTGGAGTTGCCGCATTGGCACGACCCGGTTGTGTTGTGGAGATTGAAGCTACTTTAATGGATTAAATTGATGTTTTTGTAAAAACTACACTCAACAACGTGTATAAAAAATAGGTAATTTAGCGCAAGTTATTATAGCTTGCGCTTTTATTACATTTATGCTATCCGAAAAAATAGCGACTCTCAAACCAGCCACTTTTCATATACAATACCCTTTACAAAAATGCCGCAAGCGGACGAAGTCAACCGTTTAGGTTTACCAAACCATTGATTAAAACTGTAAATAATTGAACCTTAAGTATTTTTCTTTTAAATTATTGGATAAATTCATGGGTAAACCTATAAACTCATTTGCCTTCTCATTTTTGTAAACGTTCCGGCTTTCATCCTGAGCATCGAAAATTTTATTTTATTTACCTTTAAATAATCAAGTACCTGGTTAACATAAACAGCTTTGAAAAAAGAATAAAATGAAAATTTTCAGGTAATCTTTTCAATTTAAAGTTTATCTTTATGCTTGCGGCACATGTGCAAACAGACTGATATAAAGAATGCTCAGGAATGAATGACTATTATGCGATTAACTCCGTTAAACGCACTCGCCATATCAGCCGGAACGTTGTGTGTCATTAAAAATATCACTACATCCATAAGATAACATGAAGAGAATTTTATGGAAATTGATTCTATCTTTGACTGTGATATCAATGATGATATTTTCGAAAAGATTGTATGCATTAGTGGTTGACCAATGACTTGAAGACAATAAAAATATCTCTAAATAACTGGCTTTGTTTACTTTTATAAAATGTTTAATATATTCAATGTAATTATCTTAATAGGAGCATTGCAGGGGTACATAGTAGGTTTGTTACTCATTAAAAATCACAGGTTCAAACTACCTCAATTGTATTTAGCATTGCTTTTAATTGGTTTTTCTGCTGTTCTAACTAAAGTCACACTTGTTGATATACTCGGAGGTAATGGGTTTCCAAAGTTGTATCTTAACTTTATTTATCTAGTTGCTCCTTCTTTATACTTATATGTTAAAACATTGAAAAAAAACAATTATTCTTTTAGAAATGTTTTTTTTCATTTCTATCCCTTTGTAATCATTAACCTTATTTATTTTGTTTTATTCTTATTTTCTGATAACATTCGGTACTATTTGAAGATCATTGAGATATTAATTGTAGTCGATGATATTGTTAGTTTTACTTATTTTACAATCTATCTCTTTTTATCTTCTTTATTACTCAAAAGAAACAAAGAAGAATTTAAGCCTAAACAAGTAAAGTGGTTAAAGACACTTTTATTTATCAATTCTTCTTTTTTATCAATATGGTTGGTATATATAATTACTTTTACTCAGGACATTGAAATGAATGTATACTACCCTATTATGATCATTTTATCTTTGAGTCTGTATTATAAAAGTTTTTATGTAATTAATAACAAATTAGTTGTTTTTGATAGCAGTTCCATATACAAAAGGAAAAAACATGATTTTGACAATTCACAAATTAAAATCCTTTTGGAAAGGTTAAACTCATTAATGGAAATTCAAAAGCCTTTCTTAGATGGCGAACTTTCTCTAAACAGTCTTGCCAAGTTATTAGAGGTGAATCCAAAAACGTTATCCTTTTTAATAAATGAGCACATTCAAAAAAACTTCAACAATTATATTAACGAATGGAGGATCAAAGAAGTTAAAAAAAGATTAACACAAAAAGAATACGCTCATCTAAAAATGCTAGCCATTGCTTTTGACTGTGGTTTTAACTCTAAATCCACATTCAATTTAGCTTTCAAAAAGGCTACTGGCATGTCCCCTACTTCTTATAGAAGAAAATAGAGCTTTTCAACTAAAATGATGTCCTAAATCTTCTTTTAGGTCAACTATTCAACTATTTCGATTTAGGTTTGCATAAAACTTAAAACGTAGATTATGCTAAAAACATATATTTTACTGACTCTTTCATTAATTATCCATTGTAAAAACCTGGAAGTAAATAGCATCAATTTAAAAGAAGGTGTTCTAATAGAAAACACAAACATAATTACCACTGATACTGATGGTAAGATAATACAATATGCAGGGCATATTGTGATCGATAAAGGTTTTATTGTTTACTCTGGAAAGGAAAAACCAAAAGTAACAGGAAACTATCAAACAGTCAATGGAAAAGGCAAATATACTATACCAGGATTGATCGATAGTCATCTTCATTTGCTAAATATGGCCGGATTTAACTGGAAACTTCAAAAAAAATATCCGGACTTAGTTAAAGAATATTATAATCAACTTCCTAAAAGCTATTTATATTTTGGATATACCACAGTAATTGATGCAGATAATTATAATCCAGAATTAATGAACAAGCTCAAAGCCATGGAGATTACGCCTGATATTTATTCCTGTGGTGCAAAAATTAATGTGATGGACAATTTCGAAATGGAAATGGCTGAATTACCAATAAACGTTCGCCTACAACTTCCATTTCTGTATGATAAATTCAATAAAAATGTCATCATCCCTGATTCTATTGATCTCGAAAAACATAGTGCTGAATATTTAGTTAAAAAAGTAGCTGAAGGAAGAAATATTGGTGTGAAAACACTTTATGAAGATCCGTCAAATGGTTTAAAAAAAACTTGGGAGAATCCTTCAAAAGAAATTATGAAGGAAGTGGTTGATGAAGCTCATAAAAATGGAATGCCTGTTGTCATGCATGCTCCTTCATACGAAGCCCAAATGTTTGCAAAAGACGTTGGAATTGATATTATAGCTCACACAATGTGGAATTGGACATCAAATCCTATAGAATACTTCAATACTGATTTACCACAAACCCACAAAGATTTGTTAAAAGAAATTGCCACAAAAGGAATTGGTTATCAACCAACAACAAGAGCTGTTTTAGCAGAAGTGGATATTTTGAATGATATGTACAAAAAAGATAGTATGCTAAAATATGTATATCCTAAAAATTATTTAAGCTGGCTACAAACAGAAGAGGCCAGATGGATAAAGAAAAGAATTTTAAGGAGACCAAAATATCTAAGAGCAGTCAATCCAGAATTTTTCTACCCTATAAGGAATCAATTTGACAGTGATGAAGCAATGACAAGTGCAGGATATAAATCCATTGAAAAGAAAATTAAAATAATAATTAAGTTTCTTGCTGATCATAATGCTAATTTACTTTTCTCTACAGATACTGGTGCTATGAATATGTATGCCAGTGTTCCAGGGTATAATGGCTTTTTAGAAATGAACCATTGGGTTGAAGCAGGAATAGAGTTAGATAAAATATTTAAAGCAGCTACTTATAATAATGCAAAAGCTTTTGGATTGTTAGAATCACTTGGTACTATCGAAACTGGGAAAAGAGCAAACTTATTGGTTTTAGAAACCAATCCGTTAGAAACCGTGAAGGCTTATAACCAAATAGAAAAAGTGATTATTGGAGGTAAATTGAAAGATAGAAAAGCATTCGCTGCAAAATAGGTTATAACGATGACCTTTTAACAAAATATGAGCATATTATGAGTTAGAAATCTTATCATTAGTTTAATGATTATTGAATTGAAGGAGACAGACTTAGAATTTTTTCACGTAATTGATATTAAGATAGACGATGTAAGTATTACTTATGGAAAAGATAAAGTTAACTGCTTTTTTTGGAATGAAATCGTAATTGAAACAGATGGATTCTTCGATGAAAAGAATATAAATAATAAACATGTCTCAATAAGGCTGTTTAAAATATGGTGTAAACCCTAATCTTTAACTATTGTAAGATATGTGCCTTTACAAATACAACCTTTAAGCAAAGAATTTGAAACAAGAATGAAATATACTCTTTGTTTTAGTTTTTATTGCTTTCGCTGTCCGCATATTGATATTGTGGATATACAGACCTGAATTTGTGGGATGGTTTAAACATACCTATCAATATTACGTACAAACGGAAGGCATACTGGAAAATGGTCATTTACCCTTTGCCGATATGTCTTTGTTGTTTTACCTGTATGCAGGAACAAGTAAACTTTTGGGCTGGTTCGGAATAGAGCTAAACGGTGCCATTGTCATGTCCTCAAGGTTTTGAATGAGCCTAATTCCTGCATTATTGCCCATTCCGTTTTTTTTAACAATCAAGGACATTCTTAAAGGTAAACCAACTCCAAAATGGGTTTGGGTATTTCTCTTTGCTTGTGCATTCTATCCATTAAGTATTTTACACATGCCTGAGTTCCTACAAAAAAATACGTTTGGGTTACTTTTGTTTTCCTTATTCATTTGGCAATCTAAATTAGCATTATACAGACCTAAACTTGTTAGAATAGCAATCCTTACTATTCTTTTTATTTTAATAGTGTTATCACATTTTGGAACAGCTGCCACAACATTACTATTTGCAATTTCTTTACTACTCGCCATATTAGCCGGAACATTACCTGCAAGCATAAGAAACCTCCTACCAATAAAAAACTGAAAAACTTTCCTAATAAAATTGCATACAAAAATTAAAAGAAATACTTTTGTGAAGTAACTATCATAAATTGATACTTATTTCATAAATATGACGAAGCAATATTTCAAAGCAATATATTTTAGTGACTATCCTTCTGATGAAGCGAAAGAAAAATCTGTTACACTTGCATTTAGTGAGCCTGAAGCTCCTTATTACAAGAAAATTAAAGACTTTTCAACTCAAGAGATAAAAGAGTTAATAGGTATTAAAACTTATAAACAACTAGCTCTATTTGCAGAAAAAGAAGAACGGTCAATTAATCAATCTGTAAAAAGGCTTATCAAACAAAATCTTTCGGACATTGATGAAACGGAAGGAATGACAAAATCAGATGTAACTTTCGTAAAAAGTAAAAATATACCTTTTCAAAGATGGTATCCATATATTGAAGGGTATGCACCTGATTTTGTTAAATCAATTATTGACAACTATCAAATAGAAAACACAGTAATTTATGAACCATTTGCTGGCACAGGAACAACATTAATAGCCGCTGATAATAAAAGATTATCAACTGTGTATTCAGAAGTTAATCCATTACTTCAATTTTTAATCAGCACTAAGATAAAAGTTTTGAAATCTAACAAAACAGAGCGTAAAAAATTAAATTCTCTATTGTTAGATATTCACAAAAACTTTTCAAGTGTTTTAGATAATTTTACTGAAGATGAAGATTTAAAATCTTCTTATCTAAATGTTTTTTCTGACAGCAAATATTTTCCTGAAGAAAATTTAATTGAAATACTGAAATTAAGGTCATATATAGATGTTATAAAACTAGATAATGAATTACTAGCAGATTTATTAACGGTTGCTACATTATCTGTACTGCTGCCAATATCATTCTTGAAGAAAGCTGGAGATGTAAGGTTTAAAACAAAAAAAGATATTGAAAAAGGTATTCCTACATTAAATGACCTTTTACCAGCAAAGCTAATTGAGATTGCAGAAGATGTAATAAATTTTGATTTCTCATTAAAAAAAAATCATGAACATATACTTTCAAATGCAAAAAATATTGGCAGAATAAATGATTTAAAAGTAGGTGCAATTGTCACTAGCCCACCCTATTTGAATGGAACAAATTATTTCAGAAATACTAAGGTAGAATTGTGGTTTCTAAGATACTTACAAACCGAATCTGATTTAAGATTTTTCAGAGACCAAGCCTTAACTAGTGGAATAAACGATGTTAAGAAAGAATATGCAAAGATAAATGGTATTAATATTTCTTTAAAGAGCGAGATTCTTAAGTCTACATTAGTCGAGCTAAATAAAAATAGCTATGATTCCAGAATCCCTATTATGGCCAAAAGCTATTTTGAAGAAATGTATCATGTATTCAATGATGTACGTCCATCGTTACAATCAAAATCTAAAGTTTTAATTGATATTGGTGATTCAATTTTTGGGAATGTACATATTAGAACAGATGAAATTCTAATTGAGATTTTAACTGGTATTGGTTATTCCTTAATAGATAATAAAGTCCTAAGAAAGAGACGTTCAAGAAATAAAGAAATTCTAACTCAAACTTTGTTAATCTTTGAGTCAGCAAATAAAGTAGCAAGAAAAACAGGGGTAAAAAGAAAATTTGCTTGGAATGAAAATTGGGATAATTTCAAAAAAGACATTCCACATCAACAAAGTCCTTATTCAAGCCGAAACTGGGGCCATAATAATCATTCTTTATGTTCATATCAAGGTAAATTAAAACCTGCTATTTCACATCATTTAGTTAATACTTTTGTCCCTCAAAATGGTTCAATTTTAGACCCCTTCTCAGGTGTTGGCACTATTCCATTCGAGGCAGCTTTAACTGGTCGAAAATCTTATGGAATTGACATAAGCCTTCCTGCATATTATATTTCATCTGCAAAAGTTGGAAGTCCAAAACTATCTGTTTGCAACAAATATGTTTCAGAATTAGAGAATTTTATTCAAAGAAATAGTTGTACTGAGACTGAGTTAATGGAGACTAGAACATTTGGTTTTAACAAAACTCTTGCAGAATACTATGAAGAACAAACTTTAAAGGAGATTTTATTGGCACGCAGATTTTTTAAAGAAAACTTACCAGTAAACTCGAGTGAAATGCTTGTAATATCATCCTTATTACACATTTTACATGGTAATAGACCTTACGCACTAAGTAGAAGGTCACATCCAATTGTGCCATATGCACCTAGTGGAGAATTTGAATACAAAAGCCTTATTACAAAAATTAATGAAAAAATAAATAGAGTATTGAAGGAAGAAATTCCAATCGATTTTAAAAATGGAAAAATCTATCACCAGGATACTACTTCAATCTGGCCTCAAGAAATTACTGATTTGGATGCTATAATTACATCACCGCCATTCTATGATAGTACAAGATTTTACTTAGCAAATTGGATTAGAATTTGGTTTACGGGATGGTCAGACATTGATTTCAAACATCAACCAAAATCTTTTGTAGATGAAAAACAGAAAAAAGACTTTAGTATTTATGAGCCAATTTTTCGTCAAGCAAAAGAACGATTAAAAAAAGACGGTGTATTTGTTCTTCATCTTGGTAAAAGTGTAAAGTGCGACATGGCACAAGAACTTATAAAAGTTAGTAAAAGGTGGTTTAGAACAGTCGATTTGTTTGATGAGAGTGTTGCTCATTGTGAGTCTCATGGGTTTAAAGATAAAGGTACTGTTACATCACATCAATATCTTGTTCTAGTATAACAAAAGTGATTATTATTCAAAACCTAATAGTTTTTTATTTTCATCACTCAGTTGTGGAATCAATTCATAAACCTGAAGAATTTTCTTTATTTCCTTAATTCTTTTAGGCAAATCAGATTGTTCCCTAACTTGAAGGTAACGTTCTACCCCTTTATTGACATCAATATTGTGGTTCATTATTGGCTTGGTGCTTGATATCAAATCAATACTAGCCCCTGTAATTTTTGCTAATTCAATGAGTTCATTATTTGTATAAAATTTGCTTGGCCACATATCTCTTTTATTTTCATTAGCTCCTTTTGACAATAATGCAGCATTTTCAATTTTTAAAGGATATAAGAATTTTGAAGGCAAAATGTGGTCAATTGACCAAGTACTTCTTTCATTAATATCTAAAGGTTCTTTAGTTTTAAAGCATTTAGAATCAAATCTATTAAACAAATCTTCAAAATCTATATTTTCATTTTCATCTTCAATAAATAAATCTGCAATTCGCCTCCTAACAGCAGATTCATGCAACTGTTCTTTGCTACGTTTTGGGTTTAATATTGCATTAATAGCACCTTTACAACTTCTACATTCCATTTGTTTTTCTAAAGGTCCCCAACCTGAATGCTTACTGAATGCACTGTTAGGTAAAATACGAGAACATACATTACATTGCTTCCAGTATGCTTCTTTATTTTCAGTAGCTATACGAAAAAATCCTTCCCAAAAACTTAAAGCAGTTGTTGAGTCTGAGCTGTTATATTCTTCCTCCCAATTCTCAAATGGTAAATCAGATTCTTTTGAATGTATAAAACCACAATGTTCACATTTCCATACAGCAGTATCAACAGCTTCTTTGGGACTAAGTAATTCTTGACCAACACGTATATAATTCATTTCTTTACAGCTCACACATTTAAAAGCAACCCACGCATCATGGTAAGGAATACCTTCCATTCTGGTGATACCTGTTTTATTAACTGTTTTTCGCCTTGACATTCTGAATATTTTTCGAATCATAAAAAACAAATGTACGAATTAAACACTATTTTTAAGGAATGAAAATCTATATAGCAAATGCCAGCAGGTAACAATGTATACACAAAATTGCCGAGACATTAGTAAATTCAATATTTACAGCTCGTTTCAGCTCTATCGCTAATTGAAAGATTTGAACATCGTAGTCGGCAACTTTTCATATACTTAGCCGTTGTGTGCAAGCTGAAAAATCGGTAATAATTGAGAAAACTGATTTTCATATTAATTTCGATTTTACTATTTATGGAGTTTCTCTTATTTATTTTTAAAAATTAATAAATGGAAGTTTATAACATCTTCGAGGTTTTAGGGGTGACATTTTTTATTCAGACCTGTTTATATATAACTTTTCTATTATATAGAACTCCTTCAAAGTCTAATGTTATTCTCGCTGCCCTGCTTGGTGTATTAGTTTTATTGTTTACAAATTTATTTATTAGATTTCATTGGATTGAAGGTTTTCCATATTACTATTATGAGTTTATTGCTATTATAGCTCCTCTACAATTTTTATACACCAAATCTCTGGTTAACAAAGAATTCAATTTGTCATTCAAAGATTCTATTCACTTTTTAGGCGTTCTGCTTCTTTTTATTTCCAGATTGTTGATACAGTCTAATTTCATTGAAATAATTGATTCTGATTTTGAAAAATTATTTTTCCTCCCATTATTTATATATCTTTTTGTTTACCTCATCTTTAGTTTTAGAACTATTAGTAATTTTCATAAAACAATTTTGCTCACGCGTTCAAATTTCAATCTATATAATTTAAAATGGTTGAAAATAGAACTCATCATGTTAAGTGCTTTTTTTATAACAATTAATGTTGAAAGTTTGTATTTGTTTATTGATTTTGGAGATTATTATGTTGTGGTCGTCTTGTTTTCTTTTATAAGCATACTACTCTTTATTAATATTCTCACTTTTAAAAGTCTTCTGGCTCCTATTCAAGTTGCCGGTATTTCAAAAGAAGAAGATGGTGTTTTTAATGCTAAAAAAATAAAATACGGAAGGTCTAAAATTTCTTCCGAAAAAAGTAAAATTCTATTTGAGAGCCTAATTGAATTGATGGAAAATGAAAAGCCTTATATAGAGTATAGGCTTTCACTAAGTCAATTAGCCAATTTGTCAAAGATAACATCAGCAGAACTATCACAGATTATTAATGAAAATTCAAACATGAATTTTAACGATTTTATTAATAGTTATAGAGTTGAAAACGCAAAATCTCTAATCCGGGAACAAAAAGATTGGCTAATTAAAGAAGTCATGTATGAAAGTGGCTTTCAATCAACTTCCACATTTAATAGTGCATTTAAGAAATTTACAGGCAAAAGCCCATCAGAATTCTATAAGCAATCCAAAAACCAGTTATGATTTCCGTTAACAATTCCTGAATGATTATTTAGGAATTACCAAATCATAATTCTGGCACTATGAAACATTGGAACTATTTAGTTTTGGCCTTGGAAACCAAAAACAATATTAAATAGTATCAAAAAAAACGATCATGAAAACACAAAGAACAGCAATTTTAACAGGCCTGATAATAGCCTTCATTTTTAGTTTTAATGCAACAGTAGCACAAAAAACAACTGTTAAACTTGAAACCAAGCCAGGCAAGCAATATCCCCTGGAACTATGGGAGTATCACTTAAATTCTGACACCTACAAATTCAAAGAAAATCTCGCTCTAAACAAGCAGGGATCAGTAGAATTTGAAATACCCAATAGCCCAAATCTCTATAAGATTAAATTAGGGAATAAAGGCATTGAGTTTATAAATGATAATAGTAATAGCATCGAAATCGAAATCGATTTTAAGACTAATGTTTTCCCCCCAATAACAGTAAAAGGATCCAAAGCTACCAATCAATACAAAGATTATCTGTTGAATGTTGCAGATCTACAAAACAAATATCTTTACCCTCTTGAATCTAAAATGAAAGCAGCATTAGAGTCTGGCGATCAACAACGCATTAATGCGGTTGAACAGGAACATCAGGAGAATTTAAAAATATTTGCCACAACTCTTTATGAACAAATGTCTACGATGGGTTCTTCATTAGCACTATTTGCAATTATTAGAACTTTAGATTTTAATAAATACTTGCCTTATATTGAAGAATTGGAAAAACCATTTATTACAGAACGGCCATCTTTTCCTTTTACCATCAAACTGCATAATATGATTGAAGAGGCTAAGAAAATTCAGGTTGGTGGGGTAGCTCCTGTTTTCACACTGAATCGATACGACAATAATCAGTCTCAAAGTCTGTCTGATTTTAGAGGTG
Organism: Bacteroidales bacterium; assembly: GCA_028282785.1. Lineage (GTDB taxonomy): Bacteria > Bacteroidota > Bacteroidia > Bacteroidales > UBA12077 > UBA12077. Next base: position 96,876 of record JANQHE010000027.1, on the reverse strand, counting down.
GAATTGTCCTGATAGACTTTTGGGCCTCATGGTGTCTTCCTTGTATTAAGGAAAATATTGAATTCAGGGATATCTATGCAACTTTTAAAAATAAGGGTTTTAATATCTGGGGCATTAGCATGGATAAAAAAGAAAACCTTTGGGAAAAAGCTATAAAAAAATATGATCTACCCTGGGTACACTCAAGATTGGAAGATGATACTGTAGAAAACATGTACAAAGTTGTGGCACTTCCGACAAATTTCTTAATAGATGAAAAAGGAAAAATAATTGCCCGGAATATTACAGCGATAGAATTAGCTGAAATACTAAATAAAAGATATAAATAATCAAGTATTATCTAGTCATGAAAATATGAGTCACTCAGCTAATTACTGCCAATGAGAGTTTCTTGACTTTTCCTTGGGCCGGTAAATAAACAGGTTCGAAGCCATATTTTTTAGGTTTTATAATTTCAGTATTTATAACTGTTCTGCCATTACTAACAGTTAGGTATATACATCTATTAGAGCGGATCAAAAAAACAAAAAAAGCCTGCACAACAACGTATATAAAAAATAGCTAATTTAGCGCAAGTTATTATAGCTTGCGCTTTTTTTACATTTATGCTATCCGAAAAAATAGTGACTCTCAAACCAGCTACTTTTCATATACAATACCGTTAGGGCAAATTATTACACAACCTTTAAACAAATAAATACATCTTTAGACTATTAGAAATCTATACTAAAAACTTGAGAGGAAATTTTATTTATTAATAATTAAAATTGTATGGTTATGAAGAAAATACTTATTTATCTAAGTCTAAGTGTTGTTTCTGTATTTTTTACTATGTGCGATAAAGAAACATATAACAATGATACTTCGGAGTTTTCATTGTTAAACGGAAATAATTTTATACTTAAAATTGACAGAGTTTCAAATCATCCAGATGTTCAATTTCCGAATGACAATCTTCAGGAAAGTGATTATGAAGATACAAGTGGTGATATCTATTATGATATTTCATTCTCAGAAAATGGTCAAACGGTAGCAATAGAACCTGGTCCTGTTCATGCAAAATATATAAATGGCAGTAAAGAATCTTTAATATATGAACTAGAAGAAGGTGTTTTTTCAGGAGGTCGATTTGTAATATGGCTTAATAATAATGATTTTAAAGTAGAATATACAATATATGGTTCTGGTGTCCCTATAGTTAAAAGTGAACGTGGAAATTTGGAAAAGCTTATAAAGTAATATCTTAACATAATTGAAAAGAAATACTATATAATTGAACTGTTAAATTTGCCCTAACAATAAATATAGATTATTGGACGGATTGTTCAAATTTGGAAAGTGAGTACAATTTAATAAGCTAAAAGCGGTTTGAAACGGAGGTGCTTTGAATTGCCCAATGCCCCATATTCGAGCCGTTGGGCGTAAATTATTGATCGTACTGCAACTTGACAAGTACGGATAATTATCGTATATTTGTACGTATATTATAAATTTTGCAATTATGGATGCTAAGTTGACATTGAAACTGGATAAATTGGTGATTGATAAAGCAAAAGAGTATGCTTCATCACATAAAAAGAGTCTTTCCAGGATGATTGAGGCTTATTTAAAGTCATTGATCGATAAAGATTCTAAAGAGCCAGATGATAATTTTGAGATTTCTCCCTTTGTTAAGAGTATGCAGACAGGTGTCAAGATACCTGCTGATTTCGATTACAAAAAAACATATACGGACTATTTAATGGAGAAATATAAATGATTGATAGGCTATTCTTAGACACTAATGTTGTATTAGATCTACTAGGAGAGCGAGAGCCTTTTTATGCTTCCGCAGCAAAGATTGCGACACTGGCTGATAAAGGAAACGTAAACCTGATTGTATCTGCTTTATCTTACTCGACTATTTTTTATTTGTTATCAAAATTTGAGGATAGTGAAGCTGTAAAAGAAAAATTGCGCAAGTTCAAGGTGATTGTAGAGACTTCTGATTTAACTGACAGGATTATTAATAAGGGACTTTCATCAAAGTTTACTGATTTTGAGGATGCATTACAGTATCATTGTGCAATAAAACTAGATTGCAATATTTTGATAACCCGAAATGAGAAAGACTTCAAAGGTTCTGATATTCCGGTAATGACTCCGGACGAATATCTAAAGAGTCTTGCTGATAAGTAATCTACGCCCAACAAAAAATATACGTAATGCGGAGTGATTCGATTAATTTGAAACTTATAACATTTATTAGACAGTATAGCGGATAGTTTGGAACATTGAAATCCCCCACTACGCATATTAGAACCGTTGTAGCACATTTAAAAATCACTGCATGGAAAGTAAAAAAGACATGAAAATTAGTCACATAAAACGTAGAGAGATTCAAGCTCCTATAGTTTCGGCCATAGTCAATGGATTTATTAAGGAACTAGGAAAAGAAAGGACACTTGAAATCTTGTCTAAAATAATTGAAGAAGATGCAATTGATTCTGGTCGAAATCTAGCAATTGAATTTAAAGGTAACGGAATATCAGAACTGTCCCAGTTGATTAGGGACATTTGGTGTAATGAAGGAGCAATGTTAATTGACGTTCTAAAAGAGACGGAAAATGAATTTCACTTTAACGTAACTAAATGTCGTTATGCAGAAGTATACAAAAAGTTGAATGTTCAAGAGCTTGGTAAATGTCTTTCGTGCGACAGGGATTTCCCATTCAATGAAGGGTTTAATCCTGAAATTAAATTGGAAAGAACACAAACAATAATGGAGGATGCAGACTATTGTGACTTTAGATATTCAAAAAAGTAAAAAACGTGCTACAACAATGGCTATAAGTAATTGCTTGTTCTCGCCTACTTCTGAAAATCCGTGAGGATTTTCAGCTTGGTGTCTACTTGCTAAGTTAAGTGCCAAACTCATAGTCTAAATCGTTATTAAAGAAGTAATAAATCCCTCCTTAAAAAATGTTTTTAGTTTTTATAGCAGTCTAATTACTAATTAGACATGGTTTGTCTTTTTGCACCCAATTTGTAAGACGCCTTGCTCAAACTCCATGTGGGGTTTACTCGTCTCGTTAAAACGAGCCTCATGAGAACGCTGCGCTCAGTTACTCACAAAATTCGTGAAATCGCTTCGCTAAGTTTGTACCTTGCTGACAAAGTTTTATCTTAGTAATGTTGCTCACAGTGGACCTGTCTGCCGATTCATCTGCCGAAGGCATGACAGTCAGGTTGATATGCAAGGCGGAAACTAAGCAGAGCGTCCCAATAAATATCAAGATCTCATAACCAGATAATTATAGATCCTGAAACGAGTTCAGAACTATTCTCATGACCTTAGGGAATAATGACGAATCCGGGACTTTTTGGACAACCTTATTATAAACTACAAACCAAACCGTTCTTTTAAAGCTTCTTTAATTCTATCCAGTCCATTTAGGATATAATCTTTTCGTTCGCCAATGCCAATTCTAAAATGATGATCCATTCCATACACATCACCTGCCAAAATGAATACACTTTTTTCAGTGCGAAGCCATTCTGCAAGTTCCGTAGAGTTAATGCCTAAGTTGTATTTTATAAAAAGCATTCCTCCGGCTTTGGGGACATGGTATTCAAAAAGGTCACCATATTGATCAAGCCATTGGGTAACTACTTTCAAATTTTCATTGAGCATATTTCGGTTGCGGGTCAGAATTTCCTGTCTTTTTTCGGATTGTAATGCAATTTCACCAATATACTGACTCACCATTCCTGCTGCAATGGAAGTGTAATCGTGATATGCCCAGGTATCGGCAATGAGTTCTTTGGGCCCAACTAACCAGCCTAAGCGTAAGCCAGGCAGGGCATAAGCTTTCGATAAACCGCCATTCACCATTACTTTATCGTACAGGCCTACAAAACTTTCAATAGTTACACCATCTAATTCTGCACCTCGATATACTTCGTCGCAATAGATCCAGGCATCAACACTCTTTGCTATCTTAACAATCTCCTGCATTTCTTCATGTGTGAAGGTATAACCAGTGGGATTATCAGGATTGCACAAAGCAATCATTTTTGTTTTACTTGTAACCTGCGATTTTAGTTCCGCTAAATTGGGTCTCCATTGGTTTTTTTCATCCAGATGAAAAGCTTTCATTACACAACCCATTTCTTCGGCTATACCCCAAATTTGCATGTAATTTGGAACCATCATAAGTACTTCATCGCCTTTTTCGAGCAGCGTATGACAGGCAATAAAGTTAGCTTCTGAAGATCCGTTCGTTACTAAAACATTATCTTCATTGGTATTAGAGTACATGGCACTTATGTTTTTTCGCAGTTGAACAGACCCGTTGGTTTGTCCGTAGCCTATAACTTTGCCGGCCAATTGTTCAATTTGTTCAGGATTCAATAGTTCCGACATGGTATACGGATGAAATCCACTTTCAGTAAGGTTAAAATCTACGGTATTTTCGAATAACGATTGTATTCTTTCCAGTTCAAATATTTTTATATTCATAATGTAGCTCCTTTCTAATTATTTTGTTCTGATATTGTATCGTTCTATCTCCTGTTCTGTCATAAAATGAATGTCATGAGCCGGAGCTGCTTCTAAAGTGTACCAATAAAATTCATCGGGAATATTTACAATTCTGTAGTAATCGAGATATTTTTTGTGCGATTTGTGACTTTTGGGCAGTTCGGTAGCAGGCTTTGCGCCACCACTCCATGAGTGTACTCCAATTTTTGCACCTTTTGCCACAGTTCTTTCTTTACCGGCAAGGAAAAAATCTGTTCCGCCCGATGCAATTATACTTCTTTCATTTAATTGTATGTTTAATCCAAATTGATGAACGTACAAGGATGCTCTTAAATTCGAAACATCGTCGATAGATCCGGGTACATGAACCATTTCAATGGTTTTTACATTAGGATGCTCAAATATAAGTTCTAAAACCTTTGCCGGGGTACAGGCTGTAATAACTCCTTTCATATAGGCTACATTGCCTTTCACAGTGAATGCAACCGGAGTATTATCGGCCTTCATATAATCATAAGCTTCCTGTTTACTCACTTGCCCATTTCGATCCAGGTCCCACTCTTCAAATTCAGAGTAAAGTGTATCATTTAATTCTTTTAATAGAATGTTACCTGTTTTAGTAAATTCTTTAAATAGTTGCTCAACTTCTTTTTTAATATCCTTGTCACTTAGAAAAAAAGCGTTTTCGAAATTAAAATCAAACAATTCCTGTTTTGTAACCGATTCGCTTTTATCCGTATCCATGAATTTTAACATCCACAATATTTCGTCGTCTGCTTCAGTAAATTCAATAACTCCATTCTTATTTTTATCCACATCTTTAAGCAAATCCAGAACTTCCTGTTTTTGTTCGTTTCTTATTTTTGAGGCAATGTTGGGAATATCGTTTAAGCGGATATCTTTCTTTTTACCTTTGTTCATCATTAAAAGAATATCAAAAGCTTCATAAGGATTTATGAATCCGTCCTGATTATTGTCCAGAATATCGAAATCTGTTGTTTGCTTATGCTGAGCCATTCCAATAAATGGCAAAGCTATTACTGCTAATGCTATTAACTTAATACTTTTCATATCGTTAACTTTTTGGCTTGTTTGTCGAAAAAATAGATTTGTAATTTAAATATACCGACTGTGCTATCATAATATCCTGCACGGCAACGCCGGTAAGGTCAGTCACACTTATTTGATTATCTGATGTTCGTTGCAATTGTTTTTGCTGAATAGCCACACCAAGTTCAATCACTTTATCATGAAAAATAGCACCATTTTGTGTGGCTTTGTATATTTCGCCGCGACTTTTACTTTGCTGTATACTATCAGATATAATCATATCTGCCTTTACCAGGATATCGCTTTCCAGTTCCTGTTTTTCCGGTGTGTCAGACCCAACTGCTGTAATATGCGTTCCTGCCTGAATATCTTCAGTTTTTAGCAAAGCACTTTGCGAAGGCGTACTGGTAACTATTAAATTGCAATGTTTCGCCAACTCAGTTGTTGTTTCTGCAATGTGAATATTGAAATCAGTACCCAATTGCGATTGATATTTCAAAGCATTTTCCTTTTTAATATCCCAAACCCACACTTCTTTACAAGGATTATACTTTTGAAGATATTGCAATTGCAGTTTTCCTTGAGTTCCGGCTCCTATGATACCTGTTGCTTTAATGTTTTTAGGTGCAAAATACTTTGCAGCTACGGCTCCGGCTGCAGCTGTTCTTATATTGGTTAAATTGCCTTCATCTAATAAAACAGCTTCGGTTACACCTGTTTTCTGGTTAAAAACCAACATTAATCCCTGACTTGAAGGAATACCCAATTGCGGATTGTTGTAAAACCCCGAAGCTATCTTAATTACATAATATGGCTCACCTTTTATATATCCGTATTTGATATGTGTTTCGCCATTATTCTTTTCGAACAAGAACTCACCTACAGGCGGAACAATACAATTTTTGTTGCTGTATGCTACAAAACCTTTTTCCATTGCAGCCACAACATCAATATCCTTTACAATAGACAATATTTCGTCTTTATTAATTACTATCGCCATAATTATCTATGATTTCGGTTAACAATTGATGATTGATTTTTTTACCGCTAAGCACAAGCACTACATTTCGGCCCTGATATTTTTGGCCACGTAAAAGTGCAGCTACAGGAAGGGCGGCTCCTGGCTCAATAATAGTTTTATGGTTCTGAACAATAAAAGCTATTGCTTCTTTTATTTCATTTTCGTAGATCAATTCAAAGCCATCGAGTTGGTTTTTACAGATATCAAATGTTAGGGAATCTTTTTCTATACCTCCCGCTGTAGCGTCAGCAATGGTTGTAAGGTTACTGGGCGATACAATTGTTCCACATTGTACTGATTCATACATCTCAGATGCATTCACTGGTTGGCAGCCAATTACATGAACCTTGTCATCACCAAAATAAGAACACAGCCCCGATACCAAACCACCGCCGCCAATAGGAGCCAGCACTGTATCTACTTCCGGCAATTGGTCCTGAATTTCAATACCAATAGTTCCCTGGCCTTTAATAATGTCTCTGTCGTTGTAAGGATGGATTAAAATACAACCGTTTTCTTCGGCATATTTTCTTGCTTTCTCTTCTGTTTCCATACAGTTTTTGCCAAACAGATATTGTCTAATTCCATATGGCTCGAGTGCATCTCTTTTTTCACGGCTTACATTTTCGGGCATAAAAAGGATGGCATCAAAGCCAAATGTTTTTGATGCATAGGCAAATGCAGCTGCATGGTTACCTGTGGAAGCTGCAACAAAGGTTTTTTTGAAATCGCTTTTTTTTAGGCTTTTCATTTTGGCAAGTACACCTCTAAGTTTAAACGAGCCCATGTGTTGCTGATGTTCCATTTTTAGAAAAACCCGGGCTTTTGAAATCTTGCTTAACTTTGGAGAATATTCCAGTGGCGTTTTCAGAATATTACTCTTAATACTAAGATAAGCATCTGCAATTTCTTGCGAAATAATACGCTTAGTCATAATACGTTGTTTTATGATCAGGCGCATAAAAAAATCTCCATACACCTAATCTGTTTAACATGATTAAGGTATATGGAGATTTCCCATATCGATATCACTTATTATCCCAATTTCTTCCTTACGTTAGAAAATAAGTGAGCAACAAAGTTGCAATTACCGTCTGTTACAAAATTAGAAAAAAAATTAACATAAAAAATATGTTGAAAAGGTTTCATTTTTATGAACTTATAATATGTATTGGAATATATTGCAAAGTATCTCCGAATATGCTTTCGTTTGCACCTGCAGAAAAGTATATATAATCTTAAGTAAAAAATTATCTTTAACAAAAAACAACTAAAATAATAAGGTCAATCGAAAATGCTAATAAAACACTTAATCTCCTTCATAATAATCTTCTTCCTCGTCATAGTATTCCTCTTCAGGATAAATCTCATCCTGAAATACTGTATAAAATGATTCTGTAAAGTCAGGATCATAACGTTTCAATATTTCATCAATGGTAGCTAGGCACTCCTCATATGATCCGTCAATAGCTCTTCGTAACCAGAACCCTATATCTTCGGGGTGTACATAAAATCCTCTCAATGAATAATCATTTACGAGTTCCGAATAATGCTCGTTTAAATAACCAGGGCCATAGAAATCATGATCAGACATTCTTATTTCATACTCTTTGGCTTCACCATATACACCTGTATTTAATTCAAGAATCATTTGTGCTGTTTTCAATGTACGCACCTGGAATTCCAATAAAACATCATATATCTTTTGGCAAGTATAACCATGAATTGTTAAATCCGGTGAAGGGATTAAATTCAAACGAACCCACTTAACAAATTCCGGGTTAATATATTTAAAAGCTTCTGACCAATAGCTGTAAGGCATTATTCCGGACAATTGCTTAAATGGTGCGGTATCTTTTTTCACTTTCGCAAGATCAAGTATTTCTGCAACACATCCGCTCAGGCCATAACTATTATCATATGATCCTGACCCAAATAACGCCTCGTAACTATAACCTACATACCATTGAATTATTTTACCATCAATTAAAAGGCTATCCTGATTTTCTTCATCCCAATAACCATATTCAAACATTTCTTGAGGTTGGTCATAAAACCATTTCTCATAAAGCTTTTTATGCAGAGAATCGCCATATAACTCCAATTCCATAAAACGTTTAATTTCTTTGGAAATGTGTTTTTCTTTACCTTCCTTTTTCATCTTCTCCATATACAGCCCATACCAATTAGCTGCTTCTTTTAACTTATTTTGATCATATATTGTTTTACCTTTAAACAAGTAAGGTTTGGGGTTATCCGGATTTGTAGCAGTTGAAATTCGAAAGAAAAAGTCGCTTAATTCGGGCATCTCTAGTATTAACGATAAGTTCATGTACTCGGAAAGTAAATCGCTCATTTCTTCGGCAGGTATATAATCCGCCATTGAAGTTTTTGTATAATTAACAAAATCAGTACGCAATAGAGTGTCATAGTCATTTAAAGCTTTTAAACGCCTGGTAAAACTCCTTGCTACTTCGTCTTTATCAAAATTATTTAAATCGTTTTGGGTTTGGATTAAAGTTTGCTTAAGGCTAAAACAAGTTAAACGCGTATAGTCGATATTCGGATCCTTACCATACATTCTGAATATTTTGAGAGATATTTCATCGCGTTTATCATCTTTGATCATGTTTTCTAATATCAATATATTTTTTTCATGAAATGATGATGTAGGGAACATATTATGAAAACTACGGTTGAAATCGGAAAAAGCGTCGATAAAAAAGAATACCAATACAACAAGCACAATCAAACGAAGAACAAAAAAACCTCCTTTCATATAGTGTAAAGCCTTAGATTCTCTTTTACCTGTTATGATGCTTATAATAAAGACAAAAGGAATAAAAAGCAGCCCCCCAACCAGGTAAACATAGGATGCTACTTTTATATCTATATCTGTTATATCCGATTTAAAAAAAATAAAACTCACAAAAAGAGAGGTAACTGATAAAAAAAGAACAGAGGCCATGGATATTGATTTGACTACCTTCTTCAAAGATTTGGATTTCATTATATTTAATTTGGGTTAATAGCTATAAAGATAAAAAAAGTAAAAGCAGCACAACAAATTATTATTCAAATAAAAAGCAAAAAATGATCTTAACATAAATTTCAGCAAAATAGATCCGGCCATTATTGAAGCATGCGATTGGTTTAAACAAAATAAAATTTTAAATTAATATCAAATATTACAAGGTTGAACTAATTTATAATCCCTTATTAATATTCTGAAACTATGAAAAAATTGATAAAAATTCTATTAACTCGTTTTATATTCAATATTATTAATTACGCACAAAATATTTAAACTTCAATAAAATGAAAAAGAAAACAATACTTACCATCATTTTACTTTCTCTGGTATTAACTTCTCTTCCGCAAATTTTCTACACAAACAACGGCGAAAGTAAAATTATTGGAAAGGTTAATAATGGTAAAATACATAATGCTTATAAGCTTCCCCGAAAAGGAAAGAATTTTAAATATTACAGTTATTTCAGTTATTATATTTTAGGAAGGTGTTATATTCATTCATTAATATATAAATCAATAATAGAAACTTATTCCATCCTGGAAAAAGAAAATCCGGATTATTCATACCGAATAATGGACTGTACCAAAAGAAAAGGAGGCAGACAATTTCCCCATAAAACTCATCAAAACGGAACAAGTGTTGATTTTATGACTCCCCTAATTAAGAATGGAAAACAAATTACGATTTATGATAAAATAGGCTCACTTCGATATCTAATGAAATTTAATCATAATGGAGAAAGCCGCATCAATAAGAATGTCAAAATTGATTTTGAAGCGATGGCGCAACATATCCTGATACTGGATAAAACAGCTCAAAAAAATGGATTTAGAATTCGAAAAGTAATACTTGAAACAAATCTAAAAGATGAGTTATTTAAAACAAAGTATGGTAACGAATTAAACAAACGAAAAATCTACTTTGTCAAATCATTACCAAAAAAAATTGATGAGTTACATGATGATCATTACCATATAGACTTTGCAGAAATTTAATCTAACCACTTTTAATTATAGCAAGATTAATCAAATACTACTTTTTTCTTTTCGGTATTTTTGATCAGTTAAATACTTTAGCCAATGAAACACGAATGGAGAAAAAAGGAAAAGGTGGTTTACCTACCCAAAAACAAACCCGAATTGATAGAAATCCCTGAATTTAAATTTTTCACTATTGAGGGCGAAGGAAATCCAAATAATAATTCCTTTCCTGAGTACATAGGTGTTTTATATTCACTTTCATATGCAATAAAAATGAGTCCCAAAAAGGGAATCGAACCTAAAGGGTATTTTGATTACACCGTTTATCCTTTGGAGGGTATATGGGATTTAAACGAGGAAGCCAAGAAGAATTATAATGGTACACTAAACAAAGATGATCTGATTTTTAAACTAATGATCCGGCAACCTGGTTTTGTTACAGAAGAATTCGCTCAAAAGATTCTCGAAATAACTAAAGTAAAAAAACCCCATGAGTTATTGGATAAAGTTAAATTTGAAACAATTAGTGATGGCTTATGCATCCAAATGATGCATTTAGGAAGTTATGATAATGAACCTGAAAGTTTCAAACAAATGGAAGAATTTTCTGCAAATGAAGGTTTTCAAAGAATATCAAAGGTTCACAGGGAAATATATTTGTCAGATGCCCGTAAAGTAGTTCCTGAAAAACTAAAAACTGTTTTGAGGTTTCAGGTAATTCCTTCCAAAAACTAAACATGTCCTTTTCTTTGTAATTTGCTTCATTCATTAGCACATTTAGCTAAATTTATGAAAATCAACATTATCCAATTCTAACATAGGCAGAATAAGGGGCATTAAAAGATTTTAAGAAATAAATTTTCATGAAAATTTATGGGTTGGGGCGTGCTGAGCTTCGAATTCGCTTTGCGAATTGTGCGAAGCCTGTCTATCGACAGGCAGGCAGGGAAATTGAATGAAACAATTTATCTTAAAAGCTTTTCTGGCCTAGGCTTTTCTTTGTTACTTTCTTTGTGGCAATGACAAAGAAAGTAAGGGTAAAAATTTCTATGTTAGAATGGAAAGTTCATTCAATGAATAAAGCTCCAAAATCAATTGATTTTTATACTTTTTTGAAAGATCAAAAAAGTTACAACTAAGCGAAGCGTTCTCATGAGTGTAACGAATAAAAAAATCTTTGCAAAATTATGCTTCTTCCCTCTCTAAAGGAATTCGAGAAATCCTAAAAAAATAGGCAAGCCCCTTTATTGGATTTCTACAAATTCCTTCATTCACTCCACCGCATGGCGCGCAATTTTGCATGGCTCTCCCGCTTTATTAAAACAAAACTCGTTCTACTACTCTTCTATAAGGCAGAACAAAGGGTATAAAAAGGTTTTAAGAAATAAATCATTACAGCTATAAAATCCACTTCTGAAAAAATTATATAAAAAAAGCTCCTTAAAAAGGAGCTTCGTTATCAAAATTCTTATTACTTCCCAGATCAAAAATATCGTCATCGGATTTTTGATGCCCTGAATTTGGTTCTTCATTCATTTTCGAGCCAAAAGTTTTTGCACCTCCACCCGTCTCATTCTCAACAGGAAGATCACCAATAAAATCTTCCTCAAGATCCTCAAATTTTGCCAGTTCGCCTCTGAATCTTAGTTTTATATCGGCCAATGCACCATTTCTATGTTTTGCCAGGATTATCTCAGCCATACCCAGTAATGAGTTTCCTTCTTCATCCTCAATAAATCCATATTTTTCAGGTCGGTGTATAAATAGTACCATATCAGCATCCTGCTCAATTGCTCCCGATTCACGTAAATCGGAAAGCTGTGGCCGTTTCGTTCCGGATCGCATTTCAACCGAACGGTTCAACTGCGATAATGCAATAATTGGTACATTCAGTTCTTTCGCAATTCCTTTCAAAGATCGTGAAATCATACTAACCTCCTGCTCACGATTACCCTTTGTTTCAGGCGGACCTGTCATTAACTGAAGGTAGTCAATAATTATAATATCTACTTTATGCTGACTCATTAATCTACGACACTTGGCACGTAGTTCAAACACCGAAATTGCCGGAGTATCATCAATAAATATGTCAGCTTCGACCATACGTTTGATCTTGTACTCAAGCTGTTCCCATTCGAATGGTTCCAGTCGTCCGTTTCTGATCTTATCTGAAGACAACTCGGTTTCACTAACAATTAAACGGTTTACCAACTGTACCGAAGCCATCTCTAATGAAAAAATTGCAACCCCCTGTTTATGCTCAATGGCCATGTTCCTTGTCATCGATAAAACAAATGCTGTTTTACCCATCGAAGGACGAGCAGCGATAATTACCAAATCGGAACGTTGCCAACCCGAAGTTACACGATCCAATTTTGTATAACCGGAAGGCACACCGCTTAAACCGTCTTCACGCTTTCCTGCTTCTTCAATTTGGCTAATTGCCTCCTGAATAATCAGGTTTATCTTGGTAGTTTCCTTTTTAATATTTCCTTCCGCAACCTTGAATAGTTCAGATTCAGAAAAATCTATCAGATCATTTACATCAATACTGTCATCGTAGGCTTTCCCTTGTATTTCAGTAGAAACACGAATTAGTTCGCGTTGTATATGTTTTTGTGCAATTATTCTGGCATGATATTCTATATGCGCTGCAGAAGATACTTTACTTGCCAGTTGGGTTATATAAAACGGGCCTCCAACCAGATCCAGATCATTTCTCTTTCTCAGCTCTTCTGTAACTGTTAAAATATCAATAGGTTGAAGTTCCTGGGATAAATCAAGTACAACTTTAAATATTTTTTGATGCGCTTCTTTATAAAAACTTTCCGGACGAATAATATCCATTACGGCGATAATTGCATCTTTTTCAAGCATGATCGCACCCAATACTGCCTCTTCCAAATCAATTGCCTGTGGAGGTAATTTCCCGTAATCCAGCATTTGGTCAATATTTGCCTTTCTTGGAGAGTTTTTATTCGTTCCAGCCATTGTATTCTGTCCTTAAATTTTTGGAAAATCAAAGGTAAGCATACCTTTCCCAAAATGAATTAAAATATCGCTTTTTCTTTCCGTGATTTTTTTAACCGAAGTTATTAACAATTGTTAATTTCTTTTTGGCAATTTAGTTTGATTCTAACCTGTAATCTGTATTATTCATAAATACTGGAAATTTTAAAATTTATGAATACGTCAGGTTAAATTACTACTTTTGTTTTTGATTTAAAATTACTGAGATGATCCTATTTCCAAATGCTAAAATAAATATTGGCCTAAACATCATTGAAAAAAGACCTGATGGTTTTCATAATATTGAAACACTTTTTTATCCTATTGGATTATCAGATATTTTAGAGGTCAATAAATCAAATAAACTTGATTTTAAAAATACCGGCTTAATAGTTGAGAATAAAAAGCCTGATTTAAATCTCTGCTATAAAGCCTATCAAATATTAAATGATGATTATGACCTGGGACCGATCAATATCCATTTGCATAAGATCATTCCCTTTGGAGCTGGAATTGGTGGAGGATCTGCAGATGCTACATTTACTCTCAAACTTTTAAATTCTTTGTTTGATTTAAAATTAAGCAATCCTCAATTGCAGCAATATGCTGAAAGAATTGGAAGTGATTGCTCCTTCTTTATATTAAATAAACCTGCCTTTGCTACTGAGAAAGGAAATATATTAAACGAAATTGATCTAAATCTAAACGGATATTTTCTGGTGCTAATACATCCGGGGATTCATGTAAATACCGCTATAGCTTATTCCAATGTTACTCCAAAGCAACCGGAAAAAAAACTAATAGAGCTTATTAACACGCCCATCGAAAAATGGAAAGGTAAAGTAGTTAATGATTTTGAAAAATCGGTATTTAAAAATCACCCTGAGTTAAAAGGTATAAAGGAAGAATTATATGCCCGGGGAGCTCTTTATGCTTCTATGTCTGGCAGTGGTTCTGCGGTTTATGGAATATTTAAAGATGAAATAAACTTGAAGCAAATATTTAACAGGCATTTTGTTTGGTCGGAATGGTTATAAAAAAACATCCGAAACAAATTGCTTCGGATGCTTTCTGTGAGTTTATTCTAATTCGATCATTAAATGATCTTTTGGAACTTTTTCTTCTTCAGAAACATAAATCTTCTTTACTGTTCCATCCATTGGAAAATAAATCTTATTCTTCATTTTCATAGCCTCCAAAATCATCATTAGGTCACCTTCCTTTACCTTTTGCCCTTCTTCGACATACACCTTAATAACAGTTCCGGGGATCAGCGATTTAATTTTTCTTACATCAGGTTGTTCCCATATCTTCCTGTTTTTATACTTCTCGGTCAAAAGTGTTTTATACTTGGCACCTTGCTCCTGAATTACCAGGCTACTAAAACGAGGTTTTTGAGCCTCCTCTTTATTTGACTTTGAGGCATTATTTTCAGCATTTTCTTTTGTTGCCATAAGCTATCAGGTTTAAAATGGAGGAATTCCATGTTTCTTAATAGGTTTCCTATCAACTTTATTTTGAGACACTTCTAATGCATGAAGAAGCATTTTTCTGGTTTCTTCCGGTTCAATAACCGAATCAACATAACCTTTAGCCGCAGCAACATAAGGATTTGCAAATTTCTCTTTATATTCCTTAACCTTTTGCTTTCTGATTTTTTCAGGATCTTCAGCAGCCATAATCTCTTTTCTAAAGATAATATTTGCTGCCCCTTCAGGTCCCATAACCGCGATCTCTGCTCCTGGCCATGCAAATACAAAATCTGCATTTAAGTGTCGTGAGTTCATAGCTATATAACCTCCACCATAAGCTTTTCTTAAAATTACGGTGATTTTTGGAACTGTAGCTTCAGAGTAAGCATATAATACTTTAGCACCGTGGCGAATTACACCTGCATGCTCCTGGTCGACACCCGGAAGATAACCCGGAAGGTCAACCAGTGTTATAATCGGAATATTAAATGAATCGCAATAACGAATAAATCTAGCCGCTTTACATGATGAGTCAACATCAAGAACACCAGCTAAAACAAGAGGTTGATTACAAACGAAACCAACGGTTTGTCCATCAATTCGTCCAAAACCTATCACCATATTGGAAGCCCATAATTCCTGGATCTCCAAGAAATCAGAATCATCGGTAATCGCACGAACCACATCTCTTACATCATAAGGTTCCTTTGGATTTCCCGGAACAATTTCATCAATTTTATATCGATCGATTTTAGGTTCTTTAGCCTCGAAAGGTTGAGCTTTTTTACTATTGTTCCAAGGTATATATGTGATAAGTTCTTTAATCTGGTCGAAACATTCAATCTCGCTCTCAGCATAGAAGTGGGCATTACCGGTTGTCTCGCTATGTACCCTTGCTCCTCCTAAATCTTCCATTGAAATTTCTTCGCCAAGAACCGTTTTAATTACCTCTGGCCCGGTAATAAACATTTTTGATATCTTGTCAACAACAAAAACAAAATCTGTCAAAGCCGGCGAATATACTGCACCGCCTGCGCAAGGACCAAGGATTACAGAGATTTGAGGAATAACTCCGGAGGCGGTAGTATTTCTATAAAAAATTTCACCATAACCTGCTAAAGAGTTAACTCCTTCCTGGATTCTTGCACCACCAGAATCGTTAATTCCAATAATAGGAACTCTCATTTTCATAGCGTGATCCATGATTTTCGTAATTTTTCTTGCATGCATCAAGCCCAAAGATCCACCTGCAACAGTAAAATCCTGAGCGTAAATACAGATTGGTGCTCCAAAAATGGTACCCGTACCAGTTATAACACCATCACCATGAAGTACTTTTGTTGCCATACCGAAGTCACGAGCTTCGTGCTCAACAAACAAATCATACTCATGGAATGAATTCTCATCCAAAAGCGTAATAATTCTTTCACGGGCAGTCATTTTCCCCATGGCTACTTGTTTCTCAATGGCTTTCTCACCACCACCCTGAAGAACTTTTTCCCGTTTCTTTTGAAGTTCAAGAATTTTTCTTTTCAAAGACATAAATTGTTCATTTAGTTAATAATTACTTATGATGTGTTAGCTTCTTCATAAGCATTCTTTTAAAAAAATAAGTGCAACATTACAAAATCCATCTTATTTATGAAAATTTAATCATGTTTTATATTGCACTCAGAAGGCCAAATTACTAATATCCAGACCTATAATTTATTCAGTATTTATTAAGATTTCAGTGATAAAGTTATGAAATAAGTTATACAATACAGATTATTTTGGAGCTAATCGATATAAGAAAACTGCAATTATTGCATAAATTAAATTTGGAAACCAAACTGCAAATAAAGCATTCATTGTTCCGTTAATGGCAAACATTGTTGTAAAACGCATAAATAATATATATGAAAAACTTAGTAACAATCCGAATCCAATGTGCATACCTATTCCTCCCCTTACCTTTCTTGATGATAAGGAAACTCCTATAAGTGTTAAAATAAATGTAGAAAACGGATATGCAAAACGCCCGTATTTATTAATAAGCAACTCCGTTATATTATCGGCTCCCTGCATACGCTGATGATCAATAAATTCATTTAGCTCAGGAAGATTCATCATCTCTGTAAAGTTCTCCATCCTTTCAAATTCTTCCGGAAGCATATTCAATGTAGTATCTATTCTTGTTCCGGTTGAAATTGTTTCATTCCCTAAACTATCAATATCGCGTATAAAGTAATTCCTGATGATCCATTTAGATAACGTAGTATCGTATTTAGCGTAATCGGAAATAAGTTTAGATCTTAAAATGCCATTTTCGAATTTCTCCATGGCAAACTTATATCCAATATCGTTTGTAACATTATAACTTTTCATATATACAAATAAACCCGGCTCAATCTGACGGTGAATATCCTTGTCTGTATTTCGAACAGGTTTCTTCACATAGGTATATTCAAATACAATTCTTTCCTCATTAGCCGGTGGAATGATATACGCCATCAGAATAAACGAAAAAATTGCAATGATCAGGGCCGACACAAAATAAGGATACATCATTCTTCTAAAACTTACACCGGAACTAAGAATTGCAATTATTTCAGTATTGTAAGCCATTTTTGATGTAAAAAAGATTACAGCAATAAATGTAAATAACGAACTAAAGAGATTGGCAAAATAAGGTATGAAATTTATATAGTAATCAAACACTATGGCACTTAGAGGAGCTTCTTTTTCGATAAAATCTTCTACCTTCTCTGCCACATCGAAAACAACGGCTATGCTAATAATGATAACAATAGCAAAAAAGTAAGTCCCAAGAAACTTCTTTATTATGTAGAAATCAATCTTTTTAAGTCCTAAAAAACTCATAATCTTACCGATAATTTTTGAACCATTTCATTTTTCCATGAATGGAAAGTTCCTTCTACAATTTTTTGCCTTGCTTCATTAACCAGCCAAAGATAAAAACTTAAATTATGTAAACTTGCAATTTGTGCACCTAACATTTCGCCGGAAATTACCAAATGCCTTAAGTAAGCTTTCGAAAATTTAGTATCTACAAAGGAAGCACCATTTTCTTCAATTGCCGAGAAATCGTTCTTCCATTTAACATTTTTTATGTTTATTATACCTTCCTTAGTAAAAAGCATTCCATTTCGGCCATTTCTGGTTGGCATAACACAATCGAACATATCTATTCCACGAGATATAGCTTCAAGAATATTTACAGGTGTTCCAACCCCCATTAGATATCGAGGCTTATCTTCCGGTAAAACTTCGTTAACCACTTCTATCATATCGTACATATCTTCCACAGGTTCACCAACTGATAATCCTCCAATAGCATATCCGTCCCGTTCTTGTGAAGCAATCGTTTTGGCAGATTCAATTCGAAGATCCTTAAACACACTTCCCTGAACAATTGGGAAAAAAGTTTGATTGTGACCATATAAAGGTTTGGTTTCATCAAATCTCTTAAGGCCCCTTTCCAACCAGCGATGTGTTAATTGCATGGATTTTTTTGCATAATCATAATCACAAGGATAAGGTGTACACTCATCGAAAGCCATTATGATATCTGCTCCGATTATTCTTTGGATATCAACAATATTTTCAGGCGTAAAAATATGTTTTGAACCATCAATATGCGATCTGAAATGTGCTCCCTCTTCTTTCAGTTTCCTGTTCTCTGCCAAGGAAAAAACCTGGTAACCTCCGCTATCAGTTAAAATAGGACGTTCCCAACTTATAAATTGATGCAAACCTCCGGCCATTTTCATAGTCTCCATCCCCGGACGTAAATACAAATGATATGTATTCCCTAAAATAATTTGGGCCCTAACATCTTCAATTAAATCCTTTTGGTTGACACCTTTCACGCTACCTACAGTGCCAACAGGCATGAATATTGGTGTTTGTATTTTTCCGTGATCAGTAGTTATCTCCCCTGCCCTTGCCTTTGTTTTTGGCTCTTTTGCGAATATTTCAAACTTCATATGGGTTAAATTTCGTGGCAAAGATAAAAAATGTGAATAAAATATTCATTTATTCGAAACACAATTCTTGTTTAACCCAAAAATGTTTAATAAAATTGCTTTTTAATAAACTAAATCCCGTTAAAGTGGAGTACATTAATTTTGTATTAGAAAATCCGATTTATATTATACTTGTAGCATTTGGCCTAACCTTATTAATTCAATTATATTTTTACCTGGTTTATTATTCCCGTATCTTGCTTTACAGAAATAAACAACAGAAAGAATCACTAAAAGAACCTGTTTCTGTTATTATTTGTGCACGTAACGAAGAAGAAAATCTCGAGAAAAACCTCCCTTCAATTTTAACCCAGGATTATCCTGAATATGAAGTAATTGTTGTAAATGACTGTTCTGAAGATGACTCCGAATTTGTGTTAGAACGATTTCAAAAAAAATATAAACATTTAAAAACAACAACCATAAAGCAAGACGAGAAGTTTTTTCATAGCAAAAAACTTGCTTTAACTATCGGAATAAAGGCTGCAAAAAACGAATTACTTCTTTTGACTGATGCGGATTGTGTTGCCGAAAGTAACAAATGGGTTGAAAAAATGCAGAAAAACTTCACCAACAAAAAAGAACTTATCATTGGTTATGGTGGATATAAAAAAGAAAAAAAACTTATCAACAATTTGATTCGATTTGATACGTTATTTATTGCATTACAATACTTAACATTTGCTATAGCTAGAAAACCGTACATGGGAGTTGGCAGAAACCTGGCATACAAAAAATCATTATTCTTTAAACACAAAGGATTTGCGAGTCATAATCATATTGAATCAGGTGATGATGACTTATTTGTAAACGAAGCTGCAACCAAAAAAAATACGATAATCGAAATTTCAAAGGAATCTTTTACAAGATCCGAGGCTGAAAAGACTTTTTCCAGTTGGTTTAAACAAAAGAAAAGACATACGACTACTGGTAAGCTTTATAAGTTTGGAACAAAATGGAGGCTCTTTCTGGAAAATACAAGCAGAGTAACATTTTATATTTTATTTGTATTATCATTAATCTTTTTTAAACAGTTTTATATTTATATATTAGCTGCTTTTGGCTTTAGAATGATTTTACAACTTACAATATATAAGACAGCTATGAATCGATTAGAAGAAAAGAATTTATTAATTCCGTCACTTCTTTACGATTTAATAATGCCATTTTTAAGTTTTTCATTTATTTTAGCAAATTATTTCACTACAAGAAAACGTAAATGGAAATAAATCCAAACCTATCTGATAAAGCAAAACAAGACTATAAACTTGTTAAACTAGCTATAGCTGGTGATGAGAAAGCCTATGCAGAGCTTTTGGACAGGTATAAAGATGCCATTTATTATATGCTTCTTAAAATGGTTAATAATAAAAGTGATGCGGAGGATTTAACCATTGAGGCTTTTGGAAAAGCATTTAAAAATATTGCCCAGTACACTCCAAACTATGCTTTTAGTACATGGCTTTTTAAAATCGCTACAAACAATTGTATCGATTTCATAAGAAAAAAGAAAGCAAATGTGGTTTCTCTTGATCAAACAACTGATGAACAAGAAACTATTGGCACACCTCTACAGGCAGACACCCCTGATCCTGAAGAAGATATGATTAAAAATCAAAGGATGGCATTAATGAGGGATGTGGTGGAAAAGTTAAAGCCCCGATACAGAACCTTGGTTGAGTTAAGATATTTTAAAGAATATTCTTACGAAGAAATTGCAACAGAGCTTGATCTTCCAATAGGAACAGTTAAAGCTCAACTATTTAGAGCAAGAGAATTACTTTTCAACATATTAAAAAGTTCCAATCCAAATATAAAATAAGTTCGAAATGGAAATTGTAAAAAAATACTTTCCCGATTTAACGGAAAAGCAGATATTGCAATTTCAATTGCTTAAAACACTGTATGAGGAATGGAATAATAAAATAAATGTTATTTCACGTAAAGATATTGAGCAACTGTATGAAAGGCATATACTTCATTCTTTAGCAATTGCCAAAGTAATTCGGTTTAAAAAAGGCACAAGCATTCTTGATGTTGGAACCGGTGGTGGATTTCCGGGAATTCCACTCGCTATTATGTTTCCTGATTGCAATTTTCATTTGGTAGACTCAATTGGAAAAAAGATAAAAGTTGTGGAAGGAGTTGTAAACTCAATTCAATTAAATAATACATCCTACGAACAGCAAAGAGCAGAAAAGACTAAAGAACAGTATGATTTTATAATAAGCCGTGCTGTAACAGCATTTCCGGTGTTCTATAACTGGGTAGGAAATAAAGTAAAAAAGGATTCTTTTAATGATTTAAAAAATGGAATTTTATATTTGAAAGGTGGTGATTTAAAGGATGAGTTGAAGAAATTTGAAGCTCGAATTACTACTTATGAAATCTCCAAATTCTTTAGCGAATCTTTTTTTGAAACTAAAAAAGTGATTTACTTACCGGTTTCAAAGCAAATTAATTCTGATTAAATTATATACAATTTATATCCGGAATCGAGTATACCTGTTAGCTAAGGTTCAGATTACAGGAATATCGGATTAATGAAAGGCAGTCTATTTACTTTTTCCAATAACCCATCATTATTATTCCAACAATCCGATAATCAACTAGCCTATCACTTATAAATTTGTACAAAAGATAAAATTCTGAATTGATATCAATAATATTTCAAAATTCTTTTTGCAGGAAAGAAAAAAATATTACTTTTGCAGTTCCAAAAGAAAAAGTAAAAACATTGTAAAAATATTTCGAGATGAAAAGAACATTTCAACCTTCGAACAGAAAGAGAAAAAACAAGCACGGATTCAGAGAAAGAATGGCATCTGTGAATGGAAGAAAAGTACTTGCTAATCGTAGAGCAAAAGGAAGAAAGAAATTAAGTGTATCTGACGAATTCAACTCAAAGAAGTAATTTAATACTCTCATAATAAAAAGTAAAGTAAGGAATAGTATTTTATTCCTTACTTTTTTATTTATATGCTCCACATCTGGTTTTTATCTCAACAAACTCCTCTTATTACTTGTTTTCATCTTATATCAAATAAAATTCTTCTATTTTTGCACTAAAAAATATTCGTTTTGATACAAGATATAATTTCATCAGAAAACTTAACTGAGTTCCAAACGGGAATATTAAGTAAAATTCAAAATAAGGAAAGACTAAATATCGATGAAGGGATCGAACTTTTTAAATTTGATTTAGGTGTTTTAGGAATTTTGGCATCTTACCTCAATAATTTAAAAAATCAAAATAAGGTATATTTCAATAAGAACTTTCATATTGAGCCAACCAATATTTGCATTTACGATTGTACATTTTGCTCGTACCATAGAAAAATTAACCAGGAAGGTAGTTGGGAATATTCTATTAGTGATATTTTAGAAAAAGTTGAACCATATAGAAATTCCGAAGTTACAGAGATTCACATTGTTGGTGGTGTTCATCCAAACCGTGATATACATTATTACGGTGAGATGATGCAAAAAATAAAAGAAATTTTGCCAAATATCCACATTAAAGCATTTACTGCCGTTGAACTTGATTTTATGATAAAAAAAGCTAAACTTGATCTAAAAGAAGGTTTAATAAAACTTAAGGAATATGGATTGGATAGTATCCCGGGAGGTGGGGCAGAGATTTTTGAGCCTGAAATCAGAAAAAAAGTTTGTCATGAAAAATCAACTGCTAAACAATGGCTTGGGATTCATGAAGCAGCCCATGGTGTAGGTATACCATCCAATGCAACTATGTTATATGGCCACTTGGAAAATCATCGGCATAGGATCGAGCACTTGGATAAATTAAGAGAACTCCAGGATAAAACAGATGGCTTTAATACATTCATTCCTTTAAAATTTAAAATGGCTAATAATCCGCTTTCCTATTTGGGCGAGGTAAACACTCTTGAAGATCTAAAAATGTTTGCTATTTCGAGAATATTTCTGGATAATTTCGATCATATTAAAGCATATTGGCCTATGCTTGGAAAAGACGTATCTCAAATCTCATTATCTTTTGGTGTTGACGATATTGACGGAACAATTGATGACTCAACAAAGATTTACTCTATGGCAGGTGCTAAAGATCAAAAACCTACTATGACAACCAAAGAACTTATTGAGTTAATAAAAACTGCCGGTAAAAAGCCTGTTGAACGAGACACTGTTTATAATGTTGTTAAGGAACATTAGATTCATTTTGCTTTGAATTAATTTTAGTTTGTGCTCACATAATTTTATATTTGTCTCACCGTTAACTATATTATATAAATTGCGCAACAGATAATGACCCTATTCAAATTTATAGCAAGCAAAACATTCTTTAAACATTTAGGATTTGCTGTTGGAGGAGTTATATTACTTTTATTTTTCACATTTCAGATTTTGAGGTTCTATACACATCATGGAAAGGCATTGGAAGTTCCTGACTTTACCGGCATGACTTTAGAAGAAGTAAACAAGAAAGCTAAAAAGAATAAACTCCGAATTGAAGTAGCTGATTCCGTTTTTAATAATAACAGACCTAAGGGCACTGTTATTGAGCAAAATCCAAACCCAGGATTCAAGGTAAAAAAGAATAGAAGAATATTCTTAATTATGAATGCTTCAAATCCTGAAAAAGTTAAGATGCCAAATATCATTGGCGTTTCACACAGGCAAGCAGAAGCTGTATTAAAAAATGCCGGTCTTGAAATAGGCAGGTTAATTCATGTTCCTGATATAGCCATAAACAATGTACTGAATCAAAAATATAATGGAGAAGAAATTAAAGAAGGCACATTAGTACCAAAGGGGTCAAAGATTGATTTAGTATTAGGAATGGGATTAAGTAACCAGAAAACCCAAGTTCCCGATTTAAATCTGTACACTCTTGAAAACGCTAAAAACAGAATTCTGAGATCAGCTTTGAATTTAGGTGCCATTATTTATGATGAATCTATTGTTGATGGCACAGATAGTATTGAAGCTAAAGTGTGGCGCCAATATCCTTCGTACAGAGAAAATAAAATGATCAGATTGGGATCAACTATTGATTTATGGTTAACCGTTGATTCTGCAATACTTTACCCTGAAGTGGAGATAGACACAACCATTATCATTATTAACGAGTAATTACATTGAAAAAATATTATTTATATATTATTCCTCTTTTTTTAGTTTTTGTCATTCCAATAAAAGCTCAGGAAACTTTAACCGGTTTACAGCAAAACCCAAAAATTAAGTCTCTTTATCTAAAAAAACCAAAAATAGAATCTTATAGAAAGACTAAATCATTAAAATCAAAAATTGAATTACCCTTTATTGATGATTTTGCAAAATCTATTGGCTATGCAGATGACTCTTTATGGCTGGATGACTACATATTTGTAAATCAAACTTATGCCAGCGATCCATTAAGTATTGGAGTTGCTACCTTAGATGCTATCGATGGAACAGGGAACATTCATTCTAATGCAAGTACTTCATCTTTTGGAGCAGATACGTTAACTTCAAATGTTATAAATCTTGATTATCCTGGAGATAATACAATTTACATAAGTTTTTACTTTCAGCCTGGTGGATTGGGTGATACTCCGGAAACTAAGGATTCTTTACTACTGGAATTTCTTGCCTCGGATACTGTTTGGGTAAAAAAATGGCACGCAATTTTTAATGCAACTGATTCTGTTTTAACCGAAGAATATTTTGGTAACGTAGATACAACAATAAAAATTACAAATGGTGACACTTTAACTGATTTGAGAACTGTTTTTCAGCAAGTTATACTTCCTGTTGATGATAATAAATTTTTACATGAGAATTTTCAGTTTAGATTTAGAAATTATGCCAGTTTATCAACAAGTTCAAGTATCGAAAGTAAGGCTGGTAACTCCGACCATTGGCATTTAGATTTTATAATTTTAGATAAGGACAGAAATATTAATGATACTGTTATAAATGATATTGCATTTTCTAAACCTATGGCTTCGTTATTGAAAAATTACGATGCCATTCCCTGGTCTCATTACAACCGCGCTTTAGCCTATGAAATGGAAGATTCCATTTCAATTACATATCGGAATCTAAACAATGATGTAAAGAATGTTGATCGCGAATTTGAAATTGAAGATTTAATGGGAGCTACCGGAATTTATCCATTTACGGGCGAATCGGGAGATAATATCCCCCCTTTTACAGAAGAAACATATAAAAGATATATAGATTACATTTTCCCTTACGATCCTTTGACAGATTCAGCACTATTTGAGATTAGAAGTTTTTTCGATCTTGGAACTAACATTGTTGAAGAATCATATAGGTGGAACGATACTGTACGCTTCTTTCAGAAATTTTATAACTATTATGCCTATGATGATGGAACTGCAGAGAATGGTTATGGACTAATAGGTGAGGGAACGGAAAGGGCTATGGTAGCAATGAAGTTTAACACGTATAAAGAAGATACATTAAGAGCTGTTCAAATCTTTTTTAATCCGGTCTTAAATAATGCAACTCAGACTAACACATTCAGACTTCATATTTGGAAAGAATCAGCAGGAGAACCCGGAAATATTATTCACACCATTGAAAGCCTGAAACCACAAAATGAAGATGAGTTAAATAAGTTTACAACCTTTGTTTTAGATACTGCAATAGCTTTGGATGGAAATTTCTTTATTGGTTGGCAAAAAAACAATACATCAGAAATGCTCAATGTCGGTTTTGATGTAAATCGTATAAATAACGACAAACTGTATTATAATTTTACCGGAAACTGGGCAAAATCAAAATTTGAAGGTACTATTATGATCCGTCCTTTGTTTGGAGAAGACCTAAATGTAACATCCGGAGCAACATCTCCAATAAGTGAAATTATTGATTTTAAAATTTACCCAAACCCGGCAAACGATTATTTAAATGTGGAGCTAAACAATTCAAAGCAAAATATTTCATACACCATATTCGATGCCTACGGTAAAGTCTATAAAAACGAATACTATAATCAATCAACTATTGATATTTCCAACTTAAATTCAGGTATATATTTCATTCGATTCTCAAATTCGAATCAGAATTTTACAACTAAAAAGTTTATCGTAGTTCGTTAACTTAGGAATTATGAAAGAAGAAATCATCGAAAACGAAGAAAATGAGTTATTCGAACACTATAGAATTGAGGTAGATCCCGGACAAAAACCTTTACGAATAGATAAGTTTTTAGTTAACCGAATTGAGAATGCATCCAGAAGTAAAATTCAGAGTGCTGCTGATGCAGATAATATACTTGTGAATCAAAAACCTGTAAAATCAAATTATAAGGTAAAGCCCAATGATGTCATTTCCATTGTTATGGCCTACCCTCCTCGCGAAATTGAATTGATCCCCGAAGATATTCCATTAAACATTGTTTACGAAGATAATGATCTGGTTATTGTAAATAAAGATCCCGGAATGGTTGTACATCCTTCGTATGGCCATTATACAGGAACATTAGTCAATGCAATGATGCATCACCTTAAAGATTTACCTCTTTTTAATAGCGGGGATATGCGTCCCGGCCTTGTTCATAGAATAGACAAAAATACTTCCGGGTTACTTGTTTTAGCCAAAACCGAGCAAGCTCTTAATAAACTTGCAAAACAATTTTTTGATAAAACTACCGAGCGTAGGTATCATGCTTTAGTGTGGGGGACATTTCAAGAGAAAGAGGGCACTATAACCGGTCATATAGGAAGAAATATAAAAAACAGGAAAGTAATGCAGGTTTTTCCTGACGGATCACAAGGAAAACACGCAGTTACTCATTATAAAGTTTTAGAGGAACTAGGATATATTACCCTTGTTGAGTGTAAATTAGAAACCGGTAGAACACATCAGATCCGGGTTCATTTTCAACATATTGGTCATCCGTTATTTAACGATTTTGAGTATGGGGGTGATCAAATTTTAAAAGGCACAACTTTCACAAAGTACAGGCAATTTGTTCAGAACTGCTTCGACATCTTACCCCGTCAGGCACTCCATGCTAAAACGCTAGGCTTTACGCATCCTTCAACAGGAGAACTTATGCGTTTTGATTCGGAAATTCCTGAAGATATGACTAAGGTTATTGAAAAATGGAGAAGGTATCTTTCCGGTCGCGAATCATTCGAATAATTTTTTACCTTTAGAGTCAACTTTTTGACAAAACCATCAAATAACTTACATTATGAAACGAATCTTAATAGGCTTGGTTTCTCTTTTGGTAATTACAGGAACTACAATTATATCTTATTCTCAAACAACCGGACCTGAATCCGGGACCTTATTAATTATTGGAGGTAACGCAAAGGACACTTTCTTTTTACCGATATTTAAAGATCTGGCGGGTGGTGATCAGGCAGAAATAGTTATTATACCTACGGCAAGAAGTGAAGAAAACTTATCTAATGATCCTGATTTTAGCAAATTAATTAGCAGGTTTGAAAAATATAATTTCAAAAAAATAACGATTCTGCATACTCGAAACCCTGAAGAAGCAAATTCTCCCGAATTTGTGGAATCTTTAAAAACAGCAACCGGAATATGGTTGCAGGGTGGCAGACAATGGCGATTAGCCGACTCATATTTAAATACCTTAACGCATTTAGAAATTTATGGCGTTTTACACCGGGGAGGTGTTGTTGCCGGAACGTCTGCAGGAGCCACAATTCAAGGTTCATACCTTGCCAGAGGTGATACAAAAGCAAACACTATAATGATGGGAGATCATGAAGAAGGATTATCTCTTATAAAAAATATAGCAATTGATCAGCACTTGTTAGCTCGAAACAGACATTTTGATATGTTCGAAATAATAAACAACAAAAAAGAGTTATTAGGAATCGGCTTGGATGAAAATACCGGGATTATCGTGCAAGGAAATAACTTCGAAGTCGTTGGTGATCATTACATTGCTATTTATGATAGAACCAGATGGTCAGCAGAAAGAGACACAGTTATAAAATTAGATAACGGAAGAAAAGAATTCTATTTCCTTAAATCCGGAGATAAATATGATATGTTAAACAGGAAAGTTATTGAATAGATCCGTTTTCTTTTTTTATTAGTTCTTCGTGATTTTCTATTCTTGGAAAAACCCAGGCTTTATTTATTTTGGTTTTCTTACCTATTAATTTTAGATATGCTTCAAATAACTCCAATAAAACAGGACGCATTTCTATCTCCATTTTTAATAGATCAGCTTTAATAATTTCAATTAAATTATCATAAACACCAACAGTATACCCGGTTTTTCTTGCCTTGTATTCTTGCACGTCAATTAAGAACAAATCCAGATCATGCCATTCACCAAGCATATCTTCAGCTTTTTTAATATTCTTAAATTTGAATTTTCCCTTAAAAAGTTTACTTGATGTTACTTCAAGTTGTTCTGTTGTAAATCTTATGTGCTTTAAATATTTCCTTACTTCATGCAGATAATCTCTAAAATTTGCTTTTCCAAGCCAATTATAAGATTGTTCTACCCTTGAATCGACAAACTTCTTGATATTCTTATTTATTGTATCATTACTCTTTTTTGCAATTTTTTCTTTTAAATATTCCACACTTTTAAAAATCTCGATAAACGAAAATTTTTTCATTTCACTCCAATAATCCGCTTTAGCTTGACCTGATTGACGTAAAATACTCTTCCTGAAATTCTCAAAATTCTGATTTAGTTTTTCTTTATAGACCTCCAATAATCCGGTCTTAATCTGATATTCCCTTAAATTACCGGAAATTCCGAAAATATATTTTACCCGTTTAAAAGGTTTTAGTTCTTTTTTAGTACATATCCTGGATTCTTCAAATAAATTAAGCAATGCTCTTAATCTTTTGATTGAAACCCGTAGTTCGTGTATTGCCTCTTTCTCATCGGTATTAACCGTATTTATATATTCTTTTTCAAACTCCTGAAGATACACCGTCAACAAAAAACTCAACTCTTTTCTACTCATAATATGCCGTTTAGCGCCAAAAGATAATAAAATACCTGTTATAGTTCAATTATTTCGCTTTAAAAATAGCGAAGTTCATATATACACAGCTTAAATTAATATGAATTAAATGTACATTAATCATCAAAAAGAAAACGTTCATCATAACGTTTAAACTATTCTATTATCCTTCCGTAACTTAGCATAGAAACACCATTACAGAACATTATTAAAAAATGACTGATAGAAAACTCAGAAAACTGGATGATGAAATTTGGAAAGAAATTCCTTTTGCGGATAAAAAATATGAAATAAGCAATTATGGAAGGGTTAAAAGCTATTGCTACGATAAAGTAAAGGGAAAAGTCTTAAAACCAGGATTAACTAAAGGATTTCATACAGTTACATTTAAAACAGAAGGAAAAAAGAAAACTTTCCTGGTTCACAAGTTGGTTGCATTGGTTTTTGTCCCAAAAGAAGATGAAAATCAAACCATTGCTATTCATTTGGATTGGAATAAAAGAAACAATCATTTCAAGAACTTAAAATGGGTAACAAAGGATGAGGCATACGCCAGGATTATGCCAAGACTTCAAGAAATCAATAAAATAAAAAATAAAGGTATTATCAGAAATTCCAAATTAAAACCTGAAGATGTTGAGATCCTAAAAGGGATGCTGGAAAAAGGTATTAAACAAAACGTTATTGCAAAACTTTTTTCAATTAGTGAAATGCAGGTTACCAGAATTAAAAGGGGGGAAAATTGGAGTAAAATTAAAGCTCCTACCGAGAATTAAACACAACCATTTTAAATTGCTACATCGCCGGGTGTAGCAATTTTATTTTATATTCTTTTACAAATCAAACACTTATTTCTTTTGTTTTTATAATTTATGATTTTGGCAAACTATTTGTTATGCTAAAATAGAAATTACAAAAATTTGAAATATGAAAAAGATATTTATACTAATACTTCTTATTACTTCTACAGGATATTTATTCGCTCAAGACGAAGAAGAAATTGATAATATTGAAACATTTTTTGAAAAACCTTCTAAAATAAGAGGTTATGTTGGGTCATTAACCGACATTACTACGGTCGATGGTGAAGTTGCTTACATGACAGGTGTAAACGTTGCAGGTATTTTTAATGACCATTTTATATTGGGTTTCTACAATCTTAATATTGAAAATGATATAAAATCAGATAACACAAATTATTTTGAATCAACAATAGATTTTAATCATAAAGGTATTTGGTTAGGGTATATCTTTATGCCTAAAAGAATTATCCACTTCAATACGAATGTAATGTTAGGTAAAGGTGATCTGGAACTTTACGATGATTTCCTTAATGAATGGGTTGAAGACGACTTCATCTTTGTTCTGACACCAAGTTTAGAAGCTGAATTTAACGTTGCTAAATTCTTGCGTGTTGGAGTTGGTGCTAATTATCGATTTACATTTGATGTGGATAAATTTATTGATTATAACGACAATGATTTTTCCGATTTTGGAGCTTTTGTAAGTTTTAAATTCGGATGGTTTAATTAATATATTTTTGCAGCTAAATTTCATAATAAACCGAAATCAGCTTGTAAAGGCTCCTTTTTTGTTTACTAATATTCAGAGTAATCTATATTTTCGTTTACTTCTTATCGCATTATCAGCTATAAATCTTATTTTTGATAATAATTAATTAGACTTTTATAATGAAAAAAAACATTGCAATTGTAGCAGGAGGTGATTCTTCAGAATATGTTGTATCCATTAATAGTGCCGAACAAGTTTCAAAATGGATAGATAAAGAAAAATATAACGTTTTCACTGTAGTGGTAAAAGGAACCGAATGGGTTGCTAAAGACGAAACTATAAATGATCTTATTGTAAATAAAGACGATTTTAGTTTTAATTTAAATAATCAGAAAACCAAGTTTGATTGTGCCTTAATTTTAATCCATGGTACACCTGGTGAAGATGGCAAACTACAAGGGTATTTTGATACACTTCACATCCCATATACAACTGCTAACATATTAGCATCTGCAATTACTTTTAATAAGATATTTAGCAAAAACTACCTGAAACCCTTTAACATTCCAATCGCTAAATATTTTGTAGTTAATAAGGGCGACACTATTGATGCGAATAAAATTTTCGAAATAACAGGTTTACCTTGCTTTGTAAAGCCAAATTGCAGTGGTTCAAGTTTTGGTGTAACAAAAGTTAAAGAAAAAGAAAAATTATACGAAGCAATTGAAGAAGCCTTTAAAGAAGACAATGAAGTTATTATTGAAGAATTCCTGGATGGGATGGAATTAGCTTGTGGTGTTTTTAAAACAAATGAAAAATCATTTATCTTCCCTCCCACAGAGATAATCAGCAAAAATGAATTCTTTGACTATGAAGCCAAATATACGGATGGAATGGCTGATGAAATTACACCGGCAAGAATTTCAACCGAACTGACAAAGGAAATCCAAAACTTATCTTCACAGATCTATGATATTTTTCAATTAAACGGAATTGTAAGGGTTGATTATATATATGTTAAAAATCAGCTTTATTTTCTTGAGGTAAATACTATTCCGGGCATGAGTGCTGCAAGTATTGTACCTAAACAAATAGAAGCTGCGGGTTTTGATCCAAAAGATATATTTGGACTTGCCATTGAGGATGCAATAGAAAGAAGTAATTAATGAAAAAGGTACACAACACAGCTTGTCCACGAAATTGTTACAGTACTTGCTCCTTTAAGGTTTGGACCGAAGATGGGAAAGTTATAAACATCGACCCTCAACCTTTAAATAAAGCAACACCCGAAGGAATCTGTTTAAAAGGATTAAGCTATGTTGAACGCGTAAACTCTCCAAGAAGAATTCTGTATCCATTAAGAAAGATCAATGGAAAATTTAAACAAATATCCTGGGAAAATGCACTAAATGAGATATCTGAAAAATTAAATCACCATAAACAAAAATATGGT
This sequence comes from Bacteroidales bacterium, assembly GCA_028282785.1. Classification (GTDB taxonomy): domain Bacteria; phylum Bacteroidota; class Bacteroidia; order Bacteroidales; family UBA12077; genus UBA12077. Next base: position 64,833 of record JANQHE010000027.1, on the reverse strand, counting down.
CCTCAAAGTATTCTGTTCTACTATGCCAGTGGTATGTCTGGCCTGCTAAATTCGGTTAGTACTAATTTTTGGAAAATGTTTGGAGGCGCAACTACTGTTTATGGCAATTTATGTTGGCCAGCCGGCTTGGAAGCAACACGACTAACTTTAGGAGAAAATAAACATAATGTCCCTTGGGATCTCAAAAATGCTAAACTTATATTGGTTTGGGGTAAAAATCCTGCAGAATCAAATATTCAGCAAATGATCCCAATAGAAAAAGCACAACAAAAAGGTGCTAAATTGGTTTTTATTGATCCAAGAAGAACAGATTCCTCAGAAAGAGCCAACTTACTTGTTCAGCCAGTTCCTGGTACTGATGGAATTCTTGCGCTTGCGCTTGCAAAAATATTGATCGAAAAAGATTTAATAGATCGTGATTTCATTAATAAGTATGTTTTAGGATTTGATCAATTCAAGGAATCCGTTCTTAAAATAAACATAAACGAAGCAAGCAAAGAATGTGGTGTTTCTATCGAATTTATTAATAAATTGGCTAACCTGGTTGGTACAGTTAAACCAATGACTTTAATTCCTGGTTACGGAATGCAGCGATATACAAATGGAGGACAGACGACGAGGTGTTTACTTGTACTTTCCATTATTACTGGAAATATTGGAAAACCAGGTGCTTGTTGGCATTACGCCGATTTACAGGGTGATATTTTTAGCAAAATAAAAGAACCGTTAAGTTATTTTCCTCCTGAAAAACCTGACGGTATTTTTCGTCGAGAAATTGCTACGGCTCGTTTAGGTGAGGATATGCTCAGAATGAATAAACCTGAACTAAAAATGGCCTGGGTAGAACGTGGAAATCCATTATCACAAAATCCGGATAGCAATAAAATTAAAGAAGCTTTTCAAAAATTAGATTATAGTGTAGTGGTTGAGCAGTTCATGACCGATACAGCACGTGAAGCAGACATCGTACTACCCGCTAAAACCATGTTCGAACAAAGCGATATTATTTCATCATATTGGAATCCATATGTTCAATTACGTCAAAAGGTAATTGATCCGATTGGCGAAGTAAAACCTGAAACGGAGATTTATTATTTGCTTGCAAAAAAAATGGGTTTTTCAGATTCTGAAATTGAAAAGAATATTCCTTCTCCTTCCGATGAATCAATTGAGAATTGGTTAAGTGAACAAATTAAGCCATGGCCCGAAATTTCAATCGAAAAATTAAAAGAAGGCCCTGTTTTAACTCCTGTTCTGCAAGAAATCGCATTTTCTGATTTCAAGTTTACTACACCTTCCTGTAAAATTGAGTTATATTCGGAAACTGCTCAGGAAAAATGGAGAGTGAACCCTTTACCAAGCTATGAAAAAACAGCTGAACGGAAAGATACCGTAGAAAATTATCCGTTCAATTTAATGTCGCCTAATACTAAAAACCGGATACATTCACAGTTTGGTAACCTGGAAAGCATAAAACTTGTAGATCCTGAACCTTTTGCAACTATTAATTTAGGAGATGCCGAAAAGAAGGGGATCAAAGAAGATGATTTTATCCGCGTTTTTAACGATCGAGGAGAACTCAACATAAAGGTTAAAATTGATGCAAGCCTTCGTCCGGGAAATATTGTTATTGTGAATGGTTACTGGCACGAAGAAGGAGCTTGTCCCAATATATTATCAAAAGGCCGCGAGACGGATATGGGACATGGAACAGCATTTCATGATAATATGGTTGATTACGAGAAAATTAAAAATTAATGAACAAAAACATTTTCATTTTTGATCAGAATAAATGTGTTGGATGTCATGCTTGCGTTATTGCATGTATTAATGAAAATGGCTTTCAATCTCCCGAACAATGGAGAAATGTTCACAAATCCCAGGATCATCATTTTCCTGATTTACCATTGTTTTATCTTTCCATAGCTTGTAATCATTGTGATGATGCACCATGCATGAAGAACTGCCCTGCACTTGCTTATTCCCGAGATAAAAAAACGGGCGCTGTAATTCATTATCCGGAAAAATGTATCGGATGTAAATATTGTACCTGGGCCTGTCCTTATGATGCTCCAAAATATAATCCCAAATCAGGAATAGTTGAAAAATGTACATTTTGTAACCATAGAATTGAAGAAGAGCTAAAGCCAGCATGTGCCGATCTTTGTCCGGTTGGCGCTTTAGATTTTTCCAATACCGTATTTACATCTGAAGAGTCAAAAGCCTCAACGCCTGTTCCTGTTGAAGTAGGGTCAAATATTAAAATTAACAAACGAAGAAATAATTCAGGGCCTGAAATTGATTTAGATATATTTGAAAATCAGCAATACCATAAAAAAGAAACTAAGAAATATGAGAAGATATCAGCTATAAAAGAATGGCCCCTGGTTATTTTCACTTTATTGTCTGCTATTCTTGTAAGTTTATACGCTTCGAACAGAACCGAATTATTTCAACCTAATAACAAATTATTTTATCTCGGACTCGGAGCAGTATCAGCTTTATTAAGTATGTTCCATCTTGGCAAGAAATTCAGAGTTTGGCGTTCTGTATTAAATCAAAAAAGTTCCTGGTTAAGTAAAGAAATTTTAAGCTTTGCCTTGTTTTTTGTAGGTGTATTAATGGATTTCTTTTTAATTGATATACCCAATGTAATTGTTGTTTTCTTAGGTGTAATTTTACTTATATCAATTGATATGCTTTATAGTTTGGCAACATGGCGCTGGCCAATAAAAATACACTCGGCACAATCGGTTTTTATTGGAATAACCATTTATCTGATTTTAGTTAATTCTATTTATTTACTTGCATTTATCCTTACTTTCAGGCTAACTATTTATATTTTTAGAGCTTTTATTTCATCAAATACAAATCTTATTTTGCCGGTTTTAAGAATATTACTTCCATGTATTGCTTTTGGAGTTTTACTCTACCAAGAATTAATTCTTTCAATACTGTTATTAATAATTGGAGAGATAATTGATAGAGTACAGTTTTATAATGAACTGGGAGTTCCGGATCCAAAAGAAGAGTTTCATTTGACCATAACAAAAAAGAGTTGACCTCAACAAGATCAACTCTCATAATCAATACATGAAAAAAACTACCTTTTCTTTTCTTCTTTTTTCTTTTCTTCAGCTGCCTTAGCTTCTGCAGTTTTTGCTTTCTTTTCGCAAGTACTTGGGCATTTCTTTGATTTTTCGCTCGAACACTTCTCGGTTTTAGCTTTTTCAGCTTTCTTTTCCGGTTCCTGAGCATTAACTGTAGCCAAAGAAATAACCGCAATAAAAGCTATACTGGATAGTACTACTAGAAATTTTTTCATAACTGTTAATTTTTGTTTGTAAATTCTAATCAAATATATGAATACATTAATTTTAACGGGGTTATTGTAAAGTTAATTCATGTTAATACGATGTTAAAATTCAAATGAATGATTTATATTCTGGTTAAATTTGTATGATGAAAAATCGAAAACCTCAAATATTATTAATAACTCTTACTTTTGTAAGCTTAGTTGCTTTAATAGTAATTCAAATTACATGGATTGTTAAAGCCGCCAATATGCAGGAAAAGCAGTTTAGCCGTAGCGTTAAATTCGCTATGAAACAAATCGTAAAAGATATAGCCGAGGACGAATCTCTTTGCAAAGAGGTAGCTAACTGCATTGTAAAAGCCGGCACATCTTCCTGCTATAAAAGTATGTATGATCAGGTTGAATGGGAACGGGTTGATTCAATCGTAAGATGCGCGTTAAACTATTATCATATAAAAACGGATTATGAATTCGATATTGTTGATACAAGAACCGATAGCGATTTTAATGTTTGTAAAAAATCCTATTTTTCTAATAATCTCGAAAGCGTTCTTTTACAAAATGCCATTGAATTAAAGATCATATTTCCTAGAAAAAGAGAGTTTATTGCCGCTCAAATAAGTATTATGTTTATAACATCTATAATTCTAATAGCATTAATTGCTTTTTCATTTCTTTTTATTCTAAAATTCTTTAAGCGGGAGCAAGCACTTTATAAAAGCACCAGGGACTTCATTAATAACATTACACACGAATTTAAAACACCATTAACAAATATAGCTCTGGCCAACAGCATGTTATCAAAAAACAAAACAATATCTCAAGATAAAAAGCTTAAACATTATTCAGGTATTATAAAGGTAGAGCATAGTAAACTTAAAAACCGGGTTGAAGGATTATTAGATATCGCCAGAATTGAAAATGGCGTAGGAAATCAATGTGAAACAATTGATATCTGTAATTTTATTAAATGTACAGTTGATTCATACAAAGTTCAAATACAGGAATTAAAAGGCGAGATAATCTATGAACAATTATCTCAAAAATGCACAACAAGCGCTAATAAGGATGATTTTCAGACTGTTATCTCAAACTTAATTGATAATGCCATTAAGTATTGTGAAAAGGAACCTAAAATTATCATTCGTTCTTTCGATAAAAACAATTCCGTCATAATTGAGGTTGAAGATAATGGAATTGGAATAAAAAAAGAATATATCAATCAGATATTTGAAAAGTACTTTCGTGTACCAACAGGTGACGTGCATAATGTCAAAGGATTTGGTATAGGATTATCAACCGTAAAAACTATTATTGAATCAATTAATGGAGAAATTAGTGTTCAAAGTACTCCTGGCGAAGGATCTAAATTTATTATTAAATTACCTTATTGCAGTAAACAATAAAAATGAGCAATAATAAACTTAAAATATTACTGGCTGAAGACGACACAAACCTAGGGTTTCTATTATTAGAATTTCTTGAAGCCAATGGATTTGATGTAAAGTTATATCGCGATGGAAAATCCGGTTTAAAAGGATTTCATTCTTATGATTTTGATTTTTGTATACTGGATGTTATGATGCCATTTATGGATGGCTTTACTCTTGCAGAAAAAATCAGGAACCAAAATAAATCCATCCCAATTATATTTTTAACGGCACGATCGATGAAGGAAGACAAAATGCGCGGTTTTCAAATCGGAATTGATGATTATATTACAAAACCTTTCGATGAAGATGAACTTTTATTTCGAATCCAATCTATTTTAAAAAGAGTTAACAATAAACCAAAAGAAGAAGTAACGAATGTGTTTGAGCTTGGAAAAATTAAATTTGATTCCGAAAACCAGGAACTGAAAATTGATAAAGAATCTAAAAGGCTTACATCAAAAGAAACCAAAATTTTATTAATTCTTGCTAAATCAAAAAATAATATAGTAAAGCGTGAAGATTTGATGATCCAGGTATGGGGCGAAACTGATTATTTCATTGGTAGAAGCCTTGATGTATTTATATCGAAAATTCGTAAATACCTGCAAGCCGAACCGAGAATTAAAATTGAAACAATCCCTACCGTTGGAGTAATATTAAGTATAGAAGATTGATATTATAATTAGATTTCTTTACCTTTCATATATTCATTATATTTTAAGATCATTTCTTCAAAATCTGACCTAATATAGTATCCAGACTTTATTCCTTCGATAATTTCAGGAACATCTGAAAAAAGTCTTAACATATCTTCACTGTTACTTGGCTGTTTAATCATTGTAAGATTAGCTCTTTCATGTTCACATAATTCCTTATAGATAGGATAAGCACATTCTTCATCAGATTTTCTAATATAAACTTCATCAATACATTTCGATGTATAAACCATTTCTTTTACATAATGAAAAATGTACATGATCATTGGCCCATCAATAATTCTTTCTAGAAATACTTGCTTATCACAACCTTTCTTAACCGTTGATTTTAATTTAACTGACTCTAGTCTTTTATCACTTATAATTATCAATTTATATTCACTAGCATCAGCTCTTCCACGGCTCCCATCCTCATTATAGTATCCAAAACTATTAAAACTATATTCTTCTTGGTATTTAGCTTTAGACTTTACAAGTATAGTATCGTTGTTATTTTTAATCAATAAAACTTCAATTAATTTAGGTTCTTTTGCCTTTAAATTAAGGCTTAATCCGAGAATAATTGTTATTAAAATAAGATGTGATTTCACTTTCTTCTAAGGTTTTGATTAATAAAGTTGGCAATTATATCAGGAATTAAAAATAATAAAAATATACCTGGTTTAAATTTTTAAGAACATTTATAATCTAACCCAAAATAAGTCCCGTGTAAAAGTTTATAATATTAATATTGCAAATTAATACTAATTTAGCTTTAAATGTATATTTATGAATACAATTGACCTGATTGGATTTGTTGGAGTATCCTTAATCTTAATAGCTTTTTTTCTTAACCTGGTTAATGTTGTTACTAATAAAAGCCTACTTTACATTTTACTCAACTTCGTAGGAGCTGCAACTGCTTGTTACGCCTCTATTTTACTCAAGTATGTACCGTTTATAATATTAGAAGGAATATGGGCTTTCATATCTATATTAGGGTTATTCAACTTAAATAACAAAAAGATTTAGTATATAAGTTTCTTAGATTTTTCTTCTGAATATACTTTTATTAATTTCTTTTAACATCTAATAACATGTAATGCTGGATTTATAAGCTTTTTCGGCATATAAGTTGATGCTTCCTCCGATAATTATCCTTATTATTAATTAAAATTTATTAAAATGAAAAAATTACTAATTATTACTTTATCATTAACCCTTCCTCTTTTCTTAAATGCCCAGGTAAAACAAAAAGAAGTTGGTTTGTTATTTTCTAACCTTGATAATTTTGGGCTAACTTATAAAACGGGTACAAATAAATCAATGTGGCGTTTTAATACTTTACTTTTAAACGGAAGCAATAAAATTGAAATAACTGATAGTTTAGAAACTGAAAGTAAAGGGTTTGGCTTTAGTATACAAGTGGGTCATGAATTTAGAACCAACATTTCCGACAACCTTGAATTCAGGTATGGTGCAGACTTATCTTTTACCTATAATAGCTCAGAGTATGATTACGACGATAAAACTATTGATAATCATGATCAAATCTCTGAACGTTCAATTTATGAGCCAGGCTTCAATTTCGTAGTAGGTTTAAATTACAAAATAAACGACCATTTTATTCTTGGTGCAGAACTTCTTCCATCCATAAGCTATAAAACCGGGACAGAAAAAGGAAAAAATTTCTGGGATGAATATCTAACAGAGAAAGACGTTTCAGGTTTCAGCTATGGTTTATCAAATTCCTCAGCTAGGTTATCCCTGATATATAGGTTTTAACAAACAAAGACCCGGATTAAAATCCGGGTCTTTTATCAAATTTATTTTAAATTTTCAAAGGAAAACTTTCCCTCTCTATATTCCTCGATCGGAGCACAAGAACAAATCAAGTTTCTATCACCAAAGCCATCATCTATTCTGCTTACTGTAGGCCAGAATTTATTCTCACGAATCCAATTTAATGGGAATGCGGCTTTTTCTCTTTCATATGGGCGATCCCAATCATTAGCAACAACTACATCCTGTGTATGAGGGGCATTTCTTACTACATTATTCTCAGCATCAACTTTTCCATCTTTAACCTCAATAATTTCATTATAAATAGCTATCATAGATTCGATAAAACGATCTAATTCCTGTAATGATTCACTTTCGGTTGGTTCAACCATTAGTGTTCCATGAACAGGGAATGATAATGTTGGAGCATGGAATCCATAATCCATTAATCGCTTGGCAATATCAGCTTCTGTTATATTTGCCATTGGTTTAAAATTACGGCATTCAACAATCATTTCATGCGCTACATACCCTGTTTCTCCTGTATAAAGGATATCATAATACCCTTTTAATGAAGCTGCTAAATAGTTAGCATTAAGGATTGCTATTTTACCAACGCTTGTTAATCCTTCTCCACCCATCATTTTAATAAAAGCATGTGAAATGGTAAGGACATGAGCACTTCCCCAAGGAGCTGCAGAAACTGCTTTTATTGCTTTTTCTCCGCCAGTTTTTACAACCGGGTGAGAAGGTAAGTATGGTAATAATTTTTCATTAACACCAATTGGTCCAACACCTGGTCCACCTCCACCATGAGGTATAGCAAATGTTTTATGTAGGTTCAAGTGGCAAACATCAGCTCCAATACTTGCCGGATTTGTTAATCCCAGCTGAGCATTCATATTTGCACCATCCATATAAACCAAACCGCCATTATCATGAACTATTTGGTTCATTTCTCGGATTTGGCTTTCAAAAACTCCATGAGTTGATGGGTAAGTTACCATCCAGGCTGCTAAGTTTTCTTTATGCTCTTCTGCTTTCTTTTTTAAATCTTCAATATCAATGTTACCATTTTCATCACACTCTACCACAACAACTTTCATTCCGGCCATAACAGCACTTGCCGGATTTGTTCCGTGTGCTGAAGAAGGTATTAACGCAACATCTCTATGCTCCTGTCCATTCTCAATATGATATTCACGAATAACCATTAAACCGGTATACTCACCTGCAGCACCGGAATTAGGTTGGAATGAAATAGCATCAAATCCTGTGATAACTTTTAAGTCTTCCTCTAATTCTTTAAATAGCTGATGATATCCTTCCGCCTGATCTGCAGGAACAAATGGGTGTAATCCTCCAAATTCGGGCCAACTCATTGCAAACATCTCATTTGCTGCATTTAACTTCATGGTACAAGAACCTAATGAAATCATCGAATGCGTTAATGAAAAATCTTTTCTCTCCAACTTCTTAATATAACGCATCATTTCAGTTTCAGAACGATATCTACTGAAGATTTCAAGTGTTAGGAATTCTGATGTACGCTTAAATTTACTGTTTAAACCAATTTTTTCATTAATATGGCACGCAACATCTGCCTTTTTTTCTGCCGCCTGCGCAAAAACTTCAATTACATCATTTAAGTCAGTCAATAATGTAGTTTCGTCCGTACTGATTCCAATTGTATTATCATCAATATAATTTAGATTGATCTCCCTCTGTAAAGCTAGCTTTTGTATATCAGCCAATTTTACATTTCCAAGCTTAACTTTTAATGTATCGAAGAAGTCTTTATTCTCTTGTTCAAATCCAAGGGCCTGTAACTTTTCATTAAGAGTTACCGCCATATAGTGTATATGCAAAGCTATGCGCTTTAAACCTTCGGCACCATGATACACCGCGTACATACCTGCCATGGTAGCTAATAAAGCTTGTGCAGTACAAATATTTGAAGTGGCGCGTTCACGTTTAATATGTTGTTCACGAGTTTGAAGAGCCATACGAAGAGCTAACTTATTTTGTGCGTCTTTTGAAACACCAATAATTCTCCCGGGAATATTTCTTTTATATTTCTCGGAAGTAGCAAAATAGCCAGCGTGTGGCCCACCATACCCCATAGGTATGCCAAATCGTTGTGTTGAACCAACAACAACATCAGCTCCCCATTCTCCCGGAGGAGTTAATAGAACCAAACTCATTATATCTGCAGCAACTGCAACTGCCGTTTCATTAGCATGAGCTTTTTCAACAAATTCTTTATAATCTTCAACCTTTCCGTCGACAGCTGGATACTGAACAATTGCTCCAAATATTTTATCATTTAGCTCAACAGATTTGAAGCTTCCTTTAACAACTTCAATTCCAAGAGGAACTGCACGAGCTTCAATTACATCAATATTTTGAGGGAACATGTTTTCATCAATAAAGAAAACATTAGCTCCTGCCTTTGCTTGTTTTCTCGGACGTGCATTATAAAGCATAATCATTGCTTCCGATGCTGCTGTTGATTCATCTAACAAAGATGCATTAGCTAATTGCATACCTGTTAGATCCGAAATAACAGTTTGGAAGTTTAACAAGGCTTCTAATCTTCCTTGAGAGATCTCTGCTTGATAAGGAGTGTAAGAGGTATACCAACTTGGATTTTCTAAAATATTACGTTGGATAACTGCCGGAGTAATAGTATCATAGTAACCTAAACCAATGAAAGATTTGTACAACTTATTTTTTGCAGCAATTCTTCTTAATTTGTTAGAATACTCATATTCACTCATAGCTTTTCCAACTGCCATTGGTTCTTTCAGCCTAATCGCAGGAGGAACTGTTTTATCAATTAATTCATCTAAACTTGAAACGCCGATTTTCTCAACCATTTTACTGATTTCATGATCTCTGGGACCATTATGACGTTGAATAAAATTATCTAGAGCCATATTTTTGATGTATTTAATGTTATAAAAGATTTATTTGTATAATTTATTCTTGTTCAAAATTAAAAATAAGAATGATCAATAACCATTAAAATTATCATGTAATTTAACCGACGAAATATGTTTTAAAACAACTATCCTTCGTCGGTGTTCAGCACTTAAATTCAATCAATTAAAGAATGGATTGGTTGTTTTTTCACGTTCTATTGTTGTACTTTCACCATGCCCGGGATAAACGATCACTTCACCATCCAACGTGAATAACTTTTGATTAATACTTGAAATCAACGTATCATAATCTCCACCCGGAAGATCTGTTCTTCCAATTCCGCCGGAAAATAATACATCACCTACAATTACAAATTTATTCTTTTCATTATAAAGTGCTATGCTTCCCGGCGAATGACCAGGAACATGCTTTACTTTTAAAACAGTATTTCCAAATCTAATTTCTTCATTTTCTTCTACAAAACGTTGTGGTTTTGGAGGTTCCTGAACATTAAAACCAAAAGCTATTGCCATATCATTTGAACGTTCCAGTAATGGCATATCTTCTTTATTTGCAACAGACGGAACATTATACTTATTTACTAAATAAGCATTCCCCATAATATGATCTATATGGCAATGTGTGTTAATCACATATTTTAACTGAAGATTATTTTCTTTAATAAAATCATCAACTTGCTTAAACTCGTTTTCATCGTTACAACCAGCATCAATTATAACGCATTCATTCGTTTCATCGTAAAGTAAAAATGTGTTTTCCTGAAAAGGATTAAATACAAAGATTTTTATTTTAGTCATAGTATATATAGCTTATTGTTTACCTTTTAACATAGGAACAAAAGAGAAGTGTCCATGTTCAGATTCGTTATATTCGTTTTCAGCAATTCTATCAATCGCCATCATAACCTGTCCGCTTGATCCTCCCACAGGCACTACCATTCTTCCACCAATTTTAAGTTGTTTTAATAATTCAACCGGTATCTCCGGAGCTCCGGCAGTAATCAATATTTTATCAAATGGAGCATTTTTTGGTAGTCCTTTGTATCCATCGCCATAGTAAAAGTATGGTTTGTAGCCCATTTCTGTTAATAAAGCTCTTGACTTAAGAAAAAGTTCCCGTTGTCTTTCTATGGTATGTACTTTTGCTCCAAGCTCCAATAATATAGCACACTGATACCCGGAACCTGTTCCCACCTCCAGTATTTTATGGTGCTTTTCAACCTGCAAAAGTTCTGTTTGAAAAGCTACTGTATAGGGTTGAGATATTGTTTGTCCTGCCCCAATGGGAAATGCCTGATCACGATATGCAAATTCTACAAAACCACTATCCATGAAATGATGTCTTGTCACTTTACCTATTGCATCTATAACTTTTTGATCTTTAATACCCTTATTTGTAATTGTATCAGCCAACTTCTTTCTAAGTCCTTTATGTCTGTATGAATCAATCATTTAATTCCCATATCATTTTTATAGTAACTCACGCAAATATAACAGAACAAATCGCAATTAACAAAGCTGGAATCTTTATTGAATTAATTACTTATTGACGTATCTTTAAAAGTCAAGATATTAACTATATTCCAACTAAAAAATAGTTTAAAATTTGAGTTTTTAATCTTATCAACATAAATTGGTTAATAAATTGGTATAGTTAACTATTTGGTAATTTTCTAAAAAAGCTAAGTTTGTATAAATAATACTAATATCATGAAAATAGGGCTAATTGGAATAAATAGTTTAAATCAGGAAGAACATTTCAAAACTATTCGTCAAGCTTTATATAAAAATCTATATGGGATGTTTTCACATTCTGAAGATACTCTTCCTATTAGTTCTAATTATAATGTCAAACTATTCAAGTCGGCTAGTGACCTATTTCAACAAACTGATGCTGTTTACTTTGCCAATTCATTAAAACCGAACTATGATTTTGCTCTAAACGCTCTAAAACAATCCTGCCATCTATTTATTGAAGATGTTTCCGAACTGAATTTTGAAGATGTAAAGCATTTATATAAAGTTGCTTTTGAGGCGCGTGCTAAAGTGCAGCTAAAGCTTACTAAAATGTTTACACCCGAATATATCGAAGTAAGAGATTATTTAACAACAGCAAAACTAATTGAAATTAATAAGAGTTTTCCGAAATTGATGAGATTTGATGATTATTTTTCCGAAATTCTTAATAATTTATATTTCGCATATAAAAATATACATTCGGGCGTTAAGAAATTCTCAACACTTGCCCTTCCCATTGACAATAATCATGTTAGCTTAGTACATATCCGATTGGAATATGACAATGGCGCTATTGTAAATATTAAATTTAGTAGCATAGCAACAGAAAATGACAGCTACTTATATTTCCACGAAAACGACCGAGTAGTTTATATTAATTTTAATAAACATTATGCTAATAAACTTCGATTTATAGAAGGTCAAATAAGGAGAAGGGAATTTACTATTCCGAAGGAAGAAGCTTTTCATATAGAAATGCATAATTTTATCAATTCATGTCAGAATCTTGATATGCAAAACTTAACTGAATCTCCTACAATACTTAAGCTTATTCAGTTAAGTCATGAAATAAAAGAAAAACTTATTCAAACGTCTCAACCATTTTAGTTAGACAGTAGGGATACTCCTCTAATTAATTTTTATTTAGCAACAAAATTATTTCTTTTACGTTCTTATTAATACTCTTTTTGCCAAGTCAATATTGAATGAATAAACGATTACACACCCTTAAATACCTGATTTTCGACTTTTTTACAGCAATTATTAGTTGGTCATCATTTTATGTGTACCGTAAGGTTTATATCGATACTGTTAAATTTGGACATAAAATTCCTATTGATTTTAATAGCAAACTTATTTTAGGAATAATAATAGTTCCTATTTTTTGGGTCTTTTTATATTATCTAAGTGGTTATTATAAAGATATTTATCGGAAATCAAGATTAAAAGAACTTGCACAAACTTTTTTTACAATATTAATAGGCACTATTGTTATATTCTTTACGTCAATTCTGGATGATCAAATAGTTTATTACAAGCAGTATTATGACCTGTTTGGTGTTCTGTTCCTAATACAGTTTTCGTTAACTTATATTCCTCGTGTTATATTAACTTCAGTAACAAATTATAAAATCCATAGTAGGAAAATTGGATTTAATACCATAATAATAGGTGGTAATGGAAAAGCAATTGATATATACAAAAAAATTGAGAATCAACCGAAATCAGTTGGGAACAAGTTTATTGGATTTATAAGCATATTTGAAAAAGAAAAGTATTTACTCGAGAAACATCTGTCTAAAATAGGAGCATTAAACGAACTACGATCCATAATCGATGATTATAAGATTGAGGAGGTTATCATTGCATTGGAATCCACAGAGCATAAAGAAATTGAAAAAATAATTAATCTCTTGGATGATAAAAATGTAGTAATAAAAGTCATTGCGAGTATGTACGATATACTCACCGGAAAGGTAAAAATGGCTCATATTTATGCTACTCCGTTAATTCAGATATCGCATAATTTAATGCCTATATGGCAACAACAAACTAAACAGTTAATTGACATAATGGTGTCCTTATTTGCATTAATTGTTTTTTCTCCAATTATATTTTTTTTAGCAGTTGGAATAAAATTAAATTCCAAAGGGCCTGTACTTTATTGTCATGAACGAATTGGGCAATTTGGAAAGCCCTTTACTTTATATAAATTTAGATCGATGAACGTTGATGCGGAAAAGAATGGCCCCATGCTTTCTTCTAAAGATGATAAAAGAATTACATCTTTTGGACGATTCATGCGTAAATCAAAGCTTGACGAACTACCAAATTTTTACAATGTCCTAAAAGGTGATATGTCCCTTGTTGGTCCGCGTCCTGAACGGAAATTCTACATTGATCAGATAGTTGAAAAAGCTCCGCATTATTTACACTTGCAAAAAGTAAAACCCGGAATTACTTCATGGGGACAGGTAAAATATGGTTACGCAGAAAATGTAGAGCAAATGATTGACAGATTGCAGTATGATATATTATATATTGAAAATATGTCTGTTTATGTTGATTTCAAAATTATGATCTACACTATTCTGAAAATAATAAAAGGTAAGCATATTTAATCCAACATAATTTTATTTAAAACACTATAAACTGGTCGTTTTTGAGTTAATTTACTCTCATAAAATATTATTTCATTTACTTTAAATTCCTGTATCATTTGATCTTTATACTTTTCAACTAATGATTCTAAAAATTTTCTATTTCTTAGAAATTTAATTCTTCCCAGGGTTAGATGAGGCACAAACTTCTTGTTTTCACTTTCATAACCAAATGATTTAATAACATTATCAACTTTTTGCTTCAGTTCCAGTAATGCTTGTTTTTTTTCCAATCCAAACCACAGTACTCGTGGATTATTAATATTCTTAAACAATCCCAGTTTTTTACATTTAAGTTTAAATGATTCTACCCCTTTTAATTTCAGCTTAAGTTCTTCTGATATTTCAGGTATTAGTTTTTCTTCTGTATCTCCCAGGAAAAAAAGTGTTAAATGTATATTCCACGGATCCACCCAATTAATTTTTTCATCCTTCAATTGAAATTTGATATCATTAAAAAACTCTGCGGTTTGTTTTGATATATTGATCCTTATGGCAACAAAGGTTCTTTTCATAAATTGACTATGTTGAAATCAAAGTAAATTAAAATTATATTTACATAAAACTATTCGATTTATTATTTCTAAAATCCATAAAAATTAAAATATCATGAAAAAAATTGCAGTTTTATTATCAGGAAATGGTGTATTTGATGGTGCTGAAATCCATGAAGCTACCCTTACTTTATATTCAATTGTAAAAAATGGTGCTACTTACGAAATATTTGCTCCGAATATTGAACAGCATCATGTAGTAAATCATATTACAGGAGAAGAAATGCCGGAGAAAAGAAATGTATTGATTGAATCCGCGCGCATTGCTCGTGGTAAAATCAATGATCTAGCTTCTTTCAGTGCATCCGATTTTGATGCTTTAATCCTCCCTGGTGGATTTGGTGCTGCAAAAAACTTAAGTTCATTTGCTTTTGACGGAGCAGATTGTAAGGTAAATCTTGATGTAGAAAAAGCCATTAGGGCAATGATTGACCAAAAAAAACCTGTTGGTGCTTTATGTATTGCTCCCGTAATAATAGCTAAGTTATTAGGAAAAGTTGAACTTACCATTGGCCAGGATAAAGGTACTGCAGATGCCGTAAAAAAATTGGGTGCAACTCATGTGGAAACAACTCATGGAGAAGTTGTAATTGATAAAAAAAACAAAATAGTTACAACTCCTTGTTATATGCTGGATGCTAATATCGCCCAGATTGGTGATGGAGCGAATATCGTTGTAAAAACCATTTTAGAACTAATTTAAATAACAATAAGTATAGATGCAGACAAACCTGCATCTATATTTAAGACATTCCTAATCTCCTAATTATAGTTGGGTCAAGTTTAATTTGACCAGTTTCGATCATTCGAACAACTCGTTCAATCAAATAATCATCGCCTAAAGGGTCGTACTCCGATTTCAAATCCGATCCAAAAATTCTTGCAATAGTTTGCCAAAATACTGCTGATACTGAACCTCTTAAATATTTAAGTAATTCATATGAAGTATTACCCGTTTCTCGGTCAATTAATTTCAATAATATTCTACCCTGAGTTATTGTAAGTTTTTTCAATTCATCTCCAAACTCACCCATTAACTTCTTCTCTACAGATTTTATATATTTCTTTTTTTCCTTTTCTGTTTCAAGGTTTTGAAATTCATTTTCCATCTCATCCAGCATTTCTTTTGCATATACGGCATATGGATAAGCTCTTTTAACATCGCGAATTAACTTCCTGTATTTTCTTGATTGTCTTTTGGTTTTAAAAACCATGCGTGGGAATACAACAACTTCATCTATTACCACGTTCGGAATAGTATCTCCATCAATTACCACAGTACGCGTTACAAAAAGTGTATCATTTTCAGGATCTTCTTGTGCCCGAGAGAATCCTAAAAAAGTAAATAGAAATGCTACTATTAAAATATATTTGTTCATTAAAATACGATAACTAAATTAATACGATCCAAATTTAAAATTGTTGTTTTAAAAATTGAGTTTGGTTCTATATTTGTTATGTTAAGGTTTTGTTAATAAAAAACTATCATTTTTTTAGCAATGTTGCTACAGCCTTTATACATTGTAAAGTTTTTAAGAATTGGCCTAAAATAAATGAAAAACCAAGTCAAAACCTCTGATGTTAAATCAAAGATTAGCAGCTTTGATTATAAGATCGCACTTAAATCCACACATGATCTCTCCGATGAAATATTTAAAGAAAGTTTATTTTCAAAGATATTAAATTTTTCAACAAATGTATTAGGAGCAACTAAAGCCATTTTGTTAATAAATGAAAGTGGTGAATTAAAAATAAGGGCAATTCAAAACAATATAATTCATGAACCAATCATTGTTGATTCCATGGCTTATGAAAATTCTAAAGATCTCTCACATGAGATTGTTCAGCACGTAATTACAACAAATAAATATCTCTTTTTTAATAAACAAAAAAACAATGAGCTCAAACCGGCTGACAATTATATCTCGAAAAAGAAAGTAAAATCTTTGCTTTGTTATCCTCTTAGTTACAAGCAAAAACGCATTGGAATGCTTTACCTGGAAAGTGACAGAGATAATGTTTTTTTATCCGAGGTTAGTGAAGAATTGGAGTTTGTCATGAAACAAATTTCAATATCATTAAAAAATGCCATTCTTTACTCCGAAATGGAAAAAAGATTGGTTGACAGGACCCACGAAATTGAGCAGCAGATAGAAGAAAATGTGGTTCAGACTGAACATTTAAAGCTTATAAATAGAGACTTAGAGGAAAAAAATGCTAAAATCAATCAACAAAAAAGAGAAATCGAAGAACAGTCAAAACAACTTGAAATAAAAAATAAAGAATTAGAAAAACTATATATTTCAGCCCAAAAAACTGATAATGCAATTGTAATTGCTGATGCAAATGGAGATATAGAATGGGTAAACGAAGGTTTTACAAGGATTTATGGTTACTCTCTTCCTGAATTTATCGAAGAAAAAGGACTTTCGCTAATATCTGCAAGTACAAATCCTGATATTAAAGAAATTATAAACGAGGTAATAAACACTAAAAAAACCATCAGATATAATTCCAGAGGTGTAGGAAAAACAAAAAGGTCTATGTGGATGCGTACTACACTTACTCCTATTTTAGATGAGGATGGTGAAATATACAAGTTGGTTGCTATTGACTCAGATATTACCAAATTAAAAGAAGCAGAAGAAGAAATTATTAAACAAAAAGAGGAAATTGAAGCACAGCGGGATTTAGCGAACGAACAAACGAGGCAAATACAAGAACAGAACCAACAACTTGACAAACATAAATCAGAGTTAGAAAAAATCGTTGAGAAGAGAACAGCACAGTTAAAATTTGCAAAAGAAAGAGCGGAAGAATCAGATCGATTAAAATCTTCTTTTTTAGCTAATATGTCGCATGAAATTCGTACTCCAATGAATGCGATAATTGGTTTTTCCGAACTTATAGCAGATCCTGAAATTGGAAATGAACAGCGAAAGGAGCTTGTAACACATTTAAATAGCAATTGCAATTCATTACTTCATTTAATTGATGATATCATTGACATTGCAAGAATTGAGGCGGGCCAATTACGTATCTTTAAGCAAGATTGTTTTATAAACCAAACATTTATAGAAATTTATGAATCGTTTAGCGAAACCCATTTGAAAGAAAATAAGAATGTTGAGCTAATTGCTGAAATTGAAAATGCTGATGAAAACCTTTCAATAGTTACCGACCCTTATCGCTTTCGGCAAATTATGAACAATTTAATAGGCAATGCTATTAAATTTACTGATCAAGGATTTATTAAATTAGGATATCAGATTGAACCTTATGAACACAAAGGTTATATTAAGTTTTATGTTCAGGATACAGGAATTGGCTTAAATCAAAAAGAACAAAAAGAGGTTTTCCAACAATTTAGAAAAATCGATTCCGAAAAGAATACTAAATTATATCGTGGTGCCGGTCTAGGATTAGCCATTTCTAAAAACCTGATTAATGAATTAGGAGGTGAAATATGGATTGAATCTGAACTTGGAATTGGATCAACTTTCTATTTCACATTGCCTTATGTTAAATCTAACACAAGATACAAACAGGTTGAAACTGCAAACAAATCGTACAAATGGGAAAATAAAACCATTCTTGTTGGAGAAGATGAAGAAAGTAATATTAAAATGTTAAGTCTGCTCTTACAAAAAACAAATGTGAATTTAATTCATGTAAAGAATGGAAAGGAAGCAGTTAACAAATGCTTGGAAGGTACTGAGATTGATTTGATCCTGTTGGATATAAAAATGCCTAAAATGAATGGATTAGAAGCTACTCGTGAAATAAGACGCTTCAATAATGAAATCCCGATTATAGCTTTCACTGCTTATGCCATGCCTTCCGATCAACAAAAGGCTATTGAATTTGGCTGTACTGATTTTATTGCAAAACCTATAAAAACTGATAAACTACTTGGTAAATTAGATTATTACCTGAATAAATAATTAAACATTAGCTCCTATTTTATTGTAATTAGCAAATAGTTAATTATTTTCGAATAAAATTTGCTTCCATGGAAAAGAACGATAGAGATTATAGTAATGGTGAAATAACCGTGCATTGGAAACCTTCCAAATGTGTGCATTCAACAATTTGTTATTCAAAATTAAGAGCAGTTTTTGATCCTGGCAGACGACCATGGATTAGGATGGATAAAGGCACCACTGACGAAATCATTGATATTGTAAATCAATGCCCGACAAATGCTTTAACCTATAGTCAAAATTCAAAATCAGAAAATAATCAAAAGGAAGAACCCCAAAAGGAGGCAACTGATATAAAAACCAAAGAAGAAACTCCAACAAAAATTCAAATTATGAATGAAGGGCCTATTATTGTATCAGGTAATTTTATATTAAAGGATATCAATGGGGTTGAATTGGCAAAGGCAAATAATGTAGCATTGTGCAGATGTGGAAGTTCATCTACTCAACCATTTTGTGATGGTACGCATAACAGAATTGGTTTTAAGGAAAACAGGTAATCCGTGGAACGATCAATTAAACAACCATCCAATCCAATTGTTAAATACTTACTGGCGTTTTTTGGTTTAATCTCACTGTTACTTGGAATTATTGGGATTTTCATTCCACTATTACCAACTACACCTTTTCTATTATTATCGGCTGCTCTTTTTATGAAAAGCTCCCGAAGGTTATATAATTGGTTAATTAATAACAAATACCTGGGCAAATACCTTACAAATTATATACACCACAAGACCATATCTAAAAGAGCTAAAATATTTTCTATTTCGTTACTTTGGATTGCAATTCTGGTATCAACGGTATTTTTTATAGAAAATTTATTAATTAAAATATTACTTTTGTTGATTGCAATTGCAGTTACATGGCATATTTTATCTTTTAAATCATCTGTTTCCAAATGATAACAGTACTTGTAATAATGACAACGGGAATTTTAATTGGATGGTTATTTCATAATCAAAAGAAATTTCTAAAAACTACTGATAAGCTTTCTAACTGGGCTATTTATCTTTTATTATTTCTTTTAGGATTATCAGTAGGTACAAATGAAAAAATCCTTAAAAACCTTGATCAGATAGGCATTCAAGCTATTCTCATAACAGTTTTTGCAGTATTAGGAAGCGTATTAGTTTCTTGGATTACATACATTGTTTTTTTTAAAAAGGATGAAAGGTAGCTTTATAATATTATCGTTTTTCGCGGGAGGATTACTAGCTGGAATTTTTAGTTTAATGCCAGGTTTTTTACTGGAAAATGACTATAGTTTATATGCTTTATATATCTTAATGTTTTTAGTTGGAATAGGAATAGGAAGCAATAAAAAATCAATAGAAATAATAAAATCTTTCAACCTAAAAATCGTTCTTGTTCCACTTTCGGTAATAATAGGCACATATATTGGTGTAGCTATATTTACTTTATTACAAAATAATTTATCATTAATCGATTCAATTGCCATAGGTTCAGGATTTGGATATTATAGCCTCTCAAGTGTATTAATTTCCGAAATATCAGGAGAACAGCTTGGTGTAATTGCTTTACTTTCTAATATCATTCGCGAAATAATAACTTTACTGTTTACACCAATTTTTGCCAAATATTTTGGAAAACTAGCTCCAATTTCATCCGGCGGGGCAACATCTATGGATACTTGCCTTCCGGTGATAACAAAATACATAGGTGCTGAATATGCCATTATATCTGTTTTTAGCGGAATAGTACTTACAATTCTTATTCCTTTCTTAATTACGATCATCCTTTAGATGCTTAATAACATTTAAGATATTATTCACATCTTATTTATGTAATTATTTCAATAACATTCATAATTTTACACGCTCTTTGAATATTTTCTTTAAACTTTACAGAAATGGCTGGAAAAATGAATATACAGGTACGTTCAGAAATTGGAGAATTGGAAGGAGTTATCCTTCATACACCTGGTAGTGAGGTTGAAAACATGACTCCAAAGAATGCTGAAAGAGCTTTATATAGTGATATATTAAACCTTAAGGTCGCTCAGCAAGAGTATGCTCAGTTAAGTGGTGTATTAAGCAAACTAACTAAAACTTTTCAGGTAAAAGATCTTTTATCAGATATTTTAACTAATGAAAAAGTTAAAGAAAATCTTTTAAGTAAAATATGTCAATATGAACAAAAGTGCTTTTTGAATGGATATCTTAACTCATTAGATAATAAAGAACTTGCACGTCAATTAATCGAAGGTGTTATTCAGAAAAAAGATACATTAACCAAATACCTGAGTAAAGAAAGATATTCACTTCGTCCATTACATAATTTCTTTTATACTCGCGATGCAGCTATGTCTGTACTTGATGATGTGCTAATTGGACGCATGGCAAGTGATGTTCGAGAAAGAGAGTCATTAATTATGGAGGCCATCTTCGATTATCACGAAAACTTTGTAACAAAAACGGTAAATCCTTTAAATAGTTCAAACTATACAAAAGAAACAGCTATTGAAGGTGGTGATGTATTGGTAGCTCGTGATGATATTTTATGTATTGGAACAGGTACAAGAACTACATCTCAAGGTATTGACTTTATACTAGAACGTTTATTGGCTCAAAAAGAAAAGAATCGACATATTTTAATTCAGGAACTACCTTTTAAGCCTGAATCATTTATTCACCTTGATATGGTTTTTACATTTTTGGATGTAGATACTTGTATGGTTTACGAACCACTTATCATGCAAACCAATAGATATGAAACCATTCACATTACAATTGAGAATGGAAAAGTAACCTCAATAAAAGAAGAGGAAAACCTTTTAAAATCATTAAAAGATCTTGGTATGGATTTAAAACCTGTTTTATGCGGTGGAAATAAAGATCCATGGGTGCAGGAAAGAGAACAGTGGCACAGCGGTGCAAACTTTTTTGCTGTTGGTCCGGGAAAAGTAATAGGTTACGGTCGTAATGTTTACACTATTGAGGAAATGAATAAAAACGGATTCGAAGTATTAAAAGCCAATGATATTATTAATGAAAAGGTTGATCCAAAAGCTTATAAAAAATATGTAATTACATTAGAAGGCTCTGAATTACCTCGTGGTGGTGGTGGTGCCCGCTGTATGACAATGCCTATTCGAAGAAAACCTGTTAAATGGTAAGAAAAATATAAAAAAGGCTGTCACCTAAAAAGTCAGTTTATTAATAAGAAGAATAAGATATTTTAAAAAACTCATATAGGAACAAAGAAAAAGGGCTGTCGAAAACTTTTCGGGCAGTCTTTTTTTTTACTTATATTTAAAACAAACTATTCCAAAGATTGTAACTTATATGAATAATAATACGTCCTAAAATAAAATATAAAAGATGTTTAGAAATTATATTGTTATTACTTTCCGGAATTTTATAAAACAGAGATGGTATTCAATCATTAATTTACTTGGATTAACAGCAGGATTAACAGCTGCTATGTTGATTCTAATCTTTGTTTTGCACGAGTTAAGTTATGATAAATTTCATAAGCAAAACCAAAATATCTATCGTGTTATAACAAATATTAACATAGGAGGTAAACAACAAACATTTGCTTTAAGTCAAACGCCTCTGGGACCTGAAATTAACAGAAGGTATCCTGAGTTTATCTCATACACAAGAATTCACAGATCGTGGAACTCAATTTTAATTTCACAAAACGAATCAAAATTCTATGAAAAAAACCTTATCACTGCTGATTCAAGTTTTTTTGAAACCTTTGATTTTAAAATAATTCAGGGCAACCCTAAGGAAATGTTAACCAGGCCATATACTATTGTTCTTACCGAATCAACGGCCAAGAAATATTTCCCGAATAAGAATGCCATAGGAGAAATTCTCACTGTTAACAATAACAAAGATTACGAAATTACAGGAATTATCGAAGATCCCCCTGCAAATTCCCATTTTACATTTGATGGAATTCTTTCATTTATAACTCTTTATCAGGGTGAAATGGCAAAATGGATGGATAGTTGGATTGGAAATATTAATTACTATACATATCTAAAAACCAGTGGTTCAAAAAACAAAACCGAACTTGAGGATTTAATAAATAAAGTAGTTTTAGAAAAAGCAGGACAATCTTTTGAAGATTACGGATTTAGTTTATCAACAAATTTGCAAAATATTACCAATATTCATCTTTACTCTGATTTTGAACATGAAATTCAACCTCAAGGTGATGTTACTTATGTTTATATTTTTATTGCCGTTAGTATATTTATTTTAGTTATTGCTTCTATAAATTTTATGAACTTATCAACGGCAAGATCTGCTAAAAGAGCCCAAGAAGTGGGTATCAGAAAAGTTGTTGGTTCTAAACGACGATCGTTAATATTTCAGTTTATTGGAGAATCTCTTATTTATTCGGTTCTCTCATTCTTATTTGCAATATTATTTACTGAATTTCTTTTACCTTATTTCGGACAAATTATGAACAGGGAGTTATTCGGTATTTATAATAATTTTAGTGTATTAGGTCTATTTCTTATTATTAGTTTAACTGTTGGTACATTTTCCGGTGTTTATCCAGCCTTTTATTTGTCAAGTTTTAAACCAACCAAAGTATTAAAGGGCGAACTAACTCAAGGAAAAAGCGGGACATCTTTCCGAAATATTTTGGTTATAACTCAATTTGCTATTTCTGTTATCTTAATTATAAGTACCATAACTGTTTATAAACAGCTCTCCTATATCCAAAATAAAAAATTGGGATTCGATAAGGAATCTGTCATAATTGTACCGTTACGATTAAAATCATTAAAAGACAAAATAAATACCATTAAATCTGAAGTCGAAACTATTCCAGGAATTATAAGCACTTCTGCGTCACAGAATTATTTCGGAAACTCATTTAGTGGTAATGCTTATCGGTTTGAAGGTATGGCTGACAATGAAACTCTGCTTATGAGTTATATTGAAGTAGATTATGATTTTTTTGATCTGTATAAAATGAATTTTATTGAAGGGCGGGGATTTTCCAGGGAATTTAGTACCGATGAAAAAAGTGTTGTAATGAATCAGGCTGCTGCCAAACTCTCAGGATTAGATAAAGTATTAAACACAATGGTTTGGGCACCTGACTCAACCGAATATAAAGTAGTTGGAATCGTAAAAGATTTTCATTTCCAATCATTAAGACAGTCCATTGAACCGGTTATGATCTTACCTGTAAAAAACAACCTAAGTTACCTAAGTATAAAAATCCAAAAAGATTTAATTCCTGAAACTATGAATAGATTAGAAAAAAAATGGCAAGAAATAGATAATTCAAGACCATTTGATTATTTCTTTTTAGATGAAGAAATAGGTAATTATTATAAGCAAGAAACCAAGCTTGGACAAATGTATTTATACTTTTCTATTCTTGCCGTTATTATTGCTTTACTGGGATTATTTGGACTCTCAGCTTATATGGCAGAACAAAAATATAAGGAAATAGGTATACGGAAAGTTTTTGGTGCTTCTATTAACTCAATTGTTTTTAAACTTTCAAAGAATTTTCTGAAGTTAGTTCTGTTCTCAAATATACTTGCCTGGCCCATTGCTTATTTATTAATGAAAAGATGGTTAAAGAATTTTGCCTATACTGAAGGATTAGCATGGTGGATTTTCACTTTTGCTACACTTCTATCGTTAGGAATCGCATTTTTAACCGTAAGTATTCAATCGTATCGTGCAGCTACAACTAATCCTGCCGAATCTCTTAAGAATGAATAAAAAAGAGCTTGTCCAAAAAGTAAAGGGCAGTCCTTTTTTGCATAATATTTGTTTTAATAAATTCAACTTTGTTTTTTATTTTAAATTTCATAACTTGTTGTTTGACTGGGCATTTTGCAGCAAAAGTTATGGATCTTAACAAATTAACAAAGAAGCAGCTTATTGATCTTTTAAACTCACAAGAGAAAAAAGAAGTTAACTCTATAGATAATCTTGAAAAGGATTATACACGATTTATTTTTGAAAATACCACTGATCCCTTACTCATTTTTAGTATTGATAAAAAAGGTAACCCGGGTAATTTCATAAGCGCAAATCAGGCAGCTTGCTCTTTACTGGAATATGATATCAATGAAATAACAAATATAAATTTAAATGATATACTTCCTCTTGGATATCATCGAATTGCAGAAAAACTCCTAACAAATCTTATCCTGAGAAAAATTGTTTCATCTGATTTAGTGGTTGTTTCAAAAGATCAACTAAATATTCCTGTTAAAATAAATGCTTCTCTATTTTTAGATACAAATAACTATACAATCCTTGCAATTTTAAACGATCTAACTGAAAATAGGAGAAGTAGCTACTTAATACAAAAGGATTATGAAAACAGCAAAAGATTATTAAAGCTGTTTTTATTAGCTCCCGACTTAGATGATCAGGAGTTATTCAATTATGTTCTTGATACGGCAGTTGATATTACTGGCAGTAGTATAGGATTTTTCCATAAGGTTGCAGATGATCAAAATACAATTATATTAACTGCCTGGAACAAAGAAGCTTTAAGAAATTGCGATGCTTCTTATAATACACACTATCCTATTAATATTGCAGGAAACTGGGTTGACTGCATTCGAACAAAAAAACCGCTTATTTACAACGATTTTGCTAAATCTCCAAACCAAAAAGGACTACCAAAAGGACATACTCCTCTTAAAAGATTTATGAGTATACCCGTAGTAGAAGAAAATAAAATCAAGTATATATTTGGCGTAGGAAATAAACATACGGATTACACTAATAATGACATTATACAAATACAGCTCATAACCAGCGAGTTAGTTAAGGTGTTAAAAAAACGAAAATCAGAAAAGGCATTACAAAAAAGTGAGGAACAATTACGTGAAGCCCAAAGTGTAGCCAGAATTGGAAGCTGGGAATTGGATATTGTCAATAACGATTTATCCTGGTCCAAGGAAGTTTATAATATCTTAGATTTAGATCATAAAAAATATCGGGGAAGTTATAACTTATTTCTTAGTAGAGTCCACCCGGAAGACAGAGAATTGGTAAGTAGTTCTTATGCGCATTCGTTAAAGACAAAAACTCCTTATAA
This sequence comes from Bacteroidales bacterium, assembly GCA_028282785.1. Lineage (GTDB taxonomy): Bacteria > Bacteroidota > Bacteroidia > Bacteroidales > UBA12077 > UBA12077. The sequence goes on along the minus strand of JANQHE010000027.1, from coordinate 38,879 downwards.
TATTACGCATCGTCTTATTACAAGTAATGGAAAGTTAAGATATATAAACGAAAGATGTAAAACATTTTATAACAGTAAAGGAAAGCCTGTCAGGTCCCTTGGAACGGTCCAGGATGTAACAGAACAAATAATTGCTAATAAAAAACTTGAGAAAAGTGAACAAGAATTCAGAAATATATTTGAAAATTCTGTGGTAGGTTTTTACCGAATTAATCCAAATGGAGAGATTCTGATGGCCAATAATACTTTGGCAGAAATGCTTGGATATAAATCAGCCGAAGAGTTATTGAAAATCAATATCAATGAATCACATTTCAATCAAGAGTATCCCAGGCAAAAATTTAATGAGATCATTAAAAAAACAGGTAAAACTGTTGATCTTGAGTCTGCCTGGATAAACAAAGACAAATCTATTATTTACGTTTCGGAAAGTACACGTACAATTTATAATGAAAATAATAAAATACTTTATTATGAAGGAACCGTTGTTGATATTACACAACGAAAAAGAACTCAGAAAGCGCTTTTAAAAAGCGAACAAAGGTTCAAAGCTTTGTTTGAAGCTGCCAATGATGCAATTTTCATCATGAAAGATGATAAATTTATCGATTGTAATAAAAAAACACTTGAAATATTCAGATGTAAAAAAAGTCAAATTATCAATAAATCTCCGGTTCAGTTTTCCCCTGAAAAACAAGCCGACAATTCAAATTCCACGGAAAGCGCCCTAAAGAAAATAAATGCAGCATTAAAAGGCAAACCACAAGTTTTTGAATGGATACATAAAAAGTTAGACGGTGAACTGTTTGATGCAGAAGTAAGTCTAAATAAAATTGATATTGATAATGAAGTTTTTATACAGGCTATCGTAAGAAATATTACGGAAAGAAAGAAAGCTGAAGAACAAATTCGAAATTTGAACGAAAATCTCGAGCAAAAAGTAAAAGAAAGAACTCATGAACTTGAACAAAGTGAACAAAAATTTAGAGATATAGCTGAACTTCTACCGCAAGCTATTTTCGAAACCGATCTTCAGGGTAAAATAACTTATACAAATAAATACGGTTATAAATTAACAGGTTATAACACAAAAGACCTAAAAAAAGGAATAAGCATTTATCAGGCAGTTGATCCAACAGAAAGGGAAATACTTCAACATAATATTCAACAAAAATTAAAAGGCAGGAATTCAAGTCCGGATGAATACAATCTTATTACAAAAAAAGGAACTAAAAAACCTATTTTAATTTACTCCTCTCTGATAATTAGAAATGAAAAAATCGAGGGTTTAAGAGGAATTTTGGTTGATATCTCTACACGTAAGAAATATGAAGAAGAACTTAAAAAACTTTCGCAAGCAATTGAACAAAGTCCTGCATCGGTTGTAATTACAAACCTCGATGGAGAAATTATATATGCTAATAGTTCTTTCACTAAAATCTCCGGGTATAAAAAAAGTGAAGCTATTGGAAAGAATCCAAGAATCCTTAAGACAGAACATTTTTCAAAATCATATTATGAAGAACTGTGGAATACTATCTTAAACGGGAAAAAATGGACAGGAGAGTTTAAAAACAAGAAGAAAAATGGCGAGATATATTGGGAGTATGCCTCCATTTCGCCAATAGTAAATGATCAGAACGAAATAATTTCATTTGTAGCAGTTAAGGAAGATATAACAGAACGAAAGAAAATTGAACAAGAACTTATACTTGCCAAAGAAGCTGCGGAATCTGCTACAAAAGCAAAAACAAGATTTTTGGCAAATATGAGTCATGAAATTCGAACTCCAATGAATGCTGTTCTTGGATTTACCGAATTACTATTAACCTTGGTTAAAGATGAGCAACAAAAAGGATATTTACGTGCCTTACATTCCAGTGGAAACACATTATTGTCAATTATAAACGATATTCTAGATTTATCTAAAGTAGAAGCAGGCAAGCTGGAATTAAATTACGATTTTATTGAGACCAAGAGTTTTTTTAATGATTTATATCACATCTTTTCTTTAAAAGCACAAAATAAGGGATTGGAATTTGTAATTAAGATAAATAAAAATGTCCCGCAGAATATTTATGTCGACGATCTACGCTTACGTCAATCACTTATTAATATAATAAACAATTCCATAAAATTCACTAATAAAGGTTTTATAAAAGTAACCGTAAAAACATCTCAAGTAATTTTAAAAAAGGGTAAAAATCTTGCTAATCTTACAATCTCAGTTGAAGATTCCGGCATTGGAATTTCAAAAGAAAATCAAAGCAGGATTTTTAAGTCATTCGCCCAGGAAAGTGGTCAAACTACACGAAAATTCGGAGGTACTGGCCTTGGCTTAGCAATAACCAATAACCTTATCAAATTAATGAAAGGGACTATATCTGTTAATAGTATACCAAATAAAGGAAGTACCTTCACTATTTACCTTCCAAATGTTCAGGTGTCAAATAAAACTTTGGAAGTAGAAAATAATTTCCATTATAGCATTCAAAATATAGAGTTTTCTCCATCTACAGTTCTTGTGGTGGATGATATTGAGAATAACAGACGTTTTTTAGCCGAAGCACTAAGACAATTGGACCTTAAAGTACATGCAGCTGAAAATGGAGAAATAGCTTTATTATTTATAGAGAAAGTTAAACCAGATCTAATTATTACAGATATCAGGATGCCCATAATGAATGGATTTGCCTTACTCGAAGAAATTCGAAAAAACATAAATTATAAAGACATACCTGTTGTAGCAACTTCCGCATCTGTGCTATTTGATGATGGCATGAAGCAAAAGTTAGCAAAATTTAACGGATTTTTGCCTAAACCTGTACTAACTACCAAATTAATCCCATTGCTTACTGAATATTTACCTCATAAGAAATACGATTCTAACGAAAAGGAACTACATCTTACGAAAAAAGCCATAAAACTATTACCTAAAACCATTGAATCATTGGAAACAAAATTCCACAAAAAGTGGGTTAAATTCGAAAAAAGGAAACCTGTTCATGAAATTCAATCATTTAGTGAAGAGTTAATTGAGTTTGCAAATTATTCAGATAATAAGATTCTTTTGGATTATGCCGAATCTTTAAAGAAATCGGCAGCCACTTACGATATTGATATTATGCTTAAACTTCTAAAAAGCTATGAGCATTTGATAAAAAAACTGAGAAATTATGAGACCACAAATTGATTTGAAAAATGCAGAAATCTTAATTGTTGACGACAATCCTAAAAATCTGCAGGTTTTAAGCAATATTTTAGTACAACAGGGTTATAGTATTGAGTTTGCTACTGATGGATACCAAGCTATTGACTGGATAGAAAACAAACCTTTTGATCTGATTCTTCTGGATGTTATGATGCCAGAGATTGATGGATTTGAAGTGTGCCAAAAACTAAAGGCAAAAAAGGAATTTAATGGAATCCCGATAATATTTCTCACTGCCAAAACCGACAAAGAAAGTATTATTAAAGGTTTTGAGTCCGGAGGCCAGGATTACATTACCAAACCGTTTGATTCGCATGAATTACTGGCCAGAGTTGAGACTCATTTAATTTTGAAGTTTAGTCAGGAAAAATTAAAAAATGTAAATAAATGGCTTGAGGAACAAGTCGCATTAAAAACTGAAGAGCTTCGAGTTGCTTATGATGAATTAACATTACTAGATGATGCAAAAATCGAATTCCTAAAAATACTAAGCCACGAATTAAGGACACCCTTAAATGGAATAAAAGGGTTTACACAGATCTTAAAGCAAAAACTCAATCCGGACCTATTACATTATATAGATATAATTGACTTATCGGCAGACAGGCTAGAGAGGTTTAGTCGTGTTGCATTGCTTATTTCTTCTTTAAGAACAAAATCATATCCCTTAAAATTAGAAAAAATTGGAGTTTACTCCATCTTAAAAGATACGTGTAATGATTTTACTGAGCAACTTGATGAAAAGAACCTGGAAATTCAATGTGAATCAACCTTTAATGCTGATATTATAACAGCAGACACCGAGTTAATAAAAGAGACTTTTGACCAATTGATTGAAAATGCCATTATTTATTCCGATAATGGTGGTAAAATCAATGTAAGCATTAGCGATGATGATAATCTGGTTACTGTTTTAATTAAAGATTCCGGTAAAGGATTTTCTAAAGAAGCTCTTGAGAATATCTTCCAGCCATTTGGACTTGGACAAGATCATATAGACAAAAAAGTTGGATTAGGCCTTCATCTGGTTAAATTAATAATTGATGCTCACAAAGCAACGATAAATATAGGAAATAATAAAGATGGAGGCTCATACGTAGGGTTGATTCTCAATAAAAATATAAAATAAAAAGATGTCTGCCGATTGGTAAACATCTTTTACAATATTCTATTTTCTATTAAACCAATTCTTTTACTAAATCAGCTGCTTCCTGAAGTGTTATTGCAGAATAAACTTTTAATCCTGATTCATCAATTAGTTTCTTGCCTTCCTCTGCATTAGTTCCCTGTAATCTAACAATAACCGGAACATTGATGGTTCCAATAGTCTTATAAGCATCAACAACTCCTTGTGCTACACGATCGCAACGAACAATACCTCCAAAAATATTTATTAAAATTGCTTTTACATTCGGATCTTTTAATATTATCCTAAATCCTGCTTCAACTGTTTGGGCATTTGCACTACCTCCAACATCCAGGAAGTTTGCCGGATCGCCTCCGGCTAATTTTATAATATCCATGGTAGCCATTGCTAAACCCGCACCGTTTACCATACATCCAACATTACCATCTAACTTAACAAAGTTTAGATTATATTTTCCTGCTTCCAATTCCGCTGGGTCTTCTTCAGAGATGTCTCTCATTGCCTCATAATCAGGATGCCGATATAATGCATTATCATCAATATTTACTTTTGCATCGGCAGCAAAAATTCTATCATCAGAAGTTTTAAATACAGGATTAATTTCGAATAAGGAAGAGTCACTTTTTTCGTATGCAGCATACAAAGCCATAACAAATTTTACCATTTCTTTAAATGCTTTACCTGCTAATCCCAGATTAAATGCAATATTTCTTGCCTGATAAGCCTGAATACCTACTCTTGGATCGATTTCTTCCTTAAAAATTAAATGAGGAGTTTGTTCGGCTACAGTTTCAATGTCCATTCCTCCTTCAGTAGAATACATAATGATGTTTCTTCCGGTTGCCCTGTTTAATAAAACACTCATGTAAAATTCCTGAATTTCGCTTTCCCCCGGATAATATATTCCTTGCTCTATTAAAATCTTATTAACTCTTTTTCCTTCAGGTCCCGTTTGGTGTGTAACCAGTTGCATTCCAATAATATCAGAAGCATATTGTTTCACATCATCCAGAGATTTAGCAATTTTAACCCCTCCTCCTTTTCCACGCCCGCCTGCATGAATTTGGGCTTTCACTGCCCATGTATCCATTCCGGTTTTTTTCTGGATTTGTTTTGCTGCATCAATTGCTTTTTCAGGGTTATCAATAACAACTCCTTCCGGAACTGCTACCCCAAATTCTTTTAATATACTTTTTGCCTGATATTCGTGGATATTCATAATATAAATGATTTATATTGAAAATTAATATCACGAAAATATCGATTTTTTATACATTTAACCAATTTTTCGGATACAAATTAACTTGAATAAAAATGCGAAAACTTAAGAACAGTGAATTAAACAGGATAAGTATCGAAGAATTCAAAAGTTCGGAAAAAACTCCAATCGTTGTAATTTTAGATAATATCAGGAGCTTAAATAACATAGGTAGTGTATTTAGAACCTCAGATGCATTTTTAATTGAGAAGATTTATTTATGTGGTATTACCGCAAAACCTCCACATAAAGATATTCATAAAACTGCTCTTGGAGCTACCGACTCAGTAGATTGGGAATATTCAAAAAATACAATAAATATAATAAGGAAATTAAAAGATGATGGGTATATTATTTTATCAATTGAACAAACAGAAAAAGCAATTATGCTTCAGGAATTTATACTTGAGTCTAATCAAAAATATGCAGTAGTATTTGGAAACGAAGTAAAAGGTGTTCAACAAGAAGTTGTAGATGAAAGTAATTATGCGATTGAAATTCCACAATACGGAACCAAACACTCCTTTAATATTTCCGTAAGTGCAGGTATAGTTCTTTGGGAATTATTCAAAAAGGTAAAATCATTTTAAATAAAAAAGGTGGTTCAAAATCGAACCACCTCCATAATATGTTTTTAATTACTTATTCAACGATCGTTTTGAACGTTTCGTTTTCGAAGTAATTTCTGAATTCTAAGTCAGTTTTAGCCATAGCTTTAAGATCAGCATCCTTTTCAACTGCAGTTCTTAAATTATTCATAACAGCTGCTTCATCACCAATACGGGCGTTAATAACAGCTTTTAAGTAATAATTCATTGGATGTTCCTTCTCAACAACATCAATTGTTTTGTTAGCTGAATCATTTTTACCTGCTAATAACATTGCTAATGCCGTGTTGAAAGATTTATGATTTTGGAAATAATTAACAGCAGCTTCATATTCACCATCCATAATGTTGATGATACCTAAGTTGTAATCTACAGCATTTCCTGCATCAGTTGAATTTAAGAAATGAGTTTTAGCTGTTTCTTTATCACCTTCCATTAAAGCAATAACACCTAAGTTATTAGTAATGATAGCATCACCATCTTTAATTTCATTAGCTTTTTCCAAAGAAGCTTTTGCATCAGTTAAGTTACCTTGAAGAATTAAAGTATAAGCTAAATTGTTATGAGCTCTGAAACATCCTTCGTGCTTTTCAGTTGCAGTTTTGTAAATAGTAGCTTTAGTAGCTAAGTCTTCAGCCATTTTACCAGCATATAATAATTCTTCAAGATTTAAAGTATCTGGCTTGTTAATCGCGAAATCAGCAATTTCTTCGTCAGAGAAACCAATCTTATCAACTTTAATTTTAATTTCAGAACGTCTTAGTTCAGGTAGGATATCATCAGCTAATACTTCGTATGTAGCAGCCATGTTTTTGATTTCTTTCTCACGAACTACAGGATCTGAGTACATAGAAAGAACTCGTAAGATAAGATCTCTATCTTCAATACTTGAACCTTCAACTAAAGTTTTGAAACCATCCCAGTCTTCGGCTGTAGATTTTAAATTATATAAAGTTTCTGCATCTTCTTTATTAATTTTAGCTTTACCAATAACTTTAGCTAAGTATTTGTCAGCAGATTTTTTTCTTTGCTCAGACAATCTTTCATTTAATTTTTCCGGTCCGTCCGGAGAAGCATAAGCTGAAATTTCGATTCCTTTAAATTCTTCGTTAGCAGCTTCATTTGCCATTTTAACGAATTCTTCCAATTCTTTAATATCTTCAGCTTTTAATTCTGATCTACGAACTTCTGATCTTTGAATAATGTAATGAATGTCTGCTTCTTTTTCCTGAGAAATAACTCTTTGGAAGTTATCTTTATGAGTAACAGGCATAGGATCAACCATTACCAATAATGGAGTAGAGATAACACCGTCCGCTAATTTAACTGCTAATAAAGGTAGCTGATCATCTTTAATAGATGCAACTGCTCTCATTTCAAGGTCACCATCTCTCATAGCTTCTTGATATTGGAATTCACCGGCAAATTCCATTGAACCACCAGTTTCAAAACCAATTACTTTATTATTAGCTTCAACACTTTCTCCTTGATATGTTTTTGATTCTAAAACTTCTTCACCACCTTCATACTTGTAAACCGGAGTGAATTCAACAATAGCTTTCTTGTTGAACCATTCTGCCGGTATGTCACCTTTAATTTCATATTTAACAGTTCCAGCGTGCATTTCCAAAACTTTCGGAGTTACACTATACTGAAGATTAGAAGCTTCTTCTTTCATTTTATCTAATCCACCGCAGCTACTTAAAATCACTGCAGCAAATAAGAAAGATGCTAAATAGTTGATTCTTTTCATAGTTTGATTAAGTTATTTGTTTTTAAAATTGTTATTTCGAGTTTTACTTAAGATACAAACTTAATAATGTTTTGGTTAAAAAAAAAAAAAAAGCTGTAAAATATATATAATATAAGGGTTTATATAGATATCCGGTTTATTCCTACGGAATAATCCTGTGCAAAGATTAATTTCTTTACTTTCAAGTAATCATCAGGGTTTTCGACGAAATTCAGGTTATTTGAATCAATGATCAAATATTTAATATCGTTTTGCTGCTTAAAGAAGTCGAAATATCCCTCATGTAATTTCATTAAATATTCTTCCGGTATCTCTTTTTCATAGTCTCTGCCACGTTTTTGGATATTTTCTTTAAGTTTTTTAACGTCCATATGTAAATATACGTACAGATCAGGCTTTGGTATTGATTTATAAATGATATTAAATATCTGGCGATAAAGGTTATATTCATCCTCTTTTAAAGTAGCACGGGCAAAGATCAGGGATTTCATAAAATAATAATCTGCTACGGTAAAAGGCCTAAACAAATCGCGAGAGGTTAACTCGTTATTTAACTGTTGATATCTTTCTGCCAAAAAAGATAATTCAAGTTGAAACGAATATTTATCCGGTTCTTTATAGAACTTTGGGAGAAATGGATTATCTACAAATTGTTCTAAAATAAGCTTGGCATTAAAATCTTCGGCAATCATTTTAGATAAAGTAGTCTTACCTGCTCCTATATTTCCTTCTATTACAATATAATTCAGATCCACTAATTAACATATTAAAAACTGCTTCAAAGATAAACTTCAAAGCAGTTTTTGATATAATTATTTTTAAAAATTTTTATAAACAATGATCAAATTATTCACCATAAGCCGGTGTTGTTCCCATATTATAAAAAGCGAATGACCACTTGTCTGCCGACTCCTCGATTTTCACGCTTGTTGGTTTCCCGGACCCGTGCCCTGCTTTCGTTTGAACCCTTACTAACACCGGATTTTTACCTTTGTATTTTTTTTGCAAAGTTGCAATATACTTAAATGAATGCGCCGGGACTACACGGTCATCATGATCCGCTGTTACTACCATTACCGCAGGATAATCAATACCACCCTTTATATTATGTAAAGGAGAATAGTTATAAAGATTTTTAAAATGGATAGAATCTTCACTTGAACCATATTCTTCAACCCAGGCCCATCCAATTGTAAATTTATGATACCGTAACATATCCATAACTCCTACTTCAGGGAATGCAACTTTATACAGATCAGGACGCTGATTAATTACAGCACCAATCAATAGTCCACCGTTTGATCCACCTCTGATCGTTAGCTTATCAGGGCTCGTATATTTCTCATGTATTAAATATTCAGATGCTGTTATAAAATCATCAAATACATTTTGCTTATTTAAACGAATACCTGCCTTGTGCCAATTCTCACCATATTCGCCGCCACCACGAATATTTGCTAAAGCAAAAACTCCACCATTCTCTAACCAAATCAGTCTATCCGTTTTAAAATCAGGTGTTCTACTTGAACTAAACCCACCATATGCATATAGTAGTGTTGGATTATTACCATCCAGTTTTAGTCCTTTTTTATGAACAATGAACATTGGAACTTTTATTCCATCTTTAGCTTCAAAGAAAATTTGCTTTGTTTCATATTCCGAAGCATCAAAATCTAATTTTGGTTCAAAGAATACTTCATTTGACTTGCTTTCAATATTAAACTTAAAAATAGTAGGTGGTACCGTAAATGATTTGAAGGTATAAAAAGCTTCATTGTTCTTAGTTGAACTTTTAATGTCGCTTACACTTCCAATAGAAGGTAATTCAATATCTTGTATGTAATCACCTTTGTTGTTATAAATCTCAAGTTTTGTTTTAGCATCAATCATGTAAGACGCGATGATCTTATCACCAACCAATGCACAATCCTTCAACACATCCTTTTTCTCAGGAATAACATCAATCCAATTACCAACATTAAGTTTATTTACAGGAATTCTAACCAATTTATATTTTGGAGCATTATAATTTGTCAGGACAATTAAATTATCTCCTAATTGATCCAATACATCATATTTATAGTTAAAACCAGTCGTAAGTTTTACAAAGGCTTCTTTCTTTTGAAGGTTTTTAACATATAAGTTATTTCCACTTGTTGATTCTCTTTCATAAACAAATAGATATTTCTCATCGCTTGAGACTTCTGCTGTATATAACCTTAAAGGATTCTCTTTATTTTCAAATATGATCTTATCATCTTTAGAGTCAGTTCCTAGCTTATGATACTTAATCTTTTGAAATTTATTCATCCCGGTTAATTCTTCTCCTTCCTTAGCCGCTGGGTAAGCACTATAATAGAATCCATCTTTATACCAGGCAATATCTGAGAATTTTACCCACTTAATGTGATCTTCCAGATCATTTCCTGATTCAATATCTCTAACAAATATTTCCTGCCAGTCCGAACCGGCTTTTGATACCAGATAAGCTATATATTTTCCATCATTTGAGATAGCAATTTTTTTGTTTAAAGCCACTGTTCCATCTTCTGATAATTTATTAGGATCAATTAAAACAGTTGGTTCAGCTTCTAATGATTTTTGCATGTATAAAATTGGTTGATCCTGAACACCATCGTTCTTAAAATAGAAATAAGAATCGCCTTTTTTAACCGGTGACTTTATGGTTTCAAACGCATATAATTCTGTCAGGCGGTTTTTTATTTTTTCTCTGAATGGAATTTGGGCTAGATAATCAGCTGTTACCTGATTTTGTGCCTTTACCCATTCTTCGGTTTCGGGAGATCGATCATCTTCTAACCAACGATAAGGATCTTCAACCTCAACTCCGAAATATTCATCAACCTGGTCTACTTTTTTGGTTTCAGGATATTTAATTTTATCAGGATCCGTGCAAGCAGAAAACCAAACTGCAAATACGATCAATAAGAGAAAAATTCTTTGTTTCATAGTTATTATTTATTTATTATCCATCCAGTAAATTTATAAAAGAAATAACTGTTTTCAAAATTCCTCTAACAAGCTAAAATCTAAAAAAATAACAGATAAAAAAAGCAGAGATAAACTCTGCTTTATATTATTTTTTTTCTTCTCCTTTATTTTGTCCTTCCGGATTTTTCTTTTTTTCCGGTCTTGGTAACAGAGCTTTTCTTGAAAGTTTCAGTTTTCCGTTTCGTTTATCAATCTCAATAACTTTAACTTCAACCTCTTCTCCTTCTTTCAATACCTGATTTACTTTTTCCACTCTACGCCATTCAATTTCTGAAATGTGTAATAATCCTTCTTTTCCTGGTAATATTTCAACAAAAGCGCCAAAATCAACAATTGATTTTACTTTACCCTTATATACCTTTCCAACTTCAGGCACTTCAACAATTCCGTTTACCATTCGCAGAGCTTCGTCAATAGCGGCTTTATCTTCAGCAAAAATATCAACAATACCTTCCTCACCTTCCTGTGTTATTGTTATAGTTGTACCGGTTTTTTCCTGAATATCCTGAATTACTTTTCCTCCAGGACCAATAACTGCACCAATCATATCTTTTGCTATAGTGATCTGTACTATTCTTGGTGTATGTGGTTTGTATTCAGCTCTAGGTTCCGGTATGGTTTCAAGCATTACATCCATAATGTGCATTCTTCCTTGTTTTGCTTGCTCTAAAGCCTTCTCCAGAATTTCATATGAAAGTCCTTCGATCTTAATATCCATTTGACAAGCTGTAATGCCATCTCTGGTTCCGGTAACTTTAAAATCCATATCGCCTAAATGATCTTCATCTCCTAAGATATCCGAAAGTACAGCCCATTTATCAGAATCTTTATCAGTAATTAATCCCATTGCAATACCGGATACAGGTTTTTTAAGTTTTACACCTGCGTCCATCAACGCAAGAGTACCTGCACAAACGGTTGCCATAGAAGAAGAACCATTTGATTCTAAAATATCAGAAACTACACGAACGGCATATGGGTTTTCCTCTCCTTGAGGTATCATAGGCTTTAATGAGCGGAAAGCCAGGTTTCCATGCCCGATTTCACGGCGACCAACACCTCTGTAAGGTCGTGCATCACCTGTCGAAAATGGAGGGAAATTATAATGCAATACAAATTTTTCTGTTCCTTGAACCAATACCTGGTCTATTACCTTTTCGTCTAACTTTGTACCAAGCGTAACTGTTGTCAACGATTGTGTTTCACCCCTTGTGAAAACTGCAGAACCATGCGCTGCAGGTAAATAATCAACTTCGCACCATATTGGACGGATTTCATCTGTTTTACGACCATCCAATCTAATTTCTTCATCTAATATTAATCGGCGAACAGCTTCTTTCTGAACATCGTGAAAGTATCTGGCCACTAACGATTCATTTACTTCACCCTCTTCTCCTGCTTCTTCTTGCAGTTTTTCCAAGTATTCAGCTTCAATGGCAGCAAAGGCTTCACTTCTTTCGTGTTTAGCTTTATTTGATTTTGCAGCTTCATACACTGCATCATATAGATCTTTTTTGATCCTCTCTTTTAATTCTTCATCATTTGTTTCGTGAGAATATTCGCGTTTTTCAACTTTTAATTCTTTAGCTAGCTCTTCCTGGGCCAAACATTGCATTTTAATGGCTTCATGAGCAAACTTAATTGCCTGTAACATTTCAGCCTCAGAAACTTCGTTCATCTCACCCTCAACCATCATTACATTTTCCATAGTTGCCGCAACCATTATATCAATATCAGCATTTTTCAACTCAGAAAATGTTGGATTGATCATGTAGTGACCATCTAATCTTGCTACGCGAACCTCAGAAATTGGACCGTGGAAAGGAATATCTGAAATGCTTAAAGCTGCGGAAGCCGCTAAACCTGCTAATGAATCCGGCATAACATCTTTATCGGCCGAAATTAATTCCACATTAACAAATGTTTCTGCATGATAATCGTCCGGGAATAATGGACGTAATGCTCTGTCTACCAAACGAGCAATTAATATTTCATAATCAGATGGTCGTGCTTCTCTCTTTAAGAATCCACCCGGGAAACGACCAAAAGATGCAAATTTTTCTCTATACTCAACGGATAAGGGCATAAAATCTACGTCTTCTCTTGCTTCTTTGGCTGAAACAACTGTAGCCAAAAGCATAGTACGCCCCATTTTAACTACAACCGAACCATTAGCCTGCTTTGCAAGTTTACCAGTTTCAATGGTTATTTCTCTTCCGCCTCCAATGTCGATTGTTTTTGTAACTAAGTTATACATACTTCTTTTTATTCAATATTATTACTATTCTATATTGAGCACAATATAGTAAGAAAAAAGGCAATTTTAAAATTGCCCTTTTTGATTTATTTACGGATGTTAAGTTCTTTGATCAGCGCTCGATATTTTTCAATATCTCTATCTTTTAGATAATCAAGTAGCCTTCTTCTTTTACCAACTAACCTTAAAAGTGCTCTTTGTGTGCTGTAATCTTTCCTGTTAGTTTTCAAATGCCCTGTCAGGTGGCTAATACGTTCTGTAAAAAGAGCGATTTGCCCTTCAGTTGAACCGGTATTAGTCTCTGACTTCCCAAATTGTTTAAAAATTTCCTGCTTTTTCTCTGCTGTTAAATAGCTCATACTTATACGATTTATTTAATATTTCAATATATACACTTTAAGATGCGCAAAAGTATTTATTTTTTTTCATATAACAACAAAAATGAGTAAAAAAGTTTGGAATTAACGATTATTTAATACTTGGGAATGTGCATATTTACGTTATTACCACTATAAACTTTTATATTGTCAATTAAGCGTATTAATACCGGCCAGGTCACTTACCATGAGCCATTTATTATCAGACCGCCTCCATTCCGTTAAATATTCACCTCCAATCTCACCTCCGGATTCGAGTCTTATTTTCCACCTCCCTTTTTCTACTGCTACTGTATCACTTACAGTTAAATTAATGATAGTTAATTCAGTATACTTATATTTTTGGAATTCACCCTGATAATAATTCTTGATATATGTTTTGCCACAACCCTTGGCAACTAAACAAGCGTCATACCTATAAAGTTCTACTATTAAATCGATCTCGCCATTATTAAACCATTTGATAAAATTATCATTAGATTTTTTTATGGTTTTCTCAACTCTTTTAACGGTTGATTGAGCTTTTATTGCATTTGTAACGGAAGACAAACCAAAAATAATTGCAACCAAAGCTATTGATAAAATTGTTATTTTTTTCATGGTGTTTGTTTTTAAGTTAAATAAGTCAATAAAATATTTATAATATTGCTCGAGCCATGTTAAAAAACCGGATTCCTTGTTTAAAATTTCTTTTGAAAATTCCTCATAATTGTAATCCAAAGCCTCCATTAATATTCTAACAGTATAAATTCTTGGTTCAACCTCACCAGCTTCGATTCGTTGTAAAGTTCTAACACTCAAATTACATTTATCAACTAATTCCTCTTGTGTTAAACCTTTTACTTTTCTTAGTTCCGAAATCTTTTTACCTAACTCTGGCTGTTTCATAATACTATTAGAATTTCAAGCAATTTATAGATTAACTTAAAAACTGTTTGCGAATTTATGTGTTTTAATCCCGACATTTATCGTAATCATCTCAAAAAAGAATACACTTTTCATCTATAAAGTACAAGTATACTATTAAAAATTAATACTTTATTTGAGTAAATCCGGTTAAATTTCTTATCTATATTTAAAGTAACAGCATCCAATTCAATAAAATTTCCATTCGGGTTGTTAGCAGCCATGTCATTCAAAGCTTTTTTTGAATTATCAGAACCTATTACGTTATAAGATATTTAGTATTCTCCAGTCAGTTCCCGGTTTAGAACCAATTTCAAGTAAATTTGAATTTGAAAGTAGAATTTACTTAAATTTATCTATCAATTGGCTTCTGTTAATTTGATACACTCCTCACAGATTTTTCAGTTTTATATACCCCTTTCATACTTTACTCATTTAAAAATGTGTGGATATTTAATGCTATCTTGTTGATTATTCAATCCACGGTTAAAAAGACAATACTTTATCACACTCCACGGTCCAATTGGTGAATTCTTTCATATTACTCAACTGAACACCTTCAATAAACTCAAGCTCTACAATACCTCTTGCCTGCGAACAACCTCCACAACTTTTTACTTCTCCTCCCCGCTTTAGTACCGATTTCAACATTCTCTCAATGTTATAGTAACCATCGGGAGTATTTTGGTTTGGCAATCCACAAAAAACCGCATCTGCCAATAAAAAGATTTTTACCTCAACTTTATCTCCATGCTCCTTTTGTAATGTCATTGCCATTCGTAAAGCATTGTATGCTTTTTCGGTTCCGTATGGAGCATCGTTAATTATTAATAATATTTTTTGCATACAATTTTTAGCTTTTAAGTCCTACTTATCCAACTTGTGAAATTAGAAATAATATGTGAGTTATAAAAGAATTGTGCTTTATAGTCCCTATATTTATTATAGGTTGGATGACTACGGTCTTTTAATTTTTTCAGGATTTTGCCTACAATCCAAAACAGTTACAACTTTTATATAATTATCATCATTCCAATAAATTACTTTGTAATTTCCTACTACTAAAAAGCGATATTCAAATTTTCTATCCGTAGCAGGTCTTCTTTCTTCCAATTTGTGGAGATTTTTGAAGTTTCAATGTAGATTTTACGAGTAACTTCTCAAGTTTTTTTGCAACACGAACGGAAGCTTTATACTTATAATATTCAAAAATATTTTCCAGATTACTCAGCGCCGTCTCAGTCCAAAAGACTTTTATTTCCATGTATCAATGTCATTCAGTATTTCACCGGCATTATACATTCTATCATTTTCAGAATCATCTTCAGCACTATCTATCAAGGCATTAAATTCTTCAACAGTCATAGGGTTTAATTCTTTTTCAATAACTTTTTTCCTCTCCTGGTGAAGTATCTTTTCAAGCTTCTCAATAATTTTTTCATTCTTAATTCGTAAAACTTCTTGAATGAAATGTATTTTTCTTGTTTGTAAATCCATACTCTTCGTTTTTAACAAAAATAATAAAAAATGTAGTTAACCTCTACCACTATAGGCGTCTATATCGGTCCTGACTTAAGCTTTGGGTGGGATTCCCCGCCTTGCTTATCAATCACCCGCCAAAAACCTTAACGAATATAATACTCCTGCCTGCCGGCAGGCAGGCTTTGGGCTGTGCGTATGCCAAAGTAAGCTTACCAATGTGTTTGTAATAATGTTGGGGCAAATAAAATAATCAATTATTTTTCATTTTTTGTATTATGTCCATTCTTGCATAAGTTGAAACGAGACTATCTTCTTTATACTTTTCATGAATATAATACATTGAAGGTTTTTTACTATCAAAAAATGCAAATGAAGTATACCAATCTGTATTTGTTAATAACAGTGTATCTATAGAGTTGTTTTTTACACTTAGCAGGCTGACTGTTACTTCTCCACCATGGAAGAACAATCTAGAATCGGATACAAACATAAGTGAATCATTAAAAAAAATATTTAATGTAGGAATACTTAATTCACTAAGACCTGTTTCTTTATTTATGAATTGTGTTATTCCATCTTCAAATTGTATACTTTTAACAACATAAAAGTTATCAATTTTACCGTGTAAAAAGTAGTCTCTTTCTTTATTCACTTTACTTTCATTGATGTCTATGAAAGTAATCTGTTCTCCATTAACTTTAATAGAGAGAATAGAATCCTTTCTGTTTAATGCTTTACTATCTAAACCTTCATTAATTTTATGTTGATGGGAAAAAAAACTTATTTGTTCAGCATTTTTGTCTAAAGCAGCGAAAAACTCATCTTTAGATATTGAATAATGCTTAATACTTGTACCATACTTTCCATATATCTCTTCATCAATTTTTAAATCAGTTATATTAGAAAATACTTGTGTAGAGTCTAATAAAAACTTTGAGAGGTTAATATCATTCTTGTCAATATTATAACTGCAAGATGTAAGGAATAAATATCCCAAAAAATAAATAATAATCCTTTTCATGTTGTATTTAGTTTTAATAATAAACCCATTTATTATTGATTAAATCTAACCATCTTGTTCTAGGATTAGGATGATCAGGCATATACAATAAAACTTTCGCATTTTTATTCTTACCATGATAATATTTTGCAACATGGTAGTCATTACCAGATCCTCTTAATGCATCTCTTGTAGTACCCGGATGAGAATGAACATCTGCAGCAACCGTCTTATTTTTATTACTAGAATGTCTAATCCCACCAGCAACAGCAGAATTCGCAATACCTGTTGTTATAGATAAAGTCCCATCAGTATATCTTTGATAATTCCATTCAACATTTGTGTTTTCTGCCATAAATTTGAATAAATTAAAAGCATCATTTCTGTTACTAGTATTAGCAACATTTGCAGTATATTCTGTAATTAAAGGTTGGAATGTGAATGTATTTTCCCTATTTGCTAATTGAGGCAAAATAGATTGATCGTTAACTTTTTGCCCGTCCGATTCTGTAACTTTACCGTCTTCATTATTATCTGCTCTAACCATTCTTCCATTTTCATCTCTTACCGTATTTCCGTTTTCATCTGTTTGAGCTACATAAACAACATCATAGTCATCATCCGTTTCTTCTATTAGTTCTACATTTCCATTTTCATCAACACCATAGTCATCTACATACATTCCCATAACATCAATAAAACGTATTGGATTACCAGTAGTATAGTTATATGGTGACCAACTATAATATTCTTCTGCCATAGGGTCGATACACATCCAACGACTTATAGTTTCAGGACTTACTTTTGTTTCTAATGATTCTAAAAGATTAGATTTGATTCCAACAATTTTTCCTGTTTTAACATTAAACAAAGCAGAACCAATTTCCACAATGGTATCCTGGTCGTGAAATTCGTTGTATTTACCATTACTTAAAGTCACTACTTTAATACCATTCTTTTTAAAAATAGGATTCTGTGCTTTTAAAATTTGAGGAGCCACAAAGCAAACTATCAACAATACAATTCTTAATGTTTTCATATTATTTAATAAAATTAATTTTCTTATTTTGATATTTATCCTTCTCTTCTTTTAACGATATGAGCCATTCTAAATACATTTGATCCGGCATTTTTCGATATCCTAATTTATGTATTTTTTGATAAATCAATTCTAAATCTTTTAATCCCTTTTCTTCTTTTGTATTTAATTGCAATATTGTTTCGGCTTTTAATAACCACGCATTTATAAAATTAGGATAATGCTCTATAGCAGTATCACAACATTTCAATACAAATTCGTTGTTTGTTTTAAATTTTCTTTGATAACCTTGTGCCAAATCTATCATACATAGGGCAATGCTTTGTTTTTGACTCAACGTATCCATATATATGCCATTTTGAATTGCTGATAAATGAATATATCCTGAAGCCATTAGCCAAGCATCAATTGGAAACATACCGCTTGTTAATTCAGTATTGTACCACCCTAATTCTTTGCTTTGCAGTTTAATATACATATGATTAGGCGCTAAGGCTAAATATGCTCTTTCTCCTAATTCTTCAACCAATATTTTATAAAAAATTGGAAGTGAATGGCAATTCCCTTTATGTGTAGCGAGCATTTTAGTAACAAACATATTTGACCAATTTTCTTTTCCAAAACAATCATCAAAATCATAAGTAAATGGAGGATGAGCTAATTTAAGTGAATCAAATGTCACTTCCGTAGTATCTTTCATTATACTATAAACAGCAGCATAAATAGATATTTTTTCTTTGTCTTTTCCGTCATATTGTAAGTTATGTGTCTTTACAAACTCATTAGCTAATAATTTATAACCATTTATTACTTCCAGATATTCATCATAAATTAATGCTCCTTCAAAAAAAGCATTTTCAGTAATAAACACAGCTCTTTTAAAATCAATCTCCTTTGTACCTGTTAACATATCATTTAATTCATCAAACGCTTCCTTGTAAATCTGCTTTACAAGATTTGTATCTGTACTTTCTTGAGCATATAGCGTAATTGAAAAAAGTGATATTATTATTGTTACTATAAATCTCATATCTTTATAATCCTTTTGATTGATTTAATTTAATAAATTGTTGTTTATGTTCCACTTTTATCTTTTCCTGGTTTAAAGATTTTAGCCATGCTTCATATTTTTCAGGTGGCATTGGTTCAAATCCAATTTCATCAATAGTTTTATACATTTCATTCCGTTGCTTAAACAATTCTACTGCAAGGCTATCTTGTCTAAGTTCTTCAAACCTGTCTTTGCCATATTGCCTTGCAACATAAGCAGATTGTAAAGTCAAATAATCTGCTTTCATTTGTAAGGCAAAAATATTATTTGGAAAATATTCTAAAGATTTGTCCAGGCAGGTTAATACAAACTCATCATAGCCATATTTGGATTTATAGCCTTGAGCAAGGTCAACATAACATTGTGCCAATACTTTTTCGATTCCTAATGTATCAAGATAGATTTTATTCTTTATTGCTTCAGCTTTAACAAAACCACTTTCCAATATTGCTGCGTCAGAAATAATCACTCCATTGGTTAATTCCAGGTTGTACCACTGATTGTTGTTGTCGCGAATTTTCACAAATGAATGAGATGGTGAATACGATAAATACGCTTCTGCTCCAATTTCCTGTGCAACTATCATATAAAACAGTGGCATGGAATGACACTGTCCTGTGTTTGATAATAAAAGTTTGGTAACAAACATTTTGGTCCAGTCGAATTCTCCGGTATAATCTTCGAAATCGTATTTCATCGGATATGTATAGACAGGCTTTTCTCTTTCTGTGTCATAAAATTCAAGTGTGTCGGACATAAAACGAAAGAGCATTAAGTTTTTTGTTAAGTTGTCATCTAAATTACCTTTTTCATCCTGAATTTTAATATTACATAGTTGAGCAATTTCATTCATTGTTCCTGAAAATTTCTCGTAGCTTAATCTATTTTCAAAATAGGCATTTTCGACTACATAAACGGCTTTTTTTAGGCTGGGGGTTTTTGTATTGTTTATTTTTTCTAATTCTTCGTATGCTACCCTGTAATATTCTGTGCCTGGAAACCTGCTTAATGAAGGCAGTTCGTATGCGATGGAATTAGTACGAACGGTATTTACAGCATCATTTATTATGGCGTTGACCGTTCTTTGATGCTGCTCTTGCTCTCGCATGATAGCTTCCTGATTTTGCCGGACTTTACTGTTGGTATTGAGTATATTGTAATTTGGAACTACAACTGGGTTTTTAAGTTGTGAATTTTCAATGACGTGATTCTCAACCGGGGTATATACTTCGTTTACTTTTTGTGGAAAAGCAAACTGTATATTGCATGTAAGTATTACTATCGATAATATTTTTTTGATATTTCGCACTTGGGTATCAAGGTTAATTTTCCAATTTGAAAACCGAAATTAATAAATGTTTTTTGAATTGAAAAGCTTTTATTTTTTTAGGCAAAAGATTAGCTTTTAAGTAATATTTTCCTCTTTTTATTTTGTCTTTTTAGCAAAAGCCCTATGTATTCTAACCTGAAAATATTTTTGTGACTTTTCTTCCCGTTACATTCAAAATACAAATCAATTACAAACTAATTACAAACGCTTTACAGGTAAGGGTAAATTTTTATTGGTTCTAAATAATTTGTTATTGCAAATTTAAAGGTATGCTTTATGAGCCGATGTTGGCAATAGTTATTTGATTAACCTAGAATCAAATTTGAAATTTCTTTTATCTATTAATTTTACTTTATAAAATTGCTTATGTCGACAATTAAGAACTATATTATATGCACTATGGATAATACAACTTGGCACTTTAAGGGCAATTGTTTTAGATTCTATTATCCAGTCTTCACCAATTTCAGATAAAACAGTAGGAGCAGGATATGTAGTCCAATTTGGAGGTAACATGTTTTCTTCAATTGTAGTTATTGAATTATCAGGTATCTCAAGTGTTATAATGTCAAGTTTTGGGAAAATCATTGGGGGAGTATGAACGATAGTTTCTAATAAAGCAATTTCTTTACTTTCTCCAGTGTACAAAACAGGTGTTCCTTTTTTATTCCATCTACCTCCATACATTGCAGCTCCCGTACCGGATAAATCATCTGAATATTTTTTCCCGGTTATTCTATAAACTATCATAATTAACTATAAACTCCATGTTCAATTCTACCAATGATATTTCTAACTTTTGAAACACCATCAGGAATTTCAATTAGTTCTATAGGTTCTAAACCACCAAGAGCTGTATTTGGCAGGTTTAGCCACTTGAAGAAATTCTCATTACTTTCAAATACTTCAATTCCATATAAAAATAAATCAGCTATTTCAAAAAGTTTTATTGTATAATTTTTTTCGAGAGTTTTATTAGCTTTTGTCCAGCGGTATATTGTTGGTCCCGATATGTTTAATAGTTCAGCAATAATGTCACGTGGTAAATCAAAGTATGTTCTAACATTTTTTATCACATTAGAATTTATTCCTTTTTTTGCTAAATGAATAAAATCGAATGGGCTTTCAAATTCACCTGTGACATATTTTTCCCCAAGAATTTCTTTTAACTTCTTGTAATGTTTTGTTGTTTTTTCTTTTTCCCGTATCATTTGATAATATATTTTATCATATGAACGAAAATATGACTAAAATGTTTTAAAAACAAATAAATTTTTATGCTTTTGTGTAATATATGTTGCAAAATAATTATTGCCAATGGTCCTGGCGTATGAATACGTGTGGGTTTCCCCCCACCTTATTTATCAGTCCCCCTTTATTAATCTTACTAAGATAATACTCCTGCAGGCAGGTTAAACCGGCAGGCAGATCCACCGATGAACAACCACACTAAGATAAAACTTAGTCAAAATGCAAGAAAACTCATTAAATTTGAACTCCTTAAACTCCTATGCCTTTACACAGCAACACGTGTTAGCAATTGTACGCCTAGCTTAGTACTCATTCAATAAAGAGTCGTAAGGTATTCGAAGTTTCTTATGAAGCTGTCTTATCATGTTTAAAGATAACTTTCTCTTTCTACTAAGAATTTCTGAAACACGACTTTTGTATCCAATCACTTCGGCTAAGTCTTTTTTATTCATATTCATTTGTTCCATTCGAAACCTAATTGCTTCAATTGGGTCTGGAGCTTCTATTGGATAATGTTCTTCTTCGTATTTCTCAATAAGAACAGTCAATAATTCAGCTTCGTCTCCATCCGGAGAATTAACAGGAGCATCAAATATTTCTTCCAGTCTCATTAATGCACTGTTATAATCTTCTTCGGTTTTTATTACTTTAATTTCCATAACTTAAATATTTTTTGCATCAACATTATCATACTCTTTGTGAGTTCCAATAAATCGGATAAAAACCCACTGTCTCTCATAGTTAATTTTCACTATTAAACGGTACTTGTTTCCACAAATATCAAATACCACTCGATTATCCCCTATAATACTAGCTCTTGCATATTCTTTCTTAATATCATTTGGAGAACTCCATTTAGCATTTGATGCTTCCTTGTACCATGTTTTCAGTTGCTGTTCTGAATCTGTGTACTTGTCCCAGAACTCTCTTAATATCTTTTTTGCAATTACTCTCATTATCCAATAGTTTATACTGCAAATGTACAAAAAAGTTACCAATTTGGTAATTTATTTTCGAAAAGTTTCAGAAATTTCGCGACGGCGTATTATTGCCAACGGTCCTGACGTATGAATGCATGCGGGGGTATCTAAAATTCTTAGAGCTTTTGCTTAAACGTTTAATAGTCACAGCGTGAGCCATCTGCAAATTTTACCCAATTCATTTTACTATATAGCTATTATTCAAGAACTCACACCGTGACTTGTGAAATCAAGACAGATATAAGGGAAGATGGAATTATCCATAGCGCATTTTTCGATAATTTCTTGTAAGCCTTTCTTTTTAGGTGGTTCAGGGAATTTCAATACTACAAAAAATACAGGCATAAAAAGCCGGATTTGCAATCCGGCTTTTTATGCCTGTATTTTTATTTCCATTCATATTCACAGTCAAAACAATAGTAGCTTTTCTTGAAGAAGGGAAGTGGCAAACCCAACAACAATATTGAAAACATAACTGCATATCCAGATATTCGTTTTCGAACTACATTGTCAGAATTGCACTTTGGGCATTTAATTTCTTTGGTTACTTTTTTTACCATATTGAATTGCTTGGATAAGCTATGATTTTTGTTTTTTCAGATTCAATTTTCAATGAATTATGACTAATTTTTAAATTATATATTCCATTAAAAACATGTCCTAAAGTGTCGGAATTATAAATATGGATTTTATTGTCTTTGAATTCCCAATTAGCATGTATTAAACCTGAGTTAAACCCTGGAAAAATTATTTGTCCATTTTTATCAAATGAAACACTTTCATTACAACCATTATTAAAGTGTATGACTAATCCTGTTGTATTCGGTTGATATGCTTTTCCCTGAAATACTAAATTTTCAATACACCAAGCGGTGTCTGTTAGCTTTTGCTCTGTTGTTGGGTTTGTAATAAAGATTATGGAAAAAGCTATTAAAAGAATTACAAATGCTATAAGAACAATTAAACGAAATTCAAGAACTGTCTTACCGATAATTGGTATACGGCTGGAAAACCTGTCCAGATTCTTGATAAAATTGTTTTGACTGTGTTTCTCTTCTTTAACATATCCAGATGCTTTTAAAATTTCATAAGCTCTTTTAACTTCTTCAGACTTAACTTGCAGTTTCACACCATCAATAGCGTTGGAATAGAAATTATTCACCTGAGCAGTTAATTCGTCTTTTAAGAATACTTCGATACCTGCAGGTTCAAGTTTCGCTTTAGCCAAATGAGCTTGAGTAGGGTATGTAAAGTCAATACAGTAATCCAATCTTTCATTTAATAGTTGTTTTAGCTTCGAAAAATATGCCTTGTAACGGTCCTTGTTTACTCGTTTGTACGGGATTTTCCCGCCTTGCTTATCAGTCCGCAGTTTAAAACCTGAACTAAGATACTATTCAGTCAGCAAACCACCAAACACCGGCATTTTTTCTGAAGCGCTGTTATGGTTTGTGCCGCCAAGAATAACCTGGTCAGTTTAGTAACAAGTTTCAGCGAAGATCAAAATATTGTAGTTTTTAGAAATAGCAAATTGCCCGTTAGGGCAAAAATTAAGTATTAATATCAAATCCTAATTCAAAATAAGTAGAAAATATCTTTGCAATACGAATTGCACTTTCCCAACCACCACTACATTCTGGGCTTAATGCAATAGTAATGACTTCAATCTTATCTATATATTCATCAATTATTAAACAAATAAATTCTATATCATCATCAGAAAATATTTCAAAATATTTTCCGTCCAGATCTTGAAAAAAATAGTCTATATCAATATTTAATATTAGTTGATGTTCATCTACTTCGTTTAAATAATTCTCAAATTCTGTAATTATATCATTAACATTAATTTTCCTTGTTATATAGTTTTCATTTTCTCCCGATTCTTCATGTGTAGCAAATATTTTATCATTAAAAAGAGTTGGATAGATTAATAAAAGATTTACAATATAATTATCCCAACTAAATACTTTCGCTTCCAAACCGCCACGAAGTATTTCTTGTAGTCCTAAATATTCATCTAAATTCAAATTAGAAACATCAATATTTCTATCTAATACCTGTTGTCTAACTCTTATAGGATGATCAAGTAAATCATAATGTCTATCAATATGAAAAAATTATACACAGAAACTGTACTAATTTCTTGCAACCAGCACCACGATGCTGCTCTATGATTATCCATTATATAAAATTTGCCGCTATTAAATAGGAAATTCAAATTTACATTTGAAGAACTCTCTAATCTACGTGGAGGTCTTTTATGCCAAATTTAACAATTATTAATAAGAATATGTTGGGGCATTTAAGTTATATTCTAACTCACTATTTTGAAAATCATTCATATTAAAATAACAATATGTTTGAGGAGGATTAAAATTGGGGAAAATTCGCCTTAATTCTGATAACTTAATTGGTTTATCAAAAAGCTCAACATCTTTTAAAACAATTCCATGTGCAATTCTACAATCTTGATAATAAGTTTCATATTCCGATTTAGTAATACCGATTTCATTTTTTACTCGATTCCATAAACTCTCGGGAGACTTAGAAATAATACTATCGATAACACAGATTCCTTTAACAACTTTTTCAGGTGATGTAACATAAATAAGTAAATAATCTCCATTATTAATTTTATTTGGAAAAGACTTTCTAAGTTCAACTGTCTTTTCCCCAATTAAGATTTTCTCAGCAAATTGCGGCTTAATTGATAATAATAATATGTTATTACTTACTGTTTCCATTTTTACCAATATTATATATTTTCAAATATAAATCATTTGGAATTCTTAAAGGAGAAATAGGATTAAAATCTTTATCCGTTGCGGATTTGTATAACCTACGTATTTGATTTAAAGCAACTTTATTTTTGAATAATTCTGTATCCGAAAATATAAAGGACATAATGTTTTTGGTTAAATCATTTTTAGCCAAACGATAAATTTGAGGCCACTCATAAATTCCAAGTTGCTCATATTTCTTAAACAGCTTTTTAGGCAAATCAATTTCAATATGATCAATAAACGAATTACCAGCAATAAAAGCAACATCATTCTTACTTTTACTAATGTGCCATAATATTCTACTTGGTGATTCAAGTCTTTTAGGTCGAGCTGCTCTATAATAGACATTTTCTCTATTCAGAATTAGATCTGGGCTTTCATTTTTAAATTGTAATCTTTCGCCTAACATATTTTCTTCAAACAATTGAGTTGCCCACTCTTTTTTTATTGGAACAACAAAGCAAGGAATATCATTATCAATTATTTTAAGAGGATATAACAGCTTTTCTAAATAATAGTATATCGACTTTCTATTTTCTGTATCACTAAACTCATTAATCTTATTTAAAATGCTCAAAAGATCATTCTCAAACTCTGGCATGATTGATTTATAGTTTTCAAGCTTTTTTACTAAATCATCATGAGTTAAAACGTCATTTAAGCTAAATTTTATCCAAGCATTATTAGATTTGATGTAATTTGATTCAGTTAGAATATTTTCAGTTTCAATTGATAAATACTTTTCTTCAATTTGGATTACGCTCTTTGCTTCCTGAATAGCAATATGAATTATTTTATATAAGAAATGTTTAATTAATGTATTAGAAAGGTTGTGCTTAATTGTCCTTATAAATGGAACTTTCAGCTTGTGTTTATCTTTTTTATTTATAACGAAAAAACCTAAAACAGCTCCATTAGGTTCTGAAATAGTAACAACTTCATTTTCCTTTGGATTTGCCAAACATAAATTCAACTTTTTTGTGAATTCTGATTTTCGCTCTTGTGTATGACCATTAAAATAAAAATTATCAATTAATAAATTAACTTTCTTGCTTGAAATAACTTCAGACAAAATATGCGTACCAGCCAATCGTTTAGGTTGGTATTTTGTCTTTTCTAATAACTCATCAACTTCTGTAATAAATACTGATGGCCTTTTTATAGTTATATCGTATTCTTTTTCAAAAAAATCTGATTGGTCAATCCAATATTGATCCCTTGTAATAAAATAATTAGCATCTCCATTAATTGCATTAACAATTTGCTTTAAGTCTGACTCATCTCTCTCTTTTATTTGTCTAAAATTTCCTTTTATTCGATCTAAAATTTCATTTGACTTATGTTCATCAAATTCTAAGTAATGAAAGTAATCAACAAATTTTCTACACTCTTCTCTTATCTTTGGATCAGGGTTTCTTCTAATATCATTATATATCTCTTTGCTTATACATAGTTCGATCTCATCAAGTAACCAGTCACTCATTAGGGCTAATGATTCTTTTTCTCTTTTATTTCGTAAATCAATGAAAATATTAGTATCAATTGCAACAAGTTTCT
The DNA here is from genome assembly GCA_028282785.1 of Bacteroidales bacterium. Classification (GTDB taxonomy): domain Bacteria; phylum Bacteroidota; class Bacteroidia; order Bacteroidales; family UBA12077; genus UBA12077. The sequence goes on along the minus strand of JANQHE010000027.1, from coordinate 11,874 downwards.
TTTCACTTGCTATTTGATCATGTGCCTGAGAAAATAAATCGTGGTGCTTATGCTGAAACCACCAAATTGTTAAATTGTGTCCAGCTTTACTTCGACCACGTTGTTCTTTAACTGGAGTAAAATTTGCTTTCTCCCAAAGTTTATTGATATTATAATCATTTCTACATTTAAGGCGGATACCACGATATGTTTTTGTATTTTCTTTTAGATAACTTAAAAGCTTCATTGCTGTATTCTGACCACGAAACTTCTCATCCACACATAGATGAACTATATTAATTCTATCATATGACTTACGAAACATTAAATAACCCAATAATGCATTATCTTTTATCGCTATATAAATCAAACCTTTTCTTGACTGTTCATCAAATGCAACTCTTGGGAAAAAACCTAAAGTTTTACTATTCCTATCTCCAAGTTCAATTACAGAATCTAAAAATTCAAGGTGTTTTTTTAAGTTAACAATTCTCATTTTCTCCAATATTTATGATAAAGCTATGATTTATTTTAAAAACAAAAAAGAACATTCTTACAATATTTTCTATCATACCTACCGAACCAATCTCGATAAATTCTGTATAAAATAGCACGAATAAATTATACTTTCATAGTCAAACAGTAAAAACACTAAAAGTAAAAACCTGTCAGAAAACGACTCAATTTCTAAAAATAAAGAACTGATTTAAAAAGAGCAGAATTGCTCTAAAAACTGAATTTCGACGCCTTACCTATAACTTATTTTTACAGGTACTTTATGCCTTAACTTGTTTCATGAAGTTAATAAAAAACACTAAAGCTAACTAAACATCACCCTCTTAAGGTTTTTAATCTGGTCCGGGTTTCCCAATACAAATAATTGATCGTTTAGGGTGATTTTAACATCCGGGGTTGGATTAACGATATACTTATTATCAGCAGTTTTTAGACCAATGATATTGGCTCCTGTAGCCGTCCGGATGGACCATTCGCCTATGGTTTTTTCGGTAAATTTCTCTGATAATTTACTGCATGATATTTCCTCAATATAGGTATCTTCACTTTCGCGCAACATAATATATTCCAAAAAATCAACTATATCAGGCTGCGCAACCAGCTTAGCCATTCGTTGACCGCCAATTTTATCGGGCATGATAACATTGGTTGCTCCTGCATTTCTTAATTTTTTATCGGTATTAAAGTTTGAAGCCCTGCTAATAATGGTTATATCCGGATTCATGGACCGGGCAGTTAACACAACAAAAAGATTATCGGCATCGTTGGGCAAAGCTGTTATTAAAGCATTTGCCTTATCAATTCGGGCATCCAATAAGGTTTCGTCCAGGGTTGCATCGCCATGTATATATAGAAATCTTGCCTCATCGCGAATTGATTCAATAATGGTTTCATTCTTATCGATAATCACAGTCGGAAACTTATGTCGTATAAGTTCTTCTATTGCCTGTTTTCCATTGCGGCCATAACCAACCACAATAACATGATTGTTTAATTTTTCAATCCTTGTTTTCACCTTATTATCTTTTAAATAGTTTCTTAAAACACCATCAACAATATATCTTGTAAGTGTTGTAACTGCATATGCAAAAATCCCAAAGCTTATTACAATTAAAAAAGCCGTAAAAAACTGCCCGAACTGGGAAAGCGGATGCACCTCTCTGAAGCCTACCGTTGATATGGTAATAATGGTCATAAAAAAGGCCTCGGTATAAGTAAAATCTTCAATTAAAACATAACCTGAAGTTCCAATTATAACTATTAACATTAGCAAGCCTATTGCTATATAAAACGAACTGAAATTTTCACTTCTCAGGTCTCTGGATTTCATTTCTTACTTCGAATTAAATTATTCCCAATGTGGCAATTTAAGCATTTTTTATGATTACAATATTTATTTTTTAGCTGAATTAAAGCTTGAGTTTCAAAAGCACTCGTCGATTTAATTCCTAACTCGTTCCATTTCGATATGATGGAGTTTTTTTCTGCCTTCATATACTCCAGGAATTCAATGGCTCTATCCTGAAGTTCCGGTAATCCCTTTGATTTACCATACACAAAAAGAAAAGGGATTACAGTATTAATTAAAATAATATCTATAGCAGATTTTCCCAGTGTTTTTGATTTTTTAACAGATTCTTTATTAAACTGATAATGAGTTTCCCAGTATTCAGAAGGTTCTACCTTCAATAATTCATAAAAATCGTTGACAGATCCGACCTCTAGTATTTTAGAGAATAACGCCGATGATTTGTATATCAGTTTGGCAAATTGTGCTAAACGTATGGTGGGAAAATTTCCGGGACGAGACCTTAAAAATTTCCAAAGATGCTTTTGTATCGGTTTAAGCTTGAACTTATTCTTTAAAAACTCATATTCTTTCTTAAGAATCTCGAAATACTCTTCACCTGATTCATCTTCTAAAAACCCTGCCTGACCATATAATAATGCTTCAATTTGAAACAGATTTTCTTTGTGTTTTGCCAAATATGTTAACGGAAGAGATTTTGCAAGTTGCTCGAATGGATCAGAGTTTAATTTGAATCCGAAATTTCTTGCTATTTGAATATAGAATGCTTCTTCCCAACTATTCTTTGTTTGTTGTAATAATTGCTTTATTCGAACTGACTTTTCTTCAAGTCTTTCAATAGTCAATTTTTCAATCCAGTTTTGAATAGTAAATGAATCAACGAAACCTATATCTTCCTGACATGAAACCCATGTTTCCCTGGAAATTAAAGAATCATAATTTTTAAGCAAGTTTTGATCGAATTTTAATTCCATGGTTGGAACAGATTGTCCATTAGTTCTTAAAATTTCTTTATCATGATTATATACAGCCTGCAAAATAACATTGTCGTAAGCTTTATTAGTATGATGATTATGCGCATACCAATCCGATGAGTTAATATGAACCTCAACATTGCCAGCCCAAACTGTATTTTCTATCTTAATTTTGGCATTAAAAAAATCAGGTCCCGAATCATAATTATGAGTTCCCTGATTTAAAATTTCGATATTTTCGTTGCTTGTACTCTTTAATTCCGAATCCTGGTATAATTTATACTTCCAGATATAGTGCAGAAATTCTTCTTTCATTAATTTAATTTATGAATAATGTTCACTCATAAAAGTAATAATAAGTTTTAAAGAAAATGAATATTGATTAAATATTATATAATACCTTTTGCTTTAAGCAATTCCGCCATCTCGTATTGAAGTTCGTGAGCTTTTTTGTTGGCTATTCGATCAAAATCATGCGAATTCTCCGCATAAATTATTGATCGAGCTGAATTTACAAGCAATCCGCAATGGTCGTTCAGTCCGTTTTCAGCAACTTCTTTTAAACTACCTCCCTGTGCTCCAACACCCGGAATTAACAAGAAATTATCAGGGGCGATCTTCCTAATTTCTTTTAAATATTCTGCCTTTGTTGCTCCGACAACATACATCAAATTATTTTTATTTCCCCATTCCAGGGATTTTTTTAGAACGGTTTTGTATAAATTCTTATCTGTATCTTTTATATTAAGTAATTGAAAATCTTTGGCACTCTCGTTTGAAGTTAAGGCTAAAAGAATTACCCATTTATGATTAAATTCCATAAATGGAGCCACAGAATCTTTTCCCATATAAGGTGCTACGGTAATAGCATCGCAGTTTAATTGTTCGAAAAAAGCACGAGCATACATTTTTGATGTATTTCCAATATCGCCTCGTTTAGCATCGGCAATCACAAATATTTCCTCATAAATCAGATTAATATAATTGATTGTTTTTTCAAGGCTTTTCCATCCGGAAACTCCGTGTGCCTCATAGAAAGCAATATTAGGTTTATATGCTATGGTATATTGCGCTGTGGCATCAATTATACGTTTATTAAATTCGAAAACAGGATCTTCTTCTTTAAGTAAAAAACTTGGTATCTTAGTAATATCAGTGTCTAATCCGACGCAAAGAAAACTTTTTTTTCTTTTTATCTGTTCGCATAATTGATTATAGTCCATATTAATATTTATAAGTTATAAGGTATATGGGTATATCGTTATATGGTTATTATTTAGCTTTTTGTAATTGTGATTTAACAAATTTAATAAAACCATTCAATGTAATTTTTGCTTCTTCAATTAAAATCAACCCTTTATCAAATTTTTCCCTATTTATGTAATTAAAATCAAAACACGATATTAAGTAATCTTTTAGCTCATACATAGAAGCTCGTGAGATTCTATAAAATTGCATTCCCTCTTGATAATGATACCTGCCATATCCCTCCGAGATATTATCTGTTATACTAACACTAGCTTTTCTTATTTGAATATTCAGATTATATTTTTCATCTTCAGGTAAAAGAGGAATAACCTCATTATAAAAAAATAACTTTACTGATCTAGCTTTCTTCCAAGCCTCAAGAGAAGTAAAATCTTTTTTTTCATTATATTCTAAATTCTCAAAAGTCATAAATAACGACAATCTTTTTACATTCTTTATACCTTATCACTTATACTCTATTCAACACCAGCTTCTTTTAATCTTTCAGTATTCTCTGCCATTTGCAATTGATCGATAATTTCCCGAATATCTCCACCAACAATAGCAGGCAGGTTATAGAGTGTTAAGTTTATTCTGTGATCAGTTACACGTCCCTGCGGATAATTGTATGTGCGAATTTTTGCAGAACGATCACCGGTTGAAACCATCGTTTTTCGTTTTGATGCGATCTCGTCCATATATTTTTGATATTCTAAATTGTATAAACGAGTTTTTAATTCTTTCATCGCCTTATCCAGGTTCTTTAACTTAGATTTTTGATCCTGACAGGTAACTACAATCCCTGAAGGAATATGTGTTAATCGAATAGCCGAATACGTTGTATTAACCGATTGTCCTCCCGGTCCTGATGAACAATATTCGTCTCTTTTTATATCTTCTTGCTTTAATTCAATGTCGAATTCTTCAGCTTCCGGTAAAACAGCAACAGTTGCAGCTGATGTATGAACACGTCCTTGTGTTTCTGTTTGTGGTACACGCTGTACCCGATGTACACCCGATTCATATTTTAAAATACCGTAAACACCTGCACCAGAAACTTTCATTACAATTTCTTTGTAACCACCTACTGTACCTTCGCTTAGGTTTGTAACCTCAATATTCCACTTTTTACTTTCACAAAAGTGAGTATACATTTTAAACAAATCACCGGCAAAAATACTTGCTTCGTCACCACCTGTTCCTGCACGGATCTCAAGAATTGCGTTTTTATCATCTTCCGGATCTTTTGGAAGAAGTAAAATTTTTATTTCTTCTTCTAAAGGTGCAACCTGTCCTTCCAGTTCATCCAATTCTATTTTAGCCATATCACGCATCTCCTCATCTTTTTCTGTCGCTAAAATTTCCTTGGCATCTTTTATATTGCTTAAAATGTTTTTATATTTTTCGTAGGCTTCAACAAGTGGTTCAAGGTCCTTATATTCTTTATTTAATTTTATATATCTTTTCATATCAGAAATAACCTCCGGATCGGTTATTAACTGTCCAACTTCTTCAAACCTTAACTTAACCCCTTCTAATTTCTCTAATATCATATTTTTATTATCTTAAAAATTCGATGCAAAATTAATAATTAATTTAAATCAATCTTAATATTGAAATTCGCCGTATTCGCTTTTTATGGTAAGTTTATTTTTATCATATCTTTCACAGCGCCCAATTATCCTGGCATCAACATTAAAACTTTTTGAAATATTAATGATTTCTTCTGCATATGCTGCATGAGTATATATTTCCATTCGATGTCCCATATTAAACACCTTATACATTTCTTCCCAGGATGTTCCCGATTCTTTTTGAATAATCCTGAAAAGCTCTGGCAATTCAAATAAATTATCCTTTATAACATGCAAATTATCAACAAAGTTCATCACTTTGGTTTGAGCACCTCCGGAGCAATGAACTAATCCGTGTATTTTTGATCTGAATTTCTTAAGGATCTCGATCATAATTGGAGCGTAAGTTCTTGTTGGTGAAAGCACTAACTTACCGGCATCCAAACCTAATGATTCAATTTTATCAGTTAACTTATAGCTTCCGGAATAAACAACCTCTGAAGGAACATTAGGATCAAAACTTTCCGGATAATTCTCTGCTAAATATTTATTAAATACATCATGCCGGGCTGAGGTCAAACCATTGCTTCCCATTCCCCCGTTATATTCTTGTTCGTAATTTGCTTTTCCAAAAGATGATAAACCAATAATTACATCTCCATCCTGGATTTTTGAATTATCAATTACATCGGATCGTTTCATTCTGCAGGTTACTGTTGAATCAACAATGATTGTGCGAACCAAATCGCCCACATCAGCAGTTTCGCCACCTGTTGAAAAAACGGAAACTCCCAGTTCTCTTAATTCTGCTAATAGTTCTTCCGTTCCGTTAATTATGGCTGCAATAACTTCTCCCGGAATCAGGTTTTTATTTCGGCCAATAGTTGATGATAAAAGAATATTATCAGTTGCACCAACACATAAAAGATCGTCAAGATTCATGACGATTGCATCCTGGGCAATACCTTTCCAAACGGATAAGTCTCCTGTCTCTTTCCAATATAAGTATGCTAAAGAAGATTTTGTACCTGCACCATCGGCATGCATAATGTTGCAATATTCCTCATTTCCTCCAATTATATCAGGTATTATTTTACAAAAGGCTTTGGGATACAATCCTTTATCAATGTTTTTAATGGCATTGTGAACATCTTCCTTTGATGCTGAAACTCCTCTTAAATTATAACGCGAATCTTGAGACATATTTATGATTTATTTGAGACTGCAAAATTAATAATTAACGATCAGATTTGAAATAAAAAAAGATTCCCGAAAAATCGGGAATCCATTTTTAATATTTTATGTTATTTAATTCTGGGGTTGAAAATTGGTTGCTATAACCTGGAATTCTGTTCTACGATTAATCTGATGAGCTATTTCCTGTTGTTCCTCAGACTTTAAACTTTCAATAAATTCAGGTTTTAGCTCTGCTCCTTCCGTTAGGAATGAATTTTGTGCCGCAGTTTTCTTATCAACAACTTTTGGCATTGTTGCAGCATAACCTTTGGCTCTTAATCTTGCTGGTTGAATTCCTTTTTCGATTAGATAATTCACAACCGACTGAGCACGCTTTTGTGACAACTCAACGTTTGTTAGTGCACTACCACGAGAGTCGGTATGAGAACGTAATTCGATTACAACATTCGGATTGTCATTTAAAGTTTCAACTAATTTATCTAATGCAACCATAGACTCAGGACGAAGGTCCCATTTTGCAAAATCATAGAAAATATTTGGTAATTCAATTGGTTCAGCAATAGATGATAATCTAATCTCAGCACTGAAAGTTTGACTTTCAGTTACTCCTTTCGTAGTTTCTTTTTCTTTTCCGGTTAAGAAACCTTTCTTAGATGCCACAAAAACATAATCGGTACTAGGACGAAGCATAAATTTAAATGCTCCCTCTTCGTCTGTTTCATTAGTCAATGTCATTCCATCACTTCCAACCAACTTAACCGTTGCATTTGCCAGCGGTGTATCTGTTTTATCATTTAACACAACTCCCTCTACATCAAACTTCAAAGGAGGTAAAACAAACGAATAAATATCATCGTCACCATCCCGAGAAGAACTGAAATAACCTCTTTCTTTATTCTTTTCAATCACAATTGCAAAATCATCCTTAGTAGAATTAATTGGATATCTCATATTTTCAACCTTCCAGCTTCCGTTTTCCTTAGTTGCCCTAAAAATATCCAAACCTCCCATACCTAAATGATAATCAGAAGAAAAATATAATGTTCCATCATCATGAATAAATGGGAACATCTCGTTACCCGGAGTATTAATTTCCGCACCAAGCGATTCCGGTGTTCCCCAATCTCCTTCAGGGCTTGTTCTTGTAACCTTCCAGATATCTTTTTGCCCTTGTCCGCCTTTCATATCGGAAACAAAATACAACGTAAGTTCATCATCCGATAGGGATGGATGTGCAATTACAATACTATCATCAACCATTAAAACCGGTTCAGCTTTTCCCCACTCATCATTTCTTTTTTTAGACTGATAAACCATGCAACCAATAGCATCTCTTTTATGACGTTCGCAACGAGTAAAGAACATGGTATTAAAATCTTTACTCATTGAAATTGCTCCTTCCTCAAATTCCGTATTAATATTTTCTCCTAATGGTACCGGTGTACTCCAATTTCCTTTTTTATCCTTTTTTGATGTAAATATATCGGAGAAATTCAATCCTGTACCACCATGCGTATCATCACCTGTTGCACCATCACGTGAAGAAGTAAAATAGACCTCATCATATTCAATTTTAGCAAATGCAGGGCTATATTCACTTTCCTTAGAGTTAAAGAATTTCATATTAGCAACTTTGTATCCATTAGGATTTTCTGTCCATTTAATAGCCAACTCACATGACTTTACACCCATTTCGCCTCTGGGGTCATTAGGCACCAGCTTTTTATATTCTTTATAATTCTCAATAGCATCTTCGAACTTCTCATTCATTTTTAATGCATCAGCATAGTATAAATAAATGGCAGGATTTGAATGTTTCTTTTGTATAGCCTTTTTATACCACATTTCAGCTTTACGTGGTTGGTTAGTTTTTCTGTAACATTCCGAAACCTGGAAAGTAATTTCTGTTTTAATATTATTATCGGTTACCTTACTATATGCGTCACGGAGCAAGTCAATTGCTTGATAGTATTGTCCGTTCTCATAATATGTATTTGCTTTATTATATACACTTATCTGTGCAACAGAAGCATTATGTATTAATATAAACATACTAAAAACAAATAAGGCTTTTATTTTCATAGTCTTTGAGGTTACTTATGTTGTAAAGTGTAAAAGTAAGATTTTTTAAATAAAATAAAAAGATGATAAATATTGAGCTTCCTACATTAATTTAATACGTTAAACCTTGTGAAATTATTGTAAAAAACCCGGTAATTATTTAATATAACTACCGGGCCGATATGGATCTTAAAAATATTTAATCTATCCTAAATATCATCCAAACTGATCATGCAAAATTCATTACCAAAACATTTTTCCCTCTATAGGTGCATTGGCCTTTACGGAAATCCCAAGGCTTTTAACCTGCTTAATTGCATTGGAAAGCATTGCAGCTCTCTCACTAATTCTTGATTTTCCACTTGCACCTTTGTGTAATACTTCCTTTTTCATTTTCTTTCCTTCTTTTATTAATTTTTCCAACTTATTTTTTAGCTCGCTCGAAATTACACTTTACATATAATGTGAATATAAGCTGTATATTAAATCCGCGTAAATTATCGGGTAAACAACATTTCCCTGTATTTAGGAAATGGCCAAATTTCATCGTCAACAATTAGTTCCAGCTTATCAACATGATATCTAATTTGTTCTAAATAAGGAACTACGTTCTTCGAATAACTTGTTGCTTTTTCTCTTACATCTTCGATTTTATTTGCTTTCTTGCGTTCTTCAATCATTTCCTCAACGGCAGTTTTTACTATTGCCATTCTTTCTGATATCTCACTAATCGTCTTTAAATGAGGTTCTGCCATTTGCTCATAAATCTCGTTAGGATACAGATCTTTTAATCCTTTTACGTTAGTGATCAGTATATTTTGATATTTAATTAACGTAGGGATAATATGATTACTTACCAGATCACCCAGAACTCGTGCTTCTATTTGAACTTTTTTGGTATAAATCTCCAGACGGATTTCATAACGTGCGTCTAATTCACGATCTGTTAAAACATGAGCTTTCCCAAATAGTTCTCTTGTTTGTTTTGACACAAACGCCTTAAGCGCCTCAGGTATATCAGCGATATTAGACAATCCTCTTTTTTCAGCTTCTTTTACCCAATCTTCGCTATATCCATTACCTTCGAACCTAACTTTCTTTGAATCAATAATGTATTTTTTTAACACCTGAAAAATGGCTTCATCTTTTTTAATGTCTTTTTCAACCAATGCATCCACGTCCATTCTAAACTGCTTTAACTGAGTTGCAACAGCAGTATTTAATGCAATCATAGGTGAAGCCACATTTGCTGAGGCCCCAACTGCTCTAAACTCAAAACGGTTTCCGGTAAATGCAAATGGTGATGTCCTGTTTCGATCGGTATTATCTAATAATATTTCAGGAATTTTCCCAATATCCAGCTTGAGCTCGGTTTTTTCGTCCGGAGTCATTTTTTTATTAGTAACCCTTTCTTCTAATTGGTTTAGCATATCGGTAAGCTGAGAACCGATAAAAACGGAAATAATTGCCGGTGGTGCTTCGTGAGCTCCCAAACGATGTTCGTTTCCGGCTACTGCAATACTAGCACGTAAAATCTCAGAGTTATCATGAACTGCCTTTATTGTATTTACAAGAAATGTAAGGAATTGCATATTATTGCGCGGAGTTTTACCAGGTGATAACAAATTCTTACCCGTATTGGTCATCATGGACCAGTTGTTATGTTTGCCCGAACCATTTATGTTTTTAAATGGTTTTTCATGAAATAATACCCTAAAGTTGTGCTTGCGTGCTACTTTATCCATTAATGTCATCAAAATCTGGTTATGATCAACGGCCAGGTTAGCTTCTTCAAATATGGGAGCGCATTCAAACTGGTTCGGAGCCACTTCGTTATGTCTTGTTTTAATCGGAATTCCCAATTTGTAAGCTTCAATTTCAAAATCTACCATATAATTTTTTACCCTGTCAGGTAAGGATCCGAAATAATGGTCACTCAGCTGTTGGTCTTTTGCGGATGCATGACCTATTAATGTCCTTCCGGTAAGGTATAAATCCGGACGAGCGTTATATAAAGCATTATCAACAAGGAAATATTCTTGCTCCCATCCTAAAGTTACATTTACCTTCTCAACATCTTTATCGAATAACTGGCACACATCAACTGCTGCACGGTCTATAAAGTTCAAAGATTTAATTAAAGGAGTTTTGTAATCCAATGCTTCGCCTGTATATGCAACAAAAATTGTTGGAATACAAAGTGTATTTCCGTAGACAAAAGCTGGTGATGATGGATCCCATGCCGTATAACCGCGAGCTTCAAAAGTATTTCTTAAACCTCCGCTTGGAAAACTAGACGCGTCAGGCTCTTGCTGAACCAACATATCTCCCTGAAAATTCTCAATTACTCCACCACCTTCGGTTGGTTCAAAAAATGCATCATGTTTTTCAGCTGTTGATCCATTTAACGGGTGAAACCAATGTGTGTAATGTGTAGCACCACGACCAACTGCCCATGCTTTCATTCCTATGGCTACCTGATTAGCAATTTTTCGGTTTATTCTGGTTCCCTGGTTGATTGATTCAATCACGTTTTCATACGCTTCTCGTGAGAGATACTCTTGCATTTTGAATTTGTCAAAAACATTTTCACCAAAGTAATCGGATGTTTTTGCCGATGGAAGTTCAACACAAACAGGTTTCCTGTTAAGAACCTCCTCAATTGCTTTAAATCTGATTGTAGCCATAATAAATTAAGTTTAGATTAAAAATAACTATTAACAACACAAAAATATTCATTTTTTTATAACAACCTGTGTTTTTGAAGGGGTATTTATTAAATTTTTATATTATTTATCAACATACCCCTGTTTTTTGCGTGCAATATTTTTAAAAAATAATATTTTCATACATATAGCATAAAAAAAGTCCGGTTAAATACCGGACTTTTCATTATTATTTTAGAAGTTAATTACCTTGCCATTATCTCTGCATAATACTTATAGAAATAAGGTATTGTATTAATTCCATTATAGAATTGCTCTAAAGGATAATTTTCATTTGGTGAGTGAATCGC
>JANQHE010000008.1 GCA_028282785.1 Bacteroidales bacterium | reverse complement strand
AGTATATTTAATACGTGAAACATACTTAAATATACTAATTAACCTGCTAAATAACAAATGTTTAGCAGGTTATATTTTCTTAACTTATTGACATTGGCCTATAAGACAGCCTATTAAAATAAGTATTTTAAACTTATTGGTATATTTCTATTCTATAACCATTCATATTTTTAAGCTTAACCGACCAGTTTTTATCTGTTTTGGTTACCTCCAACTTAATGTATGCGTTATTTTTTTTATAATCCATCTCAATATAATTAAATGGTACTTCGGTAGATTTAACCACTTCACCATCATATGATAAAGTGACCTGAGCATCAACAGGAGCTTTCATCTCAAAGGAAACTCTGGTCGTGCCATTAAGTGGTATGTGCTTGAATTTAAGCACTCTACCATCTTCAAGAATGATTTGCTTACCTTCAACTTTAGCAGTTATAGTACCTTTTAAATCTTTAAATTCTGATTGAACTTCTACCGTTTGTTATTTATAAAACGAACAATTATTCATAATCTGGCTGAATCCTATTATGATCTATTCTTTAGCTTTTTCACGGGTTTCTTCAAGCATTTTCATTAACTCTTCCGTAAGATCCTCTTCGTGCCTGTCAACCATATCAGCAGTAAGCTGATTGGAAGCAACCCATTCCATTTTATTGTCTTCTGTTGCTTTTTTTATAAAAGTCAGATTCTTAACTTGTTTATTATAAGTCATTCGGAGAACAATCTTTTTATCGTTAAAAACAGTCAAGGTGCTTTTTCCTTTTTTTACGGAATTTCCACTGCGGATCAATTCCATATTATCAATCAGTTCATTAAAAATTGCTTCGTAATTATCAGGTAATTTTTGGCAAAAACTATGCGTAGCAAGTAAAATTAAACCTATTATGAGTAACGATTTTAGAGTTTTCATATGATAATAATTTTAGTTAAAGTCAATTAAATTATAAATTTAAAGTATACAAATTATGAATTTTTTTACAGATTGTAAAAAGGTTTTTATCCTTTGATCGGAGAATATCTTAAAAAATAATGAATTACTAATCTCTATATCAAACAAATTATGTAAATTGTATAATATCGTTATAAAAAAGTGAACTTTAGCTTTAGAATTACTTCATCGTAGAGAGTATTAATAATTCGAAATAGTTTATTACTTATTAATTGAATTTAGATTTTATTAAATAAGTAATTAAAATGAGAACGGAAAGACGAGATATAAAAAAGAATTTATACCTTAAAAAATATATGGTTAAGATCAGGGCGAAATATCCTATATTTAGGAAGTATCCCATATTATTTACAATTTCAATCCCCATTTTATTCTTCCTGATCAAATTGATTTTTGCTCCGGTTTTTTTATTAATATGTCATTTTCTTAAAAATAAATTCAATATCGAAGTTTCTATTCTTTTACTAACAATTATTTTATGGGTAACAATCTCGGTATTGGTTTTAAGCATATTGATTATTAAACGGATGAGAAGCGTAGAAAAAGAAAACTAATTAATTATCAACCTGCTGACATAAGGCTGTCACTAATCTTTATTAAGTTTGATAAAAAAGAAAAATATGGAAAAGATTATCACATTAAATGAATCAAATATTGATAATGAACATATTTGTTGTGCTATTTCTGACAAAAAATGTCAGGAAGGTTATGAGTTTAAGAAAGGCTGGTTAAAAAAAGAATTTAAAAATGGATATGTTTTTCGCAGAATTGATGCGAGGGCAAAGGTATTTATTGAATATGGCCCTGCTGAAAAAGGGTGGGCTCCGGTTGAGGCTCCGGATTACTTGCTTTTAAATTGTTTTTGGGTTTCGGGAAAATATAAAGGCAATGGGTACGGTAAAGAATTATTGAGGCTTGCCCTGGAAGATTCAAAATCACAGGGTAAAAATGGTTTAGTAACGGTTGTGGGTACTAAAAAGTTTCACTTTATGAGTGATACTAAATGGTTACTACGCCACGGCTTCGAAACAGTGCAGGAAATTTCTTCTGCTTTTAGTTTATTAACCATGAAAATAAAGAAGAATGCTAAGGATCCTAAATTTAAGGATTCTGTTTTAAAGGGAGAGATTGAAAACAAGGATGGATTAGTAGTATATTATTCCGATCGTTGTCCTTTTACTGATTATTATGTAAAAATTGTACTAAACGAAACTGCCGGTAAAAGAAATTTACCGTTGGAAATAATTAAGTTGAAGACCATGGAGCAAGCACAGGAAGCACCAACACCGGCAACGATATTTAGCCTGTTTTATAAGGGAAAATTTATAACTACTAACGTGAGCGTCTGTTTGGATAATCGATTTGATAAGATTGTGAATCAGGCCCTGGTTAAATAATAGCAATTTAAAATTTACTCTATATAAAAAGAGGCTTCCAAAAAGTCTTAGTGTTCTTTGTGCCTACTTTGTGAGACTTTGTGGTATAATCATAAAAAACTGTTACACAGAGAACCACAAAGGAGACACAGAGTTACTCAAAGTAAAAAATATGAACAAAACTCAACTATTTTACTTTTTGGACAGCCTTTTTAATTTTATGATTTTGGTTTTAAGACTAAAACAATTTTTGTAAAATCGGCAGCTGCATTCACCACATCTCTAAATTCCTCATATTGTTCAATTGGATATTCCGGCTTTTTATAATATTCGTATACTTTTATTTTCAATGTATTACCGTTTAGTTCATAGTTTGATAAGAAACCCATACTGTAATCATTATTAATCTCGTCTTTATCTCTTTGAATATCGATGTTAAGTTTTTCCAGTCCCTTTACTTCATAACCTTCCGGAATATTAAGAACAATTTCGCGATCGAGAATATGAGGATAATTAAAATCAATTTTTTGATGGCGTTCATGTTCCTGGTATAATTCAACTTGTCGGCCTATAAGTTCACCAACTTTTAAAAGATATGAATTGCCGGCATTTTCGATAATCGAATATATTTTTAGATTAGTTACTATATCAAATGGATATTCGAACGGATTAGTATTGATCTCTCCATTTTCAACTCTGAAATCAACAATTTCCACATCGTCGTTAATTTCTTTGATATATTCCTTAATCATTAACTGGCGCTGTTCTTCCTGGAAAAATGCATAATATGGCTTTATGGTATATGCCGCGTTTCCACCAAAACTATGCCTGATATTAACATTTATCAGATCCATTTCAGGAGAGAAGTTAGCGGTGATGTAATGGTTTATATAACTATCGGTATAATCATGGTCGGGAATAGTGCGAATAATATGTACTGCATTTTCCATATCGCCAATTCGAACCAGTTTTAAGAAAAGGCCATCGTTGTAATAGAACTCCGTAGGAATTGCAGGATACCTATATTCAATTAAAGTAGGAGCTAAGAGTTTATTGGTTTCCGGGAAAAAGATCAGGTAATCATTTAGATAATTCCAGGTCATAAAATCCTTATCGAATATTTTATACGATTTTTCACATGTTCCAACGACATTATGATCAATATTCGCATATTTTAAAACATTCACAAATAACTTTATTATACCAATTTCCGAAGAATACCTGTTTTTGATTATATTGGAAATATTGATACCATCTTCAATATTATCAATCGGTGCGATAATGAAATTCTCTTTAAGGTATTTTTCAACAGAAAGTATTTTATCTTCTAATTCAAGCTTATTCAGATTTATTTTGGAGATAAGTTTTTCAATAGCCTTTGTTTCTTTATTATCTATCTGATATAAAGTTGAATATGTATTTTGGGCAGCAAGATTATATGAATAATAATCTGTTGTATGGTATTCCACATTTTTACGATAACTATATTCTACACGAACCTTGTTTGCGTCCGGGAATGAATAAGATTCAGTGTCATCAAGAGGATCAATTTCATTGCATTTTAATGTTAAATATCTTTTATCTCCAATAATTGTATCTTCCTTTAAGAACTCGCTATTATAACTTTTTGCATCGAATTTGAGATGTTTAGGGCTAACTAACTTAAATAATACATTATTTGTTTTTCCTGAACCTTGAAAATAATAGCTTCCGTAAAGGCGAGGATAATTCTTTGTTTTATAGTTAATTTCAACGATACTTCCAATTTCAATTCCATCAATGGCAAATATCTTATAACTACCTTCTTCATCCAGGTTTTCAACTTCTTTAATATTTGATTTATCCAGTTCTATAATATTACCGTCTTTTTGTATGGTTCGAACTTTTATGTCAAGTATATCAATAATATAATATAAAGAGATAGAGAATTTATTAAATATGTCTATCGCTCTTTCATCATTGATTTTAATTATTCTGCCGGATGTAATATTTCTGGATAGTTGTTCTCCTTCATAAAAATATTCTATAGCTCTTTCATCCTTTAATATTTCATATGAAACATCACTTTCTGTATTGATAAGATCTTCATACTTAGATATATCATCAAAACTACAGTTTATGTCTTCCTGCGAAAAAACTGTTACAGCTTTAAACAATAATAAGGTTAAAAAAAGGTTTCTCATAATATGTATTTTAATTGTTTAGGGTTAATTCTATACTTTTCTTATACGCAACATTTAGCTTTTTTATAAACTGGTTCCAGTTTTCAAAATCCTTTTGTTCAACCTTTAGGGTTTTTAAATATAAATCAAAATTATAAATAATCTGATTATCAATAATTTCATATTGAACATCAAATCCAAATTGATCATGATGATAACTGATCTTTTCCGGGAGATATGTTACTGAATAGTTTTCAGGAATTTGCAAAGTGTTTTTAACTCTGATTTTTGTATGATTTCCTAGTGATAGTGCATAGATCTTTTCATTCATATCTATATCCCTCTTAGAGTATGGAGTACTCAGGTTTAAATTTACATAGATGTGATTTTCAAAGCTGGTTACATAATCAGGAACATGAAATTCATATTCTATAATGTTGTTTTCTTCCCGGTTTTTAAAATTTTTTAGAGAATAATTATCTAATTGAAATTTATCGGAACCCTTTCCAACATGATTCTCAATTTTTCTACGTTCATTTTCTTTATCACTATAATTGGCTTGATTAGCAAGATCAAAATCATAATAGCCAGATAGGGTAACTGCTCCGGTACCTTTTAAAGTTGAATTATCGATGCTTAAATTAATTGAATCGGTAATGGTGTTCTTATCATACTCGATTTCAGGAACATCGATAACTTTAAATTCATTTTCGGATATACTAATTAAAACATCCTTTCCTAAAATAAACTTTGAAGGATAATTTATAGATGTATAAGCGGTTGCGTCCAGAATGTAATACCTGCCATCAATTTCTGCAGTACATACCATATGATTATCATTGTATATTGTTGGAATATCGTAGTAAGTATAAGGAATGGACCTTGTTCCTACCCATGATAAATATGCATTAATACCAGCGGCTTTTAACAATTGTGTAGTAAGATTGGTCATATCCTTGCAATCGCCATATTTTCTTTTAACCACTAAATCTGCTTCTCGGGGAACAAAACCACCATAACCATCCTCAAAAGCAACATACCTGATATTGTCCTGAACCCAATAAAAGATCGATCTCATTTTTTCGATAGATGAATCCGTACCGGTTGTGATCGAGTCTGATAAAGCCTTAATTTCCGGAGATACAAAATTGCTTTTAGATGTTATGCTATAATACCAATTATGTAGTCCTTCTAAATCAGGAATTACATCAATATTTTCTTCACACGCTTTGTAATCATTAATATAAAATACAATATGCGGTATATAGTAATCCGAGTCAAAATCATTTTGTAACGAATAGCCCGGAATATATTCAGATACAGAAATCTTTACGGTCGTATTTTTCTTACTTTCCTGTTTCTCAATTTTTACGATATTATCCCGGTCATTAAATACTTTATAACTTATATTTACCTCTTTAGGATATGTAATAGAGAATTCGGCAAACTCAACCGGGAAAAAACTTGTAAAACGAAAATATCCTATTAAATGCGGGTCTTTTATCTTTTCTTTGTAAGATACCTCAGATTTACACCCTGCATACATATTAGGAAAAACAATACGTTTTGACTGATAATCATCAAAAAAAACAGTATTATCACTTCTACTCGATGTTACAATATTGTTGATCTTAGTTTTCTTATACTTATTGCCTTCAGGCTCATAGAAATACGATTCAATATCACTTATTTCATTGAATGATGTAAAACCAATGTATTTATCTGAAATATCATGGTTAATATTACTTAAAGAAAGTTTTTCCTGATAGTGGTCTATGCTAATATCAAGCTTACAATCCTTTATTTTAATATCAACTTTTTCAGTTTTTTTTAATATTACAAATGATTCGTTAGGATACTTGTTCTTATACGTTTCTAATTCTGTCTGTGAAAAACTATTTTTTTGTATGATTAAAAAACAAAAAATTAAAAGTTTAAGAAATTTTCCTGTCATATAAGTATTTTTCAGTTTTTATAACATTACCGTCTTGATCATAATATGTAGTTAAACCATTAAGTTCACCAAATTTATAATTTTCTACTTTTTCAATGTTTCCTTCTCTAGTATAGTATATTTTTTTACCATGCAATTCACCATACTGATATTCAATTTTTTCTTTTATTTTTCCGTTTAAATAGTATTCTTCCACAACACCATGAAGCTGGTCGTTTAAATAATTTAGTTTTACCTGTAGGTTCCCATTAGCCGAGTAGTATTTATATTCTCCCTGATATTCGCCTTTTACAATTTTACCTTCGGATGAAATTTTCCCATCTTGGAAGTAACTAAGTATTTTACCTGTATCGTTTTTTAGAGCAATAGGTTCAATAAATTCTCCTTTGTCGTTTAAATATGTATAAGCAATCTGGATACCATCTTTGTATAACCTTTTTAATTGGATCTCACCTTCTAATGAGTAGTATATAAATTCACCTTCTCTTAAACCATCTTCATATTTACCTTCTATTTCAATGTTTCCGTTAAAATAGTAATGCTCGTATTCTCCCTGATAATTATCGTTATAATAATTAATAATATTTCTAAGATTGCCATTTTTATAATAAACTTTCCATTCTCCTTCTCGTTTGCCGAGTACAAATTCTCCTTCCGATTGGACCTTCCTGTTTCTATAGTAATTTCGATACAATCCATTTTCCATATCATTCACATATATATATTCTTCTTCAATGGATTGATCAGCATAGTATACAGTATGTTTACCATTCAGATAGCCATTTTTATAATTCAAAACTGTTCTTAGTTTGCCATCAAATGCTAACTGATTTACCGTTCCATTTCCGTTTTCCAGTTCGTCAACATCAACAATATTCCCCAAAGTATCATAAATTGTGAACTTATTTCTAATACCATCTTTATACAAAACTTCCATACCTAACCTGCCATCACTAAAATAATAGGTTTGATAACCCTGAGGCTTACCTTTTACATAATATTCCATAACCGCAAGGTTGCCAAATGAATTATAATATTTCCATGTTCCTTCCTGATTGGATGCTTTGAACCTACCTTGAGTTGATAATTTTGAATTTCTGTGGTAGTACTCATATTCACCATCCTTTATATTGTCTGAATAGGTTTCAAAGCTCATTAATGAGTTATCTGGATAATAATAGTTCACCGTACCATTTAAAGTTCCGCTTTTATAGTTTTCCGAATAATAATTAAATCCATTCAGGTGATAGTATTTCCATTCACCGTGCTTTTTTCCTTCAAGATAATTTCCTTCGCCACTTATTTCACCATCGGAATAATGGAATTTGATTAGGCTTTCATCATTTTTGATCTTCACATCCGAATAAACCTGGGTCGTATCATTCGGATTATATGATTTATACCTGTTAATAATATCATCCTTAAACCAGGTTTTTGAAAAAGCAATTCCCGTTGTATCAAATTCAATTAGGACTCCGTGTACTTTACCATTCTTGTAATGTTCGACTTGCTCATTTTTACCATTTTTAAAGTATCGGGTTAATTTTCCGTCAAGATTTCCTTCATTATCATAATTAGCTAAGGTCATTAACTCACCTGTATTATAATACCATTTCCATTCACCAACAGCCGTGTTATCGATATATTTACCTTCAGATTCCAGTTTTCCATTTTCATAATACGATTTAAACAGGCCATTTCTCATTTCATTTTTAACTTCAACGGTTGTGCTAATATTTCCATTCTGGTGATAAAATATTGCCAAACTATCAACTATACCGTTTTTATAATTATATTCGGCTTCTAAATTCCCATTTTGATAATAGTATAGTTCTTTTCCATTTAATTTTCCCATTTCATATTGGGCTTTGTTTAGTAATTGACCGTTTTTGTAGAATTTTTCATAGATTTCATGAATGGTATCGTTTATATAATTAGCTTTAGAAGCCATAACGCCATTATCGTGGTAGTTAATATATTTACCATTCCATAAATTATCAGTAAGATTTCCAATTTCTTTTAATGTTCCGTTAGGATGATACCATTTCCATTCTCCTTGCCTATTACCATTCATATCACTATACCCGATTGTTTCTAATCTTCCGTTGGAATACATATATTTCCATGGACCTGCATAAATATTATTACCGTTTACATTTAGTAAATTTCCAATAGCATATAGTGCGTTATTATCATAATACCACCTGCTAACTTTACTTTCCTTACCATCTACATCTATGTATGTATAGTCTCTGATCTCATTTACTTGATTTGTGGCCCATTCAATAAAATTATCTCTTTTCGAACTATTTTTATTTAACCATTTGGTAATCTGTTCGTTATTATATGAATTAAAAGCAAAATATGTATGGTATTCCAAATAGTCACTATTAAAAAGATTCCTGAAATAAGGAGCATAATATCTTAACCAAAAGTTATTATGATCGTTATTTGTTGGGGTTTTTTCACATAAAACCTGAAGTTGCTTCACATAGTTGTCATCGATATCAGCCTTGGTTTTATATTTTTTATTTATGGCGAGTTTGGATCTTAATATTAGATCAAGTTCCTGAAAAGGTAAATCATCATCGTAAATTTCGGATGGTTGATCAATTGACCCGTTTGATATTTCCTGTAATGTGCCGACAGCATCTCGCGATCTTTCGGTTGTATTATCTAACAAAATATAGAAACTTAGTGAATACATAGCAGGAACAAACCTTCCCTGGGCTACAAGTAATTTACCCATTCTATAATGGCTTGATGAATAATATAAGTTTAGATCAATAGCTTTTTGATAGGCTTTAATAGCTTCATTTATTTGGTTTAAGTTTTCATAAGTAACTCCCAGGTTGAAATATAGAAGGTAGTTGTAAGGAAATTCTTCTGTTGCTTCCAGGTAAACTTCTAATGCTTTATCATTTTCTCCCAAATTATCGAAGGCGGTTCCTAAGTTATTATAAAAAAAGTTTTCATAACCGGTATTATATGTTAAACCTTCTTTACATAATTCAATTACTTTATTATATTCGGCTAATGCATTATATGTAACCGCTTTTTCTATTATAGCTCTTACGTAGTTTGAGTCATTTCTTTCTACCTGGTTATAAAGTTCCAATGCTTCCTGGTATTTTCCGTCATCGTGAAGATCGATTCCTTTATCAATTATCTCTCGGGAATTAAACAGTCCATCATTTTGAGCATAAGCTATTTGGGTTAATAGAATAAAAAATAAAAATGTAATTTTTCTCATAACAATAACAACTTTAGAAATTAGAATAAGGCCTGAAATTAATTAAATTCTTTAATTAAACAAGCGTATTATAATTTTTTGAAAAAAATGGGTTTTTAGAGAAAGTACCTGGAACAAGATTCGGATCCCTATGCCCTATGCTTGTTAAAATTCATTTTGGATTTTATTGCTAGATTGAGGGTTTTCAAAAAATTATAAAATCAAAGATTTTTTATTTTCCCGGGGCTTGCACGACCATTACACTTACATGACCTTCATTAATCTTCAAATTTAGCACTTTCTGCAAATGCGCTATATTTTTGTCGCATTAGTTTATTTAATTTCCACTATTAAAATTTAATCCATTTAGGAGGGGGATTTATTCTGAAACTTACCATTGGAATAATTCAGAATTTTTCCGATTTTCTACAGAGACCTATATTCTTACTTAATTGAAAAATTCCCGTAAAATGACTTCATCAAAGAATCTATCTGACAAAAATTTCCTAAAAAATAGAAACGTTTTTGCTCTTTTTCCTATCACATATCTTGTTTTTGGTTTTTTTGCTTGAATAGCTTTTGTTATTAAATAGGCAATATCTTTAGGAGGGGTGGCAATGTTATCCAGTTTTCTCATTGTATCGGCTAATTTATTAGCCGGTTTTCCGTATATCCATTTCCGGAAACTGAAAGGAGTGAAAGTACGACCTCCTCTAACATTGGAGTTTTTATTGCACCGGGAATAATTATGATAGTGTCTATTCCAAAATGTTTCAGTTCGATACGCCATTGTATCGCTCAGGCACTCGATAGCAAATTTTGTTGATGCATACCAGCCATTAAAAGGGCCAGCTACTTTTCCTGCACCGGAAGACAGGTTCACAATTTTACCAAATTTATGTTTTCGCATATGAGGGATCACAAGTTGGTTAAGCCGCCCCATACCTAAAATGTTAACCTCATAATGCATGCGTGCAACTTCTATAGGTGATTCTTCTAATGAACCGAAGTTGGCGTATACTGCATTATTTATCAGGACATCAATCTTACCTTCTTTTTCAATAATGGTATTTACACAATTTACTATTGTTTCATCCACGGTAAGGTCCATGTATAAGCAGTAGATACCATAAGGGCCAAGTTCCTTTTCCATTTTATCCTTTCTTCTAGCCGCTCCATAGACTGTATATCCCTCTTTTTTTAGCCATTTCGCTGTAACTTCTCCAATACCTGAGGAAGCTCCTGTGATCAATACTACTTTTTTTTCCATTTTACTTTTTCTTTTATTATGCTTAAAGGTCAATTAATTTTATATTTATATAATTTTACAACTTTCGAAATATTTGTATAAAAATTTTTTATTTTAGCTTTAAAACATCAGCTAAACTCTCAATAGTTTGTTTATTTACTTTAGCTACAATATGTTTTCCCCTGCGTTCTGTAATCACTAAATCAGCATTCGTTAATTCTTTTAAATGATGTGAAATTGTGGGAGCACCAATTTTTAGCCTCTCCATAATATCGTATACAAAACATTCTTCTTCTTCAAAAGAAGTTTGCTCATTACTTCTATATATCTCCATAAAAATTTCAAATCGATTTTTATTAGACAGGGCCTTCATTGCTTTTATGATTTGTCTTGTATCCATATTTTCATTTTTATATTTCGATAAATATCAAAATGTTTTACAAAAGTAAGGATACTTTATAATATTCCAAATATTTTTTTCATTTTATTATAATTGTGCGATTTAATAAAAGCTAATGGCAAATGTATGAGTAGTGGCAGATTGCATGGTACTTTTCTGTCAAAACGTTAAGCAGTTTGATCGGGTTATAAACCCTGAATTTACTACTGTCTTGTCTATTTTGTATATTCATTGTTATGAACTTTTATTTTTGTTCCCACGGAAATTTTAATTGTCCTGGATTCCAATAAAACACTTTATTATCTATTTCGAAAGATATTGGTTTTTGCGATTCGATTATGTTTGAACTATCATTTTTTTGCATCATCTCAGTCATTCTTTTGTTTACCAGTTTATCCAACTCGCTTTTTAGTCTGTCTAATTCTATAGGTTGATTCCCTACCCATTCGCTTGCAAAAACTGCATACATATCCCATCCATTGGTTTGCATTCTTTGAGAAAAAATCAATGCAAATTCTATCGTTTTGGTTTCGTTATTTAAAATATCAGTTACCATCTTTTTAAATAGTTCGTGCGGTAAACTATACAATCCAGTGTTAAAAAGTACTATACCAGCAGATTTAAAATCATTATTCTTATTGTATTGTTTAATCTGTCCACTGGCTGACTTAAAATGATTTTTAATTGTATTTTTAATTAATCTATGATAACTACTTGTAAGTTCTCCGAAATCTAAAGAGGGGTCAATATTAATTGCATATTCGTCTATATTTTCGAAAAGTTTTGAGATACTTACTTGACGCTGCTTATTTTCCAAACTTTCTTCCTGCAAGTCTTTCAATTCTAGTAGAATATTCTTTACTTTAAAATCAGGTGTCCGCTTTTGTGTTTCAAGAATTTTATTTCCACCAATGCGATTTATAATATGTTCAAAATCCTTTTCGCTAATTCTCGGAAATCGGTAAAAATGCATATTTGAATTTCCATTGTCAGAGAAGTCAGTAAATGAAAATCCTTTGTTTTCTGCATCACAATATGCATCCCAAAATTCACCACCTTGTCCTTTACATTTATCTCTTATTAATAGGTCTATTTTTATTTCAGAACAAATGAAGTAATCTTTAGAAACGCATATTTTATATACATCAGAGACACTGAAATTTATTTCTTGTATCAATACAAAGCATTGAGCAAAATGATTTTTCTTCCTATTATATGCTGAAAATTGAACTCTTAAAATTTCCATAGTTTAATAGTTGTTAAAATGTTGTGCTCAGTTTTTCTTTTCTATCGTTTTGAAAATTTTCACTAGCATCTTCACAGTAAATATATAGTAAAAACCAACAATCAAAATAAATAACCAAGATTGTATCGTTGGAAAATATGTTACCCATTCACCTGCTTCTGGAAGTCCTATAACATAATCTAATGAAAAATCGGGCCATTTAAATAAGTGTGAATTTGCACAGTCCGCCCAAGGTAAAAAAATAGATTTACCATAAATGTTTTTAGTTTTTACATAAACAGCAGTCTTTAATATTTTTTTGATTACATGAATTTGAAGCAAGAGAGGGATTACAAAAAATAGAAATAATGATGCAAATTGATAAAATATTATGTCCTTTGATTTGTAACTATCTGGTTTAACATTAAATGCTAAAGGGATTTTCTTAGTCCAAATTTTTTCATATTTATTTTTGTGTAAAAAGAAATTCGTTGTCAACACTAACACACCATATGTCACAACAAAGATTAAAAGTGAAAACAATGGGATTAGCTGAAAAGTAAGCTTTTCAAAGTTTGGGAAAGGTAGCGATAATGGTGAGCCTTGTATCCCTAAATAGCTGTTAACTGATGTATATAAAACTAATACAGCAAGAAATGTCCAGATTTTTGAGTAGCTTTCTCTATTCATTATTTAACTTTAATTAACCTAATAATTACATCCTTTTCTTCTTCATCTTTAAACTTGATTGTAATTTGCTCAATTCCCGTCTTTTCTATATCACACAAAACATGTTCTCTTCTGTTTAAGGTCCTATAATTCAATTGAATTAATGCATACTCTCGTCTTCTTTTAATTATATTGTAACCATCTAGTAAGCCTCCATTAAATAAATTTACATAAGGTTTAAATTTTTCATTTTTTGGATATATACTATAACTTTTATCATCTTCGAAAGAAACAATGAATCTAATATCCCCGCTAAAAGTTACTGCTTTACTTTTTATATTGACAAAGTGTTTTCCCTCCCAAGTTCCGATAAAAAATTGTGCTGATGAATTAAGTTGTAATCCTAAGAAAAAAGATAATAATAGAACATATTTTATCATTTGAATTGATTTAGAAGGTTTAATAATTGCATTGAGATATCTTCGGATACTTTGGTTAATTCGTTGTTAATCTCACCTTCTAAAACTTTTGTGAAGTCTAGATTTATGCCGTGAAAATTACTTGTAGGTCTTTCTCTCCAAGTAAAGGATTGATTTTTTTGAATCTTTAATGTGTCAGAACTAACAATTATATCAAATATTATATCAACGGTAATTTTTGCCTTAGTTGTTATATGGTCACTATAAAACAGTTCTCTCCATTCAACTCTTAATTGATATGCATCAATAAATACTTTTACTCTTAATCGATAATTCCCATCTTTATTTCTTGTATACGATACTACAGGGTTTTTATCAAATTTGGCTTTTTTAATAAAGTCAGTTTTACTATTAACTCTTTCCCTTTTATCAACAATCTTAGTGCCTGCTACTGCTTTATTTACAACGAAAGAATTAAAAGATTCAGATTTAATACCATTTAAAATCTCAATAAGATTTTCACCCTCGCTTTTGCTAATTACTGATACTTGACTATAAATTCCTGATGATATAGCGGAAAGAAGTATTGAGAGTAATATTGTTCGCATAAAATGTTTATTAGAAAAACAGCAACAGCAAAATTTTGTTTAAATCTAATGTAGTCATTTGGGCAAATGTTTGTTAAAGCACATAGTTTACAAAGTTATAGGCACATGCTTTACACTAAATTAGTGCTGAGCCTAATTGGTTTTTCTTTGTCTCTTATATCTTTCTCATTAAAGTATCCTAAAAATACACTTCTGTAAAACACTTTCCAAATTCCATTGCCTATAACGGCAGTCTGTCTAAAAAGCTTTTATAAAAGTAATATTTTTGAACAACAAAGCGCCAATGTAGCGTGGTATTTAAGTAAACAATAATCTATCAGTT
>JANQHE010000037.1 GCA_028282785.1 Bacteroidales bacterium | reverse complement strand
ACTTTTTTTATCAAAAAGACAATAACCAAAATTTGCTTGAAACCAATTATAAAAAAGCAGCATAAAAAAAGAGACTGCCTTTTTGGACAGCCTCTTTTTTATCCATGCATTTTAGGCAAATAAACCAGAGTAAGTAAATGGAATTGCATAGATCAAGAAGAAAGCCTAATTAGGCTTTCTTCTTAGGCATTATTTTTTAATAAATTGTTTAATAATCGGCTCTTTCTCATCTTCAATTGAAATGATATACGAACCTGCTGGTAAATCAGAAATATCGATTTCTTTTTCATTACCATCAATCTCTAATGTTTTTACTACAATACCAACCATATTGTAAATACTAATAGTTCCAATTCTGGACCCATTTAGTATATTAAGAGTAATATACGTATTTGCTGGATTTGGATAAAGGCTTACCGTTGATCTACCATCAGTAATATTATGCTTTTCGGTATTAGTAGCAAAATTGAATGTAGTAGCAGGAAGACAGAAATTAGTTACTTCTGATGAGGTAAATGAACCGCCTGAAGCTATAACTGAGCCACCTGTTACCTCTAAAGTGTAAGATCCACTACCATATGAACAACAAATGCCATCGCCATATGAATCTAAGATTGTGAAGTCATAGCAATCATCAGCCAGATCATTAATTGGAATAACAAGAGTTGAACCATCGGCTTGTGAACCATATGTTCCGCCTGATGCCACAGTAGTACCTCCATTGTTTACTAACGTCCAGCTGGTTTCTTCCGGATAGTTATCAAATGTAATTGTCAACGTTAGATCTGTTCCTGTTACAACAGTACCAGTAGTTAAGTTAATATCATCAATAGCAAAATCACTTCTGTAGCTGCTTCCGGTTGTTGCAACATAACGAAGTTGAACTGAAGTTCCTAAGTAAGAACTTAAATTGATATTTTCTGTATACCAAGAATTACCTTGATCTCCTGATTTAGTCCATAATACAGTCCAATTTGTACCATCAGTACTTGCTTGTAATTCAATAGTTCCCATATTAGAACCATACATATGATATGCAAAGCTGAAAGTAGCATTTGATTCCGCAGTTAAATCAAAACATGGGCTATTTAGGATAGCTACTTTACTTGGATAATTTGGACTTGAAGATTCAACATAAATATAATATGTTCCTTCATCAGCAGAAGATGGGCCAGTACTACTTGAAGCAGTACTTCCTGAGTTTACTGTCCAATCAATATCATCGCCAGAGTCTTGAGTCCAGTCGCCAATACCACTTTCAAATCCTTGTGAGTACGGATAAGATGTAATTCCACCTGTACATCCTCCACCTACCGGATCTAAGGTAGTAACATTAATTGTAGCTTGTGATGATGCATTTCCGGCAGCATCTTTAGCCAGTACTCCAATGGTATATGTTGTACTTGCAGTAAGCCCGGTAACATTATAAGAAGTTGTAGCTGTTGTTCCGTCTAAAGAACCACCTACATATACCTCATATTCAGTTACACCTACATTATCAGTTGAGGCATTCCAGGTTAAATCTGTAGTTGTTTGTGTAGTATTGTTGGCTGCTAATCCTGTAGGTACAGTTGGAGCTTCAGTATCAACTCCACTACCCGTTGTAACTTGAAGATCGTCAACAGCAATATCACTTGACCATCCGGAACCAGTTGTTCCAACTATTCTAAGTTTTACCTTACCACCAACATAAGAAGCTAAATCAACATCAACTTGATTCCAGGCATTTCCCTGATTTCCTGATAATGTCCATAAGTTTGTCCAATCAATATCATTAACTGAAGCTTGAATAGTTAATGATCCGACATTTGATCCATACATATGATACTGGAATGAGAATGTTGCAGCTGATACACCGGTAAAGTCAAAACAATCACTTTCTAAGATAGCAGTTGCGTTTGAACCAATTTCTCCGGTACTTCCATTGTTTGATGCTTCCAAGAACATATAATATGTTCCTTCAACAGCAGAACTTGGTCCGGTGTTTGAACTTGGTGTTCCATTAGCGTCTCTTACCCAGTCACCATCATCACCAGTGGCTTGATTCCAACCATCGCCGGATTCGAATCCTTCTGAATATGGGAAAGAAGATATTGTTGTATTACATGATAATGTAGCTTCGGTAGTTGTTACATTTATACCTGATGATTGGGCAGATTCGTTACCTGCTGCATCATAAGCAGAAACCTTAACATTATAAGTAGTATTAGGGCTTAAACCGGTAACCGAAGTTGAAGTACCTACAGCATTACCAATATTCGATCCATCTAAATAAATATTATAACCTGAAACTCCAATATTGTCAGTTGAAGCATTCCAGCTAATATCAAATGAAGTAGAGCCAACATTTGAAGATGAAAGTCCGGTTGGTACAGTTGGAGGATCAGTGTCTACACTACCACCTGCGGCAACGACTGCATCATACGCATTAACCATTCCAGCTCCAAATTCATTCGAATTATAAGCACTAAAACTACTATTAGCTGTATTGGCAAGAATAGTTTCTGCTTGTGATTTAGTTAAAGTAGGGTCTACAGAAAGTACAAGTGCAGCAACACCTGAAACTATAGGAGTTGCACCGGAAGTACCACCCATATACATATAATAATTACCGCTTGTCCATCCTAAAGAACCCATTCTATCAGTCGATGGGCATCCATAATCTCCTGAAGGAGAGCCACCGGACCAATTATCATCAGATGGAGCACAAATATCCAAAGCAGGCCCATAATTACTAAAATTACTTCGATCAGCATCACCAGAGATACCTCCTACCGCCCATACCGTAGATAAATTAGCAGGATAACCAACACAACTAAAAAAATCATTTCCTGATGCTACAAAAATCAAACATCCTTTGCCATTACGTCCATTACTTGCCGCACTAGCAAAAGCTGAAGTAACAGAAGCATCATTATAAGTGCAGGAACCCCATCCCCATGAATTTGAAAGGATGTCTGCACCCTGATTTACTGCCCAGGTAATACCATCAGCAACATCAGAATTAGAAGTATTAGGTGCAAAAATATTTACACTAAAATAATTCACATCAGGAGCAACTCCTTTACCTCCTAGATTATTATCATGCTGAGAAAAAATTAATCCTGCTACTAATTGACCGTGACCATCATCAGTAGCTGAAGGAGTACCATCACCATTATTTGCAGGAGTATAACCGGTTAAAGGAGTAGGCATATCTTCGTGAGAATTATCAATACCATCGTCAATAACTGCAATCGTAATATTTGAAGAACCAGTCGTAATCGCCCAAGCTTCCGGTGCGTCTATATCAGTATCAGAAACCAGAGGACTACCATTATAAGAAGTTCCACCTGTGTTATTTAAATGCCATTGATATTGGTAAAGAGGATCTGCAAATTTCTTGATATCACTTTTGAAATCCGGACCACCCCAATTCAATACACCCATTTCGTGTAATTCCTGAATTAGCGGTAATTGATTTTCAATTTTTTCAATACTTAAAACATCGAAAGATCCATCTAAACTTTTTCTTTGATATTCTGCCCCATACCTTTCTAAAATTTCTGCAAAATCTTCACAAAAATAACCATCTTTGAAACTAATAGATACACGTTTTGTTAAAAACACCTGAACTTCTCGATCTTTAAATGCAGGCAACACATCATATGCTCCTTCATCTTGTAAACCATATGTTTTTAGAATTTCTTCAGGGTTTTCAAAGGCTGATTTAGTTGATGTAGATTTAATAAGGATCATTCCTTTAAGATCCATAATTTCCATTTCTACACTTGATGAGTTTTTTTCAAGATTAAAGTTCGCTTTAATCTTTGATTTGGTTTGATCTGAAATCACATCATTTTTAAAATATACAGCATAAGAACTGTAATCAGGTTCCAAATGAACCTTACCTTCCGAACCAATATAATATAAGTTCGATTTATTTTCTATCCATTCCTGAGCATTAGTACTGAGCACTATACACATAAGAATAAAAAATGCAACAATTGCCTTACTAAGAGTAAAGATTTTTTTCATTTGTTTAAGATTAGGTTAATAAATGAGTTTAATAATTGATTGCGTAATGTATAATAAAAAAAGATAAAAAAATCCGAATGTCGACAAACGACCATTAGCAAAGGACAAAAAGTAAATATTAACTATTTTTTAGTTTTATTTTAAACGATTGTTATTTTTGGAGATCAAAAGGTCTAAATTTCAAAAACAATATTATGAAAAAACTATTAATTGTCTTTGTATTGATAATAGCTATAATAAAGCTATATGCACAAGATAAAAATGAAGAAAAAAAATCTGCTTACGAATTTAAAACAGAAAAAGAGGTTAAAACAACTCCTGTAAAAAACCAGTTCAGGTCCGGAACGTGCTGGAGCTTTTCGGCATTATCATTTATTGAATCGGAAATGTTAAGATTGGGAAAACCTGAAGTAAATCTTTCCGAGGCTTGGATAATTCGCCATACGTATTCCGAAAAGGCAACAGCTTATGTGCGTTGGCACGGGAACCTAAATTTTGCAGGTGGAGGAGCTTTTCATGATGTAACTCGCATGATTAAAAAATATGGAATTGTTCCTGAAGAAGTGTATGAAGGATTAAACTACGGTACGGAGAAATTTGTACATGGAGAATTTGATGCTGTCTTAAAAGGTTATGTTGATCAGGTAATTAAAAATAAAAATAAAAATAAGGAGTTAACCACAGCCTGGCATAATGGACTGGAAGGTATAATTGATGCTTATTTAGGCGAGAAACCAACAACATTTACTTATAACGGTAAAGTGTATACCCCACAAACTTTTGCTACTGAATTTACCGGAATAAATCCGGACGATTATGTTGAATTTTCTTCGTTTACTCATCATCCCTATTATTCAGAATTTATAATTGAAGTTCCTGATAACTGGATGTTAGGAACAGTTTATAATGTAACATTAGATGAAATTGGAGAAATAATTGATAATTCTATTGAAAAAGGATACTCAGTTGCGTGGGGTGGTGATGTAAGTGAAAAAGGTTTTTCCTGGAAAAATGGAGTTGCAATAATTCCGGACATTAAGTTTGAAGAAACGAGTGGAACAGATAAAGAAAGATTAACCGGTTTAACCACTAAGGAAAAAAATAAAATTTTATATTCTTTTGAAAGGCCGTTAAAGGAACTGGAAATTACCCCGGAAATGCGTCAAAAAGAATTTGATAATTATAAAACAACAGATGATCACGGTATGCATATTGTTGGTATTGCGAAAGATCAAAATGATACAAAGTTTTATAAAGTAAAAAATAGCTGGGATGTCGATAATCCTTATGATGGTTACATTTATATGTCTGAAACGTTTATTAAGTTTAAAATGATTAATATAATGGTACATAAAGATGCAATTCCTTCCAATATTAAAAAGAAATTGGGTATGTAATCGAATACAGATTGAACCGCAATCAATTTTGATGGCGGTTTTTTTAATCCAAAAATGTCAATTGACATTTTTACACTTTGTGCTGACGATCGAAAATAATAGTATTTATTATAAGAATTTAAGGTAAAAATGCATTTTCAATGTCGGGATTAAACTCTTACGAGCCTGATACGGCTGAAGGAGTCATCAGGCCTGACAAAGCTTTGCTTTACAAATCTTTCGTCACCAAAAGGGCAAATTTATCTTGAAAAAGACAAATTTGGGTTTAACTTTCTTCAATAAGTTTTGTTATACCTGAAAAAATAAATATTATGGAATTAGGAATAAAGGGCCAAACTTTTATTGTTACCGGAGTTACAAGTGGATTTGGACGCTCGGTAGCAGAACAACTAATGGAACATGAAGCAACAGTTATTGGTGTTGCAAGGAGAGGTGAATTATTAAGTGAGATGAAATATAAATATGATTCACTTTTTGAGTATTTAACAGCAGACATTACAGAAGAAGGTTCAGTTGATAAATTAATAGATTTACTGGGAGTTACAAATATTCAAGGTGTATTTGTAAATGCAGGAGGACCACCGGCGAAATCTTTTATGGAAACGGAAATAAAAGATTGGGATGAAACTTATAAAAAACTGTTACGCTGGAAAGTCGATTTGATTAAAAAGTTATTGCCAAAATTTATTGATAATAAATATGGCAGAATCCTTTTTTTAGAAAGTTCATCGGTTAAACAACCTATCGAAAATTTGGTTTTAAGCACATCTTTGAGAATGTCCGTTGTTGGAATGGCAAAAACACTGTCTCAGGAGATTGCAGATAACGGGATAACTGTTAATGTTTTAGCTCCAGGATCTCATAATACTCAGGCAATTGAACGTTTAATTCAGAAGAAAAGTGAGTTAGAAGGAATATCATATAATGAAACCAAATCACTTTTTGAAAAAAACACTAAAGTTGGATTTATGGGCAATCCGGAAGATTTAGCTTCTATGGTTCTTTGGTTATTGTCACCAATATCTAAATATGTAACCGGACAAACTATTTCTATTTCAGGAGGTTCAATTCTTGGTGTATATGGGTAGTTGATTTTACCAGTTCAAAAACATTTTGTACACAAGGTTTATTTCCTTTAATTTTGCAACGAATAATAAATCTTTTGTTATGGAATGTAAAAAAGATCAAAACAAACAGCATTGTAATTGCTCATATTCATGTAGTAAAAAAGGAGTATGTTGTGATTGTATATCATATCATAAAAGTATTAACCAGTTGCCAGCTTGTTATTTTCCAAATGATGTGGAAAAAACTTATGACCGTTCAGTAAGTAAATTTTTGGAAACTGTTCAGCAAAGAGGGCCAATTTGGAACTAATTATGGAAAAACAAACATGTGGATGGGCAAAAAAGCCTTTGGATATTAAATATCATGATACGGAATGGGGAGTTCCTGTTCATGATGATAAAAAGTTATTTGAATTTCTTGTTTTAGATGCATTCCAGGCAGGTTTAAGCTGGTCGACTATTTTGGCAAAGCGGGAAAATTTCAGAAGAGCTTTTGATAACTTTGATTATAAGAAGATTGCCAAATACGAACAGAATAAAATAGAGGAGTTATTGCAGAATGAAGGAATAATTAGAAATAAGCTGAAGATCAATGCAACCATTACCAATGCAATTGCTTTTATGGAGGTTCAAAAGGAATTTGGTAGTTTTGATAAATACATATGGGGATTTACTGGTGGTAAAACAAAAATGAACACATGGAAAGAGATGAGTGAGATTCCGGCAACATCAAAGGAATCTGATGAAATGAGCAAAGATTTAAAAAAACGTGGTTTTAAATTTGTAGGATCGACAATATGTTATGCATTTATGCAGGCAGCAGGAATGGTGAATGATCATATTGTGAGTTGTTTTAGGTATAAGGAAGTTCAAGATATATAATATTCAAAGACTCTAAAATCATTTGCAATGCAAAAAAGAACAATAGAACGTTCAATGTTTTATATGCAAGCCCTGAAATTTTTAGAAAAGCTGAACTGCTTCGAAAGAACACGACACTACCTGAAAAGATTCTATGGGAAAGGTTAAAGAAGAGTCAATTGGGATTTAGATTTAAAGCACAGCACCCCATGTTATATTTTATTGCTGACTTTTATTATCATAAGGCTAAGTTGGTTGTTGAAATAGATGGAGATAGCCATAAGTGCCAAATGGAATATGATAATGGAAGAACTGCTGAGATAGAAGAGTTTGGAATCACTGTTATTAGGTTTACAAATGAAGAAGTTTTAAATTATCTTGAAAAGGTAGTAAATAAAATAAAAGAATATTTAATAATTGAATAACTGCCCTTAAATCGCCTGAAGGGGACTTATGTAATTTTCAATTCATTTTCTTTACTCCCTTTAGGGATGGGGCAAATAAAGAAAATGAAATTGAATAAAATTATGAACATGATAAATAGTGATATAATTTGTGCCATTTCAACACCGCAAGGAAATGGTGCAATTGCCGTTGTTCGGTTAAGTGGTAACGAATCAATAACTCTTTTAGATAAATTATACCACTCTCCCAAAGAAGGAAAACGACTAATTGATCAACCAGCTAATACTATACATTTTGGTGTTTTAAAAGAAAGTGATAAAATTATTGATGAAGTCGTAATATCATTATTCAGAAATCCAAACTCATATACCGGAGAGGATTTAGTTGAAATATCTTGTCACGGTTCAGAGTACATTCAACAGCAATTGTTGCAATTATTAATAAGGAATGGAGTGCGTTTAGCCAAGCCAGGTGAGTTTACCATGCGGGCATTTTTGAATGGAAAAATGGATTTATCACAAGCAGAGGCGGTTGCAGATTTAATAGCTTCTTCATCCGCAACTTCGCATAAAGTAGCTATGCAACAGATGAGAGGAGGTTTTTCAAGTGAAATTATAAGCTTAAGAGATAGGCTGTTACATTTTATTTCGTTGCTTGAGCTTGAACTTGATTTTAGTGAAGAAGATGTTGAATTTGCTGATCGAACCCAGTTAAATGATCTTTTAACTAATATACAGATCTTGATTCAAAAGCTGCTTAAATCATTCGATTTAGGTAATGCGATAAAAAATGGTGTTCCGGTTGCAATTGTTGGTCATACCAATGTTGGAAAATCGACCCTTTTGAATCGGATTCTGAATGAAGAAAAGGCAATTGTATCAGATATTGCAGGAACTACACGTGATGTTATTGAAGATGTAATAAATATTGAAGGAGTATCTTTTCGATTCATTGATACAGCAGGCATTCGTGAAACATCAGATACGATAGAAACAATCGGAATAGAAAGGACTTATGATAGAATTTCAAAAGCTTCCATAGTTTTATTATTGGTTGATGCCGCTGATGATATAAAAGATGTTAAAAAAGCAATTCAAACCGTTGAAGAAAAGATTGGTGGTACAGATAAAAAACTGATTGTTGCAATTAATAAGATAGACCAGGATGGTGTGGACATGAACCTGGAAGAATTAATTCGAGAAAGGAATATTATTTTAAAGATCTCTGCTAAAACCGGGGAAAATATTGATCAATTGATCAATGAATTGTTATCGGTTGTAAATTTAAGTTCATTAAATCAAAATGAAGTTATTGTAACTAACACAAGACATTACGAAGCATTAGAAAAAGCATCCGAATCACTTCAAAGGGCTATAGATGGTTTAAATTCCGGGATTACAGGAGATTTCCTTGCACAAGATATTCGCGAAACCATCCATTACTTGGGAGAAATCACAGGAGAAATAACTACAGACGAGGTACTGGGAAATATTTTTAAAAATTTTTGTATCGGAAAGTAAAGATATCTTCTCTTTCATTATTTTTATTTCATTTACTGATACTTACATAAAATAAATTCTATTTATTTGTTGCCCGATTGCACTTTTTCGTGTATTTTTGTTGCCTATTTGTTGCCCAAATGGGCTTTTTGTTGCCCGGGCATCAGTATCCTGAAAAAAGGGGAGATTATGTTACATAGAGATACATACTGATACATCAGGATACATTGAGATACATACAATAGCGAAAAGATGAGCAGTAATATCCGTATATCTAAAGTATGTCAGCATTGTGGGAAGGAGTTTATCGCAAAGACTACAGTTACCAAGTTTTGCGGTGACAATTGTGCAAAAAGGAATTACAAAAAAAGAAAACGGGAAGAAAAAGTTAAAAATGTTAACTCTCTCGAACACCAGAAATTAGTTTACAACAAGTCAACAGTAGAAGAAAAAGAGTTTCTCAGTATAGAAGAAACATGCAGACTTCTTGGAGCGAGCAGAATGACAATTCATCGTCAGATAAAAAATGGAGTATTAAAAGTTGCCAAACTTGGACGACGTACAATAATAAAGCGAACTGAAATAGATAAACTATTTGCATCATGAAGGTGACACTCAGAAAACGAGAAAAAAGTGGTAAGATAAGTCTTTACCTAGACTATTATCACAAAGGAAAGCGAAAGTACGAATACTTGCGCTTGTACCTCAAGCCGAAGCCACGAACCAAAGAAGAACGGGATGCTAATAGAAAAACTCTTCGACTTGCTGAAAATTTAAAAGCAAAACGTCAACTGGAATTACAGAACGGTATTTACGGTTTTGCTGATAATGAAAGAATGAACGGCGACTTCCTCACCTATTTTGAAGTGCTTGCAGAAAAAAGAAGGGATAGCGACGGAAATTATAGTAACTGGATGAGTGCCCTAAACCACCTGAAAAAATTTAGCAAAGCTAACGTGAAGTTTTCGGAGATTGACCGTGAATGGTTGGAAGCCTTAAAAGATTATTTAATGCATGATGCTAAAACCAAGAATGACAAAAACCTGGCTAAAAATTCTTGCGTATCCTACTTCAACAAAGTACGCGCTGCATTAAAACAAGCTGTAAAGGATGGCATTATGACCAAAAACCCCGCCCGGGAAGTCGATGGAATTAAAGAAGCTGAAATAAAAAGGGAATTTCTCACGCTCGAAGAACTTAAAAAAGCGTTGAATATTGACTGTGAAATACCTGTGCTAAAGCAAGCTTTTATCTTTAGCTGCCTAACCGGTCTGCGGTTTTCTGACATTGAAAAGCTTACCTGGTCTGAAATACAATATTCTAAAGAAAATGGGCATTACATCAGGTTTAAACAAAAGAAAACCAGTGGAGAGGAAACACTTCCAATTTCGGAAGATGCTGTTAATATACTAGGTGATAGATTATCCCGTAACGAAAAAGTTTTCATTGATTTAACCTACAGTGACTACAACAACCATAAATTACGTGAATGGATGATACGTTCGGGAATTGAGAAGGATATTACTTTTCATTGCGCCCGGCATACTTATGCTACATTACAATTATCTCTAGGCACGGATATTTATACTGTTAAAAAATTGTTAGGCCATAAAAATTTACGTACAACTGAGGTATATGCTAAAATAATTGACCAAAAAAAAAGAGATGCTGCCAATGTCATTAAAATCAAGTAAAAGAGCCTTAGATAAAAGTCTAACTAAATTAATTTGTTATGCAGTTCATTGAAGATTTTGTAAACAAGAATCCTGAAAAATACAATACGTTTATCCAACGAATTAACAAATATGAGTCAGGCCGCAAGATTGACTTAGAAATGCACTTTCTTCTTTATCTTGTTTACAATTACATTGTTGGTCATGAAAATCTACTAGATACAATTCATCCCAACCAGCGCATCACTTTTATAGAACAATGTTCTAAAATAAACAGGCAATTTTTCTTTTATTCTCTTAAAACCGGAATGGAAGTGACAGAACTTGCTCGAAATCAAGAAGGCATAATTTCCTTCATATCGATGGAACAAGAAATTGAAATTATTGATACCTATCTCTCCAATAACGGCAGTAAAAAAGTTTATAAAGCCTTAGATGGCTTTGTGTATAGAGGATTTATGCACGCTTTTAATGAACTTGGTGAGTTTGACGAACATGAACTTTCAGAAATAATAAATAATTCCGTTTCACAGGATGATGCACAAAACATGAGTTTTGCTGAGTTAAAAAGAGAGATGTTTAGCTTTATAAATTACTATAAAGGCACTTTTAGTTCAGAAATGGCCAAACAAGGCTTGTTTTATTTTAATGATGCAATCCCCGTTGATGATTTGGATTATACTTGTTTTTACAAACCTTTCTTTTTGGCTTTACAAGATTATAAGGATTACCTGAACGAGCTTATTGAAAAGAAAAAATCTAAATACGCAGCAAGTAGCATCAAATTCTCGCCAATAGAAAAAGACTTTAGGGGAGTTTATGGTGGTCAGCTATCTTATGACGATATTAAAGATGTTAAAAAGTTCAAATACCTTGAAGAAAAGCTATTTGAAGATAACATTATTAACAAGGATTATACTGTACAAAAAATAAAAGGAAATAAAAACAATCTGGCTGCCATTTATAAATTTATGATTAGGGAGGGGTATTTTGCAAAAATCAATTATAAACGCCGTGACAATTTTAAAGAATATCACTATCGCCAATACTTAGACCATAGATACGATGTAGATACAACACAACAATTTAAAAAAATAACCGATGAACAAGTGAAAACATTTCTTCAATCCAAACAGTATCGATATAACTTTAAAATACTTGTTAATACCAATTATTACTCGCTATAATACCCTCAAAATATCCGCTTATTCGTATAAGATATTGATAATCAGAATGTATTTGTATCTCAATTATACCCACTTCTTTCTTTCCCTTTTTTCCTCTCCACCTTTGTATTGTCTTTGAAAATCAAAGATGACTTGCGCGCATAAGTCCATTACTATATTAAAAATTTAAACTAATGGATAATGTAATTATTAATAAGCTGGATAGCATTTCACAAATGCTCCGGGAACAAAACCTGCTTAAAAAGGAAGTGTTGACATTTAACGAAGCTGCTGATTATCTATCGGTTTCCAGTTCGCATTTGTACAAGTTAACGAGTGGTAATGTCATTCCATTTTATAAGCCGAATAACAAAAAAATATTCTTCAAACGGAGTGAACTTGATGCTTGGTTAACATCAAAAAGAGTTGAATCAAACTCAGAAATTGATTCCCAAGCTGATGAGTATCTTATTCGTAAGGGGAAATTAAATTTCTAGTCCCATATTCTATTATAAATCAATTTATTAATTAAAATCATTAAAAATGAAATCAAGAGTATTTAGTATTCCGGAAGATTCAATAGTTGAATTTGCGGAAATCATCGGAGAAAATGAGTTGGAAGGTGCTATTGTTGGCGTAAATGACGATAACGAAGTGGAAATCTCAGTTGACTATGAGCCTGATGAGCAGAGCCAGGCAATATTAGAGATGATAGAACTCGTCGAAAACCTTCATGACCCGGATTAGAAAGACGATTCAAAGAAGCATTTTACAGGGGCAAGTAATGCTGTATTTGCCCTTTCATTCCAAAACAAAAATAATGGAAACAATGTCGTTCCTTACGCACGAAAACCAAAGGACATATAAAACGCTTCATATCAGTGAGATTATCTCATTAATGAAAGATAATGGTATGTTCCAGCGAAAAACAAAAGGTCTAAAACCCAGAAAACACCTTGTAAAAGCATATTAATTTCTCCTTATCTGCCTGTAATATTTCAAATGAATGCCCATGATTGAAGAGGTGAAAAATATCAGTATCAAAACCCTGATAGAAAATGAAACGGGCAATTCATTCGATAAAAACAACAAGCTCAGTGAATGCCCTTTTTGCGGGAGCGGTAAAGGAAAAAAACAATCCCCGGCGTTTAGCATAAACATAAAGGAAAACTATTATAAATGTTTTTCATGTGGTTCGCAAGGTTCCACTATTGATTTTATGATGAACCTTAAAAAAGGCTGGAAAGAACGCCATGCCATAAAACATCTTGAAGAAAAGTATTTGAAAATTACGTTCAAACCGGCTGTTTCTGAAAAAATAGATGACTTCCAGAAAACGATATACGCTATTAGCCAGAACCCAGTTGAAAAAGCAAAAGAGTACCTTGCACAACGAAAAATCAACGATAAGCTCCTGCCAATAGGGAGCTACATGTACGATTCTATTCACGATGCAGTAGCTTTTGTCGATTCAGATAAAAAGCTGATTAACCGAAGGATGATACGTGTTGCAAAAGGATCACCAAAGGCAAAAAACCAGGGAACGCTCAATGGCAGTATTTATGATAAACTGTTCAAACCAGAACTGGATACCGTTTTTCTGCATGAAGGAGTTATCAATGCCCTGTCAATGCCTAGGTATTCAAGCCTTGCCATATTTTCGACCGAAAACAAAATAAAAAATACTAGTAAGTTGAGAAAGTATGTCAATGGCAAAAAAGTGGTATTGGCATTTGACAATGATAATGCCGGAAACAACTGCTTTGAATATTACAAAACTTTTCTCATCACCAACCGGTTCGACATACAATCCATTCGTAAGCTGGTTTTCCCAGAAAACAAGGACGCCAACGATTTGCTTTGTTCCGGTGGGTTGGACAAATACCTAAATAACAAAAACAATTATAAGCTGGTATGGGAGGATATTTTGTCCAAACCTATTCCCAAAGACAGCAAAGACAAACGAAAAGACAATAAAGAACACGGTTTCTTCATGGAAAAAGGTTGTTACTATACCGAAGAAACCATCAAAGGAAAAACTGTCACTAAAAAAATGTCCAATTTCCTGATGGAATCCATTTACCATTTAACCGATGGTACAAAGGAAAGCCGCAGGGTAATCAAATTCCAGCGAAACACAAATGAAATCCTGGTCAGTGAGATATACAGCTCTGAGTTGAACCTCGAAAAATTTAAACGGGTTATAAGGAGCATACCCGAAAGGGGGCTGTCTTTTTTCGGTAACACTACCCAATTGGATTATATATTGACCTTCCATTACGACAGGGAAAAAATGCTAAAGCCATATCTCAACTGGGGTATCAATCCGAACATGAAGTTTACTGTTTTGCCGATGCACTTATCTCAAAAGACAACAAGCTTCTGTTTCCTGATAAATTGGGCATTGTAAGCGATGGTCAGAACACGTTTTACCTTGCCCCGTT
Source organism: Bacteroidales bacterium (assembly GCA_028282785.1). Classification (GTDB taxonomy): domain Bacteria; phylum Bacteroidota; class Bacteroidia; order Bacteroidales; family UBA12077; genus UBA12077. The sequence continues at coordinate 352,713 of JANQHE010000037.1, read as the reverse complement.
TTCACACACCAACCTAAACAATAAAGAGTATCAGGGATTACGAAAATTCACGTATAAAGAAGGGGAACTGGACTTTAAGCAATGGTCTGAACTGATATACAAAGCATACGGTGTAAACGGTGCAATTGGCATATCGTTTCTAATCCTGGCACTTTTCCGTGACTATATCCTGAACCTGACCGGGTTCTTCCCGTTCCTTTTCCTGTTTGGCGATCAGGGCGTTGGAAAATCCAATTTTATTAACTTCTTTCTGTACTTCTTCGGGGAACCAAACAATGGCATATCCCTTTTAAATTCAACTGACAAGGGGTTTTCCAGGGCATTGTCGCAACGGAACAATGCATTAATCCACTTGAAAGAATACAGTAATGCGATTGACAAAAAAGCAGTAAACACGTTTAAGGTAGCTTACGACGGGGAGTTATATACGATGGCACAAAAAAGCAACGACAATAAAACTACTTCGTTGGAAATAACCTCCGTATGCATGGTCGATGGCAACGAGCTGCCCACTTCCGAAGCTGCCCTTTTTGCCCGGATGATAGTATTGAACTTTGAGGACAACAAATTTTCAAAAGAATCAACCGAAGCTTACAAAACATTGCTTGGACAAAAGGGCAAAGGGTTTTGCCAAATCACCAGGGAAATGCTCAAATACCGGGGGATAATCACGGAAAGGTTTGGGAAAATGTTTGATGAGACATTCTACCAGCTAAATTCGAAACTGACACGTGAAATGGAAATGTCGGACAGGCAATTAAAGCACATTGCCCTTTTGCTTGCCCCGGTGAAATTATTGCAGCACAAGCTTGATTTTCCTTTTCAATACGAAGAATTTGAGGATGCTGTCATAGAAAATGCCAGGAGCCAAAACCGGCTGGCAAATGAAATTAAAGATGTGACCATTTTTTGGAATGCCTTTGCATTCAAAATTACTGACCCTATTGCAAATATCAGGGAAGGTTCGCAATACATCAAAGACTCGGTTAAAAAAATAATATACATTAAATACAAATTGCTCTATCCGCTTTATGTTGAATATGCGAGAAAAAACAACCTCAATGTTTTGGGGGAAAGTTCGTTGCGGGAATTGTTGACCTCCAGGGGCAATAAATCATTTATCCCAAACACCACACAAAAGAGCAGGGGCGATAAAAGTTATACCCATAAAAAATTTGGGAGCTGCTATATGTTTAAATATGAAAATCTTGACGGTTCGGATGGGATTAGCATTGGCGGGGTAGAAATAAATATATGAATTGAGCTTATGCAATTGGGTGGGGTAACGACTGGTTACCTCATTTTTTTGATTCTATGTTCTTTCCAAAGTAATTTAAGAAAACCATTGTAAACCGTGTAAACTAAGTAAACCTCTATAAATAAAATACTCTTTATTAGCGTTTTATAGGTTTACATTTGGTTTACACGGTTTACATTGACATTACATCCTTGTCCCAAGAAGGTTAATTCGGAATTTACATACAAACAGGAATTGGTTTACATAACACTTTTCCAATGTAAACCTTTAAAACAAATAAATCCAATACATTACAGGGATGGTTTACCAGGTTTACACAGTTTACTCTATTTTTTATGCTTTTGGTTTTGTTAAGCGAAAAGGTGTATTTCTATTTTAAATGGGATTTATAACAGGCATTAGAATTCTTTAACCACCGAGATTAGATAAAGGAATCTTTTATTTATAGGGTTTTTCGAAAGGGTGTAACTGCTGGTGACACCCTTAGTGTAGAAAGAAACTGGATACTAGAAATATTTTAACAACTCTTAAAAAGCTGATGTTTTAAACAGAACTGTGTGCTCACTTCGTTCAGCTGGGGAGCAAAACCTAAGCTGATTTGATTGTTAAAATACTGCTATTACTAACAGCGGTATTCCTACAAAAAGAACCCATTTTGATTTTAATATTACCATAATCAACATATTTGTGTTCTTAAATCAATTTATTACTATCGTAAATGGCCTGAACATCTTCAGGGAAAGTCAGTAATCGCATTTAATAGTAAAAACTAACCGCAGAAAACACTGAAATCGCTGAAGGAATTTAATTCAAGTTCCGATATTCAGCAGGGGTCATCCCGGTCTTCTTCTTAAACATTTTACTAAAATATTGAGGGTATTCAAATCCCAGATTGTATGCAATTTCACTTACTGATACAGTAGAACTCAATAACTTGTCTTTAGCTAATTCTATAAGATAATATTGAATGTGTTCTGTGCCGTTTTTACCCGTTTCTTTTTTTAATAAATCACTAAGGTAATTTGCTGAAAAATGTAATTTCTCAGCAAAATATTTAATGGAAGGAATCCCCATTTCGGATAAACTCTCGGCGTTAAAATATTCATCGAGTAGTGTTTGAAATTTACTAATTACATCTTTGTTGGTTTCAGTACGTGTAATAAACTGGCGGTCGTAATAGCGGTTGCAATAATTCAACAGCAACTCAATGGAAGAAACGATAAGCGTTTTGCTATGTTTGTCGATATTGTTTTCAAGTTCAAGCTCAATATCTTTGATAATATCTGTTAGTTTCTGCTTTTCCAAATCAGACAAGTGCAAGGCTTCATATAAATCGTAAGAAAAGAAGTTATAGTCTTTCATTTTTGGACTGAGCGTAGTACCACGAATCAAATCGGGGTGAAAAACCAACATCCAGCCGTATACATCTTTTGTTTTAACAGGATCTTCCAGTTCAATTACCTGGTTTGGAGCCACAAAAGTTAGTGTTCCGTCCTGAAAATCGTAATAGTTACGACCATAGCGCAAAGCTCCGGGACAAAGGTTTTTAAACATGATCTGATAAAATCCCATTGTTGCTTTGACGTTTCCGAATCTGCTATGGTCAAACTCTGAAAAATCAATAATACCAACCAAGGGGTGTTTGGGTTTTTCCTGTTCTAACATTTCAAACAAAATTGAAATGTTATCAATTTTAATAATTTCTTCCATGCCTTATTCTCCCCACTTCTTTACTTCTTCTCTCAGTTCATTCGTATATTTAGTTATTGATGGATGCGAAAACCCCTCAATGATTAGTTGTCCGATAAACAAAATTGCTACCGCAAAAGCTACTCCTTTTAAAACTGGTGCTTTTACAAAAAGAATAACAATTAATGCTGCAACAACAAAAGCCACAAATACCATTTGATAGGTTAAGAACCCTTTATCCACTTTTTCCATTCGCTCATATTCATATTGAATAAATTCAGTTTTGTCCTTTTCAAATAGGGCTTCACCATCTCTTTGTATTTTCTTGTTAAAGTTGCCATAGCTAATCCCACCTACAGTAATTAAAATTCCTGCTGCCAAAGCACCCCATTTCATTCCAGAAGCTAAAGGTGTTTTTTCTACAAAAAATGTAAATACTCCGGCTAATATCAGTAAAACCGAACCCAGGATGATAAAGTTAATACCTACCCATTTTTGAGCTGATGTATATGTTTCGAGTGATTGTAAAATATTCATATCCTTATAGTTTAGAATAATCTTAATGTTGAAAATATTACCTTCCTTAAAGATACAACTTTGTCTTTATTTGATGTTTTTTCTTTGTTCATCGCAAGAAAAGTCCCTATTGCTCCACCTACCAGAAATGCCAATATAGGTAGAAGATTTCCATTTAAAATGGAGTTTACACTGATGGTTATTCCTATTAACCATGCAATACTGATACCCGTATTAGAAAAAATTGCCTTAGTAACATTCCCGTTCGAGATAGCTTTGATATTAATTGTTTTGAGAAATAAAAAAACTATCTCGGAAAAGAAAACGATTAAAGCTTGTATTTCGACTGATAAGTATTCCATTTTGATTTAATTTAGTATATGAAGGTTGCCCGCCGGAATGAAGTAGCATCCCAATAGCCATCGGAACAAATACCGGCAGGCTCCATCATGAACTATAGTTTCTTCCTAACCTTTTGCATGTTTAAATAAAACAATACCGGAACACTAATACAATCCACAGCAATTAAATATGGATCAATTGCCCACAAGGGTGAAGCTTCTTGTAATATCAATACTGCTGTAAAACCAAGTGTATTTACAATTAAGGCTGGTAATAAAAGAGCTGTTTTTCTAAATAGAAAACTCAATCCGAACAAGGTATATAATATTCCTATTCCAATTATTCCATAAAATTGTGCAGTTTCTATCGATTCACTATTTAAAAAGAACAATAAGTAAATAATGTGCACTGGTCCCGCAAGCGACAGTAAAATACCATCAAGGGTTAATAATCTTTTGCTTAGCTTTTTCATCTTCTTTTCGGTTTAATGACTTAATAAATTGATTGTCCTGGAATTGCTTTATCTATCAAACCATATCCAAACCAACGTTTCATAAAAATAGCTGCTTTGGCATCCATATTCGGATGATAACGGCGTTTTGGCTTTTTAGATGAAGCTGCATGCAATACAACCTTTGCAATGGTATCTGCTGAAGCTCCTTTATCAATTCCTGTACTCCATTTCTTTCTGAATGTTTTCATTTGATGTGCATAAGCCGAGGCATTATCGTGTTGCTCTGCTTTATCAAGCCATGGTAAACTGGCATTATCAATATCAGTATCGATATAACCAGGTTCAATAAGCGAAACATTAATGCCGAATTCTTTTACTTCCATGCGTAAGCCGTCAGCTAAACCCTGTTGTGCATGTTTAGTTGCCGGATACCAAGGCATCCCAGGCATAGAAACATGTCCTGCTGCCGATGATGTTATTAAAATACGACCTGATTTTTGTTTCCGCATATGTGGAAGCACAGCCGAAATAGCCCTGCCACAACCCACAACATTTACGTCAAATTGTTGCGAAACTGCCTCTGAAGAATGAAGTTCAACCGGTCCTAGCAGACAGTAACCTGCATTCGCAAACAAAACATCGATTCTTCCTTCGTTTTGAATAATGGTATTTACTACATTTTGAATGTCTTCATCTTTGGTTACATCGCATTTCATAATTTTTGCACCTTGCTGTTCAAGTTCCTTCATTAATTCTAATCTGCGCGCAGTTGCATATACTGTAAAGCCTTTTTGTAACAACATTTTAGCTGATGCATAACCTATTCCCGCTGATGCTCCTGTTATAAACACTACTTTTTTGTTCATGACATTTAATTTTTTATGAATTCACGATTGCTTCGCAATTCATGATGGATATTTTTAAAGTTTCTTACTAATTATTTATGATTCAAAATTACAACCATCGGCAGGGCAGTACTTAATACGATTTACTGATAGTTGTATACGATTTACTTTTGTGCATTCTTTCTTACTTTTTCAGCTCCTTTTACCATCTGTTTACCCAACATTTTATCAAAGGCTTTTTCCGATCGCCAATCTTTAATTTTCATAAGTAGACGTGCATCAGAAGTGGTACGGTATTCTGTTTTGGGTTTCTTGGCTTCAACGGCTTTAACCATGCAATCAGCCGTACCCTCTGGTCCTTCTACTTTCGTATACATGTCTTTTGAAAACACCTCAAATTCATCAGCCATTGGTTTGTAATCATCAGGAATATAGGATGCATCCATTTTTGCAAAAGCAACTTCATCAAATCCTGTATTTACGGCTCCCGGTTGGATTTTAACCACATCAATGTTAAATGGTGCTACTTCCTGACGTAAGGCATCGGACATAGCTTCAACCGCATGTTTGGTTGCAGCGTACCAGCCTAGCATAGGTGTTGATACTTCTCCGACTACTGACGATACATTTACAATTCTTCCGGATTTTTGCTCACGCATATAGGGTAAAATTGCTTGTTGAAGGCGGGCATAACCAAACACATTCACATCAAATTGATACTTCAATTCATTTAAATCAATGTTTTCAATTGTTGCATAGGAACCATATCCTGCGTTATTAATTAATACATCAATACGGCCTTGTTCGTTAATTACTTTTTGTACACCTGCTTTAACCTGATCATCTTTGGTTACATCCATTACAAGGGCATGCCCTCCAATTTTATCAAGATATTTGTTTACTTCAACCTGAATATCTCCACCGTAAACGATGTATCCTTTTTCAACCAGCTTTTCAGCAGTTGCCTTTCCAAAACCTGAGGCTGTTCCTGTAATTAAAATTACTTGTTTGTCCTGTGCATTTACTATTACACTTGCCATTGTGAAAATGGCTACTAATGCTAATGTTAATCGTTTCATTTTTTCTACTTTTTTATTTTAATAATCGTTTATTACAAATTGACGATACAAAAGTAGAGTATGAACAAAGGGGGCATTAAATACGATTTACTGATAGTTGTATACGATTTACAGAAAACAAAAAAGCAAATCGGAATAGTGATTTGCTTTTTTAATTTTGGAGTATTTCCAAGTAACCTAATTCAAACTACGATACTCTGCCGGACTCATTCCTGTTTTCTTCTTAAATAATTTGCTAAAATGCTGGGGATATTCAAATCCCAAACCATAACCAATCTGACTTATTGACTCGCCAGAATTAAGGAGTTGTGTCTTTGCTAGTTCAACAACAAAAAAATGGATATGGTCTTGGGCGTTGCGATTTGTTTCCTTTTTTAGTAAATCGCTTAACTAGTTGGGAGACAATTTATACTGACAAAAAATTAGGTTGACTCTCAATCAAGAATTTATATCTATTACTGAATGACTAATACTTTTTACAGGTTTTGAATATGGTGATTTGCCCCAAGCAGAAAAAAGTTGGATTTGAGTTGAGTATAAGTTGGGTGTTGACTTGGATGAAAGTTGGGCATTAGTTGAGTAAAGGTTGGATAAAAGTTCAATGTTAGTTGGATGTAAGTTGGATTACACCTAACAAATACCTAGCAAATACCTAGCAAAAACCTAATGAAAACCCAAGTGAAACTCAACCCAGTTTCGACTGGAACTGAACTCAACCCTAAGTGAAGTTCAACAAATGTGATGTATTGGAATTTGAAGAACTTTAATGAAAAAGTATTTAAGCTTCCTTATGAAAAGAAAATCACCAGTTTTTCAACGTATGCAACCAAAATCTTTCTTATGGACGAAATACTTAGCTCATTAAAGAGCCATGAAATGGTGTTTCTTGATATTGCTGCTTCAATGGGCAAGAGAGGAGCCCAAAGAACTGGAAGAAATACAGGAGCAATACCCCAAAATCTCATTTATCTATATCCTCCAAACCAACAAGCAAGAAAATTTCTATGGCAAAAAGAAATGGGAGCACCTGTGTGATGTTCTCCTTCGTTTTGAAGATGGAGTTGTTGAATCGGTTTGGAAAGGTTGGGGAGTATAATACATATTAATATTATTAATGTGTATATAGTATATTTATATCCATTAATATTGAATGTAATATCTATCGCAAATCAAATTGATTTGCTTAATAGTTAACTTCATTAAATTGAAAATCCCGTTTTTTACTTTCCAAATTCTGTTGTTTCCTTTCGGTTAACTCAGGAAAAAAGTTGGTGCCTGCTTTTTCTTCTATCTCATCCACTGTTACTGCATAATCCATAATTTCTGTACTTTGTGGATTCTGAGGAAATATGAAAGCCAACGGACAAATGTCGAGTAGACAAGGGGAGTTTCACCCCAAGCCTCTCACAGAACCGTACGTGATAGTCTCCCATCATACGGCTCCTGTTATACAAATCCGTTATCGCCTTCAAGTTAGTTAGAATATCCTAATTGCCAATGATAGAATAAATATGGGTATTGTTTACGAACCCTGGATAACCATTGGTAGGCTTTATTCAAACTATGACGGTAACGTTTATACCGCTTTCTTGCCCAGCGTACTAAGCGACAGCGAAGTAAATAAAATACTTTGGATAACTCATATCCCCTGAATTTACCATAATAATTTATCCAGCCCCGAATGTATGGATTCAACTTTTGCGCTATGCCTACTATACTTTTAAAACTCATATTTACTATATCCAATTCTTCTAGTTTGTCGGCTAATCGCTTCCGTGAACTGATACTTATTGCACAATCATAACCAAGAAATAATTGTCCTGTCTGTTTTGATTTTGCTGTTCGTGGCTGAAAGGAATATCCCAGAAAATCAAATTTTACTGTCTTGTAATTGCCTTGACGTTTGAAGTCCCGGCAATATACAAGCTTTGTCTTCTCTGGATGTAATTCCAATTCACATGCATTCATCCTACTTTGCAAGCGGGTTAATACCCTTTCTGCATGGGCTTTGCTTTTACAGTGAATTATAGCGTCATCGGCATAACGTACGTATTTTACTGTAGAAGCATTTTGTTCCAACCATTTATCGAAGGCATAATGTAAGAACAAGTTTGCCAACAGAGGGCTGATTACACCTCCTTGCGGTGTTCCTTTCCCTTGTTTTGCTATAATTTCACCTGCTCGTGTCTGCACCGGCATTTGTAACCATCTTTGTATATACATGCATATCCAATTTTCTGGGACATGCTTGTATACTGCTTTCATTAGCTTCTCATGACTGATGTTATCAAAGAACCCTTTTATATCCAAGTCGATTACCCAGTCATACTTCCAACAGTTTTCTCTGACTGAGGTCAATGCCTGATGTGCATTTTTCTTCGGTCGATAACCATAAGAGTGTGGACTGAATATTGCTTCTAATCTTGGTTCTACGTGTTCTTTTACTACAGTTTGAGCTACTCTGTCTGTAATTGTCGGTATACCCAGCTTTCTGATCTTGCCATCATTCTTGGGTATTTCAACTTCTTTTACTGGTGGTGGAAAATAACTACCGGAGGCCATCCGATTCCAAAGTTTGTACAAGTGCTTGGCTCGTTTTGCATCAAATGATTCCATGCTTATCGAATCTACTCCTGAACTCCCTTTATTAGCTTTCACTTTCTTATAAGCCAACCAGACCATCTGGCGGCTTATCGGTATTGATTTTGTCTCATTCCATAAAGTCATCCTCTTGAAAAAAAATTAAAAGAGTTGTTTAATGTAATGTTACTGTATAACCCAACCCCTTCTCTCAAGCTCCATTACAAAGCTTTCTTTGATAATACAGGTTGGTCCGTCTCTGCATTATTCATCGATATTTGGCCTCTAGATTGATTCTATTGTACCGTTCTCTTATCATTATAATGCAGGTTCCCAAGTTCCTTAATTGAGCCCGTGTAAAGTTCATGCCTCCTAAATGACGCCAGCCATACAACCAGTAAACAGGTGTCCGTTGTATTTATCATCGCATTCATACCTCTACGACTTTTGACTGAAGGTGCTACTTTCTCGACACTTCTTCAGAGGTTCACTTTCGTTCATCTACTTTACACATACCTGACAGACTCACAGACTGCCTTTTCCTAAACGCTCAGCACCATGGCTCTTTACCAAAGCACCTTTAGGTAGTTTGAAGCCCCTTCCTGTAAAACGACTTCGGTGGGTCGATTCCACCATCTCAATTAAAACATGCAGAACTGTTTATTGCCGATGTTCTGCTTCTTGGCACACATATGAAACGTTTGACTTTTCAATGCAATTTCCTGTCAAACCGTTGCGATGTTTATTAGATGTACCGACCTCAAACATAGCACTTTCTGCCAAATGTTTTATATATAGTGTGGCTGTTGCACAACTCAAATTATTCGAAAAACGTTTTATATTATTAAATTCTAAAATTCGTAAATACAATCATATCAACTATTTGAGATTTCTTGTATTTTTGAAAACCTTAGAAAAATCAAAATTTGTTAGTTGTGCAACAGCCACTAGTGTTAGCTGCTGGTGTTCCTTCTCTACCATCACATTATCAATCTATTAGAATCTTTTAATTGTTTAATTAAGGCACTGCTGTTCCTGAAAAAAATAGTTTTTAGGGTCGGCAAAAAGCGGTGGGGGAAGACATACTCTTTTGCAATTTTAGGCTACAGGGTGGGCTGGTGCGAATTGCAAATGTGTATGGCTTTGGCGTTGGCTTTTTCTTTTCTACATACTTCATCTATGAGTGTCGGATGAGTTTCAATGTGTGTAAGATTGTCGTCAATGTATGCCGGATAAGCATCTAACTGTGTCGGACGATATTCTTTGACTGCAAGATTATTTTCAATGTATGAGAATCTATATCAATGAATGTAGAACTCATGTCGATGTGTGTCGGGGATATTTCTATCTGTGTAGAAAGCTTGTCAATATATGTAGATTGTTGTTGATGTTTGTCGGATGACTTTCGATGTATGCCGGAAGGGATTCGATGAGTGCAAAATGACTGTCTAACTCAAAATTGTAATTTTAAATTAAGTCAGGCAGTCATTTAGTTGTGTGACTCATTATTCTTCGGGTTGCTGAGAGGCTTTGGAAGCTGCACTCATGTTGTTTATTATTTTGCTGAATGTGAACAGTTCTTTCTTTAATGGTTCGAATTGGTAAAAGTTGGATGCTATTTTGCATATCCCGATTACTTCGTCATAAATTTCGTTGAAGATGTTAACTGCTTCTTCTGAGACTGTTTTACTGGTTTCTTTAAGGGTTTCCTGTGTTACATTAGCATCTTTCAGTTGGTCTGCATAAGCAACAATTCGGTCAATTAATGCAGGATTTGTTCCTTTTTCGGTTATCTGGTTTTTCAGGGTATCGGTCATTCCTTTTTTGAAAGCATAAAGCATTTGTATTAGTGCTTCCTGGTCGCCTTTTTGGATATTTCGCAAGTTTGCTTCGTAGCCAAGGGATTTAAGCATTTCTTTCGCTTCGCTTCCAAAGTCTACATCTATCTGTGTTTTTAGAAAGGATAAATCCCGAAGTGCCGGAGCTTGAATTTCTGCAAGACGAGACGATGCTTCACGGAGTTCTTTCTTTTTATCAAGTCCAAGATAATTGTCAATAGCATTGTCTATTTTGTTCGTTAATGTATTTACATATTCGGTTGTCCAATTTGAACGTGCCATTGACAGGTCTTCCAAATTACTTGAAAGGTTCTGTGCAATGATTTTAGATGCCAACAATATATCAACATCTTTGTAACTGTATTTTCTTGTTTTGCTCATGGTATTCTGTTATTAAGATTTATGTATTTGATTAATTATTCGAAATCTGATATGTTATTTGCTTTAAGCAAGTAATGATAAGCCCCCTCGATAGTTTGAAACATTTGAACTTGAATATAAGTTTCCTTTTCTTTCAATGTTTTTATAAGCTTAATTATTGCAGCTTCCTGTACATTATTTGTAATTCCTGCAATTTTTTTGCCATGTAATAGATTGATTCGGCAGTAAAAGAATTTGACTATATCATCAATCTCGGAGGTTGAAAAGCCAAATAAAGCACCTCTATAATCCAAAATCAGGTTGTAATTAGTTCCTTTGCGTACCAATAAAGCCAATACTTTATTCCATGCATCAAATATGCTGTTCTTTCCTAATGTTCCGTAATGTTGATAATATATTATTTCCTGTTTATCGTTTAATTCAATAGAACAGGATATTAGTGATTGTTTCAAAGCTCAAGCATAAGTTGTGTTAATTACTGCCAAATTTTAAATGATTAATAAAAATGCTCAATGCGATAATATTGCTTTGAGCATTTTTAAAACTATGTTAATTTTCTAGCGTTCTAACAGCAAAGGGAAATCCTTCAGTTGTAATTACTGCACTTGAACTCGCATCTCCTGTTTCAATATTGTAAGTATAAAAGCCATTATCGGTATCGGTAGCCAATCCAAAAACAACTTCGTCATCATAAATTTCAACTGTTTTAGCATAAGCACAACCTCTGGGCAAACCTAATGTTTTAAGGGATTTTGCCTTTAAATCAACTTCCACTGGCAGGATTGTCCTGTCAGAAAGATAGTTTGCCGGCTCGCTACTATATGCAGAGATGTAAACAGTAGCATATAATTTGGCATTTTCATGGTATTTGCAGTACAATATGTGTTTAAGCTTATTACTTTCACCTTCTATTGTTGTATTGGATAAGTCGAAATAATAAGAATCATCAAACTCGGTTTCGCCAGCTTTTATCCGCAATATGCCCGAAGTATGCCCAGGTAAACTAGCCGTTGTACCACAAAGAATGTAAATGTCATTATTTTCATCCATAAATATTGAGTTTGGGTCTCCTAATTTTGTTGGGCAGGATATGCCTGCTATGGTTGTAGTTATTTTTTTAACATGAGTGTCTGTGTCTGTATCAATAATAAGGATATCGCAATATGGACGGTCAGGAGCAGGATAGTAACCGCCTACCGTTTGATATAACCCCACATACAAAAGATTGTCCCTGATTAACATGGAGGCAGGGTCTGGGTTTTGGTCGCCTACACCATACGATGAAAGGTCAATCTCTTTTACATAAGTCATGTCTGTGTGTTTTAATACCAGTATCTTAGCAAGATATTGACAAGAAACATACAGATAGTCTCCTTTTATGACTGCATTAGATGCTCCGGATTGTTCTGGTAATGTGTATTCTCCTGTTTTGACTAAACTACCATCAGTTTTTGTGTATTTTGTAAGTGGGGTTTCTCCTCCAAAACCTGGTAAAACATAGATGTCGTTACCCAATACACACGGATTATGTGTAACCGAAGCAGGATAAGCATAAGTATTGGTAATACTTTGCGGTTCAAGATTATCTATTAACTGAACATATCCTGAACCAGAAAAACCATCGGAATTTACTACTGCCGTAGAAATAAGTAGATTTCCTTTTGTTGCTTGTGGAACATTGTCGTCGTCTTTATCGCAAGACGAAAGATTTAGTGCTAATAACCCGATAACCATCGGGATTAAAAATGTAAATTTTGAATAATACTTCATTGTTTTATAATTTATTTTAGAATATACCGTAGTTTCAATCCGTAATTTATCCCGGGCAAGGGTCTGTTGAATTCAGAGTAAACTTTTGCATTTGTAAGGTTGTTTGCCTGAATGCTAATGAAAATACCCTGATTACGGAAACTGTGTTCTATCCCTGCATTTAATGTTAAAGCCCGTGGGATTCTTCTTTCCTGATAAATACTCATTTCAAAATCATAGAAATATTCTTCTACGAAAGAGCAGTCGGAAAATAACCTTGTGTTTTGCCCTTTGCTTCCAAAAAGGTTTGCTTTATGCAATTCTATTCCTGCATTGGCATATAAATATGGGACATTTGGCATTCTGCACCAATAAGTCGGATTTTTTGCTGTTGACCCCGGTTCATGTTTTCGTGCATCCCGTAAATCCTGATAGGTTACGTTTCCCCATAAATATAGCCAGTTGGTAACGTCAGCCTTTATTTCAATTTCTGCACCGATTGTTTTCATCTTTCCAAAATTCACATACTTATTTTGTAGAAGACCTCCAGTGAAACGAATCATATCTTCTAAGTACATATAAAAACCATTTATTTCTATCTGGTACTTTCTGTCTATATCGTACATAAAACCCAAATTAAAACTCGTGTTGCGTTCTGGTTTTAAGTCTGCTGATGCTATAGTCATAAATCCATCACCAAGTAATTCTTCGTCGGTAGGTAGGCGGATATCGTAAGCAACGGAAGATTTTACAAGAAAATTGGGAGTAAACCTATAACGTATGGCTTCACTTATTCCAAAGTCTTTTTTAATATTATCAATATCAATAGGAGTGTATGTCAGGTCTTCGGGGTCAACCAGTTTTGTTTGCATTGAATAGTAATAGAATTTTGCATTAAGCATATTACTGATTTTTTTATTCAACGAGTTAAATTCGTGAGACAAACCAGCTACCCAACTATTCATTGTGCTGTTAAAATCAGTTTTGTAACCAATAACAGCATCCTTCAAAGGGTCTTCCGGTATTCCCTTTACATGCATGTACATTGAGTTGAAATTGACAGAATGCTTTTGGTTTAAAACATAGTTTAGGTTTAACTTTTGAGAATAATTATTTTTGCGTATATCTGCTTCGTTAGGTAGGCTTCCCACTTCCCCTTCTCCAATACCCAATTCTGTAAAATAAACCGTATCTTTTATTGTCCCATCCCAATTATAGGTGTACTTACTTTTGTCATTATATTGGTAAATAGTGTAGAAATAGAATTGTTCTAAGGAAAAATCAAGTCCATCAAAAAGGAAGTTGTTTTTTTCAAGAATATTAGACAAAAAAAAAGCATTGGAATAGCTTTTAGCTTCCTGTATATTATATTCTATTCCTTGTATTTCTTTTTCGGTAAGAATAATTGTTGGTTCAAAAGTAATTTCATCGAACCACCATTTTTTAAAAGTTATTGCACCTGCCGCTGTTAGTTTCTTAAATTTATCATGGTCTCTAATCACAGTATGCCGACCGTATTCTTCTGGTGTTGTCATTTGATAGTTATTGTCGGAATAAGTATAATACCCTCCAATTCCCCCTTCAATCCCGTTTTTATTCCGTTTATATGAAAAACTTGCTTTGTGGGTGTTAAAAGATTTTACGGTATAACTTGCATCCATATATTTTGGAGGATATTCTTTCAAAACAATATTAACGGCACCTCCAACAGCTGAGCCTCCTAGTTTCGCAGGAACTATACCTTTGTATATTTCTATACGTTCAATGAAATCTGTTGAAATATCGTTCACGTCTATAAAGTCAGAATTATTATTTAATGGTTTTCCGTCCACAAAGAATCCAATACGCTTTCCCTCAAGCCCCCGGAGCGATATTTTTGAAGCACTACCTACCCCTCCTGACATTTTGATTTTTACCCCGGAAGTTTTAGAAAGTATATCACTAATTTCACTTACCGTACCCTGTAATTCAGCAATGTCAATTACAGCTATAGGCATTGCTTTTTCTCTTATCTCCCGGGCTTCAGATTTTGCAGTTATTACAACTTCTTTAATCTTTTTTGCCGATGGTTTTAGAGTAATTTTTAAGATTTGTTCGGTTTTTTTGTCAAAATAAGTTACACGCCGACTTACAGATTCATATCCAACATAGGAAAAAATGACAGTGTAGCTTCCTTGTTTAACTGATAGGTTAAACTCGCCTTTATCGTCTGTAATGGTTCCATGTTGAGTTTCTTTTATTGCGACATTCACCCCAACCATTGGTTCATTTGTTTCAGCATCGGTAACTACTCCTTTAATTAATGATTGAGCCAAAAGGCTTGTAGGAACCATAAAAAATAAACATAGAAAAGAAATATAGATTTTATTCATGTGCATGTATATATTTTTCACTAATTGTTCTTACTGTTCTAATTCTATATCGACAGTAGTAAAAATCACATTATGACATTGTTGGTCACGTTAATGCAAAATCACTATTAATAAGGATTGCATGAAAAATTCATAACCCTTATTTTGGCAAGTTCATATACAAAATCAAAACAAGGACAAAAATAGAGGTGGTACATGGTAGAGAAAGACAAATATCGGGAGGAAAAATGCGAAAATCGGGAGAAATTGACATTTGGGAGTTGTTGAATGGGAATTTACATACGAGTTTCTGTTTTGGATTCTTGTACAAGTTATTATATAGAAAGCTATGAAATTAAGTTTAGATATAAGTGTCAGGGATTTACAGGATTTAGCTCAGGAAGGGAAAATTTCTGTTAATATAGAAAATCGCTTGGTTGACTTACACCAAAAGCAATTAAAGAATAAATTTGGATACATGAATTATAACAATTTTGCCACCTCTGGTTTTCTTATTGAAGAGGTAGATAGATTGTTTAGTAGAGATATACAAATTTCAGGGTTTGAAAGAACCTGTTTTAGTATGCATTTTATGTTAGATGGTTTCTTAGGGCACAAATTTAAGAATAAGGATATTAGTATTGAAGGTTGTAAAAATTATGCCGGATATATTAATCTTGATAATTTAAAACATGTCTATGACAAACAAAATCTTTATTCTAAATTTATTATGATAGAGGTTAAAGATAAAACAATGCTGGAACTGGCAAATAAATATCCTGATTCTTTCAGCGATGTTTATTATAACTATCTTAAGGGAGATACTTTCTTTGTGAACAATGATTCACAACAGACCACTACTCCTGATATGCTACATGCTATTTCGCAAATAAGAAATTCCTGGCTTTTAGGGAGTGCAAACGATATATATAGAGAATCGAAAATATTGGAGTTGTTGTCGCTTCAATTACAACAAGGTAAGGAAACTATAATTGACATTAATCAAAATGGATGTAATAGTATTGGTGAATTTGAAAAAATTCACGAAGCCAAAAGATTATTGCTTGCTGACATGAATAATACCCCTACAATTCCTGAACTTTCTCGACATGTAGGGCTGAATGAATGCAAACTAAAATATGGGTTTAGAAAAGTTTATAACCAAACTGTTTTTGAATGTTTGTATGATTTTAAAATGGTTCTGGCACGTAAACTCTTATTGGATACTGATAAGACAGTGCTGGAAATTGCATTTGAATGTGGGTATGGTGATGCTTCCAATTTTGCAGCATCGTTCAAAAGAAAGTATGGAGTTACTCCTAAACAATTTAGAAAAAGGGCTTAATCAAGTATACCCAGTAAAAGTCCCAATAACTAATATGATACCGAGTCTACTTAATTCTTATATGTGAGTTCATTCACGCTGGCAGTAGTGTCTGATAAATACACCCGTCGTGCGGCGGCAAGAATAGCTCTTTCCAAAAAAAAAGGATTGGGCGTTGGTTTGTGAGTTTTTTCGGGATGTGCTATTGTGGGCTGGCTTCCCTAACTGTCCCGAAGGGCAGAAGCGGACGGGCAAAAACTAATTTTTTCTTGCACCAACCTTCAATCAAAGAGCCAATATTTTCTATCCGTTTTTTCAATTTTAATAATCTGGTGTCAATGTTGTAGGTTCGTCCTTTTCACTTGCAGCTAACGCTTTTATAGTTCCCCTATAACTTTTTTGGTATGCAAATATTTTATAACAATGCGATGGTATTGGAATACCACTTTCCAATTTTTCGGGATTATCAGAAAAAATAGTACCTGTTATAACATATACTGCTTTTATTTCTTTGTTTTTTGTATCATCCTGAGATATTTCTT
This sequence comes from Bacteroidales bacterium, assembly GCA_028282785.1. GTDB lineage: Bacteria > Bacteroidota > Bacteroidia > Bacteroidales > UBA12077 > UBA12077. The sequence continues at coordinate 335,765 of JANQHE010000037.1, read as the reverse complement.
CTCTTGCTTTTCGTTCTAGTTTCTCCCATATGTTCCTATTAAGTTCTGATGTTTGTGGAGTAATGTTACTCATTAAGAATGTTTCCAATTGTGCCATTTGCCCATAGTTAAGTAATATAGCAGAGTTTGGAGCCATGTGACCTCTGTCATATCCTGAACCAGTGTAATCATCATGGGAAACCTTTGATTCTGTACGATTATCAATATAAAAAGAGTAGGGTCTTTCATATTTTGGAATAGGCATATCACCTTTTAAGTTTCTAAGACGATAACATACCCATCTTGGGTTTTTAAGTTTCTCTGAATAACCCACAATGAATGCTTCGTTATATAAAATATTTATTTCTTGATTTTCAACTATAGGCAGTCCGCCGTATGTGAGAATGGTTGACTTAAATTCATTGTTTTCTTGTGCAAATACTACAAAAGAAACTAGAAAAATGAGTAAGATAGGATAAGGTTTTTCATGGTTTTTATCTTTTAGGTTACAGAGACAAATTACATTAAAATTAACTATTTTGTTTTAATAAGTTTGGACTATTTTGAGTTTAATTTATTGTCCCATCTATTCGTTCCTTTCTCAATATCATTTTCAATAAAATCAAGAATCATATTTGTAAGGTTTGTTAATACATGTCCTGTATCAGGCAGCACTTCGTTCTTTATCAATTTGATATTTTCAGATAAGCGCAGTGCTGTTTTTTGGGAATTGTAAAAACAATCCTGTTTACCACCTATAAAAAATACCGGGATACGAATTTTTTGCAATTGATCATTTGTGAAAACAGGTAAGATATCTGTCCTGGGTATGAAATGTTTTTTTATGAGTGAGGCAAATTCCAGAACTGTTTTGTCTATTTCCAGGTTTCCGTAAACCATTTTGTTTATTTTCTTGAAACCCCAATTACCGAATAGAGACGTGATTATTATCCAAAAAACGGTAGATGTTTTTACTTGTGTAATTCCCGCTGTTGCCAATAAAACTAATTTGTCCACTTTTTCAGGATGCCTGATTGTGAAATCAGTTGCTATCCAACCCCCTAAAGAACACCCGATAATAGTTGCATTGTTAATATCAAGTTGCCCAAAAACTTCGTTCAACCACCTTGAATAATGGTTTTCTTTCCAACCCGGCCTGTTTTCTGAACTATTACCGCATTCCCCAATAATATCAATGGCATAAACACGGTATTTTGAGGAAAATCCTTTGATATCAGATTTCCACATGGCCGAATTTGAACCGGTACCGTGCAATAGCACTAAGGGTTTGGCACCTGTTTTACCACGGCACAAAACAAATGTGTCGCCATATCCCGTTGAAACAGTCCCTTTTTCGACAGGTATTTGCCAACCGCTTAATAAACTCTCATAAAAGTTCAGGATTTCTGCTTTTCCTGATTCTGATTTGTAAATTGATTTCTTTGTCATTTTTCCAGGTTTATCTGACAAAGAAGGGGAATGAAACGACCAATTCTTTTGATGTAGGTCAAAAAATTATTTTGCTTTCCGAACCCGGCTTAAGGTTTCCTGGCTTATTCCCATAACAGAGGCAATATATCCTAGTTTTGCCCTTTTCACCATTTCCGGGGCAATAAGGCGCAAATATTCGTATTTGCCTTTTGCATCTTTTTGGTTAAATTCCCGGGTGTGCCTATCTATGTTTGCGAACTCTTTTTCCATTAAAGCATTCGAGAAGGTAACAAATTGCGGGAACCGGGCGAGTTTTTCACTGTTTTGCCTTGAAATGCCTATTGCTTCCGTATCCTCGCAGGTTTGTAAATATTCGTTGGCCTGGCATTGCTGAGAATAGCTTTGCAAAGAGGTAAATATTTCATTCTCTGTATGAATCCAAACGGTCACATCCTTACCGTCATGAATATGGTATTTTCTCACCATTCCGTATTTTATAAACCAGATTTTATTGCAGCGCTGTCCCGGTTCAAGAATATGCTGATTTTTTCTGTAAGTTTCCGCAGCAGCAAGTCTTTTCAACTCAAAAATGGCTTCCGGATCAAGCTTTACAAATTTTTCTATGTAATCAATTAGTTGCTCCACTGTTTGCTGCGATTGATTATAATCTTTTTACCAAAAATAAAGACAAGTTCGAAGTTACGAAAGGTCTGCAAGATGTTTTTTGTTAAGTTTGGCGTTACCCGGAATTTTGCTTAACGAGACAGGAACACGATAATCATCAATAATTAAATACATAAATGGAAAACAAGAAATCAATTTTACTAGATGGAAAGGCATTATCAAAAGAATTTTCGTTTTATTCTAAATTATCAGTTAGTTGTGTTTCATGTCTTGTAACAAAAGGTTAAGGATGATTTTCTAATTATTTATTTTCTTCTTCTTTTTGGAATTGGATAAGGTTTAGGTTCATTTACCTTATCTGATAGTTCATCTATCAGTTTATGATTGTATTTAACCAGGAGTTCGTTTTGTTTTTTGATTAAGTCTATATGCTCTCCCTGGACATTTAGGTTTTCGAGTTGGGTGTATATTAGTTTTTCAAGATCGGCTTTGGTGTATCTGAGTTTAGTCATAAAATCTATAAGAATAATATTTTTCAAATATACAATAAATGTTTAATATAATACAATAAATATATTATACAATACATTTAAAGTGTATTTATGCAATTTATCATTCTGATTATTAACAATTTAACTTCCAATTTGAGTATGAAAAGTATCTTTTATTAGTTACTTTTGAACAATAGATGTATGAATACATATATTAAATGGAAGAAAAAATTAAAATTAACCGTATTAAAGTGGTTTTAGCTGAGAAAGATGTATCTCAAAAAGAGCTTGCTAAAATGGTAAATAAAGCTCCCAACACTATTACAAGAATTTGTAGTAACGAAAGTCAACCTAAACTTGGGCTTTTAAGAGAAATAGCTTTGGCTTTGGATGTTGATATTCGAGAGCTATTGATTCCGACAAAATCATAAAATAATTTAAGTTTGACAATTTATATCTTAATAAAGTAAGATTCTTTTGATTTCTTTTCTGATATATATTCATATATCTTAGAATTATTTAAAATATAGCCAGAGTAGCCAGCAGCTTTCAATAGCAGAATTGAAATTAGCTTATGTAGTTTCATACTAATGTGAAACAATTCTTTGAATTCGTAGTCATAGCCGGCTTCAAATGCTTTAAAGTCATCTCCATGAAGAAATTTATTTCTATGTATTAAAATCAAACCCTCTTCTTCCTTTGTTAATTTATATCCAAAATTATCGAAAGGTTCTTTAAGCTTTTTATTGTTAGTTCCCCTATTAAAGTCGTTTAATTTTCCTGTAATACGAGCAAAATTTGCGTCATATCCTTTTTGGTCAAATTCTGTAACAACTATTGATTGGTATTTTTTCTTTATTTTATCAATTTCTCTTATAGCAGTTTTGATTGACTTTTTTACATCAACTACAATTTCGTTATTGTCGATAAGTTTTGGAGGTGTTCTATCTCCTCCAATTAATACTTTTGAGATATTCTCAAGAGCAACAAAATAAATTGGGACTTTCATTTCAAGAGTTGTTTTATTATTGCTCACAAACATTATTACAGCTCTTAGAATCCCTCCTTTGGTATTAATAAGTTCACAGAGTTTTGAAAACGATTCGTTCGGAAATTCAATCATAAATTTCTTTAATCCAGAATCATTTACTTCAACTATTTTACCATCCCTATCTTTTTTGTATTTTAATCTATTTCTCAATGGTACTATACTGTATGGGTTTGTCGAATGAACTGCAAAACCATCATACATGCCACCTCCTAAGTTTTGCGTTAAAATGCTTATAGGGTTTTCAAAACGAGATGAATCATAGGTTAAAATGTAAGAGTGTTCTCCATGGTATTCTCCTTTTAAAAAAGCATAACTCAATAAGATAGAGCTTACGGATTTCTGGAAAACTTCTAATGATTGACCATTAAGAGCATCAACAATAAAATGAGATTCTTTTTCCTTATTTGTGTATATATAGAAGTGATAGTCTCTATTAATAATTCTAACCTTTAACAGAGTCTCGGATTGAATTTTTTTATCAACATAAAATCCCCAGCCTTTAAAATCTCCAAACAATCTAACATTGCGCTTTAGCGGTAAGATAATTCTATATCTTCTATTTGGAGAATAAAAACTTCTCCTTTGATTTGAAATAGAAGTAAGTTTTCCTTCTACTAATTTTATTAGCTTAGGTTCTGTCAACTCATGTCCTGTATAAGATACATTATTTATCAGAAAATACTTCCCCTTTGTATATAAATTAATATCATTACTCTTCAGTTTGATTTCCGTATTTCGGTTTATAGTAAGTTCATTATGATGTTGGACTCCCTTTTGCACCTCGGTTGATGTAGAGAATTTATAATCTCTTTCAATATTTAAAAAGGATAATTCTCTTTTATTAAAAGAATGGTGTTTAGTTTTACCAACTCTTATTTTATAGTTCCTGTTTTCTTCAATACTTTCAATAAGTCGAAAAGATTGGTCAAGATATTTATTAATTCGGATCATAATATTTAATTAAAAAATGAATTAGTAGAAGTTGTACTTAAAAATAAATTGCAATATAATAAATAATTATTAATTTTGTAGAAATTATACTCAGAAATAAATTGAGAAAAAAGATAAAAGAAATAGCGATTGTTCAGTCTGGAATTTATGCTAAAACTGACCAGACAGGAGATGTAATCTATTTACAGGCAAAGCATTTTAGTAATATGGGTGAAACTGCACCTTCACTGCATGCAGATTTAAGAATGGAAGGTAAAATTAAGAATCATATTTTACAGGATGGAGATTTACTTTTTGCAGCTAAAGGTTCAAAAAACTTCACAGCACGATATAGTAAGGATATAGGTTTTGCGGTAGCATCGTCTACTTTTATAGTAATTCGTATTAAAGACGATAAGCAAAATTCCATTTTGCCTGATTATTTAAAATGGTTTTTGAATAGACCTGATACACTTTCGAAATTGCAAAGCGGAGCAAAAGGTACAGGAATACCATCAATTTCAAAATCTTTTATTGAGCAAATAAAGATTGATATTCCGCCAGTAGAAACCCAACTAAATATTTTAAAGGTTCAGGAACTAAGACACAAAGAAGAGTCAATAAAAAAACAGATAGAGGATTTGAGAGAAATTGAAATTCGGTCACAATTAAAAAAAGCAGCAAAAAAATAACAATATGGCAGATAAAATAACACAAAAGGAGATTAACAACATAGTTTGGAAAGCCTGTGATACTTTCCGAGGTGTAATCGACCCAAGTCAGTATAAAGATTACATTTTAACTATGTTATTTTTAAAATATGTTAGTGATGTACATAAGGATAAATTCAATACCTATTTAAAGAAATATAATGGTGATACAGAGCGAGCAAAAAGAGCAATGAAGCATGAGCGATTTGTAGTTCCTAATCATTGTTCCTTTTATTATTTGTACGAGAATAGGAATGAAACCAATATTGGCGACCTTATAAATATTGCACTCCGGGATATAGAAGAAGCAAACCGGGAAAAGTTAAGTAGTGAAGATGGTTCTGGTATTTTCCGAAACATTGATTTCAATAGCAGTAATCTTGGCGATGTAAAAGATAAAAATTCACGGTTAAAAAATCTTCTTATTGATTTTAGCGATGAAAAACTCGATTTGAATCCCTCTCATCTTGAAGGGAGCGACATAATTGGAGATTCGTATGAATATTTAATAGCCAATTTTGCCAGCAATGCGGGGAAAAAGGCAGGGGAATTTTATACTCCTTCCGAAGTATCAACCCTATTAGCCAAATTAACAAAATCAAAACCTGGGGCAAGAATTTACGACCCAACTTGTGGTTCTGGTTCATTACTTATTAAAGCAGGTAGAGAAGTTGGCTCTGATAATTTCTCTTTATATGGGCAGGAAGCTAATGGAAGTACCTGGGCGTTAGCTGTAATGAATATGTTTCTTCATGGATTTGATAATGCCAATGTTCGTTGGGGAGACACCATCCGCAATCCAAAGCACAAAGAGGAAGATGCTCTAATGAAATTTGATACAGTAGTAGCCAATCCTCCTTTTAGCCTTGACAAATGGGGTAAGGTTGAAGACAAGGAGGATAAGGATAAAGCCAGTACAAGTTTCGATCCTGAAAAGGATAAATTCAATCGTTTTTGGCGTGGTATACCACCAAAGAGTAAAGGTGATTGGGCATTTATAAGCCACATGATTGAATCAGCTTATGAAGGTCATGGAAAAGTAGGGGTAGTCGTTCCTCATGGTGTCCTCTTTCGTGGAGCTTCCGAAGGAAAGATAAGGCAAAAAACCATTGAAGAAAACATCTTAGAAGCTGTTATTGGATTACCAGCTAATCTGTTTTTTGGCACAGGTATTCCTGCGGCAATATTAATTTTCAACAAAGGAAAAGGAGATAATAAGAATATACTTTTTATTGATGCAAGCCAACATTTTGAATCTGGTAAAAACCAGAATAGGCTTAGAGTGTCGGATATAGACCATATTGCAGAAATATATCACAATTTCAATTCAGGAAAATTAGAGGTTGGAGTAGTGGAAGACAAATTCAGTTATGTTGCACCTTTTGAAGAAATAAAAGAGAATGATTTTAATCTGAACATCCCTCGATATGTCGATACGTTTGAGGAAGAAACAGAGATAGATATTCAGGCAATACAGACGGAAATTGATTCACTGGAGAATGAGTTAAATAAAGTACAAGGAGAAATGAAAAAGTATTTAAAAGAATTAGGAGAATGAAATCTTATAAATATGATATAGCTATTTCACTTTGCCAGCAGGACATAGAATATGCAAAAGCTCTTGTTGCAGAATTAAATCCTGGATTAAATGTTTTCTTTTATGAAGATAGGCAGCAGGAGTTGATTACAAAGTCGGGGCCAGAGGTTTTTGCTTCAATATTTAAAAAGGATTCACGTGTTGTTGTAATACTTGCAAGAAAGGAATGGGGAGAATCTTTTTATACAGACATTGAAAGAAACGCAATCATAGATAGAACTTCTGTTAAGAACGAGGGTTATAATTTTTTATTTGTGATACCCATTGTTCCTAATGAAGTTCCAGTTTGGTATCCACCTACTAGAATTTATGCCGACCCCCGAAGATTTACCCTAGAAAATATGGCACGATTCATTGAGTTTAAAGTAACTGAACTTGGTGGAGAGGTAAATCCAATAAGCTTTGAAGAACATTGTGATTTATTTAATAAAAAAATTGAATTAAAGAAACAATTGGTGCAACTCCAACAGACAGAAGAAGCTATATCCTATGGAGTAAAAGAATTGGGGAAAATTAAAAACTTGTTTAATGACAAGATTCAATTTCTGAGGCAAAAATTGATTCTTAGAACTGAAATAAGGGAATTTTCCGAACATTCATTTTCTGCAAGTTTTGGGATTGGAGACTTTTTGTTACAATGCGAACTCAAGGACAATGAAAAACAACATGGGGTTAAAAATAATAGTGCTCAGGATATAGGGTTGGTGCTAATCCTTTTTCACAATACCAATTCATTGCAAAAAGAAATCAATAGGACTAAAAATCTTGTTTTTCATTATTCGCCGATGAAAAGAGGTTGGTGCATTCCTAGTTTAAAACCTCATTCTTCCCAAAACGAAAAACCCTTATTATATCGGAACAGAGACAATCAGTATTCATTCCTATTGGATGCACCGGTTTCTTCTGAAGAACTAATTGATTTTTGGTTTAAACAGTTATTTGATTATGGAACTCAAAGTTTAGGAAAAATTTTATAGTTGGATATGATATTAAGAATTAAATACGATGATATTAAAAAAATGAAACCAATGGAAATGGTTTCATTTATTAAGTCCTCAGATAAAAAAACACTAAAGAGCATTAGCGTAAATGAATTTATTGACATGACCGCACTAAATAATAATATTACTGACATCTATTATTCAGATATTTTTTATTCAGGGGTTTATGTATTCCTTAATAAGCATAATCAGGGAGTTTATGTAGGTAAATCAAAAGACGGGTTTTATGGGAGGATAATGAGTCAATTAACAACAAAATATAGAAAAGGTTGGGGATGGAATGCTCTCCTTCAAAAAATAGCTGTTAGCGTAGAAGGTAAAAGCTATGAAAATATTAATGACCAAGATTTGGAAAATGCATACACAGTATTAATTGATTATTTTTTTATAATGATTTCAATAGGTTCTGAAAATATCTCACTAACAAAGCTTGAAAATCTTCTTATAAGAGCATTTAACGTAGTGGATTCAGACACACTCTTAAATAATTCAAATAATACCTTAAGAAAGTTTGAACAAAATTTAGATGTTAACCAAATAGTATCCACATGACATTAGAATTAACATTAAAGAATATTGCACTTGATTATGACGCGTTTCTTAGGTCAATAAAGCAAAATATGGATGTGCCCCATTCTTTTTTATTAGGTGCTGGTGCATCTTTTTCTTCAGGAGTGCAAACAGCGTCAGCTTGTATTTGGGATTGGAAACAATCTATTTACCTTACCCAAAATCCGAATTCATCAGAATATTATAAAAATATTAAAACCGATTCTGTTAAAGAAAGTATTCAATCTTGGATTGATAATCAAAGCAACTACCCTGAATTAAATTCGGATGAAGAATACTCATTTTACTCAGAAAAGGTATTCCCTATTGAAGATGATCGAAGAAAGTATTTTCAGAGTTTAGTTGAAGGAAAAGAGCCCTATGTTGGTTATAAATTATTAGCTCTATTTGCAAAATATGATTTTATAAAAGCAGTTTGGACTACCAATTTTGATGGTCTATTTGAAAGAGCTGCTCACAAAGCTAACGTAACTCCCATTGTAATAACCTTAGATAATGCAGACCATATTTTTCGAAACCAAAGTAAAAATGAGGTTCTTTCGGTGGCTTTACATGGAGACTATAAATATTCCTCTTTAAAAAACACAGAGAAAGAACTGGATAATCAAAATGAAGTTTTTATTGACACACTTCAAAAATACCATACTGATAAAAATTTAATTGTAATAGGTTATAGTGGAAGAGATAATTCTTTAATGCAGGCAATAGAGAAGGCTTTTTCGGTAAAGGGAGCTGGCAGGTTGTATTGGTGTGGGATTGGACACGATGTTAATACCAAAGTGACCTCATTATTAACTAACATAAGGAAAAATGGTCGAGAGGCATTTTATATTCCTACTGATGGCTTTGATAAAACAATGATGCATCTCTCTGAAACCTGTTTTAGTGATAACATTAAGGTGTATAGTGAGATTAAAGAAATGTTAGCAAATACGGTTTCTGAAGAAGAAAAAATCACTTATTTTAATATTAATAATTTCAATACAGGTAAATATTTAAAAAGCAACCTTCACCCAATTGTCTTTCCGAAAGAATTATTTCAATTTGAATATGATTTTGAAGATAATTCTGTATGGAAAACGATAAAGGAAATTACAAAAGACAAAAATACTTGCGCTATCCCTTTTAAAAACAAAGTTTTCGCATTAGGAACATTATCAGAAATCAACAATTTGTTTAAAGCTAAATTATCCGGGGATATTCAAAGAGTTCCGATAAGTATATATGATATTGAAAATGTTACTTCATTTCGGTCTTTAATGTTGCAAGCAATTGTTAAAACATTTGCCAAAAAAGAAATAATTGATACTAATTGCAAAGACAAATTATGGTTAAATAAAACCAATGATAAAACAGTTATAAATAGGATAACTTTATATATCCATAAAGCAATAATACTTTCATTATTTTTCGATAGAAACAGCAAATTTGCTAATCTAAGTTTCAAACCAACCATTCACTTAATCTCTGAAAGTGAAATATCAAAAGAAATAAAGCAATCCATTTCTAAGGATAAATTAGAAAACCTTCATAACAAAGAGTATGACGAACTATTAGAGAATTGGAGGAAATTATTATTTGAAGGGAAGAAATTAAACTTTGAATATCCTTTTAATTCAGGAACAGGTTTTGATTTTACAATTGCCAATCAAACATCCTTTGCTGAAATACGCGTTGCCGACCCAAATTTCAAGGCATATCACCCAAAAAAGTATAACAAAAAACAGACCCAGTACAAGGGTATTCAATTGATGGAACCACAGTTGGTATTTACAAATAAAAACACCAACAATCCTTCCAAAGATTTTCACCCTATGAGGGCTTTGATAAATCATCGACCTTATGATACTTATTATAATGGTTCAGTGTATTCAGATTCCATAAATTTAGGGGTTATCTGTGGTTCAAAATATTCAGAACGGTTTTTTACTTTTCTAAATGCTATAAATCAAAAACATAACGCATCAAAAAATATTGATTACTTAATTGATTACCCCGGATTTTCAAGTGCTTATAATATTCCAATAAATATACCTTTAACTAATGATTCCGATAAATGGTTAGATGTTCAAATTAACCATTCCGAAGGGGACATAAAGCAAATTGCCCAGAAAATAGCAAGGTTAGTTACTTCAAAAATAGACCAGATAGCAAATCAGGTGGGACATACTGTAATTGTAATATTTATACCTAATGAGTGGCAGGCTTATGAAGCCTATGATGATAATGGGGAAATTTTCGATTTGCATGATTACATAAAAGCTTTTGCAGCATCAAAGGGTATATCAACACAATTAATAAGAGAAGAAACATTATCTGATAATTTAAAAAACCAAATAAATTGGTGGTTGTCTTTGTCTTTTTATGTGAAGTCATTGAGAACACCTTGGGTTTTAAATAATACAGAAAAACATACTGCTTATGCAGGTATTGGTTATAGTCTAAAATACAAAGAAGGTAATCCAGAAATAGTTATTGGTTGTAGTCACATTTATAATTCAAATGGTCAAGGATTAAAATATAAACTATCTAAGGTTAATAAATTCACTATTGATAAACAATCAAATCCTTATCTGTCTTATGAAGATGCCTTTCAATTCGGGGTTTCTATTCGTGAGTTATTTTACGAATCTTTAGATAGGTTGCCACAAAGAGTTGTAATTCATAAACGTACATCATTTAAACTCGATGAAATAAAAGGAATTACTGAAAGTCTAAAGATGGCGGGAATTAGTAAGATAGATTTAATTGAAATCAATTATGAATCAGATGCCCGATTTATAAATACAAATGTATATCTAGGAAATCTACAAATCAACAAATTCCCAATCTCAAGAGGAACATGCATTATCACAAATAAAACGGCAGCTTTATTATGGACTCATGGTATCGTTCCCTCTGTAAAAGAAAGAAGAACTTATTTTCAAGGAGGCAGAAGTATTCCAGCTCCTTTGAAAATACATAAGCATTATGGAGAATCTAATATTGATATGATTGCCTCTGAAATTTTGGGATTAACAAAAATGAATTGGAATTCATTTGATTTGTACACAAAATTACCTGCAACTATAAACTCATCAAACGAAATTGCTAAAATTGGAAAGTTACTTTCAAGGTTTGAAGGGAAGACATACGATTACAGATTATTTATTTAAGACTATGTATACAATAAATAAAAATAGAGAAGGATATAAGAAAACTAAGGTTGGGTGGATTCCAAATGATTGGAATGAGAAAACTGTTTCAGAAGCATTTCAGATTTGCAATAATTTAAGGTATCCTATTAGTCAAGAGAATAGGAACAAAATGAAGGGTGACTATCCATATTATGGTCCAACCAAAGTGCAAGATTATATAAATGAATATAGAATAGAAGGTAAATATGCTTTAATTGGTGAAGATGGAGACCATTTCTTAAAATGGAAAGAATTACCTATGACCTTGCTGATAGAGGGGAAATTTAACGTTAATAATCATGCACATGTTATAAAAGGACTTGATAACTTAACGGAATGGTTTTATTATTACTTTAATCATAGACCATTGACAAAATATTTAACTCGTCAAGGTGCTGGTAGATATAAATTAACAAAAGATTCATTAGGTAAAATTCCTTGTGCAATACCTCCCCTTTTCGAACAAAAACGAATAGCAGCAGTCCTAAGCTCTTGGGATATTGCCATTGAAACCACACAAAAACTCATAACCCAAAAAGAACTCCGCAAAAAATGGCTCATGCAGGTTTTATTATCAGGCAAAAAAAGATTGAAAGGATTTAATGGGGAGTGGAATAAATTAGGAGCAGGTGAAATATTTCAAAACATTTCAGTTAAAGGGAATTCGAATGAAGAGCTTTTATCAGCGACACAGGACAGAGGTATGATACCCAGAAATAAGCTTGAAGGAAGAGTAACAATGCCTTCTGGGGATACTGCTTCATTTAAGTTGGTTGAAAAAGGAGATTTTGTTATTAGTCTACGTTCTTTTCAGGGTGGCTTGGAGTATTCTTATTATAGAGGCTTGGTAAGTCCAGCTTATACTGTATTAAAGCCGAAGAAGAAAATAAATGATGAATTCTATAAACAATATTTTAAAACCTATGATTTTATAGGACATCTGGCAATAGCTGTTATTGGTATTCGTGATGGTAAACAAATTAGCTATAATGATTTTTGTACCGTTAAAATTTCCTTTCCATCATTTGAAGAGCAAACTGCTATTGCCAATTTACTTAAAGCTGCTGATAATGAAATAAAAATTTTAAAAACAAAGATGGAAAAACTGAAAGAGCAGAAAAAGGGATTGATGCAGCAGATGTTGACTGGAAAAAAAAGAATAGTTGAACATTAAAAAATTAAAACCATGGAATGTAATTGGACAAATATAATACAAGCCATAGCTGCTCTAATTGCAGTACCAGGTGTTATCATTAGCTTTTGGATTCTTGTAAAAAGAGATAAGAAAAGAGAATCAGAAATAGCTTCTTTGTCGACTATAGCGCAACAGTTAACAAATATGCAGAATGAATCAGAAAAAAGGTATCAAAACACAAAGAAACCTCTTATTGAAATAAAAATTATTCACCCCAAAACAAAACGGGTTACAATAGATTTTATCAATTCCAATGAAAAAGCAACACTTCTAAATTTTAATATTGATAATATTCCTGATGGTTTTTCAAGTTTCTCAACAACTACAATTAACCAATCAGGTAAAAATCAAACTTTCACAGCATCCTTTGTATATAAGAATTCCCCACCTGATTTTTTCATTATTCCAGTTGAATACATAACCGAGGAAGGTTATAAGTTTTTTCAAGAAATTAGTTTTCAGTTAGAAAATAGTGAATACCTGCAAATTCCGAGTGCGATAATTAATAAACATGATATTAAGTCTTAATAATAGTATATATGAATACACCATCATTCAAAGAAGACCATATTAGCCAAATACCTGCACTCCAATTTTTGCAGAATATTGGATATAAATATATTTCACCAGAAGAAGCTTTGCAGCAAAGAAATGGAAAAACTACTAACATTCTTCTGGAAGATATTCTCAGAAAACAGCTTAAGGAAATTAATTCAATCAAAGTTAGTTCCTCTAAAACATCGGTTTTTAGCGATTCCAATATTGAGGTAGGTATAAATGCCTTAAAAGAGTTACCCATGAATGAAGGGTATATTTCAGCAAGTGAAACTCTTTACAATCTACTCACATTAGGCAAAGCTCTTGAACAAAGCATTGATGGTGATAAAAAAAGCTTTACCCTTCAATACATTGATTGGAAGAAACCTCAAAACAATGTTTTCCATGTTACGGAGGAATATAGTGTTATGCGGAGTACAAGCAAAGAGCATTACAGACCCGACATTGTACTTTTTATCAATGGTATCCCTGTTTGCATTATCGAGTGTAAACGACCCGATATGAAAGAACCCATTCTGCAAGCTATCTCACAACATTTACGAAATCAGCAAGAAGATGGAATTCGTTCTTTATACGTTTATTCACAACTATTATTAAGCATCTCCACCGATAAAGCATCTTATGCCACAACAGGAACACCTGAAAAATTCTGGGGTCATTGGATAGAGAAATTTCAATCCAAAGAAGATGAAAAAACATTTAAATCAGATGTTTCAAAATTAAGAAACATTCCCCTATCAGAAGAAGATAAGAAACACCTTTTTAGCGACCGTTTTCGATATGTACGTCAACATTTCGACTTATTAGAGAAGGAAAATATACTTCCAACCCTTCAAGATGAATATTTGTGTTGTCTTTGTAAGCCTGAAAGACTGTTAGACCTGATTCATAACTTCATATTATATGATGAAGGGGAGAAGAAAATCACCAGATACCAACAATACTTTGCAATTAAAAAGACTATGCAAAGAATCGTTTCTGTTGATGGTGGCAAAAGAAAGGGTGGTGTAATCTGGCATACTCAGGGAAGTGGAAAATCTCTTACAATGGTTATGTTAGCCGAAGCAATAGCCTTAGAAAAATCAATTCGAAATCCTAAAATAATTTTGGTTACCGACCGTGTGGATTTAGATGACCAGATAACAGGAACATTTAGGAAATGTGGGCTATTTGTTGAGAATGCAAGTACAGGTCAACGATTGGTAGACTTGCTTCAAAGTAAAAGCGATGCAGTTATTACCACCGTAATAAACAAGTTTGAAGCAGCAGTTAAAAAGATTAAAAAGCCCCTGGAATCACATGATATATTTGTTCTTGTAGATGAAGGACACCGAACCCAGTACGGTAGTTTCAATATTCAAATGCACCGTACTTTGCCAAATGCCTGTTTTATAGCAATGACAGGTACTCCTTTAATGAAAAAGGAAAAGAACACAGCAGTAAAATTTGGTGGTATAATAGATGCTTATACGGTAGACCAAGCGGTAAAAGATAAGGCAGTTGTTCCTCTGCTATATGAAGGGAGACATGCTATTCAAAAAGTGAATGCAAATCCGATTGATACTTTTTTCAATATGATTTCCGAGCCTTTAACTAAGTATGAAAAAGCAGACCTTAAAAAGAAATTTAGCAGGGCAGACCAGTTAAATATTGCAGACCAGAAAATCTATGCAATTTGTTGGAATATTAGCCTTCATTATAGAGATAATTGGCAAGGCAGAACTCCGTTTAAAGGACAATTGGTTTGCCAGAATAAAGATGCAGCTATCCGTTATAAAAATTACTTAGATGAAATCAATATTATTTCAAGTGAAGTTTTAATTTCTCCCCCGGATGTAAGAGAGGGTGAAGATTCTGCCTATGGCAAATCAAGCGATAGAGTTAAGCAGTTTTGGGCGAAGATGATGGATGAGCATGGAAACTCAAAGAAATACGAAAAGAATATTATTAATCGCTTTAAGAATAATGATAGCCCTGAAATAATAATTGTTGTCGATAAGCTGCTAACGGGCTTTGATGAACCTAAAAACATCGTTTTATACTTAACAAGAAGCTTAAAAGGTCATACACTATTACAAGCCATTGCGAGAGTAAATCGTGTATGTCTGGACAAAGAATATGGATACATTATTGATTACTATGGAGTACTTGGTGAGTTGGATACTGCTCTTGAACTATATTCGTCATTAGAAGATTTTGAGGAAAGTGATTTGCAGGGTACATTGACTAATATAAATGAAGAAATTAAGAAACTACCTCAAAAGCATTCAGAGGTATGGGATATTTTTAAAACAATACCAAATAAAAGAGATGCAGAAGCATATTCTCAATTATTAAGAGATGAGGCAGTTCGGGTAATCTTTTATGATAAGCTTGCTAAGTTTGCCCGCATTTTAAAACTCGCATTATCATCTATTCAGTTTCATAATGAAACAGACCCGAAAACAATTGACCGATATAAAGAAGATTTGGCGTTCTTCTTAAAATTGAGATTTTCTGTAGTTCAGAGGTATTCCGATAAAATCGACTATAAACAGTATGAAGGTCAAATTCAAAAACTCATAGACACCCATGTTCAGACGGATGAGATAAAACCCATAACTGAACTGGTTAACATCTTTGATAAGGAGGCATTTCAGGAGGAAGTAGAAAAGACCATTGGTGAAGCAGCTAAAGCCGATAAAATAGCCTCCAGAACCTCCAAACATATCAATGAGAAAATGGAAGAAGACCCTGCCTTCTATAAAAAGTTTTCAGAAATGCTGAAAGAAACCATAAAAGAGTATGAAGAACACCGTATTTCAGAAACAATGTATCTGAAACGAGTTCAAGAAATTATGGATGCCGTTCTTTCTCATACCGATAAAGAAATGCCCAAAGAGTTATTGAATAGAGAAGTGGCACAGGCTTTTTATGGATTGAGTTTAGAGACTTTATCTGAGAAATTTATAGACAAAGAAATTCTAAATGCTGTTTCTGTTAATTCTGCTATCAGCATGGATGACATTATCCAAAAGACTATTCTTGATAATGGTAAACCTGTTGTAGATTGGCAATTAAAATCGAATATTACTGGTAAGCTATTAATTGATATTGGTGATTATCTCATTGATGAGGTTAGGGATAAATATAACATTGAGTTATCATTTGACGAAATGGACAAATTATCAGAAAAATGTATAGAGGTAGCAAAATTAAGGTATAAATAATGAGTTTATTTGTTCAATTTGGCTCGAAGCGTATAGATTACCAGTTATCTTTTTCAGAGCGAAAAACACTTGGAATCACAGTCAATCCAGATTTGTCGGTTCTGATTAAGGCTCCGAATAATACACCCTTGGAGAAGATTGAGGAAAAGATTCTTAATAGAGCACCGTGGATTATTAATCAGCAAAGCCATTTTCTTACCTATTATCCGAAATCACTTCAGAAAAAATATGTTAGTGGAGAAACCCATTTATACCTTGGTAGACAATATAGGTTAGACATAATTGATGGGAAAGAAAATTCAGTAAAACTTAAAGGTGCATACTTAATTGTAAAGACATCAGATAAAACCAAAACAAAAAAACTGGTTGATAGTTGGTATTTAACCAATGCTCGAATGAAGTTTAAAGAATACGCTGAACCATTAATTAAGCAATTCAAAAAATACAATGTTGAACCCAGTTCGATAATGTTAAGAGACATGCCAACCCGATGGGGAAGCTGTACACCCAAAGGAAAGATCATTCTAAATCCAGAATTGATAAAAGCTCCCAGAGGTTGTATTGAGTATGTAATCTTACATGAATTGTGTCATTTAGTGCATCATAATCACACAAAGAAATTTATTGATTTACAAACAAAAGAAATGCCCAATTGGGAAAAGTGGAAGCTTAAGTTAGAAAGCATTCTTTCGTAAAAATATACATCAAAATATAATTTGGTGATATAAATATGCAAATGCTTAATTTTTAATTGTACTAATCTCTCCTCCAAACTGCTTTTCCGGCTTGTGAATTACTGCTTTTTGTCAGAATAATCTTGAAGACACAACAAAATGATATAATGTCGTTTTTCGTCACAAATATTTACTAAATTTGTGACGAAAAAGATGATGAAGCAATGCAAAAAACGGAAGAAAGCATAGAAAAATCAGTTAAAAGTAAGCCTAATGGTGTATTACTTTTTCCAGAGGACTTTACAAAACATGGTACTTCGGCTGCTATTCGAAAAGCTTTACAAAGACTCAGAGAGAAAGGAATTATAAAACAGGTAGCCCATGGCATTTATGTTCGTCCTAAAAAAAATGAATTTATTGGAGAGGTAATGCCAACAGCCGAAGAAGTAGCAAAAGGAATTGCTAAAAGAGATAAAATAAAAATGGTTCCAACAGGTACATTCGCACTTAATGCTTTAGGTTTAAGTACCCAGGTTCCTTTAAAACTTGTGTTTTTAACGGATGGTGCTGCTCGAATAATAAAAGTAGGAAACCGAACCATAAAGTTGAAAAAAACTACTCCGAAAAATTTATTAGCAAAAGGGAAAATAAGTGCATTAGTTATTCAGGCATTAAGAGAAATAGGGAAAGATAAAGTAACAGAAGACGAATTAAACAAGATAACCAAACTTTTAAAAAAAGAAGATAAAAAAAACCTAATCCATGATATTGCCTTAGCACCTGAATGGATAAAAATTATCTTGCGAAAAGCATTAAACCATTAGAATATGACAAAAGATGAACTAATACATAAGCTCACCTCCCTCGAATGGGAAGATTTTGAGGCAAAAACAGCCAAGGGTGAGTTGCCTAAGTCAGTGTGGGAAACCGTTTCCGCTTTTACTAATACCAGTGGCGGATGGATTGTTCTGGGAGTTAAAGAACAAAGTAATGAATTTGAAATAACAGGTGTCGGCAATGCTGAAAAATTGGCGCAAGATTTTTTAAATACTTTGCGTGGTACTAAGTTCAATGTTTTTGTGGATACAAAACAGGAAGTGTACAAATTTGATGATAAAACGGTCTTAGCTTTTTACGTTCCGGTTCACAAAAACAAGCCCGTTTATTACAACAATCAGGGCAATACCTTTATTCGCCGGGGCAGTTCTGACCAAAGAGCGACCCAGGAAGAAATAGACAGCATGTTACGGGACAGGTCTTTCGGCACAAAAACAGGAGGATTGGCACCTGAAACAAGCCGTGATAGTTTGAGTAATACCTCATTGGGTCGTTATAGGGATTACATGTCACGTTTTAATCCAAATGCGAGTTACAATCAATTCAATGAAACGGAGTTTTTGGAAAAACTTCGAATAATGGAAAAGGGCAAATGTACTTATGCTGGTCTGCTTATGCTTGGAAAAAGGGATATAATCGAAAAGCACTTTGCCGATTTTCGTATTGATTTACTTGAAGTACCCGGTACATCTTATTCTGATGCTAAACAACGTTATACCTTTAGAATTGAAGAGCAAGAAAACCTTTGGGAATATTACTTTGAATGCTTTAACCGGTTAAAGCAGAAAGTGGATGTGCAATTTATTTTAACTACCGAAGGTTTTGGGCAAGAGCTTTCACCAGGACTTGAAAGTATACGTGAAGCATTGGTGAATATGTTAATGCATACGGATTACTTTTCTCCGGCTTGTCCACGTGTTCGAATATTTACCAATCATATTGACTTTTATAATCCGGGAGGATTACCGAAACCTTTTGAAGAATTAAAAGGCAAAGATATTTCCTTACCTCGTAGCCCTATTTTAGCGAAACTTTTCAGAATGGTTAAATTGGCAGAGAATGCTGGTTTCGGTTTTGATAAAATCGACAGGAATTGGAAAGCTTATAATTCGACAGTACCTGATTACCAGATAGAATTTGATTCGGTAGTGGTTGATTTTAGATTGGAGGCAGGAGAAAGCGTCGGAGAAGTGTCGGAGAAAACGTCGGAGAAAACGTCGGAGAAAACGTCGGAGAAAACGTCGGAGAAAATTATTGAATTAATGAGAGACAATAAAGACATTACCATTGCTCAACTCACCAAAGTTATTGGAGTATCATCACGTTCTATTGAGCGAAATATTGAAAAATTAAAGCGAGAGGGATTTATAAAACGAATTGGAGCAGATAAAGGCGGACATTGGCAAATAATCAAATAATAAAGACAGTGCAAGAACTTATTACAGAAACTACATAGTTGAGATTGAAAACATTAATCCATTAAAATCACTGCTATGAGTATTTCATTTACAGAAGAACAAAATGCAATTTTTCAGTTCGTGAAGAATGAAAATTCACATGGCATTATAGATGCAGTAGCCGGAGCAGGAAAAACAACGACAATTATTGAGTCTGCAAAGTATGCAGGCAATGAAGAACAAGTACTGTTTTGCGCTTTCAATACAAGTATTGCCAAAGAAATACTAAATAAGTTTCGCAATAGAGGCATGAATAGAGTAACCGTAAAAACAATTCATGCTTTAGGTAGACAAATTCTTTTTGATAATAATAACTCCGGCAAACCTCTACAATTAGAGAATAATAAATACTGGCAGATTTTAAAAAGCCCGGAAATTCAAAACAAATTAAAATCAGAATATCAAAATATTCTTGCAGTAAATAATCTTGACCCTAGTAATATTGAGGATCCAAATGATTTTGCTATTAAAAATTTAATTAGGAGGGTAAGTGAGAGGTTAATTAACATAAACCAAAAATACCGAACGACTTTAACCAAGGATGATATATCTGATTTTGAACAAATGGTAATTCACTTCAACATTTTTAATGAAATTGAAGTGAACAAAAGAAATTTTAAAGAGGAATTAGGCTACTACTTTGAGTGCCACAAGATATTATTACAAAAAGGTAATCAGTTCTCAAAAGATTCAATGATTATTGATTATACAGATATGATTTATCTGCCTTATACATGGAAGCTTTATCCCAATAACAGATATAATTTTCTTTTTATAGATGAATGCCAGGATTTATCAAAAGCGCAATTACAAACAGCTGTAAAATATGGAAAAAAAGGGAGCAGAATCTTAGCAGTTGGTGACCCACACCAATCAATTTATGGGTTTACAGGTGCAGATATTGAATCTTTTAATAGGGTAAAAATATTAACCAAAGCAACAGAATTACCTTTGAAGTCAAGTTTTCGATGTCCCAAAAAAGTTATTGAAATAGCTCAAACACTTAGAAGTGATATAACTGGATTTAAGGATGAAGATGGGTATGTTATAAATATAAACAGGGATGAGGTTACAGAATTGGCAAAGCCAAGTGATTTGATAATCTCCCGGTTAAGAGCGCCTCTTGTGATTTTAGTTTTTGATTTCATCAATAAAAATATCAAGATTCAGATACATGAAGATGAAGTAAATGAAATTATACAGGAACTCAAGGGTATTTTTAAGCATGATGAGCTGAATGTTATTATTGATAACCTTCCGAACGAATTTGAGGATTTGTACGATAAGGTAACCAAAAGATGGGAATGGATAATAAAGAAAAATGCTGAAAGAATAATAGATTCAACCGAAAGAAATATTTACATGGAAGATGAAAGAGAATATTTAAGAAACAAGTTAGATTTTCTTTCGCAAAAGTATTATCAATGGAATGATGAATGCCCTTCTATACTTGAACTTTTAAAGAAAATAAGAACTTATATTTCATCAAATGATAATCCAATAAAGCTATCAACAATACATCGGGCAAAAGGACTTGAAGAGGACAGGATTTTTATATTAAACTATAATGAGCTCCCTCTTAATCGATTAGACCAGAAAGACTGGGAAAGAGAGCAAGAGCTAAATCTTAAATATGTGGCTGTGACCCGCGCTAGGAAAGAATTATTTTTAGTAGAATCTGAGAGTCTTGATAAACTTGTTGATGAAGGAAGTTTATTTGATGAGTTGCCTTTTGATTAGAACTATAAACATTTCAAGAATTTTTTAAACCAACCTCTCCTCCAAATTTCCCTTCCATATAACAAATCCTTTCTTTTCATCAGAATAATCATGTAAAATACGGCTAAAATTGGCTGGAGGGTTTTCAAGAAAATATTGCCTACCTTGATTCCTTATGATGTTTAGGTCATCATTTATCCGGTTTAATTGTGCATAAAGATTTTTCTTTTCGATATGCCATATATAAGTAGCTTCTTCAGTATCCAAAGTTTCAAGAACTATATGGTATTGTTCAACTCCCTCCAATAAAAACACGAATGAGAAAGGACTTAATACAAACCTGATTTTTAGGACTTTTGAAAGGTGATTCTTTGCCAGATATCTTAACTGTTTGAAATGTTTGACATTTTCTTCTTTCAGTAGCTCATCCAAGAGCTCTTCTTCCGATGAAAATGCTTTCTTCCCATTCTGCAACTCATCTAAATCCAATGTAGGTTCTTTTGAGCTTGTTCCTTTACCAATAAATTCCTTTTGTGCAAACCGGAACCGGACACTTTCAATAACATCATCATTAATTCGGTCAATATCTTTGGATTCGGCCAATTGAGAGACTAATCTGTCATTTTCAAATTCAGCATAAATGTCGATTTCTACCTTTTTTATATTCAATTGCTTTGCAAAATAGGGTTTTAGTATATCGAATTCTGGCCGGATTGTATCGTTTTCAATCTCAAATTTTAAAATCTCTCCTGTTTCCCTGGCAATGTGGTCAAAAGCAATTGAACCATACCGAAACTCCAGTTCATTGAAACTTAGTCTAACCCTTTCTCTTATTACATAATTATCGGGTTCCGAAATATCTTCGGATTTTGTATCATCAAATAGAGTTCTTTGTTTTTCAAGTTTTCGATAGTAAGTATTCCTTTTCAGGAACAATTTATTGAGGTAATCGATTTTATAATCCCGGTAATCGTAAATGGTTGGTGCTACTTCGGAACGTTGAACACGTCCAATATATTGAATCAACTTGCCTTTAAATGAAAATGGATAGACAAGGAACAAACAGGTGACATTTTGTAAATCACTTCCTTCACCAAAAAACTGACCGGTTGTAATTAAAGCTTGATAATTCCCCTCCTTTAAAACCTTCCACTTTTGGTCACGGCTTGCTTGGGAATCATCACCTGATAAGGTAATCGTTTCATGTCGTTGTTTCAGAAATTGGTATATAGTATCTATATGTTCTTTACGTTCAGTAATTACAACTACCTTGTTGCCCGTCTTTAGTTCTTTGGTAATATCATCGAGTATAAGCTTGTTTCTTAAAGAATCGTGTATGAGGATTTGAGACAATGTCTCAAACCGGTCGGTTCTTGAATTAAAGGGAACTTCAAGCTCTGTATTTCTTACAATAATCTTAGCATGCTGAAAGTTATCGATTTGTTGTGGTTCAATTTCAGAAATGATACTGCTCAGATGGATAAAAATAAGCTTACCGTCATTATATTTCCTGAAAGGTGTAGCCGTCAATCCATATAAATAATGGGTGTGCAGCTTAGAGATAGTATCTCGGTATGACTTAGCGGGAATATGATGGCATTCATCAACAAGAATAGTCCCAAATGCTTTTTCGATTTTTGTTGCCTCTTTAGTATCAAGTTTTTTAGTTAATGATTGAATCATGGCAACGGTAATCTGCTTTCCAACTTTTGATTTACCTTGCCCAATTCGTCCAATTTCGCTTTTTGGGATGCCCAGGAAGGTTTGAATCCGCTCAATCCATTGGTCGGCAATTTGTTTGCGATGGGCAATTATCAATGCTGGTTGTTTCTTTTTAGCGATTATTTTCAACCCAACAATCGTTTTTCCTGTGCCCGGTGGTGCAACTATTACACCAAAATCCTTTTTATCCGTTGCTTGTAAAGCCTGGTTCTGATGTTCGCGCAGCTCTATCTCACAATTGAATTCTAAATTTGTATGCTTAATACGTTCATCATGAAAATCAAATTCTATCTTATTCTGTTTACAAAACGCGAGTAGTTGACCGGTCATACCACGGGGAATGAAAACCTCATTTTCAGTTTCTTCAATAAAATTGAAATACCGTTCAGTGCCATGAACGTTTTTACTCATCTTCTTCTTTACGAAATACTCTGTATTGTAAAAGTTCAACTCTTCTTTTAAGAAGTTAATAAGCTGGATGTTTAATCCTGGACGACTTAATGACAAGTAATTGGTCAGCCGAATAATTAGTTTTCCGTTTGATTCTGTTTTGACTGCCTTTGATTCGTTTGACAGATTGCCTTTCAATTCTCCATATAGTTCTTTGAATTTTTCAGTAGTAATTTTCTTGATGCTTTCTAAAAACCTCCATTGGTCTTCAAAAGGTTTCATTGTTTCAGGGTCAACAAAACAATTGTTGCCATTCTGTAATGTCAGTTTGTTAAATGGCAATGCTATCAGATTCCCAAACCCTTTACCGGATAAATAATCCTGGTTTGGAAATAACCTATCGAAGCTTGACTTCTTATCGAAAACGGAAAACGCTCCGCATTCCTGAAGAATATGGATAAACAACTTTCTTGTTTTTACAGCTAACAAGGGTTCTTCAAAAAATATCCATACATGGCCACCTTTACCAGAGCGTGACTTTTCAAGGTATGCGTGAATGCCTTTATCCTCACAGGCACGGATAAATGTCTTACACTCTATTTCCCAGTCCTCTTTATCAAAATCGGCGGCCAGAAACCAGGTTGAATTATCTTTTAACAATGGATAGATACCAATGAATTGTTTTCCTTTAAGGTGCAGGCGTATTTCTTCATCGGTAAGGGTTTTTAAAGTTTTGTCGTTGTATGATGCAAATGTACCACCACTATTTCTGTGCAGTCGGTACATATATGGGTCGTAATAGTATGCCGGCATATAACCGCTTTTATTGCCTTTTTCCCATCGCACAGCAAATACATCCTGCCTTCCTTTGAAGACGGATTTAAGTATTTGTATTTGATTTTTTTGATTATTATCCATCGAATTTAGGTAATATTCTTTTTGGGTATAAAAATAATTAATAAAACTATAAATGTAACGTTTATACTTGTAAAAACGTTACATTTTGTATATTTGCAGAATATAAGTTATCTATATGAAAATTACTGATATAATTAAAAATAAGATTGATAGGTTTGCGGAAGGGTATGTTTTCACATATAACGATTTCGATATTGATGTAAGAAACGAAAGTGCCTTAAAAGTAGCTTTGTATCGTTTGGTCAAATCGGGAAAGTTAGAACGATTGTCAAAGGGAAAATTTTATAAACCAAAACAAGGCATTGTTGGTAGTTTAAAGCCAGACGAATATGAGGTAGTAAAGGACTTGTTAAAGGATGGTAACAAAGTTACAGGATATATTACAGGATATTCGATTTTTAACCGTTTTAATCTAACTACCCAAGTTCCTAATGTAATTCAAATAGGTGTTAATCTTGATAAAAAAGGAATTAAGCGAGGAATATATTCTATAAAGTTTGTGCGTCAATGGAATAAAATCACTAAAAAAAATATTCCTCTACTCCAACTATTAGATTGTATAAGGTTTATTAAATCCATTCCAGATACAAACCTTGAAAAATCGTTTAAACAAATTTTAAACTTAATTCAAAAACTTCCTGACGCGGATAAAAATTATCTTACTGACCTCGCAACAAACTATCCTCCGGCAGCACGTGCTTTGACTGGCGCCATGCTTGAAGAAATGGGACGAAACAAGCTTTCTGGTAAACTTCTAAAAACTCTGAAATCAACCACTTGGTATAAATTAAATGTATCAAGCGACCTGATATCAAATAAACAAAAATGGAGAATACAATGACATTGCATGATAATAAAAAATTGTTTGAAAAGGCTATCAAAGAAACATCGGAAAACCTAACCATTCAAAATTATTTCATCGAAAAAGACTATTGGATAAGCCTCATATTAAAACGCTTGTCTGAAAGCAAATATATGAATTCGGTTGTGTTTAAGGGAGGTACATCTTTATCAAAAGGGCATAAACTAATAAACCGTTTTTCTGAGGATGTTGATATTGCTGTTATCATTAGTCCGGAAACAACAGGTAACCAGGTTAAAACATTAATAAGAACAGTAGAAAAAGAAATAGCCAGGGATTTAAAAGAGATTGAGGTAGAAAGTGTAACCAGTAAAGGTTCCCGTTTTCGTAAAGCAGTGTATAAATATCCGGAAACTTTCAAACCAAAACAAAAGCTGGCTATTTCTGATTCTATTATTGTAGAAATAAATTCATTTGCCAATCCTTATCCTTACACAAAAGTAACTATACAAAGTATGATTGGGGAATATCTGCAAAATAACAATCAAACCGAATTAATAGAAAAATATGGACTAGAGCCACTTGAGATAAATGTTTTGAATAAAGAACAAACTTTAATTGAAAAATTAGTTTCACTTGTCCGTTTTTCATTTACCGAAAATCCTATTGAAAGTATCTCAGGAAAAATAAGGCATTTCTACGACCTCTATTACTTAATGAGTAATGAGCAATGTAAAGATTATGTTAATTCGGAGCAATTTGGTACAGAGTTTAAAAAAGTGATTGAACACGACCGAAAGCAATTTGACGAGCCGATTGGATGGAATGAAAAGAAGATTAATGAATCACCCTTAATAAATGATTTTGATTCGATGTGGAATTTGTTGAAAACAACTTATGCAAAAGAACTTTCAATACTAGCTTTTACTAAAATACCGGAAGAAAAGAATGTAGCAATACAATTTAATGAACTTGTTACAATTCTAAAAACGTTAAATGTATGATTAAGAGGAGTTCGACATTATTCCTGCGTGGCGTATCCTTAAAACCGGATGTTCCAAAAAACAGGTTCCCTTTTTCAATTCCCGCAATTTCCAATCTGAATTTGAAATTGAATAAGCATGTTACCTTTCTGGTTGGTGAGAATGGTAGTGGAAAGTCAACTATACTGGAAGCCTTAGCCGACAGGATTGGATTTAATGCAATGGGAGGCACAAAGCATCATAGGTTTACCGAAGAATACGAAACGGAACTGGCAAACTATCTTTTGCTGCAAAAAGACCCCAGGTTACCGGTAAGCCAGGGCTTCTTTTTCAGGGCAGAAAGCTTCTTTAACCTTTCGGGATATATTGATGAACATGGTAATCCAAAATATTGGGGAGGAAAAGAACTATTAAAACAATCTCATGGCGAATCGTTCTTATCAGCCTTCAATAATCAGTTTAGAGAAGGTTTATTCTTGCTTGATGAACCAGAAGCAGCCCTTTCTCCACAACGCCAACTTTCTTTACTTGCTATTATGAACGGGATGGAAAAAGAAGGGAAATCTCAATTAATAATAGCAACGCATTCACCTATTTTGCTAGCTTATCCCGGTGCTGATATATTTTTACTCGATGAAAACGGGATAACAAAAGTTAAATATGAAGAAACCGAGCATTATCAAATTACAAAAGGCTTTTTGGATAATCCGGATAAGTATTTTAAATTATTGTTTAAATCATAATTAATTGTTTCACATGAACTTTTTAACCGAACGCAGGATTGCTAAAAGTAGGGTATAAAATCAAGTCCGAATCAAGCAAGAAGGTTCAAAGAAAACGAGAAAATGGTTAGCGAAAACTGTAGAATAAATTTAGTAAGGAGAAATAACCGGACAAATTACTGAATTAGAAAAACACTTCACTTTCCTGTTTTTATTTTCAAGTGCTCATTCATTTTTTGTTGCCATTTTGTTGCCCTAAACATATAAGTATCTGTAAATCAATGTTAATTACTTTCTGTATTGGGAAATAGAGAATTGCTGAAGATTTAAAGTAAACTTCTAATGTAAATATATTTAGTAAGTTACAAACAAAGTTTACGTAGTCTACTTTATTTGCTAAAATATTCTATTGTTGGAGTATTGATAATAAAATCTTTAAAAAAGAATCAAAGCATAATGTTTCTGTGTGAAATTTCAAAATAAAAAGAACTTTTGTGTTAAGAAAAATGCATAATTATTTTTATCATGCAGAATATTAAGATGTTAGTATTTAAGCCTAAATGCACAACAGGTTTAAATAATAAAATGCCAAATTCTAAATAATTAATCAAAAAAATGGAATAAATCTATCCAAATATTATATATAGAATTTGAGAATAATAAAAAAATAAAATATGAGTAGGGGTAAATCTTAAATTTTAGCATCATGGTTAAAAAACTATCTAACTAAAAATTTTAACTATGAGACTAACTTTTACTTTTTTATTTTCGATTATCGTATTTGTTAATTCAACATTTGCAGAAAACGATTTAACCATTTTGATAGTTCATGATAATGATAATACTCCTGTAATGACAGATTCTATGCGTAATGCTGTTACTGCAGCAGGATATAATTACGTGGACTACGATGCGGTTGCGAATGGGGCTCCTACTGTAGATGATCTTACACCATACGAGTTGGTTATATGGGCAACCGGCAAAGATGGATCATCACGATTTTGGAATGGAGATCTTCCAAATGATGGCATTAAATCATATCTTGATAACGGAGGAATGCTTTGGTTAGAAGGACTTGATTTTATGTATGATTTAGTAGGAAGTGCTCCGGATACCTTTAGAACTGGTGATTTTGTGTATGATTATTTGGGTGTTGAAATTTACGCTGCACAATCTTATGCTAATGATGGTAGTCAAGGTTTACCAATGATGGTTGTTGAAGATGGCAATGGAATTTGTACAACCGATACAGTTAGATGGCGATGGTCAACTATGTGGTATGCCGATGCAGTAGTACCTACATCAAATGCTCAAAGTATTTATAAAATGGGACCATCAGATTATGCTTTTGCCGATACTTCTTGTATGGTATATAACGAAAAAGGTGATGCTAAGATTTTATCAGCTTTTATTAGATGGGATGGTTTCGCAACATATAACTTAGGAGTTGAACTTACAACTCAGATTTTAGATTATTTTAATCAGTATTCAACAGCAACTACGATTGATGTTTCATCAATAGAAATTACGAGTAGTACTGACTTTACAATCTCAGAAAACAATGGAACATTGCAGTTAGGAGTTACGGTTTTACCTGCAGATGCAACAATAAGTACAGTAAGCTGGTCAATTAAAGATGGATCGGTACCTGCTACTATTTCAGAAAGTGGTTTGCTTACTGCATCGGGTGTAGATAATGGAAATGGAGTTGTTACAGTGATAGCCTTAGCTGATGATGGTTCGGGAATTAAAGATTCTGTTGATGTTACAATATCTAATCAAACATTAGGCGGTGGATTTAGTGTTCTTTTAGTAAATGATGACTTAAGAGATTACACGAAGCACCTTGACATTGATACGGCATTAAACGAAGGAGGATTTACATATAAAATCTATGATATTGCAGATAGTAAGGAAGTGCCTGATTATGAATATTTATCAAACTTTGATTTTGTCATTTGGGATATGGCACGAGATGGGGTGAATGTTAATTTCTGGGATGTTTCAGATTCATCAGCAATTCAATGTAATAGTGATTTAAAAGAATATGCAGACAATGGTGGTACGGTTTGGGCCTTAGGTCGCGATTTTATGTATGATATCTGGAAAGGACTAAATACAGTTAATGCCGATGGTGATTCTGTAATAGCAGCATTTGATGCCGGCGATTTTGTATATGATTATTTAGGAATTTCGTATTATGTTGGTCAAACTCACCTTAATGAACCTGCTTCAAGTGCTTTTGATGGAGTTGAACAACTAGATATTACAGAAGAAAATGATATTACTACAATAGACCCAATAGAATGGACTTATTCTTCGGTATATTATGCAGAAATTATTGATGTTACTGAAAATGCAGTACCGCTTTATTATATGGGACCAGCAACTTATGATTTCTCTTTATTTTATGCTATGGTTTATAACCAAAAAGATGATGCTAAGTTTATTACATCTACATTTAATCCCTCAGATATAGATACTCAAGACAATCTTAATTTATATGTTAAAGAAGTATTGGATTATTTTGAAGCTCTTCCAACTTCAACTAATCAGATTGCCAAAAGCGAAGATTTTGAATTAAGTACATATCCAAATCCAACAGCTAATAAAACATATATTAATTATACCTTACCATCAAATGCTGATGTAAAATTAGCTGTTTATGATGTTACAGGAAAACTTGTATTTAATGAAGATCTTGGGTTTAAATTAGCAGGAAAGCAAAATTACGAATTAAGTGTAACGAATTTTGAAGAAGGTATTTACTTTTATCAATTAACAGCAGGGAATTCAACAAAAGCTCAAAGGCTAATTGTAGTAAAATAATTATTAAAAGGCTGGAGTATTAGCTCCAGCCTTTGCATTTAAACCGAATATGCAAAAATTACTTTTAACTTGTATATTAATCTTTTCAGTACTCGCAACTTTTGCTCAAAAAGCAAAAGATATAGAAATTGAAACTATTTTGTCAAAATATAAAAATAAAAACCCATTCAAGACTTTAAGTATATATTCTCAGCAGTTTAAAAATGAGATTTCGAAAGTTTTTTACAATGATGGATTTTTTGTGGTTATAAGTACCGATAAAACATATTCGCCTGTTATGGCATTTTCAAAAACCAGTGGCTTAAATAGTTTTCATATTGATGATTTTAAAAACTTTATTAAATCAATTTACCAAAACGAAGAGAAAAAGCTGGATAATCAACAGCTTGTTAAGAAACATCAACAGGAATGGGATAAGATCTTGAAAAAAGACAAAACTAAAGACACTACTTATGGTCCTTTTGTTGATGCTCTTTTTGGACAGGTAAACTGTAAAGATCAAAATGGAAATACAATAAATGTAACAAACTTAAATACACCGCAAAATGTTGCAGTTGGATGTGTTGCAATAAGTCAAGCTACCGTTTTACATTATTTTGCTTGGCCAAATCAGGGTATGGGTTCGTTTTCATATAATGACAGTTATGGAAGTATTACCGGTAATCATTCAATTATTTATGATAGCTCATTTTATCAGATGGATTTGATAAAAAACAAGTATCATAATCAGGTTAGTTCGAATGATGAACGAAAAGCAATTGGAAAACTTGCCTACGAATCTGCTGTTTCTATTAATATGGATTTTGAAAATGGTGGATCAACTTCAAATGTGAATCGAATACCTGATGCTTTAAAAAATCATTTCAGATTTTCAAGTAATTATAAATCAATAGATGAAAATGATTTTTGGCAGAATCTTGATACCAATATAATTTCAGGACTGCCTGTAATATTAGCTGTTAAGTCTGATAATGGCTGGGGACATTCAGTTGTGTGTTCAGGTTTAAAAAAGCTAGAAACCGGAGCCAGGTATTATCATTTAAATATGGGATGGTGGGGGTCTGGAAATGGATGGTATAAAATCCATGAAGATTTTAACGCCGAAGGGTATAATAGCGTAACCAGTGGTGTTTTTGATATTATTCCAAATGTACAGTTATTCGAACCTGAATTTAATCACGAATATAATAAATTAACTATGGAATGGGATTATCCCGGATTTCCGGAATTCGATAATTATCATCTGCAAATGAAACTCGGCCGTGAAGACTGGACAACTCTTGCAGATTCTTATTCTGATAATACTTATACAATTATTCTTGATGGTTCAAGTACTTATTCTTTTAGAGTTAAACCACAAGGTACTAATGAGAATATTTTATGGGGATGGTCAAATTATATAACTTTTGCTGATTATGTAAGTGCAATGAATAATAAAACAATACAAAATCAAGATCTTATATGTTATCCCAATCCTGTAAAGGATAAACTATACGTTAAACTTTCTTATTTTAAGGAAGAAAAATGCTCAGTAGAGATATTTAATGTTAATGCAAATAAATTTATAGTTAATTATTTTTTATATGGTGACGTTCTCGAAATAAATGTAAAAGATTTACCTTCTAACATTTATTTTTTACGAATAGGTATTAATAACCAATTTCTTACACAAACTTTTCTAAAAATTTAGTATATAACCTAAACCTACTTACATTATGAAACAGAAATCTTTACTTTTTATCATTTTATTTTTTGGAATAGTAAATATACTTTATGCCCAAAATATTAATGAACGGACTATACTTCAATGTGCTGAGAATTATTTAAAATTCATCAATAAAACACCTGAAAAAAACATTCTTTACTCATTACCTGAAGATGATTCTAAAAGTTACTATCAAAGTATTATGCATTCAAAATTTAAAGATCCAATTGCTTACGTTGTTGAACTGGAACCAAAAGGTTTTATTGTATTTTCCGGAGCAAAAGAACTCTTTCCTGTAATTTCGTATTCAACTGATTCTGATTTTGATTATGAGCGAAGGCCTGAAAATGTCCTTCTTGATATGCTAATAACTGACTTGAGTTGTCAATTTTTAACCTTAGAAAATGGATTAAATGAAGATCAAAAAAAAGTGGTGCAAAAGAATATTAATGCCTGGGATAAAATTCAAAAAGGAGTTCCAGGTTGTACAAAGAGTGATTCTACATACGGGCCACACCTGTCTTCAATATGGGGTGGAGTTAACTGTTACGATGATGATACTAATTCAGTTTATGTAGGTAACTATTATACTCCGAATAATTACTCACCAGGATGTGTTGCTACATCTATGAGTCAGATTTTACACTATTTCGAATGGCCAACAACCGGAGTGGGGAATTATTCATATTATGATTCCTATGGAAGTTCAACGGGTACTTATTCGGCTGATTTTAGCAGTACAACTTATGATTGGTCGAATATGCTGGATGAATATTACTATAAACCTTCTACCGATACAGAACGTAGTGCAATGGGAAAAATTGCATATCATTGTGGTGTATCAATCGACATGGATTATGAGTATGATGGTTCTACATCAAATATTAACAAGGTAGATGATGCTCTTGCTGATTATTTCAGATTTGTCGGACACTATGAGACTTCATCATGGTCATATTTCTGGACACGTTTAGATGAAAATCTAGAAAATGGATTTCCGGTTCAACTTGCAATATATTCATCGGGTGGTGCCGGACATGCTATTGCTTGTGATGGATATAAATTCATTGATGGAGATCAGTACTATCATTTAAATATGGGATGGTGGGGAACATGTAATGCATGGTATAGGATTCAAAATTCGTTTAGTGCCTGTGGTTATAGTATAGTGAACTCGGCTGTTTTTGATATTTTACCGGAACCAATTATGGGAGATGTGGTAAGAACTTCAGATGAAAAAGTGTTTACTGTAACCTGGAATGTTAGTAAGAAATTAACCTGGGATGCTTTTGAGTTGCAACAGCAACAAGATAATGGGGCGTGGACTACGATTTCCAATTCTATCACTGATACATCATATCAGGTTACTGTAACTGAACCGGGAGAATATAATTATCGGGTTAGAGCAAAATCTAATGGCTATTTTTATTATGACAGCTATTCAGAAGAACAAAGTGTATTAGTAAAAGATGAACTTATTTTTCTTGATTTTGATGGTAATGATTCTTTCTTTGTGAACGATAATTCGGATAATGATTTGGATGTTTCATCTGAATGGACAATTGAAGCATGGGTAAACGTAGATTCACATACTTCCGGAGAATATGCTGTAATATTGGACAGAAGAACAGTATTTTCAATGTATTTGATTGATGATTCAAATGCTGATTATGCCATACGTTTTGTTACCCGAAATTCAAGTGGCAGTATAATTGCATCATTAAGATCTGATAATTCTGATGTAAATTTAAACTATGGTGAGTGGGTACATGTTGCTGTTTCAAGAATTGATGGAACAGCTCGTTTATTTTTGAATGGTGTAGAGATAGAAGAAAGTACTGATTCTGATTTTAGTTTGACAAGTTCTACAAATGCATTAAATGTTGGTGCGCGTTATTGGGGTAGTTATTCACGTTACATTGATGGTAAAATTGATGAAATTAGAATTTCTCAGGTTGGGAGATATACAAAAGATTTTACTGTGAATCATGAAGACATACATACAACTGATGCTGATACTCGTCTGCTTCTTAATTTGCAAGAAGGCACAGGATCTGCATTGACCGATTCTTCGGCAAACTTTACCGGAATAAGTCTTCGTAGTTCTCCTAATGATCCGGATTGGATGTTTGAATCTATTTCGTCAAAGAGTACTTATGTTACTACAGATATAGAGCCAATAGCAGAGAATAGTGAAATTATTGTATTTCCAAATCCTGTATCTGATAATAAGCAATTATACATCAGGTTAGCCGGTACTGCTGAAACACAAGTAGAGATTTTTGATCTGGCAGGAAAAATGGTTTATCATAATAAATTATTAATTTTTGAAAATGAAAATAAATTGATTGATCTAAACTCATTACGCTCAGGGATGTATTTATATAGAATCAAAACTCCTAATGAGATAAACTCAGGAAAATTACTTTTAAAGTAAATAAAGTTAATAAAATGGAAAATTATATCGATAATCTTATTGCTAAGCATTTTGCAAATGAAACTTCAGCTGAAGAAGAAAAACAGTTGCAAGAATTGATCTCTAAAAACAAAGAAATAGAGAAAAAATATAATGAAGCGAGACTTGTATGGCAAAGATTGGTTATAAAAAAAGATAAATATGATCTGGAAAGAGGTAGATATCTTATAAATTATAAGATTAAACAGGCTCAGGATAGTCATGTAAATCTTCGCCAAATGTTAAAGTATGCCGCAATTTTTATTGGTATAGCAATTATAGGTTTTCTTGTTAGGCAAGACCTTTATCGTACTGAAACTGTAATAGCATCTGCCGATGAAATTACTCAACTTAGCTTACCTGATAATTCTGTTGTTTATCTAAATAAGAATTCACAGTTGACATATAACATATCAAGATTAAAGAAATTTAATAGAACAGTAGAACTTACAGGTGAAGCTTTTTTTGAGATAGAGAAACAGGATGGTAAAAACTTTATTGTTGATGCAGGAGATCTTTATGTTCAGGTACTTGGGACAAAGTTTAACGTTAAACAAAACTATGAGCAAACTACGATAACTCTTAACGAAGGTAAAGTAATGCTTAGGAATTTTGTTAACAGTACTCAGGAGCAATATTTAATGAAACCCGGTGATTTTGTAAGTTATAATTCGAACTCGGGTAAATTAAAACAAAAGCAGGTAAATGCTGATGTTTATAATATCTGGACTAAAAATAGACTTGTATTTGATAATTTCTCAACTGCAGATTTGGCCGAGATATTCAGAATTCATTATCAAAAGGAACTGGTAATTCAGGATAAAGATTTTGATTGTCAAATTAAAGGATCTGCACCGACTGATGACCTTAACTTATTGTTAAAGGCATTTTCAAAAGTATTAAATAAAGAAATAAACATAGTAAATGATTCAATAATAATAGAATAATTTTTAATAATGGACAAACGATATTCGTATAGTATAAAAACACTTTTACTGATTGTAATCATTGGGATAATATCCATTGATGGATTTTCTAATGATCAACAATTTAATATGAAAAAAGACTCTGTTGATATAATCATTAAGAAACTGGAAGAAAAGCATAATGTTTCAATAACTTATGGATCAGAGATCATAGATAAAATAAATATAACATCCGAAAAAGAAATATTAAAACAGGAAACTATTGAAAAAGCACTGGATCTTCTTTTAAAAGGTTCTACTACTACTTATAAAAAGATGAGAGACGATTTTTATATTCTTTTAACAGATAAAGAGCTGGAAAGTAAGGATGATGAAATAGATTTTAGTAAATTAAATGTTTTTGAAGGCAAGGTACTTGATGATAAAGATGTCCCATTAGCTGGTGCAACAGTAAGGATAAATAATACTACAATTGGGACAGCTACTGATTTAGATGGAAATTTTTCTCTTAGTTATACAAAGGAAAAAGTTACATTAACAATAAGTTTTGTAGGATACAAACCTGTTGATGTAGATGCTACAGCAGGAACTCCTGTTGTTGTATACCTTCAGGAAGATTTTTTTGGTATCGACGAAGTGGTTGTTTCAGGAGTTGCTGATAATACACCGGTAAAAAAGTTAACCGTAACGGTTACAAAAGTGAGTGCTGATAAATTAAATGAAGCACCGGCATCTTCTGCTTCATCTTCTTTACAGGGTAAAGTTGCTGGTGTTCAAATAATAAGTGCTAATGGAACGCCTGGTGCAGGATCTTCGATTCGATTACGTGGATCCACTTCTCTGGTTGGAAATCAGGCTCCTTTAATTTTAGTCGATGGAAATATTTTAGAAAGTTCCCTGGCTGATATCAATGTCGATGATATTGAATCAATGGAAGTAGTTAAAGGTGCTGCAGCAGCTTCACTATATGGATCTAAAGCAGGAAGTGGAGTGATATTGGTTACAACAAAACGAGGAAAATATTTAGATGAAGGAGCTTTCGAAATTACGTTCAGAACAGAGTATGGTTCTTCATCTATTGCAAATCAGATAGAGCTGGCTGAACATCACCCATACGAATTAGCCAGTGATTACGCCGATTATCCAAATTTTACTAAGTACGATGGAGTAAGATATGACGAAGATGGAAATTTAGTGCGTGGTAGTCGTAAATTGAACGATTCTCATTATGCTGATCAACCATATGCGTTTATAAATGACAATCAGTCCAAATTTTTTAATCCGGGAAATTTCTCGACTAATTATGTGAGTATTGCTAATCGTTCAAAGAAAAGCAATATTTTTTTGTCCTATGAAAATAGTAAACAAGAAGGAATACTGTTTTCAACAGATGGTTATACCCGAAATAATTTTAGGGTAAATGTTGATTATAACATTACTGATAAATTAAAAATATCAACATCAAATTTAATAATCGATACAAAATCAGATAATCCGGGGTCAAATTCAGCTTTTTTCGACCTTCTTTTTCTATCACCAGATGTAGATCTTGAATCAGAAAACGAAGATGGTTCGCCATATAATATTGAACCAGACCCATGGAGTTTAGAAGAAAATCCATTATATCCCTTATATTACAGAGAACGATCATCAACAAGAAATTCTATATTGAGTAATGTAATTGGTACTTATAAACCATTTACATGGCTTTCGTTCAGAGCAAAATACACCTACGAAAAATTGAATAAACATTGGACTACATACACACCACGTGGATATTTATATGGTGGTGGCAGCTCTATCGATGGAAGTGTTTATAAAGAGCAGTACACAAGTACTTTTCAGACTTTCCAGTATACAATGAATGTAAATAAAACATTTAACAACTTTACCGTAAAATCTAAAATAAGTTACTTGTTTGAAGATAAAGAATATTATGATTTCTGGATTACAGGACGTGACCTTATTACAAGTGAAATACCACAGTTAAATAATACCGATCCCGAAAAAGCATCCATGAGTTCATATGAAGGAATCATAAGGGCCGAAAATGTTTTTGGAATTGTAGATATGGATTACAGAAGTAAATATTTAATTTCAGGATTATTCAGGATGGATGGCTCATCATTATTTGGAGAAGAAGAGCGTTGGCATCCTTATTTTAGAGTATCTGCGGCATATCGAGTTACAGAAGATTTTAAAATTCCGGGAGTAAACGAGTTAAAAATTAGGGCAGCATATGGAACAGCCGGTCAACGACCAGGATTTTCTAATCAATATGAGTCAATGTACATAAGCGATGGTGTACCAGTTAGAGAAACCTTGGGGAATAAATACCTGAAACCTTCAAAATCAGAAGAAACTGAATTTGCATTAGATGCAGAAATCTTTAGTCGTATAACTTTTAATGCAAGTTATTCGATAACTAATACTTCAGATGCGTTAATAAAAGCCGATATACCACCACATTTGGGTGGATTTCCTGAGCAATGGAAGAATGTAGGAACTATAAGTAGTAATTCTTTCGAATCAACCCTTGGATACATTGCTATAGATAAGAAAAATATGTTTTTACAATTAAATCTTACATTCGATAAAGTAACACAGAAAATAACTGAATTAAATGTTCCAGAGTATAAAACAGGGCCTAATAATGCTTTTCTAATTAGGGAAGGTGAAACATTGGGTATTATTTATGGATACCAATGGCTAACCAGCCTTAAAGAGATGGAAAAACAATTACCTGGTGGAAGTACCATCAATGATTATGTAATAAACAGCGATGGATATATTATTGAAGCAGGAACAGAAGGAACTGTAAACGAAAAACCAATATTATATGATAAGGATGGAAACGGAGTTGCTGATTTAGTTAAAATAGGAGATGGGAATCCTGATTTTAGAATGGGATTAAATTTAACTTTTAGGTGGAAAGATTTATCACTTTATACCTTATGGGATTGGAAACAAGGCGGTGATGTTTATAACTACACTCATCAATATACATTTAGAGATAATAGAGCCAAGGAATTTGATCAGTATGGAAAACCCGAAGATCAGAAAAAAACAATCGATTATTACTCAAACTTTTATTATCATACAGCGGTTAATTCATATTTTGTCGAAGATGGAACTTTCGTAAAGCTTCGTGAATTATCTTTATACTATACCTTGAAAAAAGAAAAATTAAAGATTCTGAATAAAGTACATATTTCATCAATACGATTGGGGCTGGTTGGAAGAAATTTGTACACATTTACAAATTATACCGGATATGATCCCGAAGTGGCTTCGGGTTCTGATTTAACGAACTTTCCATTCGATAATTTTGGATATCCTAATTATAGGACAATTACGGGATCTATAGTATTTAAGTTTAATTAAAGAAAATCAATAAAATGAAAATTCGATATAAAATTATTGGAATTATAAGTGTTTTATTTTTAATTATTTCTGCTTGTCAGGATTTGGATATTGAGTATAAGAATTATCCTGGTTTGGATATCGTTTTTAGCGATCCTGATAATGTTTATAATGTTGCCTCGGGAGGTTTTTTTCATTATTACATGACAAATACCTCGAGTATTTCTCCGCGTATGTCAATGTGGGTAATGGCTGATCAAGGAACTTGCTCCTGGGCAAATAGTGGCATGCTCGACTTATCATCAGAACCACGAATGGCATTTAATAATGATGTAACTTACACTTACGCATATATTTTCGAAACCTATTGGGAAGAATTATATGGAAATCTAGCACAGGTAAATGATGTTTTAAGTATTATTAATGGTGGAATGGAAATTGGAGATGATGGTGATGATACAGAAATGGTACGTGCTAATTGCTATTTTGTACAAGGATTGTGCTTGGGATACCTGGGTTTGGTATACGATAAAGCTTATATTGTAACCGATGAAGTGCCTATTGATGAAATTGAAAAAGTTACTACGTCCCCATACGAATCGGTTATTGATGAAGCAATTAAATCCTTGGAAAAAAGTATTGAAATTTGTGAGAGTAATAACTTTACAACACCGGGTAGTTGGTTTAGTACTACAGATGTTTCAAACGATGAATTAGAGCAGTTAGCTCATGCGTATGCTGCAAGGTTTTTAGTGTACAAATCGCGTAATGCCGATCAAAATGAAGTAATAGATTGGCAAGCGGTTTACGATCATGCTGATCAGGGTATACAGACCGATCTGGCACCTTATATGGATAATGTAAAATGGAAAAACTGGTTTTTAAATTATACTATTCGTCCTGATTGGGCAAAAATTGATTTAAGAATTATTAATCTAATGGATCCGGATTATGTATGGCGATATCCCGATGATGGTACAGAACCTACACCTAAAGCAAGTTCTGCAGATGCTCGACTTGAAAGTGATTTTAATTATGTTTCTGTAATTAACATGAAACCAGAAAGGGGTTATTATCATTTTTCAAATTACGAATATGCCCGTATCGATTATAAATATGTTACGGGCGTTAATACAGGTGAGCTTGTGGAGTTTAGTCTCGAAGAAAACAATCTTTTCAAAGCAGAAGCCCTTGTTCACTTAAATCGTATACCTGAAGCTATTGACATTATAAATAATGGAAGTAGAGTTACTCGTGGGCAATTATCACTGCTTCCATTAACTTCGACAAAATCGGAAGTATTAGATGCAATATTCTATGAACGTGATATTGAGTTAATTGCCACAGGATTTGGAATTGCATTTTTCGATATGAGAAGACGCAATATGTTACAAGAAGGTACTATGTTGCATTTTCCTATTCCTGCAAAACAGCTCATGTTATTGCAGGATG
This sequence comes from Bacteroidales bacterium, assembly GCA_028282785.1. GTDB lineage: Bacteria > Bacteroidota > Bacteroidia > Bacteroidales > UBA12077 > UBA12077. The sequence goes on along the minus strand of JANQHE010000037.1, from coordinate 296,289 downwards.
ATATTTACACCTTTGGTGGTGTAGAAAATGCGGATGGTATAAATGTTTCAAATGGGGGTTGGTTTCTGGAAAAATAAAAATCAATAAAAAATTAAAGAATGAAGAATATCGCTGGAGTATTTATCTTAGCTCAAATTACCTTGTTGATTACTTTTACTACGTTAGAAGTTAGTGCATGTACTATAGCTGTGGTATCGGGTAAATATACGAAAGATGGAAGGCCTATGTTATGGAAAAACCGTGATACATGGGCTGTTAACAATAAAATAATGTATTTCGATGATACTAAATATGCCCATATGGGCTTGGTAAACTCAAAAGATTATAAAGGAAAAAGTATTTGGATAGGAATGAATGAAACTGGCTTTGCCATTATGAATTCAAATTCGTATAACCTAACGATTGGTGATACCGCAAAACATTCAGGACTGGAAGGAAGACTAATAAAGTATGCACTTTCCAATTTCTCAACGGTAGAAGAATTTCAAGAGTATTTGGATCAAATGGAAAAGCCTACCCGTTTAGAAGGCAATTTTGGAGTAATTGATGGAAAGGGCGGAGCTGCACTTTTCGAGTTAGGTTATTATGGATATGAAAAATTTGATGCTAATGATCACACGGTTGCACCTTTTGGATATATCATTCGTGCAAATTATTCATTTTCGGGCAGTTTTGGTGATGAAAGCAGTGGTTATATAAGACAAAATACTGTTGATAATTTGTTTTATAATGCAGTATCTACTAATACTTTTGATGTTCAGTTTATTATGCAGGATGTAACCAGGGGATTAAAACATTCCTTGCTTAATATTGATTTATACGAACAATATAGAACCATACCAGAAAATAATTCTACTTATACATTTTTTCACGATTTTATTCCACGAAAAAGTACTGCTTCGGCTTGTGTAATTCAAGGAGTTATGAAAGGAGAGAGTCCTGATAATGCAACCATGTGGTCAGCGGTTGGATTTCCATTAGCATCCATAGTAGTTCCAACCTGGCTTAAGGCAAAAAACGATTTCCCGGATGTTTTACAGCTTGATGTGGAAATAGATGATTCTCCAATTTGTAATGCTGCATTAAGGTTAAAAAATGAAGTTTTTCCTATTAGGTGGGGGAAATTTGCTTCGAAGTATTATATTGATATCAATGCTTTAGTAAATGCCGACAAAACTGGTATTCGCCAGAAAATAAAGGCTGATGAAGATATAATATTTTCAAAAACAAATGAAAAGATCAAAGAATGGCGAAAAAAGGGTGTCCAACCGAGTGAAATGAAGGAGTTTAACGAATGGCTTAATAATTTTGTTAAACAGTCTTATAAGGATAATTTTAATATAGATATGTAAATCATTAAATCTAATAAGTTTAAGTCATAGTATAGATATGATAAAAAAAATATTTTATGCATTGTTTTTGGTATTACTGATTTCTTGTACAAATAAAACATCAAATCTTCAAAGTGAAGATAAAATTAGAGTGGCTGTATTTGGTGGTAATGGAGCAAGTGTAACTTGTATTTTGGAAACGATGGAATCGCTTAAAATAGATGTAGGGATTCAATCTTCAGTAATTCAGTCTTATCAAATACAAAATGGAGATTTAGATAATTTTGATGTGATAATATTTCCTGGTGGAAGTGGTAGCAAAGAGCTATTGAATCTTGGAAAATCGGTAGCTGCTAAGGTTAAGGAATTTGCTCACACAAAAGGTAAGGGTGTTGTTGGCATTTGTGCCGGCGGTTATTTATTAAGCAAAACCAAGGGATATCCAAGTCTGGAGTTAGCTTCCACTTCTGTTACGGATCGGGCACATTACAATCGTGGGCGCGGATTGGTTGAGTTTGAAATTAACGAAAAGGGTGCAGAAGTATTTCCTGAGTTAAAAAATCAGTCTTTGTTTTTACAATATTACGATGGCCCGGTATTAATTCCGGTTGGTGAAACAATGGAGTATACAGAGTTGGCTACTTATAAATCAGATATTCATCCTGATGATTTTGCACCTGCTGGAATTACACCAGGTAAAACTTTTATTTTAGAAGAGAAAATTGGAGAAGGAAACTTAATAATAGTGGTTGGCCACCCTGAATCGACACCGGGAATGCGGTGGATGGTTCCCAGAATGGCACGACATGTTGCAGGGGCAGAGCTTATTTCTTATAACGAAAAATGGATTCGTCCTGAAATAAATGATTCAGCGATTATATTCGATACAGAGTTAAAAAAATATGAAAAGGATAATTTCTGGAAACTTTTTGAAAATGATCCACAAGTTCAAATCCAGGCAATGGATAATTTATTTGCTTTAAGATCTCGTCCGGCAGTAAGGTATAATGTTGGCTTACTTCGCGATGATAAACCAGAAGTGCGTAAACATGCAGCATTCTTATTAATGCAAACAGAATATACCGATGCTTTAAAAGATCTACATCAAGCCTGTATAGTAGAAAAAAATAGCACAACAAAAGAGCAGTTACAAAAAACGATAGAATTTTTAGCAACACTTAAGTAAAGTAATCACTTAAGGCATTAAGGTTTTCACGTAAAATCCTTAATGCTTTCCCCATATGATTTTCTACTGTTTTTATAGATATAGACATAACCTCTGCTATTTCTTTATAACGCAATCCATCTAAACGATGAAGAATAAATACCTGGCGGCTTTTTGTGGGAATTAATTGTAATAATTTTTGCACCCTGATTTCGTTTTCCTTTTTAAGTAATTTCTTTTCAGGATTCGATTCGTATTTTATGTTTTGTTTATTGTTTTCAAGGTCTTCTGTAATAAGTCTATTTTTACGTAAATGCATTAAAGCATTATTTTTTGCACTTGTATATAAATATGATTTTATGCTGCTATGAATGATTATTTTTTTTCGTTTTATCCAAATGTTTACAAAAATATCGGCAACCAATTCTTCGGCTAAATAATTACTTTTGGTATAAGTTTCGATAAAATAGCACAACTGTTGATAATACTTATCGAATAACAAATCAAACGCAAATTTATTGCCTTTTTTAATTTGTTCGAACAGATGATTATCGGTAATCTTTGCCTTATTCACTGCGATAAATTTAGCTATTACTTGCAATTATTAATAATTATCTATGTATAAAATCCTATCTGTATATCATATTTCGTTTAAAGTATAAAATTTTATAATTTAACTGTCAGGAAATGAATAAAATAAAAAAATGTGAAAGATAGAGATATAATTAAACTTACTAATCAGTTGAGCATTTAGACAACAATAATTATTCATGTTGTTATATTCCGATCAAAGTAAACTTAATAATATATAATTATAGTAAGTGAATTCATTTTTGATAATATTCTGGTTTTAAAATTATTGAATGTTTTAGCGTAGTTTATTCTAATCATGAGATGATCAATGTTGTGAAAATAAAGTTTCTATTCTCTTTCTTGATTTTCCAAAAATAAATTGTTTTTATATTCAAATTGGTTATTACGTATAGGCACTTCTAATTTAATCTTTTTTCTTTCAAATATAGTTGGAGTTTATATAACCTTGACGCCTAAAATAACAAATTCGTTAAACTACTCTTTAATATTATGCAAATAATGGATATCATAAACAAACGCTATGCTTATATCAAAGCTTTTAAAACTTCGCTTTATAGAACAACATTATATTTGTATCCATAATAAGTCATGCTATAACTTGTGTAGTTAAGCATGATTCTTTGCGAATGATACCTTTCCACTTCTGAATAGTTTTGTAACTTCAAATAACATACTGTCTACATTGTAACAATTCTAAAATTTATTAAACTTTATCGATAAATTTCTCTTATAAGCTCCATTGCTGTAAAAAACTTTCCCTTTCTTTGTTTAAACAAAGCGTTCAATTTTATTTAAAAAATCTGGAATAATTCGATACAGAAATTTAAACTTACCTAACGAGATTTGACATTTTACGCAGTTGTAAATAGAACATATTAAATTTGTAAAGAGGTGAATAAAGAGTAAAAAACATTGTTTACGATATTTTCCTATAAATAACACTTTTTCTCATTAAACTTGTGCTTATTTGTTGCTTGAATGGCGTAAGTAACAGATAATCAATATTACTTTATATTCTGTACCGAAGAAAGTAAATTATAAATGAAAAAAACATTATAATAACAATAAATAAGTTAGCTGCGTAGCTAAATCCCAATTAAAGATGAGGCTGGTTTTGCTTTAGAAACTTGCTTAAAATTAGATTTATTTAATAGCTTGAATAATAAATTAGTTGAAAATCATTTTTTATTGAAAAGGCTAAATTAATAACTGACTTTAATCAAATTATTGTTTAACATTTAATTAAATTTACACCCTCGAAAACCTTCTTATTAGAGTTTAATATATACATAATATAATGATATTAACAGAAATCATATGGAAAATAATTATATAAGCACAAGTTTTTAGTTTATCAGTTGTCTTATTATTATGAGTAAATTTCATTGATGGAAGATAGAAAGCTTGTTGAACGTATTAAGAATCGAGATGAATCAGCTTTTAGGGAATTAGTAGAAAATTACCAGGACATGGTAATAAATACTTGTTATGGTCTATTGCATGATTATAATGAAGCCGAAGATGTCGCTCAGGATGTATTTGTAGAAGTATACGAATCAATTAATAAATTTAGAGGAGATTCAAAAATTTTTACATGGTTGTATCGTATTGCTATTAATAAATCTATAAATGCATCAAAGAAAAATAAATTTAGAAAGTTTTTCACTAAGATTGAAGATGCTTTTAATGGTGTTGAAACAAGTGATTACGAAAAATCGAATGATATAAATACTAAACCACAGCGAAGGCTAGAGTTAATTGAAGATAAACAAATCATTAAAAAGGCTTTGGAAAATTTACCTAACAATCAAAAAATCGCATTTACTTTACATAAATACGAAGATGTTTCTTATAAAGAAATTGCGGAAATAATGGGTCTTTCATTAAGTTCAGTGGAATCTCTTATATTTAGAGCAAAACAGAACCTTAAGAAAAAACTAGTTCAATATTTTATAAAATAATAGTTGAAAATGAAGAAGTTGAATAATTATATAAGTAAATTAAATATCATTTTATTGGTTGCCAATCTAACTATATTTGGCGCAATATATCTGAGCCATTCCGGATTTCGTTCCGAAAAAAACTTGAATTATCAAACCAATACTGACGAATTTATTAAAAAAGAACTCGGGTTTTCTGAGGAGCAATATAAGGAATATCTGTCTCTTAACGAAAAAGTGATGAAAGGATATAAAAGAAATGAAGAATTAACATGTATAAATCATTATGGTTTTCTTCTTGAATTGTCAAAACCTGAGCCTTCGCTTACTAAGTTGGATTCAATAAGTCGAGCAAACGGCCGGCTTCACACAGGACTGAAAGTATTCACCGCAAGACATTTTTTAAACATAAAGTCGATATGTACTCAAGAACAGGAAATAAAATTTCAACAATTAATTAAAGAAATGCTGCAGATTGGTGCGTGTGAAGATTGTTCCGATCCAAATTGCCCTCATAAAACAGATATTCAGAGTGTTAAATAAAAATTAATTTTTTTTAATTTTTGCGCAAGTTTTTAAAAAAATTGTTGTCTTATTGTTAAAAGGATTTGAAAAATGAACTGTAAGGATTTTTTAAAAGAAATAACAAAAGGTAAAATGAGTTCGAATAGTCTCGATCATGTTGAGTTTTGTGAAAGTTGTAAGGAGATTCTTTTAAATATCGATAAACAAATTGAAGAGGTTGGAAAAGATAAATTAACCGAAACCAACCCATTTTTCTATACAAAAGTAAAACAGCGACTTGAAAATAGGCAAACTAAACCATTTTATAATAAACAATTTATTATTCGCTTAAGGAACGTATCATCACTTATCATTACCGGGATGTTTTTGGGACTTTTATTTTTTAAACAATTTGGTGGAGCCATTCAGATAGGTAAAGAAAATAGAAGGGAACAAATTATCGAAAGTATGATGAATGATCATTTTCTGATTAATAAGTCAAAATCAATTTCGGTATTTGACTCAGAGTCAGAATAACATAGTAAACTAGTCTTTAATTAAAACAGATTTAAAAATTTTTAAATGAAGCGATTTTTCGCTTTGCAGGAAAGCTATATGCCATTATGAAACGTAAATTAATAAACTTTAACCTATTCAGATTATTATCCCAGCTTAGTATTTTAGGAATACTGTTCGTGTTAGCATACGACTTTTTTATACAAATGAATTATGTTGATTTTGAAGCATATTGTCCATTTGGAGGAATTATGGCATTGGGAAGTTTTATAGAGAATGAATCTTTAGCATGCTCAATGACTTCTAAGCAAATTGGCATGGGAATAATATTATTTGTAAGTATTATTTTATTTAGCAAATTATTTTGCTCAAATATATGTCCTATCGGAACCGTAACAGAGTTTATCTCAAAACAAGGCAGAAAATTAAAAGTTAATTTTACACCCAAAGGAATTACAGATAAAGCATTAAGAATTATAAAATACGCTTTATTGGCAATCATATTTTATTTTACACTGGAAACCTCAGAATTATTTTGTAAAAAATTTGATCCGTTCTATGCTATTGCAACCGGATTTAATGATGATGTAAACGTATGGATGGCAATTATCTCGATAGCAACTGTTTTTGTCGGGTCCTTTTTCATAAGAATGTTCTGGTGCAAATATGCATGCCCGTTGGGAGCACTATCCAATATTTTTAAAAACTACTGGGCATTTATTATACTTGCTTTTATTTATGTAATTCTGCTGTGGACGGGAGTTAAACTAAGCTTATTCTGGTTTGTATTGTCGATATCGATAATAGGATACATTCAGGAAATATTAAATAACCCAATTGAAAAATTGCAGCTTATTAAAATTGTTAGAGACGAAGAAACTTGTATCGACTGTAAAAAATGCGACAAAAGCTGCCCTCAGGGAATTCCTGTAACGGAATATACCAAAGTTAATCATATCGATTGTAACATGTGCGGTGAATGTGTATCGGTTTGTCATGTGAAAGGATCAATCGGGGTTAATCAACCTAAAAAGAAATTAGTATGGTTACCTACTTTAATTGTAGCTATATTATTAGTAATAGGCCTTTTTCTTGGTAAACAGTTTAAGCTACCAACAGTAAATATATTCTGGGGTGATGGATTACAGAAAGAATATTCCGAAACATTTACCATGGATAATTTACGAGATGTAAAATGTTATGGTAGTTCCATGTCATTTGTTGAACAGATGAAGCAGGTTCCCGGAGTGGTCGGAGCAGCAACATACGTTGATAAACATCGAGTAAAAGTTCTTTATGACCCACAACGCATAGAACCTGCTGAAATTAAGGAAGCTATATTTAATCCGGCAAAAATGTTAAATATAGAGCCTGGTTTGGATTTAGACTCTTTAGTAATTGTTAATGTTAAAGTAAACAACTTTTTCGATGCCTACGATACTTATTTTATGAATATTCTTTTATCGCAATATTCGGAGCATACTGTATTCGGATATGAGTCGATGTATGGAGAACCTGTTAACCTAAAATTATTTATGGACCAGTCTCCGCTTATTTTAAATAATTTGAAAGATTTTATCGAAAAAGATGAGATTATATTTATGGAAGAGGGTATTGAGTATACCGAAGATCTTAATTTCGAAGTGGTATCAATTGATCTGTTAAAGGAAAAAATTTCACGTGTGGATTTTATGCTAAAAATGTTTAAAGCATACAATGCTACCTGCAATAATTATGAGAATTACGAACAAAGAGATATTGAGACCTTTCGGGTAAAAGTTTTAGGTTATAGGAAAAATCAACAAATGGGCGCTCATTTAAGAAATGATATTGCCCGAAATGATACTGGCATAGTAAGGGTTAAAACTTATTATGCCGGTGATTACCCAATTGCAGAAATTGAATATGTAAATACCATAACAAATCCGGAAAATATTTGGAATAGCATTTCAAAAGACACGCTAACTGTTACTTATACCAATGGTTACGTGCAAAAATTAAAAAATCCTTTTCAGTTCGAAAAAATCAGGTCCGAAGAACTATTAATTAAACCTGAAAAACAACATTAAAAATGAAAAAATTATTTCTCTTAATAGCATTATCTATAGGATTACTTTTAACAAGTAATATGTATAACTTCACTTATGCACAGGAAGCAGATGAAGACAAAGAGGAAACATCATCCGATGCAGACAATGAAGATAATGACAGTGACAATAAAAAGAAGAGTAGCAAAATTAAAGACATTTCAAAAATAGTTAAAAGATGTACTAAACATGAAGGGTTGTTTACCGTATACCAGGATACATTAAATGGAAGTCTTTATTTGCAAATTGAAACAAATAAATTAGAGAAGGAATTTATATATTTCGGATATGCCGAAAATGGTATACCATTCCTGAATATGTTCAGAGGAGCATATCGAGAAGTCACAGTATTTAAACCTATCAGGTATTTTAACCGGATTGAGTTCCAGGTTCCAAACTATAATTTTTATTTTGATCCGGAAAATCCAATAAGTAAAGCAGCTGACGCGAATATTAGTGATGCAATTATTTATTCTTCAACTATTTTGGGTGCAAGTAAGGATGGTGATACACTGATTGTTAAAGCTGATGACCTTTTTATGAAAGAAACCTTAACTAGGATTAAGCATAAGGTGCATAGAAATTTATACCAGGTAGGTAAATTATCTAAGAAAAAATCAAAAGTTACTGCAATTAAAAATTACGCAGATAATACGGATGTAATTATTGAGTATGTTTTTGAATCGAGTAAACCTGAAAAAACAGGAGGAAAAGTATTAGCTGATGATAGAAGTGTAAGTTTTGTGTTTCAGCACTCATTTATTGAAGTACCGGATAATGATTATGAACCACGCAGGGATGATCCTAGAGTAGGATACTTTACAACAGAGTTTGATGACATGACATCTCTTTCAACAGCACCTTACAGAGATATTATTCATCGTTGGAACTTAGTAAAGAAAAATCCTGACCAGAAACTTTCGGAACCAGTTAAACCAATTGTATTTTGGATAGAGAACACGACTCCTTATGAGTTCAGGCCGGCAGTTAAAAAAGGAGTTTTAAACTGGAATAAGGCTTTTGAGAAAATAGGATTTAAAAATGCTATTGTTGTTAAGCAAATGCCAGACAATGCAACATGGGAACCAGGAGATTTAAAATATAATGTAATTCGTTGGACTGCTTCACCAACACCAAGATTTGCAGGATACGGGCCAAGATTTTTTAATCCGAAAACCGGAGAGATTCTGGGTGCTGATGTAATGCTCGAGTATTCTCAGTTTAAATTACAACGCAGGTATGAGAAAATGTATACCGGAAAAAATACATCGGAATTAGAGCTGGATTATGACAACTTACCGGAATTGACCGAAACTGAAATGTATGCTCAAAACCTCGAGTTTGGCCAGTCATTAGCGGTTAACAATGAGGAATACACAGAGCTGGTTAATCAATATATAATAGCTTTGGTAACCCACGAAGTAGGTCATACGCTTGGTTTAACTCACAACTTTAAGGGCTCTTATTTCCTTTCTCCGGAAGAGCTACAAGATAAAGAACTAACGGAAAAATACGGAGTGACAGCTTCTATCATGGATTACATGTTAATTAATGTAAGTCCTGACCCTGAAAAACAAGCGCATTATTTCTCGACAACAATTGGCCCTTACGATTATTGGGCAATTGAATATGGCTATAAACCGGTTGAAAATGACTCTGAGCTTGAAGAGATTGCAAAAAGGTCAACAGAAAAGGGTCATATCTTTGGAAATGATGGTGAAAACGCCAGAAATTTAAGATTAGGCATTGATCCAAGAGTTTTAACTCACGATCTATCAAATGATCCTATCCAATACTCTATCAATCGTTTAGATTTAGTTATAGAATTAATAAATGAGTTACCGCAGAAATATGCCAACGGAAACGGATCTTATCACGATTTGCGTTACGAGTTCAGTCTTTTGATTAATCAGTACAAAAATGCTGTTGCAACCATAAGCAGATACATTGGCGGAATTTATACAGAGAGAGTATTTGCTGATCAAAACAGTGGTAAAGTACCTTATACACCGGTTCCAAAAGATACCCAGCAAAAAGCTATGAAAGCCTTACATAAATATGTATTTGCAAAAGAGGCATTGAATTTTTCAGAATTTATTTACCAGTATGCGCAAATTCAACGTCGAGGTTTTAATGTTGGTAGAGACGCTTTTCCGGTTCATGCAATGGTCAATGATATACAAAGAGAAGCTCTCGCACCGGTATTAAATCCTGTAATGTTTAGCCGAATGCTTGATTCGGAAAAGTATGGTAATGGATATGAGTTGGGCGAATATATGTCGGATATACGTGATTTGGTATTTGATTATAATTATAAAGCAGAAATTAATTCATATCAGCAATATGCACAAGCTTTGTTTGTGAAACAGCTAACCAAAATGTTTGGTCAGTCGAGTATATTTAATGTAAACCGATATCCATATCAGGCAAGAGCATTAGTTGTAGAAGACCTGTTAAACTTACAAAAGCAATTAAAATACAAAGGAGACGATAAATTAACAAAAGCTCATCAGGAGCAAATAAAGAAATTAATTGAGAACGCTTTTAATTTCATGTAATACTTTAAATCCCTTTGGAACAGTTTCCAAAGGGATTTTTCTTAATCGAAGGGACTATGAAAAAGACAATACTAACCTTATTTTTATTATTCACCAGCGCACTGTTTTCAATTGCGCAAGTTCACATTGTAGAGGGTACCGTAAAAGATGATAAAGGAGTTACATTACCTGGAGTTTCGGTGAGAGTTAAGGGAACACAGATTGGGACAATAACAGATATAGATGGTAAATATAAAATCCGTTTACCTATTGCTAATAAAACTTTGATTTTTTCATTTGTTGGAATGACAACGCAGGAAATTAAACCTCAGGGAAACATTTTGAATGTTACGATGCAAATGGATTCCAAACAACTTGATGAAGTTGTGGTGGTAGGATATGCCGGTGTAAAAACGAAAGAGTCAATAGTTGGTTCTGTGGAACAGGTAAAAGCCAAAGACTTAATGGTTGAAAGGCCTATAGAAAGTGTGGATAAAATGTTGGAAGGGATGATGGCAGGTGTTAGAGTGGAACAGAATACAGGCGACCCGGGAGCTCCGGTAAGTATAAGAATACGCGGTCAAAGCTCATTAACTCAAATAGGAAGTAATGCAATTGTGGCATCATCGGAACCATTGTATATTTTAGACGGTGTACCGTTGTATGATGTTTCTGCTCCTAACGAAGTGGATGCTTTAGGAGATGTAAAAATTAACCCTTTATCATTAATTAATCCTGATGATATTGAATCCATAACTGTATTAAAAGATGCTTCGGCTTCGGCAATTTATGGTGCAAATGCTTCGAATGGTGTAATTATTATTACAACTAAAAAAGGTAAAAAAGGAAAGGTAAAATTTACATTTACTTCAAATACTGGACTTTCTCAGCCATTAAACAAATTTAAATATTTAAACTCTGAACAATACATTGAGCTTGCATCAGAGGCAATAAATAATACAGACCTTACTGATATCCAAAAAGAAGAACAAATTGCAGCACTCGGAAGCCCCGATATAAACACAGACTGGTTCGATTTAATGTCAAGAACCGGTGTAATAACAAAAAATAACCTGACATTTTCGGGTGGAAGTGATAGTCACACATACCGATTTTCTGTAAATTATTTAAAGAATAAATCAATTGGTAAAGGAAATGAACTTGAAAGGATATCAACCAGGTTAAATGTTCAATCCGATTTAACTGAAAAGCTCAAATGGGATTACTCCATTGGCGTTTCATATCTGAACAAGGATATTTTTGATTCTTTTAGCTCAATATCCACAGCTCCAACCATATCTCCATATAATGAAGATGGTTCTTTTAATAACAAATCTCCTTTTGATTATAGAATGAATCCTGTTGCCGGATTGGAACAAAACGAGGCCTGGAATAAAAATTTTTATATTAATGGAAGTACAAAACTTTCTTATCAAATTTTAAAAAGCCTAAAGTTTGAGAGCACATTTGGAATAGACTATAATTCAGGTGAGAATTATGTATTCTATAGTTCGCAAAACGGGGCAGGATATACCAGAGGTGGTTATATTGGAAGAACAAATAAAGATAATTTAAAGTGGATTTCATATTCTCAATTAAATTACCACAAAAATTTTAAAGAGAATCATAATGTAGAGGCTCTTGCAGGTTTCCAGATTGAGGACCGGAACCAAATTGTTTTAAGAGGATCTAATAAAGATTTACCATTTGAAAAAATACGTGAATTAGGAATTTCGGATGATGAAAGTACATCTGTATCAAGTTCAACTAGTTCGGTTGGTTCCATTTCATATTATGGCCGTTTAGGTTATAACTTTAAAAGCAGGTACTTTATCAATTTCAATTTAAGAAACGATCAGGCGACAATATTTGGTGGCGATTCACAAATTGAGAACTTTGCTTCGGTTGGTGCATCATGGGTAATAAGTAAAGAAAAATGGTTTGAAAATTTATTTAAGCCTGTCAGTTTCTTTAAAATTAGAAGCTCTTATGGAACAACAGGTAATTCCAGAATTGGTACGTATGCTGCATATGGTTTATATGAGTATGATAATGGTTACAGCTATGATGGTTTAATTGGTGCTCAACCTTCTGCTTCTCCTAACCCACACTTAACCTGGGAGAAGAACTATAAGTTTAATTTAGCAATTGACTTAAAATTATATAATAAAGTAAATGTTAGTGTTGAAAGGTATATTAATAAAATTAAAGGAGCAATTTCCAACCTGGATATTCCATTAGAAACAGGATTTGAATATGTGCCTGTAAATGTGGCGGATATGGAAAATAGTGGTTGGGAATTTACTTTATCCTCAACAATTATTGATAAAGAAGATTTTGCCTGGTACGCTAATTTTAATTTATCGACTAACAAGAATGTTGTAACAAGCTTAGGGAATGATAAACCACAGTTTACGGATCTAAATTACTCATCCTTAGGACTATTTGAAGGTCAGGATGTTAGCGTTATATTAGCATTAAAGTATGCAGGAGTTAATCCTGAAACAGGAGAGGCAGAATACATTTTACCTGATGGAACTATAACTTCTGATACGGATGAGGCAAAGAAATCAGAAAACAGGGTTTTTGTGGGTAATGCGTCACCAGATGCATCAGGTGGTTTTTCTACTACATTCGATTATAAAAACTTTTCACTTTCAACACTCATTTCTTACGAATGGGGTGGCCATGTTATGCTTTCATACAGAGCATTTGATTTAAATTCTGATGGAGCAAGAATATTACTATATAACCAAAGCATTAACCAGTTGGATCGTTGGCAGCAACCTGGTGATGTAACGGAAATTCCACAATTAAGTTTAAACAATAAGCCCATCAAGAATACTACAAGAAATTTATATGATAGGACAAATGTTGAAATTAAGAATATTTCTCTTTCATATAAGATTCCTTCAAATATTATCGAGAAACTAAAAATTGAGCAACTTGCTTTAAATGTAAATGTTGATAATATATGGACATGGTACAGGGATAATAAAGATCAAAATAAAAACGGATTGGCAGAAGTATTATATCCCTACCCGATTGCAAGAACATATTCATTGGGAGTAAATATTAAATTCTAGAATTATGAAAAACAAGATAGTATATATAGCAGTTTTAGTGGGGATGTTTCTTTTTTCTTCATGCGAAGAATTTATGGACCGCGATCCACAAGATAAAATCTCCAATGAAAATCTATTATCAGACATTGAAGGGTTAAAAATAGCAATGATTGGATGTTATCGTTCTTTAGTACATGATGAATATTATAGACGTGATCTTACGCTGACTTCAGAACTACGAGGAGGTAATATTAAGATAACAGAAGCTTTTACAAATTCCAAAATAGAAAAGTATGTTGATATTTATGGTTTTAATGTCGTTGCGGATAACGAAAAAGTAAAAGAAATATATGAACATATATATGGAGTATTAAACCAAGCCAATAATATAATAAATGCTTTACCAAATGTGCCTGATGGAACACCGGAAGAAAGAGATCAGATTCTTGGTGAGATGTATGCTGTTAGGGCCTTATGCCACTTTGATTTGCTACGTTTATTTGCACAACCTTATGCATACCGGGCCAATGCACAACACAATGGTATTGTTATAGTTACCAAAACTCCTGATGTATTTGACATGCCGGAAAGAGCTACTGTTTATGATTCTTATAAACAGGTTGTCGAAGATTTGAAAGCTGCTATTGAGCTAACTACTGAAGAAAATAAGCTGGGCGGAACAAAAAAATTCTGGATTGGCCCGGTTGCTGCCAAAGCTTTATTGGCGAAAGTGTATGTATACATGGAAGATTGGAATAATGCAATTAATTATGCAACGCAGGTGTTGGAGGAACCAGGTTATAATTTAGTTGATGGGGATTTACTTCTGGACGAGTGGAGTAATAATGTTCCATCATCTGAAGATATTTGGGTATTTGATAATACTGTGGTGGTAGCTGCATCCATGTCTAATTATGTGGGTTATACCGATGTTACTAATGATGTTTTTTGTTCTGTTACTTCTGATCTTATTAATTTATATGAACCAGGTGACTGGAGGCTAAGTCTCTATGGCGAATTAGCAGGTGATTCGGTAACATATAAATATCAAACAAATTCAAACATAGAAAATAACATAGTTGTGATACGTTTGGCTGAGATGTACTTAATAAGGGCTGAGGCATATGCAAGGACAAACCAGGAAGCACTGGCTCGTGGCGATTTACAGGTAATTCGTGAAAGGGCTGATCCATCAGCAGGATTTGTGAATTTATCGGGGCAGGATTTAATTGATGAAATTTTACTGGAAAAGCGAAGAGAATTTGCTTTGGAAGGTCATATCTTTTTTGATTTGAAAAGGACACAAAGTGATATAATACGTAATGATTGTTCTGCTACACTAAATCATAATATCGAATTCCCATATTACCAGTATGTATTTCCAATACCTTTTGATAATACAGAAGCAAATAGAAATATTCAACAAAACGAAGGATACTAAACCCTAATATATCTTACTATGAATAATATTAAAATTTGGACAATTACGCTAATGCTACTAACCGGGATTTTTTTATCGTCTTGTAACGATGACGATGAAGTTAAAATTCCAGAGGTATCATTTGAAACGGCTTCTTACAATTTAAGTGAGACTAGCACAAGTACGCTAGAGGTGAAAGTAATCTTAAATATGAACGCACCTCAGGATATAACCGTAAATTTTACTATTTCAGGAACTGCAGTTGTCGATGTTAATTACGAAGCTATAAGTAATAAATCAGTAACTATCTCTTCAGGTAGCTCAGAAGCAATTATTTTTGTAAAGGCTATCAATGAACCTACAATCGAAGGAGATAAAGCCATTGAATTTACCCTGGAATCAGGTGATAATTACATTCTTGCATCAACCAATACGGTTGCAACGGTTATGATCGAAGATAACGAAGTTGCTTCCGGCGATGCCCCGGTAGTTCAGTTTACATCCGATCATGTTACCACAAATGCATTTTTACAAGATACAGTTGAGGTAAGAGTTGGACTGGATAAAGCATTTGCTTCAACCACAACAGTTCCAATTTCTTTTGGTGGAACAGCTGAAATAGGAACCGATTATGAAGTGCTTGATTTAGCAGATGCACAATCAATCAGTTTTGATGCAGACATGTTGTCTTTAACTTTTAGGCTTGCTGTTAAATATAACGAAATACCTGACCTGGATAAAACAGTTGAAATCACTTTTCCGGAACCCATAGTAACGGATTATAAAGTATCAGAAACAAATGATACCATAAAAATAAATATTATTGATCCTGTAGTTGATATGTCAGCGTGGTTTAATGATAACACAAAAATTGAGTCTTTTCACGAAGGCGGAAACACTTCTGCTTATAGAGATGATTTTTATGCTTATAACGTGAAAAGGTACTACTGGAATCCTATTGAAGAAGGAGGTAAGTATTCTATTTTAACTGGTGAACATCATTTCGTACCTAGTACAACTAAACTTAATTCATGGACCGAAGCTATAAATATCTACCAGAAATTAATAGGATTCCCTGGTGTTGATGTACCAGAAGAAGAAAGATGGGAAATTCAAACAGGAGGGGAAGGTGATTTCTTTGGACTATTTAAGTTCTTTGGCAATTTAGCGGAGTACGGAAAAACTTTAATTGAATCTGAAAACGACTGGTTGCGTTTTGTGGCATTAAATTCTGATGCTTCAGAAGGTAAAGTTATGGTTCCTGCGCAAACACTTACATTATATAAGGTTAAGCCGGGATTTGATTGGCAAGAAAGCTTTACAGCCTCAGATGGTGTTGAAAATTATAGAGCCTGGTTTGCAGATTCAAATACTACACAAGGGCACCTGGGCCAGTCAACCAATGTGGAAACAACACAGATTGTTATACATGGGGGTGAAGGAACATATAGCAACGCATCAGAAGAAATTATATTTGAAGTTACCTTCACTTGCGATGATCCGGATTTTAATATTGATCACAATTATTATATTTCCAATAATGGTGATACATATACCATGAAAATAAAATATGTTAAACCATAAATTAAAGTGTTGTGGTATTTGCTGCAATGTTTTTAATACAAACAAAAAATTATTAATCAACCTAAATTCATTTACTTATGAAAAAGTTTTACTTATTTTTTATTTTAGGCTTTATAACGGCAACCGGTTTTGCACAGTCTGAACTGGTAAAAGACATACGTGAAGGAACAGATAATGCCAGCCCTGCAGAAATATTCGTTTTTGGAAATAACATTTTCTTTAAAGCAACCGATGGTACAACAGATTTTGAACTTTGGAAATCGGATGGAACTACTGAAGGGACTGTTTTAGTAAAAGATATTCGTGATGGGGGTTCATCATCACCATATGATTTCTTTGAATTGAATAGTGAGCTTTACTTTACCGCAAACGATGGCTCAGGTAATAGCCTTTGGAAAACAGATGGGACAGAAGGTGGAACAGTAAGTGTTATTGCAGGTGCAATGGTTCTAAACCCTTTAATATTAGATGGAAAAATTTATCATGTTAATTCATTAGACGGAAACAAATTATACGAATTTGATGGAACTAACCGGGGAGCAGTTGCAAATGCCGGAACAGGAACAGACGCTGTAATTGGAGCAGAGTTTACTAGTTTCAACAATAAGTTGCTATTGTATATGGATTATAGTGAAGATGAAGCTACTGTAGGGCGCGAGCTATATGAATATGACCCTGCTACTGATTTATTTACATTAATTAAAGATGTTGATAACGGTACAGGCGATGCAAGCATAAGCAATTTTACCGAGTTAAGCTCAAAAGTTTATTTTGAAGCAGATAATTATTTATGGGTAACCGATGGAACAACAGTTGGCACTGAAGCTGTAACAGCAGCAGCGGCTATTGGTTCAGTTAGAGAGTTCTATGCATGGAATGACCTATTATTCTTCGAAGGAGACGATGGAAATGGTGACCAGTTGTGGGCGTATGACCCAACTGCAGGAACAGTAACCAATATGAGTAACCTAACAGGTGCCAATACTAACCATGACCCTTCTGATTATTGTGTTGCGGGTGATTATCTTTACTACAGAGGGGAAGATAAAAATAATACAGATGGGCATTTATACAAGACCGATGGTACAACGATTGAATTAGTTGATTCAATCATTAAAGATGTTGATGATATTGTTTACTTGAATGGAGTTCTTTATTTTGAAGCAGAAGATACTACAGGTACAACAACAGGAAACGAGTTATTTAAATACGATTTAAGAAAATCTGTTGAATTTACTATTGACGATGGTACAAACCCTGTTGAAGGTGTTAGTATTACATTAACCGGTTATGATGCAGTTACGACCAATACAAGTGGTGTGGCAACGGTAAATAATGTTATACCCGAAACAAACATTGCTTATACAATTACAAAATCCGGATATTTCGAAGTCACGGGAACAACAACAGTGGCTGATGATGATGTTACAATAACCGAATCTATTGAAAAAAATATAACAAGTGAAATAGAGTTGGTAAAAGATATCAGGGAAGGAACAGATAACGGAAGCCCTGCTGAAATTTTCACATTTGGAGATAACATCTTCTTTAAAGCTAGCGACGGAATAACAGATTTTGAGCTTTGGAAGTCGGACGGAACAGCAGACGGAACTATTTTAGTAAAAGATATTCGTGATGGAGGATCTTCATCTCCATATGATTTCTTTGAGTTAAATAATGAACTTTATTTCACCGCAAACGATGGGTCAGGTAACGGACTTTGGAAAACTGACGGAACAGATGAAGGTACGGTTAGTGTCATAGCTGGTGCAATGGTATTAAATCCTGTGGTATTAGAAGGAAAAGTTTATCATGTAAATTCTTTAGATGGAAATAAACTTTACGAATTTGATGGAACAAACCGGGGAGCAGTAGCAAATGCCGGAACCGGAACAGATGCAGTAATTGGAGCAGAGTTTACCAAATTCAATAATAAACTGTTATTATACATGGATTATAGTGAAGATGAAGCTACAGTCGGACGTGAGCTATACGAATATGATCCTTCAACTGATTCATTTACATTAATTAAAGATGTTGATAATGGTACAGGCGATGCAAGCATAAGTAATTTTACGGAATTAGGCTCAAAAGTTTATTTCGAAGCAGATAATTACCTATGGGTTACAGATGGAACAACGGGCGGAACGGTTGCTGTAGCAACAGCTGCTACAATTGGTTCAGTTAGAGAATTCTACGCATGGAACGATCTATTATTTTTCGAAGGAGATGACGGAAACGGTGATCAGCTGTGGGTTTATAATCCTTTAACAGATGCCGTAACAAATATCAGTAACATTTCAGGAACAAATGAAAATCATGACCCTAGCGACTATGTTGCATATGGTGACTATTTATACTATGCGGCTGAGGATGCTTTCGACACAAAACAACATTTATGGAGGACTGATGGAGCAACCGTAGAACAATTAGATAATAATTTTATTGATATTGACGATCTTGTGATTTTAAACCACACATTATATTTCGAGGCTGATGAAGATGGAGTTACAGGAAACGAATTATATAAGCTATATATTGGTGGATATTATGATGTAACATTTACAGTAACCGATGGAACCAACCCTATTGAAGGAGCAACGGTAACATTAACAGGTTACGAGGCGGCTACTACCAATGCTAGTGGTATTGCAACTATTTCTAATGTAACTGTAGCAACCGATTTAGCATATACGGTTAGTTTTGACGGTTATGATTCGCACAATGGGACAGTTACAATTCTGGATCAGAATGTTTCAGAAAATGTTGCGTTGGATTTAACTACGTACGATGTAACTTTCACTGTAACCGATGGAACAAATGCTTTGCAAGGAGCAACGGTAACATTAACAGGTTACGATGCTGTTACAACAGATGCAAATGGTACGGCTACAGTTTCTGATGTAGCTCCTGCAACCGATATAGCATATACCGTAACATTAACGGCTTATGACGATGCTAACGGGACTGTTACTGTCGTTGATGGTAATGTGGATGAAAATGTAACCTTGACATTATCAACTTACGATGTAACATTTAATGTTACGGATGGAACTTCGGCATTACAAGGTGCTACAGTGACTTTAACGGGTTATAATGCGGTAAGCTCTGATGCAAGTGGCGTTGCAACTGTATCGGGAGTTGTTCCTTCAACCGATATTGCATATACTGTTTCCTTAACAGATTACGATGATGTAAATGGAACAGTAACCGTAACAGATGCTAATGTTAATGAAAATGTTACTATGCAAATTCAGACCGGAATTGAAGATATAGCACAAGAGTTTGTAAAAGTATATCCTATTCCGACAAACGGAAAAATAACTATTGAAACAGAAGAAATAAACGCAAGTTATACTATTTATGATGTTTGTGGTAAGGTAGTTGAAAAAATGGCCATTACTGAAACACTTACAAGAGTTGATTTGTCTGCTTATAATAAAGGTATTTACTTAATTGAAATTACTTCGGAAAACAAACGAAACATACAACGTATAATTCTTCAATAATAAGCTAAGTCCATGCCATATAAGGCATGGATTTTTTTCTTTTCTAAGGTTTAAAATATGAACTAGTACCTATAAACCGTTGTGTTATTTATAATCATTTCAAATTTTATTACAAACCTGTAAAACGTTATGATTAATTCCGTTTTTTTTATTAAATTTGATATACTTGTTATTGGGCCCGATTTTAGCAAGAAGGGGAATCCGAAAACCTATAAAAGAGTAGGAAACTCTACTAAAATACGTAAAATTATGAGAAAAATTATGATTTTAAGCCTCTTGGCTTTATTATTTAGTATTGCATGTACAGAAGAAGAACCTAAAGTAGAAGAATTAACTTTTGCCGATATTGAACAAAAGTTTAATTTTCCAAAGCCGCTGTCTGAAACATCGAAAATATACATCTTAAATAAGTTTGGCACAATTGAAAATTACAAAAAACACTTAGAAGAACACTTTAATAACCGAATAGAACATGATAAGTTAAGTAGGACGAAGGCCAGATATGATGTAACCTTATGGACTCCAGATATTATAACAACAATTTACTGCAAAGATGATCAATATATTTTGGATGCTGCAGAAGAAAACGGTATTGATTTACCTTATTCATGCAGGAGTGGAGCTTGCACAACTTGTGCTTCTAGAATTTTATTTGGAAGTGGAACTGTAGATCAATCTGATCAATCGATGCTTAGTGATGATCAAATAGAAGCCGGATGGGTATTAGTTTGTGTGGCTTATCCTACAAGTGATGTAGACATAAAGACCCATCAAGAGGATAATTTACGTTAAACTGGCAAATTACTATGAAACAGTTTTTAATAATTGTAATTGCTATTATTAGTTCAATAAATGGAAATGCACAAATAGAAGAAGAATATAAAAGATATTTAGATTACGATTATTTAAATCATAATTACAAGTATTTAGATAGTAACTTTAAAATAAATATTTCCAACGAAGAATTTCAGAACCTAGCTAGAAAACATAATTTCTATATAGATAGAATTAAAACGTATCGGGATTCTATTCCTGTTGTAATCTCGGATGAATTTGATCATAAAGGTCAAGTCCATATAGCATCAATTAGAATTAAGTTTACCTGGTTAAGGGCTAGTTATTATTTATGGATTAGTGAAGAAGCGGCTAAAGAATTAGGGACAAGGTATAACTTTAAATACCCATATAGATTATATGAATACTTTAGGTCAAACGATATAAGCATTTGGGATGATTATATGAAAAATTTTATGATTGAACTAAGGAATAAAGTGTATGAGTATACAAATGATTTTTCAGTATTAATTATGAATACAAAAGAATTTACAACATTTGCTTTAGTTAATAACCCTCAACGAATAAAAGATTACGAAAGTTTAACTAATGTTTGTAAAGAAGAAAATTGTTGTCAGAGTAAGGATTCGAACAAAGAACCCTGTGATTCAGTAATAGTTTCTAAATAATAAAGAGCATGGCAGGTTAAAATATCATATAAAATAATATGCAAAATGAAACACCCATAACGAGATTTCGACACATACGAGCATGATTATATTTTAGGTGCATACTTATATACTATTTTAAATAGAAACCTTAAAATGCAGATAGTTAAATATATAAGATGAAAAAAACAATTTTGTTTATTGTTGGTGTATTAATTACATTGATTGTAACCAGCCAGGAAAATACTAATGTACTTGATACAATTTATCAAGATGATTCAACCAAACTGTTTCTTCAACAAGAATACGCAATTGCTTATTATAAGGATTTAATACAAAAAAATCCTGATAATTATAAAAACAGGCAAATTTTGTTGAATATTTATTATACCTCAAGGCAGTTCGATCAGGCTTTCTTGCTTGCAAAAGAAACTATTTCTGTAAAAGAATTGCGGAAAAATGTTAAATCAATATATTTTCTTTCATATTTAGGATACCATGAAATAGTACATGATAATATCACCGAGGCAAATAAATATTTCCAAGAAATAATAAGTTTTTCAGATTACTTACTTGAAAAGGATCCAAATGAAATAAATGGAATAATTAATAAAGCTTATTTCTTAGGCGTATTAAATAAAAAGCAAGAAGCTCTTACGTTAATAGAAAATGCCAGGCCCAATGTACGTGATTTTTTAAAACAGAATCTGGATATTCTTTATACATTGATCGATACATTTGATATGGATATTCAGATCAGAGATTTTAAGAGTTTAAATATTGAGTTTTTACCATATGATATTATTACTGAAGAAATATTTAAAAAAAAGAATGAAGTAGTATTAAAGTATAGGAATTATGATTTCCTCGCTCATAACTATACATATTTGGATAGCAGCCATAGGATTACAATGACCGATCAGGAATTTGAATTCTATATGAATAAATACAACTTTATTCCGGACCGAATAAAAGACTATGAAGATTCGATTTCTGTTGCAATGATGGCAGAATTTGATAATTGGACAATTGCAAGAATGGCAAACCGTAGAATTTCTTTTTCCTGGTTAAGGTTAAGTTATTATTTATGGTTATCGGAAGAGAACGCACAATTAACGGCCTCTTTTTTGGGTTTTGACCATCCATATAAAGCATTTGAACATTTATACTATAAGGATACTAGTAATTGGGATAATCAAACAAAAAGTTTTTTTAAATATTTTAGGAACAGGATTCATGAAGCTACCCACAATCATAACGTTTTTGATATGAGTCCAAAACAGGTGTTGGGCTATGCATTAGTTGAAAATCCTGAACGTAAAAAACATTTCCTTGCATTGCAAGAAAAGCGTTATGGAAAAGCAATAACAGCGAAAAAACGCCAATCACCCCCAATAATACTACCCAAACCGAGAATAAATTATAATTCCGGTTCAGATATAAAGAAATTAAAAAATAAAGATTATTTATACATTGATTTTGATGAAATAAATGGTTCAGATACTATGACAGTGCAAGAAAAAAATGAAAAAGTTATTATGTTTAATCTGGCCTACAACAGAATAAATGAAAATATTTCCGTGATGAACGGATTGTATCATTTTGAAGTTAAATCGGGTAAGGAAATTGGTATTTCCGAAGAACTTTATACTGTATTTTATAACTTGTATAAGTATATTAATACTGTAATTATTGAAGAGCAGAAGAAAACTTCCAATATGGAAGTTCTACCGAAGCTAACTCCGGTTGACACAAGATTTTGGACATGGGATATGCTTTATGACTTATATAAGAAATATTATCCAACAAAAACAACTTATTGATGAGGTGGAATTTAAAATTGGTTCTTAAAAAAGTTTAATATGGGAAATTGGGTAACAATCTTAAGGTTTGACATGGTGCATGAGGCACATATGGCTAAAACGAAACTTGAGTCAGAAGGTATTAAGACAATCGTTGAAAATGAATTAAGTGGACAAGTTTATAATATTATTCGAACAAGTGATGTAATTAAATTATGTGTTCATAATAATGATTATGAACAAGCCTTTCGGATTTTAAAGGAAAGTGGCTATATAAAAGATTCGAAAACAGAAAACAAACTTTTAACTAAGCTGGACAAGATTACTTCCAAAATACCTTTACTTGGTAAAACCATTTTTGAGTTTAGACTTATTATTTTAGTGACAATATTAATTGTTTTAATGTCACTTCCATTCATTTTATAATGAAAAAGGCTTCTTTCTTGTTGTTTCTTTACTTTCTATAAATAAGTCGTTTTATTGTCAACTGATTTGCAGGACAACTCGGAACCCCAAATCATTAATTGCTCTCCTTCACTGGATACTAAATATTATTTAATGGCTTGCTGTTAAATGGTGTATTTCAAAATATCCTCAATTTATCGAAGCATGGGTAAAATTGCCTATTTGGCCACAAAGTAATTCTGGTATTAGTACCAGTAATTTTAAGTAATCGGTTTTAATTTATTAAACAGTAAATTATTTAAAGGGTAAGGTAAATTTTGAACTGGTTAAAACAACTATCTAGATCTTTTTTTATTTCGTGCTCCCAAAAGCGGAAAACTTTATAGCCTGAATCTTCGGTTTTTTTAACGTTGGCTTTGTCGCGTTTTATGGTTCGTTCAATTTTGGGTACCCAATAATCGCGGTTGGTTTTTCTTTTTTTCTTCCCTTTTGTAACCATACCAAAATTCGCCGTCAACAAAATAATACGGATAACCATTTATACAAAACAGATGTTCAACAAGTTATTTTAAAGGTTCAGGCCGAATGAAATAAATTATCCAAAAGCCTGGAGCCTGGCGTATCATTAATATTATTATACCGAAATGAAATTTTTAAACACGTTCAGTTTATTTAAATAAGGTTTTTACTATTCTGATAAAAATGTCCGAATTTCCTTATTTATATTATTGAGTTGTATAAAATCAATAATTATTATTAATTTCATACATGCATACCGTTTGGAACGTAAATTTTGAAAATGCGAATTGGAGTTTTATTAGGCTGATAAGCTTGTAATAGTTGTTTAATTAAAATTTATTTTAAAATGGCAGACTTAAAATTATTTCCTAAACGCAGAGCATGTTGGTTTTTGTTATTGTGATACTCTTTTAATTGATGCTGTAATTATTCTGGAAGACCCTGTATCTTCTGATTTTAAAAAATAATCTTCCAAAAAAGAAAATTGGATCATTTACGCGTGCAAGTCAAATATCATTTAAATAAGGTTACAATGGAAAAATCAAATATTTCGAAAACTATTGTGTTAAAAGAATTGTGCAGGATCAATCTTCATAAGAATAATTATGAGATAAGTGTAGATAAAGATTTTGAATATAACTTGGTGATAATATTTTAGTTCACCCTGGCGAATGCCAAAGTGTGTTTTTTATTCTTTGTTCTACATTTCAATATGCATTTATTAAATAGCTCAATTGTTATAAGCATAGTGGTTGATTAGTAATAAAATTAATATAAAGGTAAATATTCTTACAGACTTATAATTGTCTTTCCTAAAATAGGCAGGTTCGATATTGTCACTTGTTGTGGTTAATAAGTATCGAACAGGTTTCATGCATTAGCAAGAATCTTATAAAGATTATCTCTTCAAATGAATTCAAAAAATATATTAAAATTTAAACTAAAGAACCTATCCATAATAGAACAAAATTCTGTTGCAAAGAATTTCATGTCTGATTTTTACTATCAGGTGGAAATTATACTATCTAATTTAGATAAAACCATAAAACTAAATTGAAATGATAAGCATCAAAAAGATTACATGTACGATTGTTGTAATGCACTTACTGTTAGTTCAATATGTCAGTTGTGGGCAGTTGTTGCAATTAACTTTTAAGTAGCTTTTTTTAATAAAAACGAAAAATGAATAATACTTATTTTGAATTAATTGGTAAGATGAAAAAGTCTGTTTCAATTCCAAGAGATGAGGTGGCACAATTCATCGAAAACTATGTGTTTTTTGAAAACACACATATTACCAATGATAAGTATTTAAAAGTGGTTTCAAACGGTAAAGTTGAAATGTTTTTATTTTACAATAACAGTAACTTAATTATTACCAATGGAAAGAATGAAATAGCACTTACAAATTTCATAGTGGGAATTTTCGAATTGGAAAATGCTTTGTATATAAAACCTGTTACAAAAAGTGCCTACTTAAGCGGAATATTTATAACATTTAACTTTAGGGGAGTTTGTCAATATTTAGGTTTTCCAGTTAAAGCATTTACAAACAAAATAGTCCGGCTGGAAACAATCTTTGGAGATAGAAGTAAAAATCTGATTGATAAAATAACGAATGCTTCCTGTAACAAACAACGTGAAAAAATATTAAATGAATTCTTTTTAGAAGAATTAAAAACAACTACCTAGCCATGTCCGACAGATTACAAGAAGCAAACGATTTTATAATTGAACACAATGGCTGTTGTACAGTTAAAGAAATTGCCGATAAATTAAACCTTAGTATAAGAAGTATTCACAGGCTATTTACGGAAGATATGGGTATAGCTCCCAAAAAGTACTTAAGAATAATTCGTTTTAATTATGCTTGTATGCAAATTTCCACATTTCCCGAAATAGATTTATTTGATGTATTATGTTCATGTGGATATTATGACCAGATGCATTTTATACATGAGTTTAAAGAAATAATGAAAACCACCCCTTCGCATTTTTTAAAAATAACCGAAGGGCATTTTTATTTTTACAGGCCACTGATTGTGCTTTAGGGTTTATTTTTCTGGTCCTTGTTAGGGAGTTTGATGTTGACAAATCGCCGGTATTTTTCTCTATTTATTCATGTCATTTAATTTAGAAATAAAAACTTTTTTATAGGAAGACTCCGACTGCATTCAGCATTCCATTTGTTGATTTTTATTCTCAATTTATTCAGAGAGCTGCTTATATTATACCATGTTGTTGGGTTTATCATTAACATTAAACCACTCAAGCTTGGCCATTGATATATTTATCCTCTAATACTGTTTATTTAAGATCTTATTGAGCCCGGAAAGTTATGTTTATTATATAGTATTGAAATATGTTTTTTTACTTATCATAGACACTTTTACCTGCTATACCGTTTGAATTTGTCAAAATCCAGAACCAATTAAACACCTTATTTGCCAGATATTTAGTTGTCCGATATTTACTATCACAAGAAATTGGTACCAACTATTTTTGATATTAATTGAAAGTCACTAAAATCATAAAAATATAAAAGAAACGAATTATGGAGAAAGAATATCAAACCACGGCTGAAATTTTAAACAGCGGACTAATAGCCTGGATAGAGAAATATTCAGAATTAACTAAAGAAGAATTGCTAAAAAAAATTGAGAACACGCCTTGGAATGATACAAAGAATATCCATAATCTGTCAGAATCGATTTTAAAGAACATAAAATATAAATTATCATACGAGGTTGATGGGGTTGCCGTTTTGAATGCTTTTCATGATGCGAAATTCAGTATTGAAGATGTAGATGTGGAGGGAGAGGTTTTAATGGCAATAAATTCAACAGAACTGTTTAAAGATTTAAACCTAAAAAAAGAATTGGGTCCCTTAGTACCTGATATGGTGCGATCAGTTAATTATTTAAAAATTAGAAAAAGTAACGATATCTTGTTTATGTCTGATGTGCTGCGAATAATACAAAAATGCAAATATAAGTTGATCGATAATAAAAATTAACTAAAAAAAACTAAACACTCAATTTAAATAACACATAAATAAAACAATGTATTAAAAAAATAAATATGGAAACGGTAAAAGATAAAACACATGAATTAAAAAATGAATTCATATTAAAGGCTGGAATGGAAATAAGTGGCTTATCAACAGCTTCAAAAGGAACATTGGGTGCTATTGTTTTTAAAGATGGCAAGCCAATGATATTAACCAATAAACATGTTATAACAACTGATGATCCTGAACAAACAGAACGTAACAGAGAAAAGTTATTAGTTAGAATAAAGGAGCGTGATTGGGATTTAGCTCCTGAGTTGCTCAAACGAATAGAAGAAGGTGAGATTCCTGTTTTTCATCCCCAATATCCCAGAGGAGATAAGCGAGCTAAAATTGTAGCATTTGTTAGCGAAGCATATGATGAATATGATGCTGCACTTTGTGAGATAATAATTCCATTAGAACAAATAGACAGGGAGATTAATGCAGATCCAATTGAACCTACGGAAGGTAGGGATGTATTTAAAACCGGTTGTAAAACCGGCCTTTCTACCGGAAACATAAAACAAGTAGAGCGTAATATACTTATCATAGAAAAAATTGTATCCGAGTATGCCGATTCAGGGGCTGTATTTGTCGAATCAGGAACAAACAAGCCCGTTGGCCTTTTATTTAAGGTAGATTCTGATTATACCTATGCTTATAAAATGACAATTTTAGCAGCAAAAATGGGATTTAGCTTTAAAAAAACTCATTAGGGTAAATTATAAAATTATGCACATTCTGATATACATTAAACTTTATGAACTTAATTAAAATTAAAACAGATGAAAGATTTTATAGAAAAAAAGATCAACCAATACTCAAATTCTATTATTGAAGCTAACAATAAAATTGATGAATTTGCTTTTGGAGAATTAAAATTTTATATGTCGTTGCGAAGAATGTATGAGGGAACTGCAACAATTGAAGACAAAGGTTTTATGGATGCAATAAATGATACTTTACAAGAGCTTGAAATCGTTGACCGCAAAGAAACATTTCTTAACAAGATCTATTAAGCCGGTTCAGCGTAGAAAATATTCAATATACAAGTAAAGTGAAGGGTGCCCTTCGCTTTTTTTGTCCTATTTAAGATTTTTAAACTTAGATAAACGAATAAAAAATCTCATGTCCGATATATACTATCATAGGGATTTAGTACCAACTACTTTTGATCTAAGTAAATGATAAACTAAATAAAGAAGGAGGTAATTATGATTAGAGCAGGGCCCAATTTTAATGGTTAAGGTATTAAAATATGTTAATAAATAACGCTGTTAAAGAAGTATGTAAATGAATTAAAATTTATACAATGGAAAAAGAAGGATCAAAAGAATATAATATTCTAATGATAAAACTGAAAACATCGGAACAGTCGGGAATGGTTAAATCTGTTGATGAGAGAATCGAAATATTTGAGAATGCTATGCATGCAGCTAATAAAATTAATAAAAAACCCTTTATTATTCTGGCACCTGAATATTTTTTTGCAGAAAAAGCAACAAAAACCAAGAAAGAGGTCGTTTTAGATATGAAATCTTATATGGATAAGGGCATTAAAGAATATCCGAGAGGCAATTTTTCAAACGTATGGCAAGATTTTACAGGAAATGCTTCAAGCCTTGAGAGCAGTGAGCAGGTTGAGGATTGGCTCAAGAAAAATGCTAATAATAATGATGTAACTTATATGTTGTCTTCCAGGGCACTGAATGAGGAAAATGTAATAAAAGTAGATCAGTTAATGGAGAATCTTAAATTCAATCGTCCGGAAGGTTGTTATATAATACCCGGAACAATAGTAAGAAGCTCAAAATTAGAAGAATTTAAAAAGATTCAAAAGAATGAGAATTTATTATTTAAGGATTTTGATCCGCAAATAGCCCGAGATATACGCTATAAAAATATTTTATCAAGAATTAATCCTAAAGAAGCTCAGTTAGCATCCGTTCAAGCTCCTGAAATATACAGATCTGGTTATTACACCAATGAGGATTTAAAGGAAACATTGCAAAATCCCGAAACAACGTTTTTGATGAATTGCGCTCAGGTTTTTAGAGATGGTAGCGTGACCAAACTATGTAAACATGAGGAGTATATAGAAATTACCGGGACTTATTTAATGCATCCTCCTAAACCTGATCAAAAGTTACATTATATTGGTATGGACCCAAATAGCCGGTTTTTTGTAAAAGGACCAAAGAGTCAATGGAATTATCGTATGGAGGACAGTTCACATCAAATAATACTGGAGATTTGTAAAGATCATCAGGATAAAGTTTTGGAGAATTGTCCGGATTATAATAAAGAGGAAATACGTCCGGATATTCATATTATATTGTCAGCATCAACAGATCATAATGAGAATAGTATAGATCTAATTGAAGGAGGTGTGCTTTTACATTGTGATAGTGAATATGATAAAAGCGATAGGTTTGGAGTATGGAAAAAAGAAGGGGAGAGTTTAAAAGAGGTTAATGGGAAATTAAGTGAAGATTATTGGGATATATGGTTAGATGTAGAGATTCCAACCCGAAACAGAAAAAAATAGAAGCTGGTAAATAAAATATCTTCGTTGAGTTAGT
This sequence comes from Bacteroidales bacterium, assembly GCA_028282785.1. Taxonomy (GTDB): domain Bacteria; phylum Bacteroidota; class Bacteroidia; order Bacteroidales; family UBA12077; genus UBA12077. The sequence continues at coordinate 266,235 of JANQHE010000037.1, read as the reverse complement.
CTAAGCCGAAAATTATAATTATATAAAGTTTTGTAGTATAATATATCATTAAATTATACTTAAAATTACATTCATTAATGATTTGGTAATATAATAGATTGTTATATAGTCTATTAGGATAAGTTAAAAATAACAAATTAAAAAATTTAAAAATATGAAATATAAATATATCACATTTGCAGATTTTTCCCCTTATGTAAGTGGAGGCCCGGAAACTTATGTTGGCCTTGAAGATCAAAAAGAAGATTACATAGCAAGATTATTGGTTTTAGAAAAAGCAATTATGTATGCGAATGAAAATTGGGCACAAAATTATTCTTCAGAAGACACACTAAAAGTTTTTATGGCACCTGAGTTTTTCTTCAGGCCTAAAAAAGGCTATTATGAAGATTTAAATGTTATACCGGAAATATTTAGATTAATGAGTGTAGAAACTGGTAAAAATATTTATAAAGACTGGCTGTTTATTTTTGGGACAGTTGTTGTTAGCTATCTTAATCCAGCTAATGAAAGGGTAATTCTTAACTCAGCTCTTGTATTAAAAGGAGGAGTTAAGTACGATCAAATTACAGCAGGAGAAAATTGTTTTGTTGTAATTAAAGAGAATATCTCTGATTTGGATTTTTCCGAGATAGGAAATTTGATAAAACCTGAAGTCGATGAAGCCGGAACGGAATCAAATATTTCAGGATTTAACGGTGGGGGTATATTTAAAATTGATGACATAGTATATGGATTGGAAATTTGTTTGGATAACACAAAGGAAAGGTTAAAGAATGAGGAATTTGATATTCACCTGGTATGTTCTGCGGGGATGGGGCCATATAGGTGGACCGATGAACATCAACCACAATATGCATTTTATGTAGATGGAGCTAATAATCAGGGAGTAGTTTTTAAGGGAAAAGATAGAAAAGAAGCTTCTAACTACGTTTTACTAAAAAACATGGCTTTAGGAGAATTGAGACATGGTAATCTGTTTACCAGTGCTAAGCTTAAGGATTTATTTCATAGAATGACAGGAGAGGAATATGCACATGAAGATTCTGTAAAGGGAGGCTTTGCCTTTTATGATAAATTTCCTCTGGAATAATTATCATAAAAAGGTATTGCATTATTTTAAATTAAGCATTAGAAAAAGGTTATCTAATTTATAAAGATAACCTTTTCTATTTTAATTATAATATGGAATTATCTCCGGCTGGATCGGATATGTTATCCGGTCCTTATCAATGACAAATAACATGGATATAAGAATTTTTTGTCTCTGGTAATATACAGTTAAGCCCGGTTCAAGATAGAAATACTCACAATACCAGTAAGAAGGTGTTCAAAAGACCCGAAGATGTCAGTAATGACGTTGGGTTTTGACTTTTTGGACATCCTCTTTTTACTTTAATGAGATTTCAAACAATGGATGATAATAAGAAAGAATATGTCCGATATATACTATCATAGGGGTTTATTACCAGCTACTTTTGAACTAAATCAATAAAAAATAAAATGGAAGCAAAAAAGAAATATTTAAATTGTTTTGATTATGCGATAAACAAGAAACTTAGCTTGACAACACTTCAAACAAAACTGAAAGAATATTATAAAAAAAACAACCAGGCACAAAAAAAAGAACATTATGCAACTGATATTGCAGTAATATTGCAGGAAATGTGCGAAGGGAAAGGAATATCGTTTGATGTAAGTGATAAAGAAGAAGAAGATTTTAATATTATTTTGTGTTTGGGTAAAAGAGATAAACAAATTAGTGATTATAAGGCGTATGAAATGCACTTTGCTAAGAAGGCAGGCTCAACCTGGAGAGAAGTACCAAGTGCTAAATATACAGAACCTCAGGATGCACAAAAAAAACCAACGGCAAGAGCAATGTGGAGTGTTATAACCGAAAGTGTAACTACCAAATATGAAGTTATGTTGTTTTTTAAAATAGACACTGAATAAATACTCCGTTGGGCCGGATATGTTATCCGTTCTTTATCAAATAATAAAAAGTATAGCTGCAAGAATCCTTAATCTTTGGTAATAATACACAATTAAACCCGGTTCAGGATAGAAATAATCACAATATAAGTTAAGCAGAGGATACCTTTCGTTTTAACCTTAAAAAGATTTCAAATATTGAACAATAGTAAAAAAAGAGCATGTCCAGTATATACTATCATAGGGGTTTATTACAAACTACTTTTGATGTAAGTAAATTTTAAACCAATTAAAGAAGGAGGTTATTATGATAAGAGCAGGGCCTTAAAAGATATTTATTAGAGAGTGTTCAAAAAAATAGTTTTATTTATAAAACCCTGCTTGCAGCAAGCAAGCTTGTGGTAAAATTATAAAAAGTTGTTTCATAGAGAATCACAAACCGGCCTTGTCGGCTGACTGTGTTACACCAGGTAAAAAAGATAAATAAAATTCAACTATATTATTTTTTGAATAATTTCTTCAAATAAGGTGTTGATAGGCACCTTTTATTAAAGATGCAATTAAAACCAATAAAAAGAAATAAAATGGAAGATAAAAAAGAAGAAGAAGGCCCGAAAAGGAAAGAATTTTACGAAGGACAAGAAAAAAAAGACTGGGGCGACAAGCCAACAGAGGATTGGCTTAACAATTGGGGGAAGAATAACAATTTTAGAGATATTATAATGTCAGATACCTGTGCTATAATAGGAACAGACTTTGGGGGAAAGAATGATTTAGTTGCAAGTAGAATTGTAGATTGGAAACCTGAACCTGAAACAAAGGATGATGCACCTTTTTTTTTAAGTGGATTTCTATACAATAATTTAAAAATTTGGAATAAGGAGAATGCAATGAAATTCAGAGAAATACTAATAAACTACCCTAAAATAATGCTTGCACATAATAATATTGTACCAATACTCAATAAATATCCGGAAATAGATTGTGAAAATTTTGAAAAATGTTTTGTTGAATTCAAACCAAGAAAAAATATTAATAGCGACGACGGAACATGGAAAGAAGTTTATGATATAATAGATAAAAATAACCACATTTGGTTAGAAGATTTAGGAGTATGGTTACATAAAGGTTACAAGATTTCAGGCGATGGTTTTCTAGAAAAACGGTAATATTAACCCCGGCTGTATCGAATATATTGTCCGTTCCAATACAATTTTGATTCTGGAATACATGTAATTTAAGAATACAGAATTAAGCCTTCAAAAGTAGTATATAAAGTAACCCCAAAAGCTAAGTGCAATTTATACTGTCAGCAGACAGGTGGAATTGCGCTTTCTTTTTTTAGATGTATTACAACTTGCGTTTATGGTTTCCGACTAAAATAATCTTCTGTTCACGTCCGATATATACTATTAAAACAACGTAATACCCACTACTTTTGATATAGGTTAATTATTAAACCGGTTTGATGAATGCTAAAAGACTATTACAACCATTGGAGGTTTTCCATTTTATATACTGGTAATAATGATCGATACATTCATCAAACGGGTTTAAAACTTATTAAGCTTATCAACCCATAAAATGTGAAATGTCATGAAATGATAAGCAATAAGCCATTTATACGGTTTTAAAATTAATTCAAATCAAATTTACTTAAACAACAAACAATGGAAAAGCAAACAAAGGATTCTGAAATAGTAAAATTGCTAAGTAGTCCGTTTATAGCAGCGCTTAGTGTACAATCAAAAATGATCGATAAATACATTGAAACCGTAAAAAATCTAGCTTTTGGAAATAGTAATGAAGATGGAAGAGAGCAAAACGGAAAGACAAGTGTATTGAAAGTTCTTTTTAATCGTTTAATAAAAAAGGGAGAAGATGATGTTGAACAGGTAGAGCAGGAAGTAGAGGCACCACTTATATCCTTGGTTAGCGTTTCTGCTTTAACTATGAAACAAGTAACTGTAGATCTTAGCCTTGAGGTAAATCCCAACGACCCGGAGTTAAAAACAGTTAAGGCTACCAGTAAACGTAGCAGGCCTTCAGATCCAACGGCCAAATACGATATTAAAATGATAGCCGAGCGAGAGCCACAGGCAGCTGGAATGGAAAAACTTACCGAGATTATGGCCAAATCGATGGAACCTGTGAAAGTGTAAAAATGAATTAAAGATAAAAGAGGATACTATGATTAGAGATGATCCATAATTACAATGATGTTTTTAAAAGCGATAATACTTAAGAAAAATAAAGTTAAAGTTGTTTGGTAGCTCTAACTATAGGCAGCGAAGGATAACTTTCTTAAACAGGTTAAAATAAATACAAAAATGGAGAAATTACTTAAACTAAGAAATTTATTTTGCAGTGGAGGCGGTTCTAAATCTGTTCTTTATCCTGTATTTGCATTGGGATTAGAAAAAAGAGGAATACTGCAGGAATTTACACATGCCTCAGGAACAAGTGGCGGTGCTTTATTTGCATCATTATTAGGCTTTGGTTGTAAACCTAAACATTTGTTATCAATGTACGGTTATTCGAGCAAGAATATTTATGACTATCCGAATATGTCATTAAAAACTGTAATTAAACAACGCAAGGAAGATACTTTTGCTCCGGAATCCATGGGAAGTTATACAATTAACACCTTGTTATACGGTAAATTAATAGGCTCCCCTTTTACTATGCAGAAACCGGTACATACGGAGCATCCTCTGGAAGAAGCACTATATACAGTTCTAACTAATAAAACCTTTTTAAAGGAAATGAAACCGGTGTATGGAAAATTTAATACAAGTAAGATCAGGAAACTAACATTTGGCCAATGGAACAAATTTCTGAATGAGCTGGGAGAGGACAAATGCAAGGAATTTGGGCTACGGCATATTTCTGTTGCAGTAACCATGATTTTAGAGAATGAAATTGTACCCCAGATATTTACGTCAAAAAAGAATTCCGAATTTTCTGAGATTTCTATGGATGTTCCAATATTAAAAGCTGTGTCAGCATCAGCAACTTTCCCAGGAGTGTTGCCAGCCCAGATTATTAACATTGGAGGTCAGGACATTCCATGTATCGATGGAGGGCTATATTTAAACCTTCCATTTCATTCCGGACTTGTTGAAGAAGGCGAGAATTCGATGGTACTAAGTTTGGATAACAAGAAAATCTTGGATGCAATAGATTACGGTAAATATATTAATTGTGGGCATCTTGACCGGATGTTGATCGAAACTCTTTTTAATACAAGGAGTTATGTTGATAAGGTATATTGGGATTCAGTATACGGATTTCAATTACTAAAAGGTGATATTTTAATTGGCCTGAATGTAAATGCTGCTGGAAAAAGTGCAAAGGCAATTGAAACTTTAACAGGAGAAGTTTCAATTGAGCAATTAATAGAAGCCGAAACGTATATAAAAGAGTATTTAAATAGAATTGATGAATGTGGCATATTAACTCATGGAGGAACTTATGCAGAATTTGCAGGAATCAATTACTTGAGATATATAGAACAAAAAGATGAAAGTATAATTGAATAGTTCTTGTTATGAAATTTAGAAGCTTTGATAAGTTTTCATTGAAGAAAGAGATGCTTAAGAAGAATATTAAATAAAATGTATACATCAATGCTTATAAAATACCTGAGTAAAATTTAATATTAAAATATTATGAAAAAAAAAGATGAAGAGACTAAAAAAGGAACACCTGCTCAAAAAAATGAGCTGAAAACGAAGGCCGAAACTAAAGTTGAACCAAATCCAGCCGTAACAACAAAAACAGAACCAAAGGTAAAAGAAGAAACAGTTAAAAAAGAAACGGTAAAAAAAGATAAAGCTCACGAAACGTTTATGTCAGAAATAAGCTCTCTAAAAGAGAAAATAGAAAAAATTACATCAGAAATTGATGACATTAAAAAGCAATTAACTTCGGAACAAAAAACTAATAAGGAGGAAATGATTATCAAAAAAGAAGTTGTAAAACCCCGGCCAAAAGAGGAATTAACTCCTAAAGAGGAAAATATTACAACTAGTACAAACGAAAAAACAGATACAACAATGGAAGAAATGGACTATAAAAAGGTAGATGATTTTATAAATTCACAAAGCAGGCTTAATAAGTGGTACGACCGGAAGATAGAGTATACCGGAAATCAAACATCAATATTATGTGGTGATATACCAATTATTCGTGAGTGGGAAAGTGGTAAAAGTAAGAAAGCCATTGCTTTTAACCGATTGGAGAACAGGCTCGGCTTAGTACAACTTCAGAATGATGGTGTAATAGGCGTACATTTATCTCCCATGTTTGATGAAGGTTTTGGTTTGCATGAAAACCAGGTTCTTATAGATAAAATAAAAGATGTTTTAGATAGGGCAAAATTTAAGGAATCTGAAGTAATAATGGCACTTGGAGGTGGTTTAGGATTCGACTGGCAAGAAATAATTAAACTTCTGGCTGATAAATATACTATTCAGTTGATTGAAAATAATAAGCTAAAACGAAAATGGTTTGTTGAAGTAATTAACCAAAATGCAGATGAAAATGCAAACAATAAAGACAAAGCAGAAAGCTTAAAATTTATTCCAATCGGACAATAGAAATGAGTGTGCAACTTATTTGTAATCAGATAAAATATTCATTCTTGTATTAAAAAAACTGGTTTTAAATCTACAGTAAAACTGTTAAAGTAAAGCCTCTCATAGGTCTAAAAAACTTCGATTTTATAAGGGTATCCGTTCTTGGGGGCCCTTTTCTTTTTTAAGTTTATAATTAGTCTTTTACTTATTGTGAAATGGTTTGTTCTGATCATTGTGTCGGGTATACAGCGTTAATACCTCTTTCTAAAATAGAAGTTTCAACAATAAATATTTACTTAAAAACGTGGGTGTCCGATTATTACTATTAAGAGCGATTCTTACTAACTACTTTTGGTATATAATTTAAACTGAATAAAATAATTGTCAAACTTAAAACAATTTAAATGGAATTTACTATCGATCAAATTAAAGAAGTTCTCGCAAAAAAAGGATATAAATTTTTTGATGATGAGCTTAACATCATTGGAATTCGCAGTAATAACAATGTTTCAAATTCCTTTGACGATTGGTTGTACCTTATAAAAGGTGACGACGATCCGTTGATATTCCCAATAACCACAGATCCCGGCACTTATTGGCTAAATAATCCTTTAAGTGTGGATGGAACAGCAGTGTTAGTTCCGGGGCAATACATAGGGTCACATAAGATTGGGTTACACCAGGGAAAATATGAAGCTCTTAAACAAGAATCGTATTTAAAAGTATGGCGCGATAATAACAAGGATAATATTATTGATAAGGAAGGAAAAATATATCAGGGCATGTTTGGAATTAATATCCATCGCAGTAACCCTACTAGCGAGTCACAGATAGTTGAAAAATGGTCGGCTGGATGTCAGGTATTTCAAAAAGTTGATGACTTTGACCGTTTTATGCAAATCTGTAAAGACTCTGGGCAATCGCTATTCACTTATACATTGTTGGAGGAGAGTGATTTTTAAAAATAAGTATTAATTAAACAAATGAGATTATGGAAAATAAAATTCAAGAAGTACAATTTATAGGTTATGGAATCCATACCGGTGGTAAAGAAGAAAATGGTAACCCGGTCCCACTTGGAGTTGATGTAGATATACCTGGGTTAACAAGATTTCAGGTAGAAGAGAAGGATTATAAAGCCAGGCTATCGTTACTAAAAGCCGCACTTGATAAAGCTGCGAGTGCCAGTAATATTGATTCTTCCGCTGTAAAAATTTTTACGGTTCCGGAATTCTTTTTTAAAGGAAAAAATAACGGATACTTTTTAGAAAGTTTTTTTGGGAACGATAATTCAGGAGGTTTATTAAGTGATTTACAAAAATTCATGAGTGATGAAAAATGGAGTAAATGGGTTTTGGTTTTAGGATCAAATATTGTATACGCAATGCCAGCCAAGACTAAAACCATAGAGGTTGAAAGTATTAATATACCGTTTTTCAAACCAAATAATACATCAGAAACAACTTTAGAAAAGAAAGTAGATAAAAATAATTTTACAGTAGTTGATGCCATTAATTATTCCTTTTTGTGCAAACATTTAGAAGAGGAATTTAAGGGAAAAGATAAAGATTTCGAAAGTGCAAGTATCGACCCGGACAAGATTGGAGCAACTATAAAAGAGGTTGCAAAAAATATTGTAAAAGGAGAAATGGATAACATTAAGCAAATGTATCAAACGAGCAAGGAAAAATTTATTTATACATCTGCACTAAAAGCTCAAAAAACGGTAAATACAGAATTAAAAAAGATAACAACAGCAAAGGGAAATGATCTCATGGAACTTATTGAAGCGCTTCCTGAAGAATATGCTTTTCAATGGGAAAAACAACAAGATCCAAATAAAGAAAGAGATATTTATTGTACAACTATTGCAATAGAAGGAGGCCCGGAAGCAACAGAAAATACAAAAATAATAATAAGGCCTTTTTATAACAAGCTGGAAGATCTTGAGCCAGAATCTGAAAAAGAATTACAGGATGTTGAGAAAAAATCAGAGGAGTTTGTTATTTCAACAATTGGAACGGGCGATAAAGAGATAAAATATATTGATCCATGGAGGTTAATACAAAGTAATGGTGAGATAAATAATGAAAAGCTCGACCGCATTAAAAAAGATAAAGCATATGGTTCGCCGTTGTTATCAGGATGGAAAGACGGACAGGATCTAAACCCAACAAAATTTGAAGTTGATAATATTGGCATATTTAAGATTGGAAATCTTTCATTTGCTATAGAATCAGGGCTGGATAATGTTAACCAGGTGAATAAAAAGATATTAGTTGGGGCAAAAAAATTATGCAAAAATACAGCTGTTATAGCTAAACTATTCCCCGAAGGAGCCCCACAATTAGCTACTTTAGATTTATTGGAAGAAATTTTTGACAAATTTGGAGTCGATTTCCAGATTATTCCTTCATGCGGGTCAAAAATATATAATAATGCCGTTATTACAAAAGCAGATGGATGGGTATTCAATTGTGATGGGTTGAACAACATGCGAACGTTAGAAGATGATAAGATTGTTCTCTCCAAAATTGGTCAGCTGGAAGATGAGCCTGGATATAAAAGTGTGAGTTCAAATCCGAAAACAAGCCTTGGTAATGCTCATACAGGATTAATGCTTTCAAAAACAGATTTTAAAGGAGTAAATACAGAAAGTGAAGATAAACTTCTTCCTTTTGAAAAGGTTCTAAAGACAAAAGCACAAATACAGGTTGTTAATATAGAGATTCCGCGGATAGGACAAATAAATACCAATGATTTATTTTGGAGTGGTAATTCGGAACTAACTGAAGTTCCAACACAAAAAGGAGATAATGTAAAAGTTTCATCTGATGGCCCTGTTAGTGGTGCTGTGGTGATATACAATGAGATGAGCGGTAAATCGTGGGGCACATAAACTTCGCCTTTTTACAGGTAAACTTGATAAACCAAAACAAAGCAAATTAACAATATCAATTGTAATTAAAGTCCAATCTGAACAATTTGTTCATACGGGTAGCTTTGTTGACCTAACCTGCAATTGAATAAGGATTGTTTAAATGGGTGGGTGCATGAAGTATGTTGAACATTTTAAACAAGAGAGGGGGGTGGATATGACATAACAAAGAAATAAATAGCTGGTACATGCTAATAAAATACAACAGAATATACATTAAAAATGATAGTTGTTTTTCAATGTACGAATAATAATAACAAATAATAAATAACATTTCTCAATAGAGAAAAAAATTAAAAATCAAAAATTATGAGCGTAGCTAGTTCTTTTGCCAGTTTACCGATGCGCGAACTAATCGCGAATCCGTTTAAAGCTGCTTGTGAGTCACAAATATTATTAGCAGATGAATTTATAAAGTATGTGGATTTACTTGCTTTTAACGATGACGGTACAACACGAATTTTAGAGTTTAAATTAGACCAAACTGTTACAGATGGTACAACAGGTAAGGTAAGTGTAATGCCTATTCAGGTAAGGGCCCCTTTAATTGGGCTGGTTCCAATACCTTCATTGTTGATTGATTCAATAAATGTTGAATTTACAATGGAAGTTAAAACATCAGATACTACAACTACATCAAGTTCTAGAGAGGCTTCTTTAGGTGTGTCAGGTTCAGTTTGGGGCTTTAGTGTTGCTTTCAAAGCTTCTTGTAAAAGTTCTGAAGAAAGAACCAGGTCATCTGACCAATCAGCAACATATAAAGTTGTTGTTAATGGATCTCAGCAGCCTCCTGCAGAGGGTATGAGTAAGTTAATGGATATTATCGCAAGTTGTATTACTCCTATACAAGGAGGAGCACAAACAGCAACTGCATAATTTAGTTTAAAATGAGGTTGTCGAAGATGAAAGTAGGGTTTGTATTGTTTATAATTAGCCTATCAAAACTACTTGAACCGGGCAGATTAAGATAGGCAAAAATCTTTCGGCAACCTCAATCAAAAAAACACTTTATCATTATGGATATATATGAGAATGCGGAAATTAAATTAGAAAATCTTTTGGCATGTAGAAAAGAAGTTCTTGAAGTTGAAGTGAATAAGGAATTTGCCAATTTAACTGCTTTCATAAAAAAACACAAATTAAACCAAAACGGAGGTATTATAACAACCGTCCATAATATAAATGACGAAAATGATAAGAAGATATTAGATATTGAAATTATGATTCCTGTTGATATTAAGAATAGCTTATATAAAAATAAAAATATCAGCCAATTAGAAAAAAGTTTTAACACAGGGGATTATAAGTTTATTAAAACCTTTCAACTTGAGAATGGGATTTATGCAACACACAAGGGAAATCCGGAGCTTTTAAATACCGCTTATGATATACTGCACCAATACATATCAGAAAACAACCTCCAGGTTGTAACCCCAATATACAATATATACCGTAATAAAATAACACCAAATCAATCGATCGATGATTTAATCATAGATCTTTTTATTGGGGTTCAGTCAATTTAATAAAAATAGTAATGGGAAAAAGAATTTCAAGTGTTAAAGGACTTATAGCTGTAGCCAGAGGGAATCAAGATATTTTTAAGCAACTTAAAAAAACAGAAACCCACTTTAAGCAATCTGTTGTCGAAAGGTATTTGGAAAATAACAGGAAGTACTTAAAGAATGCATCTTCAAAGCCTGCTGATACTGAAACGATTTTGACCAAAGCAATGCAAGTATATACTTATGATTTAGAGTTATTATCCGTTAGTTTCCCTTTAAAGAGATTCAAATTAAAAAATAAGCTCATCGAATATAAAAATGATACTCAGGAAGAAGCTAAAAAAACAGCCTTTACTATAAATGCCACACAAACATCGAAAAGAGATTTAAAGATTCAATTTGAACATTATAAAAATGACCTTACCGAAGATGTTGTTGAAGAAATTACAGAATATGTAAAATGTCATTTACAAAAAATACCATCGTTTTGGGATTTAATTGTCACATTTTGCAAACGAATACTACGCTATAGTAAAAAATTGAGGTATTCGAAAAAGGATCACATAACTAAAATATATCACAAAAATGAATAAATACATTAAAATTAAAAATAATGGCTAAAAATGATGAATCAGTAGCGGGTGTTATTAAACCCCTTGCAATAGAAAAAATGGTAGCTGCTCCGATCGTAGCAGCTGTCAAGGCTCAATCGATTATGAACGATGAAATGTTAGAATTTCTGGATAAAGTTGCCGTAGATAAAAATGGAGACGTTCGAATGATCCCGTTTGCTTTTGAATCTGATGAAGTTGACAATGAGGGAAATCCAAATGGTAAATCACGTAAAATATCTGTAGACCTTCCTTATCTGGCGTTGGTGCAACCGCCATCTCTAGCTATTGAGAATGTGGAAGTTGCCTTCGATTTACGCATTCATACTTCAAGTAATAAAAAGGAAAAACAATTCATTAAAGATTCGCAAGGAAGACGAATTGAAGTGGAAAAGGATAATATGAATATAGAAACGAGCCTGACACATCAATCGGCTAATGCACGCTCGTCGGATACGAGTGCTAAATATAGTTTTAAAGTAGTTGCAAAAAAACAGGAACAACCGGAATCCTTAAGCAAGATTATAGATATTCTTACAGAGGCTAGTCTTGTTCCAAAAGTTGAAAACAAATGATAACGTAAACAATTAAGAAAAATATAAACAAATGAAAGAAGAAAATAAAAAAACTGGACAAACCTTGTCGGATATTGCTAAAGGAATACAATATACGGTTAATGCAGCGCAAGATGTCGTTGAGAAATTTTATATTAAATTATTGGACCGCTACTTTGATGATGATCAAAATCCTATTTCAATGGGAATAAATATTTCAGATGACACATCTATTGATATTCCCTTAATTACTCTCGTTACACCTACGGGAATGGAACTTGATGAGCTGGAAGTTGATATGAGTTTGAGGGTTGATGGCATCGATAAAAAAAAGGAAATAACAAAAGCAGGTGACGAAATTCATCGTGCAAGTTTTAATATTTCTTTTGCTTCAGGAGGTGTTAAATCTGGTAGAGATACGAATATGATTGATTTAAAGATGAAATTTAAACAGGGTGATGCGCCGGAGGGTATCCAGCGTATTATCGAAAGTTTTGCAAATAATGTAATACCAAAAGATAAATAAAATGGAAAATAATGTTGCAAATCAACTTCGTTCATTGCCCATGAAAGAACTTATTGGTGCACCGTTTCGTGCAACTATGGAATCTCAGATCGCTTTAGCGGAGAGTACATATGAGTTTATTAAACTAATTGGGTTCGATGATGAAGGAGAGTTGAAAACCATCGATTTTGATGTCCCAATCGCAGAAAAATTAGAAGATGGAGTTGTTACCTATGCCAAGGAAACAGTTAAAGCACCACTTCTTTCTTTACTTCCTATTCCTTCATTAATGATTGACAAGGTTACCGTCGATTTTCAGTTGGAGGTGAAAACAACTATCGAAAATGCCAATAAGTATAATAGTAATCAGGAAGATAAGATGAAAAAACTAAAACTGTTTTCATTGAAGAAAACAGAAATGCTGGGAAAAATTAGTGAGTCAAAAGAAAATACTCGAAAAACCAGTATGGGGGCAAAATATCAATTTCGAGTTGAAGCAAACATGCAAGATAAACCTGAAGGTTTGCAAAAAATGCTTGATCTTATTATTTCAAGAATGACACCTTAGAAACGATATTTTAAATACATGCTTGTTTCACTGTGTATCCTTGTTTGATTTGAAAGCCTGTCGAAGCTTTGTCCACGCAGGTTTTCAATCAAATGGAGAATAAAAACTCTTTATTTATACTTTATCGGGTTATATAAAACTCCCTCAAAAGGGTTGCATTATTAGTCTTTACAATCCTTTTATAATAGGCTACAATTGCTTACAACACTAATAGAATATTAAGATGAATTTAATTTTTAAACTATTTAGAAAAATGAAAGAGTTTATATGTAAGCTTATAGATAAACCAGAAAATGAATCGGATATAGAAGAAGCCGGAATAAACGAACCAAATGAAAAATCCAATTTCGGAGTTGTGAAAATCTGGATTTACGTAATGTTGGTATACATTGTTATTTTTGGTTACATCGGTTATATTGCTTTTTGGCCCATGGCATTTAATGATCCTGAGGAAAATGTAGAAAAGTATTTTGCTATTATTGAAAAATACAGTGATAACCTGCCAGACAATCAAGATGAAGATGTATTTAAAACCACAATTAATGATCTTGTGAGAAAAGCGGAAGAAAATGCAAATGATATTCAGCAATTGGCTTCTCAGTCTTTTAATATTGTGCTGGGTGCTTTGTTGGCTTTTTTATCCGCAACCGTTACTACTATATTTCAGGGTAAGAGAAAGTGAAATCAGCAATGATAGTAGAGATAATACAGATATACTATAGTATATGTTCCCAATTTTGGAGTTTAATTATTTCAAAATAGGTACACACGCAATATCATATAATGTAAAGATGGAATTAATTAACAATGCCATTCAATAAATAATTAATTAATATCTATAAATCCATTAAAACCTTTAATTATGAAAAAGTTAACGCAACATACAGTAAGTTTTATTGGGAACATAAAAAACCTGGATAAAAACCTGGAAGAACTTATAGAAAAATTTAAATCTCAAACAACTACTTTAGAAGAGACAGAAAAAGAACTGTTGATTTCAAAAAAAATAAGCGAAAAACTCAATGAAGTATACGATGTACTTGAGAAAGCAGGAAATGCTTTATCCGGTTTGTTAAACATATCTTATGTAGGCGATGTTGCAAAAGAATCGCACAAGTCAGAGCTTAATATAAGGGAGGAAATTGAGCAACCAAAAGCAAAAGCCAACGAATTAGAAAGAAAGATAAGATCTTATAGAAATATGTTGGCAAAATACAGGGCTTATATAAATACGACAGTAAAAGCCCTGACCGATACTGAGAAATTCCTTAAAAAAGAAGGGCAACAAGCCGATAAGACTCATAAAATGAATACAAAATTGCCTGACAGCAGGTATAAAAACCTTTCGCAAGAACGGCTCAACAATTCCTCTGAATTACAAATTAAATTATTGGAAATTCCCAATATAGTTGTTGACAAAGTAATTGACTTAATAGCCAAAATTGAATCAAACCTATTTGATATTCAAAAGCTTTGCGAAACTGCTGAAAAAGTTACAATTCCTATCCAGGAAGTGTTAAGCGAGGCAAATCGTATAATAAATACTGTTGATAAAATAAATGAGGCTTTGAATAAAGTATTGAGTGTTACATACCCAGGTGGAAAAACAGCACTTGCAATTAAAAAGATAATTACTATTACAGAAGCAACAACAGGGATAAAGGACCTTACAATATCGGCAGTAGATATTCTGGAACCATTATTAAAAGAATTAATGGTAAATACAGTTGAGATAGCAGGTATAGGCCCAAGCTTAGAAAGTTTAGAAAAGGCTGTAGCAAAATTAAGAACTATTGAAAAAGATAAAAACGAAATACAAAGTGCTATTTCAAATTTTATTGATAAAAACAATCCTCAGGAAACTTTTGATCAGGTTGAAGAACAAAGAGATTAAAAGCTCAATAAAAGAATAAACTGAAAAATGAGAGTAATCAATAATTTGAAAATGTAAAAATATGATTTGGAAAATAGAAACAATTGAAGAGAATGACCAACCTGTTGAAAAAAGTATTCTAAAGAATGCAATGGAAATGGCAAAGTCGTTAATACCAAGGTCACGAAATACAAAAACAAAATGCTCCAGGGTAATAAGGTTAATTAGGAAAGCTCAAACCGAACAAAGGCAGGGAGATGTAAAAAACAGAAGTGTTAGGCAATCATTGCGTGAAGCTTATGATCTTTTAAGCCAGTTGGAGAGCGAGCGGGATTCAACTTCTAAAAAGCAGGAAAGAACAACAGGTAAAGGTAAAACATGGGCTCAAAAATATTTAAGTAAATCATTGTCCAGAATACTAAATAAACCGTGATAATTCTATAGCTAAGTAAATATATAATCGGGTTAATAACTTTAAAAGTAAAATTATGAGTACAATAGCAACAACAAACTCTACAGATCAAACTAAACACACAGTTAGTCTCATAAAAAATTTAACAAGTTTAGATAATAATTTGTTACAACTTATTCATAGGTTTCAAACCTTACAAAATACGCTGGAAGATCTTGAGGAAACATTGATGATCTCAAAAAAATTAGCAGATAAGCTGGGAGAATTGCAAATTTTATTATTAATAACTGAAAAAGCATTACAGGCTTTATCAAGTGTACCAATTGTGGGGCCTGTAATAAAAATAGCACAGAAAGTAGTTGCTCAACTTAAAAACATTGTTAAACAAGCTAAAAAAAGAGTTGATAGCCTGGAGAGAAAAATAAAACCACACAGGGAAAAACTGGCTAAATTCAGAAAGCATATTGAAAAGATCGTGAGAAACTTAACAAAAGTGGATGGATTTGTAAAAAAAGACAAGCAACTAATGACTGTTGCTCATACGATGACAAGTGCCCTTCCCGAAAGTAGGTATAAAATTGTGTCACAGAAACGACTTAATTTTGCGTCTAATTTGCAAAATAAAATTCTGATTATTCCCAATGAAATTCTTGTACAAGTTAATAAATTACTATCCGCAACAGATTCGATTATTGAGGTTATAGAAAAGTTATGCCATATAATAAACCAAGTATTCAAGCCAATCATTATTCTTATGGATGAACTTGATCGAATATTATTAGGCGTGAAGGATATTAACAATATACTTCAAAAAAAGATAACTATTAATCTATTGATAAAAAAAATAACCTTAACTGTCAAGGATATAATAATGATTTATCTAACGAATCCACTTTTTTATGCGGCAAAAGTAATGATAGAAAAAATGCTTAATACTGTATTAAAAAAGATGGGTATGGGAGTAGATAGTATACCTGGATTAGGTCAAAGTGTGGGAAGTTTAGGAAAGGTATTTGGAAAATTGAATGAAATGGAAAAACTAAAAAAAGAAATGATAAATGCCTTAAACCTTTTAACTGGAGATAAAAATCCACAAAAGACATTCAAACAGGTTGATGCAGGAAAATTATAACATGGTTTATAAGGAATTAATAAAGATCATTTAATCGCAACCGTTAGTAATATTTTAATAACCAACTGATATTTAATTCGGGTTTAAATAAAAACTTAAGCTTGAAAATTTCTTAGGATAAATAATATAAAAATCAAATAATCAATTAAATAACCTAATTTTTTATTAACTAATACAGAAAAAAATGAAAGCGAAATCAAAATTTCAGATATACCAGTCAGGTAAGGTATATCGGTTCAGATTACTATCTAAAAACGGAAGAAAAATCCTTGTAGGAGAAGCATACACTACAAAACAGAATTGTTTAAAAGGTGTAAAGTCAGTACAGGAAAATTCTTTGGATGATGATTGTTTTGAGAAAAAAAGATCTTCTAACGGGAAATACTACTTTCTTTTAAAAGCTGCCAATGGCGAAATAGTTGGTGCAAGCCAAATGTATAGTACTGTTTCGGGAAGAAATGCGGGTATCAGGTTTGTTAAAACCAATGCATCTATATCCTTAATAGAGGATTTCACCAAGAGCCTAAGGTCTGGTTAAAAAATATTTAATATAAATTCAAGTTCAATATTTAAACCTACAAATGATAACCGGGATTAATAGCTACAAAAATATTTTGAAAACAGTTGAAAAAAATTACAAAATAAAAGAATGTTGTGACAATCTCGATATGCTGAGAAAAGCTCATGCCGATGGAAATTTTACAATCAAAGAAATAATAAATGCTCAAAGAGAATATCAAGATTGGCTTTATAATACGTTTAATGGAGATGTGAAAAAAATAATGTCGCTTAACAGGAGTATTGGGCTTGAATTTGAATTTGCAACTTATGGTTTTAAAAATATACAAGAGAACAAACAATTACCAGTGCATACAGTTCTTGGAAAAACAGATGGTTTTAGTTCTCTGTTTAATATGCCTTTTGTTCTGGAAACAGACATATACAATGAATTAGAAATAGGTTTTCCTCCATTTTTGATAGCTAATGTTGATGGAGAAATTAACAAAGAAGCTCTATATAATATTTGGCAAAATTTAAGGAAAACGATGCATGAGATAAATAATGAAGCATTTGGATATAATCTTAGGGAGCTAACGGTAATTTTTAAGAAATATGGTTTGGGTAATGTATGGCAAATAAATTTGGAGAATACAGGCCTTTTAATCTCTGTGCGAAAAAAACATAAGACGATAAAACATCAGGTATATTCTCAACTAAATATATCAATTACTGCAAAAGAAATTGCAGAGTTTATTTCCAGCCATAAAAACGATGCCTATGTTTCGGAAAGATTTGAATATTTCAGTGAAACTTATCAATTGTTATATAATATAATTGTTAAGAACATATTAACAAATCAGGGTAAAATAGCATTAGTACACATCTGTAAGGGATTAGCAAATTTGTTGGCAATACCCAGTTTGTTACTTCTAAAAGATAGGCCCGAAAGCAGGCAAAATAAGATGGGCGTTTATTCTGGTGTAAAAGAAACATTTGGTATATGGGTAAAAGATAGCATTTTGAATATTATAGATTATTCACTTACTGACCAACCAGCCAGGGAAGAAGTAAAAAAAGTATTGATTGAAACCTATCCATACCTGGATGAAATCATGGAGCGCCAGGTTGAAAAAGCTATGAAAATTGTAAGGGTACAATTGGGATATAAAGAAGAGTATAAAAAATTAGCTTTGATAGAGTATCACAATACAATTACAAAAATAGTAAAAAGATTAAATTACGCCAAACCAAGGTATATTCCAAATAAAGAAGATGTTGTGTATAAATCAGAATCATTTCCTGCTCAAGGAGAAGGAGTAAGGCGCGATACTTTTGTAAATATTCCATCTCCTTACGGAATACAGTTTCATCTTGCCGAAATACGTAATGATGATCACATAGAAAATTTTATTTCTGATTAAAATAATCGGGATAATCTTTTTACGGTAAGTTGTAAAAAATATAGAATTCGTATTTAATATGCCAGCTTATACTAAATATGAATGTTATACTCCCATCATTCTTCCAAAAATAAATAGTAACAGGGAACTTATAAAAGATGAAAGCACTTGGTTGTTGTCTGATCTTTACTATAAACAAAGCTTAAGCTTTAATAAATTTGTAATAACTCAATAAACCAGAAGAAAACTGGGAATTAGTAGGAAGATAATTTAAATGTTTCATAAAAAATGAATTATAAAAATTGGAGGTAATTATGAATAAGGATGAACTTAATAATAATCTTACTGATAATGAGGTGAACAATGATTTTGTTGATGATGAGGTGATTAATAATCAAGATGATGGGCCGGGTGATGTTGAAACTGGGAATCCTTCTGCTAATTCAGATCAGGATACTAATGAACAGCAAAAACAGAAAAATAATAATATGGTTGCTATTCTTGTTGGACGTTGGGCAATGCCAACAACCGTACTATTGGTATTAATTACCTGTATGTCAGGTTACTTTCTTTCTGAGTCAGCTTTTACCCCGGTTGTTGGTATGATTGCACCCGTTGTAATGGCATTAATAATGGTAATTAAAGAAGCATCGGTAGGTAAAGATGAAGATCCGATGTTGGTTGACAGGAGACAGGAACGTAAAGAAAGGCTTGCTAAATCAGAACATCAGTTGCAGGTTGAGATAAACAAAATTCAATCTACCGAACGATTGAAAAAAGAGGAAATGAAAGAACAAGCACATCAGTTTGATGCACGCGAAAAATCACGAAAGGAATTTATTGATCTTATTAAAGAGATGAATGATAAGTTAACCGAATCTATGAATAAAGAAAAATCAACAGAGTTAATAATTGGTGATACAAAAATAAAGATTGGAGACGGAGGAACAGTGGTAGAGTCAAAAGAAACTCCGGATGTAAAAAAAGAAATAGAAAAGGTAACAGAATAGCATTTTTCCATAAACCTGGCGCTCCGTTAATATAAAACAGTTATACGTTCTATATTCTCAGATAAGTTCAGTTTGATGAATTCATAACTATCAATTAATGTAATCTCCAACTGTTTATCTCATACTTTACTTATCATACCGGGCATGTCGAAGTAAGTATAGTTTTTATAAAGGCAAAACTGAATTGCTTAATACTTTTAATAATCGACATGCTCATATACTTTACTGTATGATCGCAAAACAATAAGAAGTAAAAGTATGAAAGTTAGAAAAAGATTAACCTGGTCCGATTCTTACTATCACGCTTGAATTAATCCAACTAATTTTAATTGAATAAACTATTCATCAAAAAAGGAAGGAGGTTGCTATGATTAGAGCAGGGCCAATGTAGTAAATAGGCTTTATTAACTCGAATAAAAACCAATAAAAGATACGATATTAATAAATTAAATAGGAGAAGTTAAATATGCAAATAGTAAGAGAAGGAACAGATTTAAATGTATATCAAAAACCACTCTTGGAAGAAATTATAGTAAAAACTTTTAATAGGCTCAGAAGGATTATTAAAGCTCTACGTAATCCTGATAATTTAACATCAGTACAAAAAGATTTTTTAAAAACGCACTGGGGTGTATCTAGTGATAGAGAATTAAAACTTTTAGCTGATTGTTATACAAAGATCCAAGATTATATTAGTAGGATGCCACCAATTAAAAATGGGGAAGAAGCTAGTTGTGGCCCTACAGATTTTGGATATGCATATCCAGGTAACGAAGCACAGGGAATATACTTGTGTCCGTATTTTTATACAATTGATAAAAAAGGAGAGGATTCTCAAATGGGGACACTTGTGCATGAAGCTTCACATATTGTGCTGAATACAGAAGATCATGAATATGGAGTAAGTGGGGATAAAAAATTAAGAACAAATCTTAATAAAAGTAAGTTGAAATCAAACGCGGATACATACGAGCACTTTTTTGAGTTATTTAAAATGGAATAATAAAAAATCTTAAAAAAGAAAAGTTATAATTCAACCAATTTAGATAGTAATTATGCATCAAAGCTTCATTATCAATAGCCTTGGGCGTCAGTCCAAGGTTTTGTTGTGTACTCAAACATAAAAATGTAAAATTCTTTTTACATTACTTATCCATTCAAGTTTATTTTATAAAATAAAAAAAACACAAAAAACTTAACCAACTCGCACGGACTTTTAGTCGAGTCATTATTTTATATAAGCAGGTCAAATTTCCCTACAGTAAGATCACTAACTATTCTTTTCACTATCACTACAGTATTTGACTTACTCGCTAATCTTAGATAACGTATTACAATTAGAATTGAGTAAAACAGAATTCGAATTGCATTAGCAATTATCAAATATTGTCCGATTCTTACTATCACGCTTGAATTGATCCAACTAATTTTAATTGAATAAACTATTAATCAAAAAAAGAAAGGAGGTTGCTATGAGTAGAGTTGTACAATTTTAACTATTAAATATTATGGTACTAATGGTTAATGAATCAATAGTACTTAAATAAGGTGTTGTTTGACACCTTTTAAATAAAAGCTAAAAAGAAAATAAAAATAAACACAATTAAAGAAAGAAAAATGCCAAAAACATATTTTATAACCAATGACCTTGGTTCGGGTCGCGAAAATAAACCTTCCAGTACATACTGTTATATTGCTGGGAACATAGGTCAAGCGAGATATAAAGGAGAAGATGATAACACTAGTGTACATTCTTGGTGGCAATACTCTACTGACCCAGATAATAGGGATGCACTTTTGCAAGCCAAATCAGAAGGAAAAAAGTTTATTGTTTCAGTTGGTACTGTAGGAGATGAGACTATAACAATAAAGCAAGTAGGCACAACCACAACATATGAGCTTGTTCGACCAACAAACGGTAAGCGGACTGTCGAGCTTAAACCAGTTGAGAATGATGAGTTTAAAATAGCTCATTTTGGACACTGGATATGTCCAGATAGTGAATATAGATCATCAGATACTCCGAAAACTTTCGAAGAAGCGAAACAGGCTTGCGGTAATGAATACGATAGACTGTAGACAATATGGCAAGATAACCATAACAAAACCTAAAATTCACTTTAATGGACTTTAGCCTAATTATTATAGGTATTTAAAAAATCCTATAGCAAATAACCCTGACTGAGGTTGTCCAAAAAGTCAAAACCTACTGTCATTAGGAGGAGGAACGACGAAGCCTGCCTGCCGGCAAGGCAGGTTCGCAATGACGTCTTCGAGTCTTTTTGGACAACCTCTTATTTTATAATAAGAAGCTTAACTTTATCTACAGTAAGGCCAGTAACCATTCTTTTTACTATCACAACAATATTTGACGTACTCGCCGGTCTTAGATAATCTATTACAATTAGAATTGAGTAAAACAGAATTCGAATTGCATTAGCAATTATCAAAAATTGTCCGATTCCTACTATTGCGTTGGAATTAATCCAACTAATTTTAATTGAATAAACTATAAATCAAAAAAGAAAGGAGGTTGGGTATGGTTTAGAGTAGGGCCGAAATATTAAATGCGGCAATGTGGGCTGTAATAGGTGCATACACCAATTATAAAAATGAAGTCTGTGGCATACAGGCGACGAGGCAAAACATCAAGTTCCTTAAAAAAGGCTATAGCTAAGATGTAATAAGTTAATGAATTTAAGTAGATAAAATAATGGAAAAAGACAATAAAAAAAAGAAGTGTAAAACATGTGGGCAGGAAAGGCCATGCCCATGTGAACATGATAATTACGCCCAACCTGCACCAACAGGTAAATATAAGGGTGGTAAGGGAACATCGCATCATACTCCCAAATCTAATCAACAAGCAGAAAAATGGTCAAAATATTCAAAAGGTAAAAGGGCAAAAAGGAAACAATAATGTTTTAACTGGTGATGCCGGAAAACTAAAAAATATCCCGCTTTAGTTTTACGATCAGGGGAGATTAGTTCTTAATATAAAATTAAAAATATGGAAAAGAGTGTACAACAACCAATCAAAATAATAAATTTTAGTCAGGAAGACGAAGCTATTATTTCGCAAATGGAAATAGGCGAAGGTGTTTGTTTAGGAATTTGCGTAGAATGGTTTGAAAAAATTTTAGATAATCAAAAAGAAGGTTACCCGTCTCAGAAAGAAATAGAGAAAGGTTATCAACTTTTGCCTGGCAACGATTTGTTATTTAATGGCAAGGAGTTACATGCACATTTTGATAGGAAGTATACGCAAGAAACTCAAGTTGAAAAGTGCCTGGAATATTTAAAAAACAATAGATTTACGTTCAAAAAAAAATTATCAATAATAACCAAAGATGAAAACAGCTCAAACGCTTACCTTATAAATAATGATAAGATTATTTGTGAAAAAGTTTTTACATCTAAACCAATGTGGTTTTTATTGCTTATAAGCTGTACAGATCCTAAAATAACCGGACACGCATTGGCTTTATTTAAACACAACAAATCAGATATGGTAGATTTTCTTGATCCGAATGAAGGAGTAACAAGAGTGTTTTCTAAAGAACAATTATGTGAGGCAATTGAAGAGCGAAGGAAATACTACCAGGAGACAGTATGGAAAGCAGGAGTATTATTTAAAAAACTATTGGCCTTTTATGGTAAATAAATCATTTAAATAAATTAGTTATCGAATTTCTAATTTTGAGGTTGTCCAAAAAGATTGACTTTCGCCATGATCCTGCCGGCAGGCAGGGACAAAAAAACACAAAGTTTCTCGAAATTATATTTTATTGATTACCTGATTTTTGTAATTCTTAGACTCTTCGTGTTTTAGTGTTAGATTTTCATTTTCAGATCTTTTCAGACAACCTCATAATTTTATTAAAACAATATACACCCAAAGTAAAAATATCCGGGTCTTTCTTTACCAATCCTATAGCATTAGCAACATTAATTTCATTCCCAAAAACACATGCTTAGTGAAAATGAAATCTCATTAAAATTACTGGATAATAGTCATATTGATTCAATACATAAATATTTGAATAATGAAAAACTTGCAGAAACATACCCTGTTGCTTTGCCCTATTCAAAAGATGATGCAAAACTATACGTAGAAAAGGAAATTAACGAGCGAAAGAAAGGTAATCGTTTTGCATTTGCCATAGAGTTTAAGAATCAATTTGTTGGTATATGTGCACTTTACGATGTAAACATAAATAACAAGAAAGCAGGGATCTACTATTGGATAGCAGTTCCTTTCTGGAATAATGGGCTAGCCACTTACGCTTTAAAAAAAATAATCCGTTATGCAAAAAAAGAACTTCAGTTGGAGATATTAAAAACAGGAGTGTTAAAAAGGAATCAGGCATCAATCAAGGTGTTGAAAAAAAATGGATTTATCAAAGAAAATATTGCTATGAATCCAAATTCATATCATCGGAAATTTGAAGGAGAAGAAATATTAGAAATGATACTTAAATTGAATCATCAATAAATTAGTGAAATAAAATTGTTTCTGAATAGCACTTCATGTCTGATAATTCCTATTTAAATACTTTAAATTCAGAGATACAAGAGTGTGAAATTAATACCCATCAAAAAATTCCCATTTTATTACCCAATTAGTTTATTAAAGTAAATGCTTAAAATACCGCACTGAAAAATTGAATTGAAAAGAGTGTTAGGCTAGCATGTATTGAAATGATAGAAATAACAAAAACTAAATGAAGGAAAAACCAAGTAGGTATATTTGATAATAAATTTTCAAAGCTAATAACGAAAGTATTTCAATAAGAGCATTATATTTTTAAATTAGAAACTTTAATAATCCGTCCGGAAAGATGATTAGGGTTTCTGAACACGGTTTTAAGTAATGAGATTAAAGCTTAAATACAATAATCAATAAACAGACCAGAGCACTTATAAAACTGTATTTTAAGAAGATTTAGTTTAGCAGCAAAAAATGATTAGGAGATGTGTGTATTCGAATTGGAACAAAATTCAACATTGGAGATGCTCAGAATGGAAACTAAAACGAATGTATAGATTTGTCATAGATAAATTACTAAATTTACGACAATATGATATACAACTGATTCTGGAATGATTAGAGTTATTATGCAAAAAAAGCAGTAAGCAAATAAAATATGACCAAAGAAGAACTTATACAAAACCTAAGCTCTCTTGAATGGGAAGATTTTGAGGTTAAAGCTGCTAAACATGAGTTGCCTAAACCTTTTGAAGAATTGAAAAGCAAGGATATTTCTTTACCTCGTAACCCTGTTTTGGCAAAGCTTTTCAGAATGGTTAAACTAGCAGAAAACGCAGGCTTTGGTTTGGATAAAATGGATGAGAACTGGCTGGCCTATAACTCAACATTGCCGGAATATCAAATTGAATTTGATTCTGTTGTACTCAATTTTTATCTGGAAACAGAAACTAAGTTGGGTGATAAGTTGGGTGATAATCAATTAAAAATTTTATTAGAAATAAAGAAAGACAATACAATAAGTATAACTACTCTTTCAAAAGCTATTGGAATTAGCACAACTGCTATAGAAAACAATATTTCCAGGCTAAAGGCTTTAGGTTTTTTAAAAAGAGTTGGTTCAGCAAAAAGTGGTCATTGGGAGATACTTGAATAAAACTGTGGAGAAAATTTTTTTTCTAAAAAAATGGAATTATTGTAAAGATGATTATTGGCAATCAATAGAATAAACATGACAATACAGGAATTTATAAATCAAATACCCTTTGAAATATTACAACGTGGGCAAAATTATTTCGATAAAGGAAATATTTTGGAATTAAACCAAGGTAGCAATGGAGCTTGGTATGCGCAAGTAGAAGGTAATTATGGAAACTATGAAGTTGAAATTGAAATAGATAACAAAAATAATATAAGTAATTACTATTGCGATTGCCCGTATGATGGTGCCGTCAAGCATATTGCTGCTGTAGCTTTAGCAATTAACGAGAAAGATATCATAACAATTTCATCGGAAGAAGAATACCGGGAGGAAAGTTGGGAGCAACTAATAAAAGATGCAAGTCTGAAAGATTTGAGAAAATTTATGCTTGATTTTGGACTTAAAAATCAGGATTTCAGGCATCAGGTTAAACTAGCCTTTTCAAAACCTGTTCAGGTTCAGAATACCGATAATATACCATACTACCGGAGCCAAATAAATGGGATATTTGAAAGTTACGATTATAGGGGATTTATTGATTATCGCAATAGTCATAAGGCCATGCGCGATGTAGATCACTTTCTGATGAAAGCCGATGATTATTATTCCAAAAAGAATTTTAATGAAGCCTTTTGTATTGCAGCTGCCGTAGTTATGGAAGGTGTAAAAGCCATACAATATATGGACGATTCGTCAGGTGAATGTGGTGGAGCAATTTATGAATCATTCCAGGTTATCGAAAATACCCTGAATAACACAAGATCAACAGAACTAAAAGAAAGAGTTTTCAACTGGCTTTATGAGCAGGTGCGAAATTCTGATTACAGAAACTACGGTGTGGGAGATAGTTTAGAACCATTGTTTTTTGAAACGGCAGTATCCTTAAAACAAATGGATATAGCATACAAGTTTATTGATGCTAGAATTATTCAACTGGATAAGGAAGATGGTTGGAGCAAAAAATATTATTTACAGAACTACTTAGGACAAAAAATAAACCTTTTGCGGTCGGCGGAAAGAACGGCAGAAGCTGATCATATAATTGACACTTATCTGCATTTTGAAAAATTCCGACAAATTAGGGTTGAACAAGCTTTGTCGGAAAATACCCCTGAAAAAGCCGAAAAGTTAATACTTGAAGGTATTAAAGTTGCTGAACAGGAAGACGCTCCGGGCATTGTTCATAAATGGAAGGACCAATTACTTGAATTATACAAAGAGCAAAAAGAGATGTATAAATACAATAAACTGGCAAGAGAACTGTTTGTGGAAATACCTCAGATATTAAATATTTCAGAGTTTACAAGCACACGAGTGGCAAAGAGGGTTGGATTGAACAGCGAAATAAGTTAATTACCGAATTAAAAAATAAAAAACGGGGCTACTACAGAGGAATATCCTTAGATGATTTAGCCGGGATATATATTGAAGAACAAATGATTGATGAGTTGTTTGGAATAGTCAGTTCCTCAAACAGTATTCATACCATTATTAAATATACCAGGTATCTTAAAACAAAATATCCAGCCGAATTATTGGAGTATTACAAAACTGCCATTGAAATTCAAGCTGAACATACAGGTAGGAATGTTTATAGAGAGTTGGTGAATTATATAAAGCAAATGACAAAACTAAAAGGTGGATTACCTGCTGCCAAAGCACTTAAAGAATCATTGCTAAATAAATATAAAAATCGTCCGGCAATGAAAGAAGAGTTTAAAAAACTCAATTGGGATTAGTTGAAATGCTAACAATATTTAAAGCCATGAATACAAACCAGTTAATGAATGAGATTTTGACTATTTTACAAACCATCAAAAATGATAGGAACAAGCTGGAGAAGCTTTATCAATTTGTTGTGAATGAAATCTATGAAGAACCCGGGCCGGAAGAAATTTCAAAAAAATATAAAAAAATTGTTTCGGAGATTACGGATAGTTTATTAGCTGGTTTAATATGCTACTTTAATCCTGGTACACTGGAAATTGAAAGTATACCGGAATTTATGGCTCAAGACTCTGAAGAATTTGAATTGATGACAGGTGAATCTGCGGACAATTTAGAACTAAAGCATAAGAACTGGACTAATTGTATCGAAATTGAACCTATGCAATCATACGATTCATTTAAGGTGATGGAATATTTTATTGGTGAAGTTAGGGATGAGAGAATGCAGGACAAGCTAGTAAAGGCACTTAACATGCGTAAACCGTTTGCCAACTTTAAAAATCTGGTTGAAAACTCTGATTACAGGCAACAATGGTTTGATTTCAGACAAAAGCAATGGGAATATTATGTTTGGGATATTATTAAAACTGCTTTCGATTTAGAATCAAAGTAAATTAAGAATAACGCCTCTTATTTTTTACTCGCTTTCGTTAGTCTCACTGTCCAAATAGGACATTAAAAATTCAAACTGAATTTCCTTTTAGTATGAGTACACAATATTTTCCAATACCTCCAAACATTTTTTTAGTAAGGATTTTGTTGTCTTTAGTAACCAAACAATATAAACTGCCGATAGACAAATGCGATTCATTTTCTATTTATCAATTAAAATTCATGAATCTGTTGTTAAATTTAAATTATGTTCATACATTTGAACAAGTAACTTGTGAATTTACTTAGTTTTAAATACGGATAATATATTATGAAATTGTTTATTGATCATAACAGTTCAATTCCTCTTTATGTACAGGTTGAAAAATTACTTAGGAAATTAATAGCTATGCCTGAATATCAGAATGGAAAGTTATTACCAAATGAAATAGAAATGGCAAACGAATTAGGTATATCCAGAAATACCTTAAGACAAGCAACAAATAAATTAGTTTATGAAGGGCTTTTGTTTCGAAAAAAGGGAGTAGGAACCATTGTTACACGTCCCGTAGATAGTAAAGCAAAAAACTGGATGAGCTTTACGCAGGAAATGAGATCAAAAGGGATAGAAGTGGTTAATTACGATATAAAATTGACCTGGGTAAATCCGGACAAACGAGTGGCAGAGTTTTTTGGAATACCGGAAGATTCGAAAATCTTAAAAATGGAAAGGTTACGCGGAAGTAAAGATGGGCCTTTTGTTTATTTTGTTTCGTATTTTCATCCAAGGATCGGGTTATCAGGCACGGAGAATTTTAATCGGCCATTATATGAAATACTTCAAAATGATTATGCCGTGGTTGCAAAGCTTTCAAAAGAAGAAATTACCGCAGTTGCCGCAGATAGAGTACTGGCAAAAAGACTCAATATAAAAATAGGCGACCCGATCTTAAAAAGGAAAAGGTTTGTATATGATCCGGGCAGACGGCCTATCGAGTTTAATTTGGGTTACTATCGGTCAGATAGCATAGTTTATACAGTAGAGAGCGAAAGAGAATAATTATATAAGATACAAAAGTTAAGAATGAAAAGGATATTTATAATTGGTACCATTATCGGTACTGTTCTGGTTTCTTGCGTAAATAAGGAAGAAAAAAAAAGTGTTGTAATCGATGATGAATTCAATGAATATTTTTATCAAAAAGGAGATGGTTTTACAGGAGGTGATGGAACATATTCTGTATTACTACCTGATGGAAGGACCATATGGATTTTTGGGGATACATTCGTTGGAGCGGTAAACGATGATAATACAAGAACTAAAACTGATCCGATATATATAAGAAATTCATTTATTGTTCAAGATGGTAGTAATTTTGAGTTCATATTTAATGATACGGGTTATGTGAACAGGTCTGTAATGATTCCTCCACAGGTTCTTGCGTCTGATTTTGAAATATCTGAATATGAACAGTGGTATTGGCCGGGAGACGGCTTTGTTGACAATAATTATTTAAAAATATTTGCATCTGAATTTCATCAGGTAGATACAGGTATGTGGGGATTTAGTTGGGAGGGTACAGCTTTGTTTACATATTCGCTTCCCGATCTAAAAGAAACCAAGGTTGAAATCATTGATTACGGACTGAAAAATGGTGTACACTATGGGCATGCAGTGTTAGAGGACGAAAATTTTTTATACATATACGGGTTATGCGAAGGGAAAGCACATGTGGCCAGGGTAGGTATAGCTAATGTAAATGATAAATGGGAATTTTTTAATGGAGAGGTTTGGACAAAAAATCCTGAAGATTCAAAACCAATGGCAGATATAAACGGATCAGAACAATTTTCGATAATAAAATTAAATGATATATATTATTATTTTACTCAGGATGGAGGGTTGAGCCCGGAGATTCATGTATATAGTTCTCAAAAACCATACACGGGTTGGACCAATAAAAAACACTTATATACCACTCCATTAGATAGTTTAAATAGTGATATATTTACCTATAATGCGGTTGTACATCCCCAGTTTATAGATGAAAGGGGTATTCTGATCTCTTATAATACAAATTCTTTTAAACTTTCCGATCATTATAAGGACGCTGGTATTTATCGTCCAAAGTTTATACGGGTATCTCTAAATAAAATAGATAATTAAATCTTTAAACTAACTTAAAAAATATGTTAAATAAATTGGACATAATAAAATTTATCATTAAGTTTGTGCATACATATGAACATATGCCATTTTACTAACTTAAAATATGAACTATGAAGAAAAGTGTTTTTGCTAACCTGGCGGTATTATTGTTTGCCGCTTTATTCATTGTTACTTCATGTGATGATGATGATGATTCTGCGCCCCCGACAATAACATTAAGTGAAGAGCTTATAGAGGCGAAAGCCGGTGAAGAAATTTCCGTAAATGTGACCGTTGTTGCTGAAGCAGGTTTAAATAAAGTTGTTGTAACTACCTTGCATGATGGTACAGCTTTTGGTACTCCTGACGAATTTACTACGTTAACTTTTACTTATACACATACGGTTTCGGAAGAAGACGTTGATCCGATTTTATCAATTCAATTTACTGCTATCGATAATGATGGGCAAGAAGTTTCAAAAGATTTGGTTGTAGATGTGGAGCTTACGGTTACACAGTTATTATTAAAATATGATTGGTTGCTATCAGAAGAAATTCGTGAATTAACCAATGAAAATGATATTTCTGATGTTTATACCGATGATATTTATAGATTCTACGAAGACGGTAGTTATGATAAAAGTATCGGTGCTAAAGTTGATGATTTCAGTGACCTGTGGTATAACCATTGTTACTGGAATTTTAACGAAGCAGATTCAATGTTGATTTTGTCCAGAACCGGAGCTTTCTTAGAAGATGTACGCGATACAATAATGATTACAACGATCGATCACGAAGAATTGAGAGGCGATGTTGTTTATTATGGTTTAGATGCATTTAATACAGGAAGCGAAACAGTACCTTATGAGCCGGTTGAAAACTACGAAAAGGTTTTTTACGCAACAGCAAGAAGTGGTGATTTTGATCCGTATCAAAATGGAGCTGAAGATGACGCTGGCCCAGCAGGGACTTGTAACGATGTAACTTGGGATAAATAACGCAATATTTCTTGGAGGCCCTGGTTAATACCGGGGTTTCCTATCTTAACTAATTGACATATCCTATGAAAAGGATTTTTTTTTTAGGTTTTATAAGTTTGTTTTTTATAGGGCAAATAGTTGCTCAGGATGAAAACTTTACAACCATTCAAGGTACGGTAACTTCTGAAAGTGATGGTTTACCACTTCCCGGTGCAAATATCCAGGTAAAAAATACTTCCATAGGAACCGTAACGGATATAAATGGTAAATTTAAATTAGATGCTCCTTTAAATTCTTCTCTAATTATTAGCTTTATAGGGTATAATCAAAAGGAAATCAAACTCGGAAAAGAGACCAATTATAACATAGTACTTACAGAGTCAGCTCTTGAAATGGATGAAGTAATCGTAGTTGGTTATGGAACCCAAAAGAAAAGTGATTTAACAGGTTCAATTTCATCGGTAAAAGGCGAGGACATTATTACTACATCCATTGCTTCGTTGGATCAAGGATTACAAGGAAAGGCTGCAGGTGTTGTTGTAACGCAAACTTCGGGTCAGCCTGGTGCAGCTACAACGATCCGAATCAGAGGAACAAGCTCAATAAATGGAACAAATGAACCATTATATATTATTGATGGAGTTCCAATTATTAGTGATCCAACTCTGGGCTCGACGGGAGCAGTGAAAGGACCTCAATTAAATCCCTTAACAAGTTTAAATCCAAATGATATTGAGTCTGTTGAAATATTAAAAGATGCTTCAGCAACTGCAATTTACGGAGCAAGAGGTGCTAACGGAGTAATAATGGTTACAACAAAACAAGGCGCAAAAGGAAAATTTAGCATATCATATGATGGATACGCAGGTATTCAGGAGGTTAGGAAAAAGATTGAAATGTTGACAGCAAGAGAATTAGCAGAATTAGCTAATGAAGCAGCAGATAATGCAGGTGTTGACAGAAAATTAATATATGCAAGTCCGACAAATCTTGGAGAAGGAACCGATTGGCAAGAGGAAATTTTTAGAGTTGCACCAATTCAAAACCATCAATTGTCGTTTTCCGGAGGAACAGAGCGAACTACGTATGCAATTTCCTTGAATTATTTTAGCCAGGATGGAATCATTATTGGTTCTGACTTTAAGAAAGGTAACCTACGCATTAATTTGGCGAATAACTTAAAGGATAATGTTAAGATCGGTACTTCAATAAATATTAACAGAAGTGTTTTAAATGGAGTTGTAACTGATGATGAAGCTGCCATTCCATCCAGTGTAACATCTTGGGCATTAGAATTTAATCCGGGATTGGATGTTTATGATGAAGAAGGTAATTATATTTACGAAAATAACACTTCAAAACCTTCGGTAGGGAATCCCGTTGCAGATGCTTTGGAAACAGAACAAATAAATATAGCTAACCGGTTTATTGGTAATTTCTATCTGGAATGGAATTTAACAGACTATCTTAAATTCAGGAGTTCGTTGGGAGGAGATGCCTATTTTAATACCGATAAGTCTTTTGTTCCAAATTATTTAAAACGCGCCGAAGCTTCAAATGGCCAGGCAGCACTAGGATCAACCAATGGTTATACCTGGTTAATTGAAAATACTTTAAATTTCAATAAAAAGATAAATGATCATTCCATAAATGCCTTGATTGGTCATTCCTTACAAGAATTTGACTCCGAATATCAGTATGCAGCAAGCTCCGATTTTGAAGATAATAGATTAGGTTATAATGCAATTCAAATGGGAAGCCAAAAAACATTAATGTTAAGTGGTACTTCCGGTTGGCAAATGCAATCTGTAATTTCAAGAGTTAATTACAATTATAAAGAAAAGTATTTACTTACTCTCACGGGTAGATTAGACGGCTCATCCAAATTCGGATCGGGTAATAAATATGGATTTTTCCCATCTTTTTCGGTAGCCTGGAGAGTTACCCAGGAAGATTTCTGGAATGGAGATTCAAAAATCAGTAATTTAAAACTTAGGGCCGGGTATGGTCAGGTAGGTAATGAGGGTATTCCTCCTTATAGCTCACTAGGATTGTTGGAAATAACAGAAGCTTATTTTGGAGAGAATGAAATTGCCGTAGGGGCAGGGCCTTCATCTTTTGAGAATAGTAATTTAAAGTGGGAAACTACAGAGCAAATTAATGTTGGTCTGGATATTGGTTTCTATAAAAACAGAATAAGTTTAACCGGAGATTTCTATCATAAAGAAACCTATGATTTATTACTGAATGCACCTGTACCTTATACTTCAGGGTATAAATATGCTTATACAAATGTTGGTAATATGGAAAATTACGGTTTTGAAATTACTGCGAATACAGCAAATTTCGTCGGCAATTTTTCCTGGAACACCATATTCAACTTTGCAATGAACAAAAATGAAATTACCAAACTTACAGGCGAAGATGATTTGGTTGGCCAAAGTATTCTTGGAATTAACGGATGGACCAGAATAACGGAAGGTGAGTCAATAGGAACATTTTATGGTTACCTTTCCGACGGTATAATACAATTGGACGAAGATCCTGCATCATTACCTTATTTTACTGATTATACTCCGGATTATGGAGATAGAAAATACGTAGATGTTAATGAAGATGGAGTAATTAATGAATCAGATAAAGTTAAATTAGGTAATGCAAATCCGGATTTTACTTATGGGCTTACTAATACATTTAGCTATAAATCATTTACATTAAATATTTATATACAAGGTGTATATGGGAATGAAATTGTGAACTTTAACCGTTTTACGCTGGAAAGTTTTGATGGAAACAGAAATAACTCGGTTGCTGCTCTAGACAGGTGGACAACAACCAATCCAACAAACGAATATCCAAGGGCAAATGCAACACCACGTGCATATACTTTATCCAATGCTCAGGTAGAAGACGGAAGCTATTTACGTGTTAAGGATGTTACATTATCATATACTTTCTCCAAAAAAATATTGGATCGTATTAAGATTTCTTCGCTACAGTTATATGTTAGTGCTAAAAACTTATATACATTAACTTCTTACTCAGGATATGATCCGGAGGTTAGCAGATTTGCAAACGATAATTTAAGTATGGGAGCAGACTATGGCTCTTATCCCTCAACAAAGCTATATACATTAGGTATTTCTTTAAAACTATAACCTGGGCTTTATGAAAAGTAAATCGGATATATACAAAAAAAGGATTCGTAATTTGTTGCTATTAATAAATATGATTATAGGTATATTATTAATGAGTTCTTGCGATTTTTTGGAAGAAGATCCTGAATCCTTAATTACGTCAGCTAATTATTATAAAACAGAAGAAGATGCTGTTGCTGCAGTAAATGCTTTGTACGATTATTTAACCGTGGGTACGGATTATTTATGGGATAATGGTTTTGGTGGTATTTTCTTTAATGATTATTGGGTTTTTCAGGATTTATTATCAGATAATTGTTACGAAACACTGGTATCAGCAGAGTACAGAAACTTATCAGAATTTAGATTTACAGCAGATAATCTTAGAATAGAACTTTATTGGCAAGATCTATATAAAACAATAAACGCTGCAAATGTGGTTATTGATAAGGTCCCGGATATTGATTTTGCGGAAAATAGAAAGTTACATTTGTTATCAGAGGCTCGTTTTATTCGTGCAATGATGTATTTTGAACTCGTTAAATATTTTGGAGATGTACCATTAAAAACTACTTCGACAGAAAGTGCCGATGATGCCTTTATCCCTAGATCTGGTGAAGATGATGTATATAATATCATTATTACTGATTTGGAATATGCAGAACAGAATTTATCAACAAATTACCGTGTGGGAAACGGAAGGCCAACTCCATTGGCGGCAACTGCTTTATTAGGAAGAGTTTATCTTACAAAAGGTGATTATTCTAATGCATCGGATAAGTTATCTGAAGTAATTGACTCTCACGTATACCAATTATGGCCCGATTATGCTGATATTTTCAAGATTGCAAATATGAATTCAGGCGAAATAATTTTTGCAGTAAATTATAGTGGTACTTTAAGTGAGGGATTTAAACCAAACCAGTATCACGTCCGCTTGCTACCTTCAGGACTAGATGTTGATGGCGAAGGACCGGAAAATGCACATGGTTGGGAACAGCCCACTGATAATTTATACAATAGTTTTGATCCCTTGGATAGAAGGAGGGCAGTTACTTTCATAACCTCATATACATATTCGGACGGAACAACTGTTAACTTCGACCCGCATATTGGAAAATTTTGGGATCAGGAAGCAGAACCCAGAGGAAATAGTACAAATTCCGATGTAATTTATATTCGTTATGCCGATGTTTTATTAATGTATGCAGAAGCCTTAAACGAAGTAAACAATGGTCCGACAACCGAAGCCTATGATGCAATAAATGAAGTTAGAAAAAGAGCAAGATTTAATGGAGTGGTTGAACAAAACATTTTACCTGATTTGTCCGGATTATCCTATTCGGAATTTCGTGATGCGGTTTTAAATGAACGTAGACTTGAGTTTGTGATGGAAGGTAGCAGATATAATGATTTAAAACGTTTTGGAAAGCTGATTGAAGTTGTTCAGGCTTCAGGAAAAAGTAATGTAAATCCACAGGATATTCATTATTTATTTCCGATACCACAACGGGAAATAGATTTAAATAAAAAATTAACGCAGAATACAGGATATTAAAAAATAAACGCGAGTAGATGAGTTTTAATAAATTTCCATTTATAGAGATCCATAGTGATCCCAAAGATATTAATGTTGGTTGGACAGCTATAACTAATAAATTAAATAGTTTATTAGGCAATTCAAGTGGAAGCAATACACTTGTTTTTGAATGTTATCAGGGTATTTATTATGATAAACTTTTAAACTGGGTTAAAAATGAGTTGAGTTACAATAATCTGATCAATACAGCTGATTTAATGAAACCGGAAGAACAAATCAGGGAAATTACTCAACAAGATGTTACAGATGATCGGATCTTTGGTTTTTTAACAAGATTAAATGTTATAGATTTTTTTGATAACTCTGAACTGGAAAAAGCTAAAAACAGAATTCCTTCGTATAACGGAAAAACAATAATAGTTGGATATGGAGCATCTTTACTGGTTGAAGATCCTGATATTATAGTTTATGCAGATATGGCTCGCTGGGAAATTCAACAGAGAATGCGTAGAAATGAAGTGAATAATTTTGGAGTAAATAATAAAAACGAGACTTTTGAAGCCAAATATAAACGTGGTTTTTTTGTTGACTGGAGAGTACAAGACAGGTTAAAACGAAAATTAATGCATAATTGGGATTTTATTCTGGATACAAATGATCATAAAAATCCAAAATTGATTGATGGCGATTTAATGAGGAATGCATTAAAACAAGCGGCTGGAAGGCCATTTAGTTTGATGCCTTTCTTCGACCCTGGGCCTTGGGGGGGACAATGGATGAAAGAAGTTTGTGATTTGGATAAAGATGTAGATAATTTTGCTTGGTGTTTCAATTGTGTCCCCGAAGAAAATAGTTTGCTATTTAAATTCAACGAAACTTTGGTTGAAATTCCATCTATAAACCTGGTCTTTTATCAACCGATAGAATTATTAGGCGATGCGGTACATGCAAGATTTGGTGATGAATTTCCAATTCGTTTCGACTTTTTGGATACAATGGATGGTGGAAATTTAAGTTTACAGGTTCATCCTTTAACTGAATATATACAAGAAAAATTTGGTATTCCCTATACACAGGACGAAAGTTATTATTTAATGGATGCTAAACCTGGAGCTAAAGTTTATTTGGGTTTAAGAGAAGGCATAAACCCGCAGCAAATGATGGAAGAACTTGAAGAGGCTCAGGAAAAAGGTACTCATTTTGATGCAGATAAACATGTTCAAACCTGGGATATTAAAAAACACGATCATGTTTTAATCCCGGGAGGAACAATTCATTGTTCAGGAGTAGATTCCATGGTTCTGGAAATTAGTTCAACACCTTATATTTTTACATTTAAATTATGGGATTGGGGCCGCTTAGGGTTGGATGGAAAACCACGGCCCATAAATCTTGAACATGGAAAGAATGTAATTCAGTGGGATCGCACAACACCTTGGACAAAAACTAACCTGGTGAATCGAATAGAAAAAATAGATGAAGGAGATGGTTGGACAGAAGAAAGAACCGGTTTGCATGAAAGAGAATTTATTGAAACAAGAAGGTTCTGGTTTAGTAAGCTTACAAATCATAATACAAATGGCGGAGTACAAGTATTAAACCTGGTCGAAGGCGAAGAGGCAATTGTTGAAAGCCCGGATGGTAATTTTGAACCTTTTATAATCCATTATGCAGAAACTTTTATTGTACCTGCAAAAGTAGGTAGGTATACTATTAAACCTTATGGAGTTAGTGAAGGTAAACAAGTTGGTATTATTAAAGCTTATGTTAGAACCAACTATTAAAATATTAAAAAACTTGATTTTATTACATAATTAATTTTTGATATCTCATGAACAAAAAAGCTTCCTTTAGACATCTCGCTCCCGTATTATTATCATTTTATGTAATGGGTTTTGTGGACCTTGTAGGTGTGGCTACAGGTTATATTAAAAAAGACTTTGATTTATCGGATAGTGTAGCCCAACTTCTTCCCAGTATGGTTTTTGTTTGGTTTGCTTTATTGGCAATTCCTACCGGAATTTTTCAGGATCGCAGGGGAAAACGTTTTACGGTTAATACCGGAATGCTTGTTACCGGAATCGGAATGCTGGTTCCGTTTATTCATTATTCATATTTAACCGCTGTAATCGGATTTATTATTCTTGGTATAGGTAATACGATTTTACAGGTGTCGGCTAACCCTTTATTAATCGACATATCATCAAAAAATAATAAAGCAGCAAACCTAAGTTTGTCACAATTTATAAAGGCCATAGCTTCTATGTTAGGGCCTATTATTGCTACAGCATTCGCAACTTATACAGGAAACTGGAAGTTGATCTTTCCTTTATATGCTATATTATCATTTTTAACAGCACTTTGGTTGGGTTCTGTTAAAATAGAAGAGTCGAAACCGGAAAAAGAGCCGGCAAACTTAAGAACTGTATTGAAATTATTCAAAGTAAAGTTCGTGCTGGTTATGATTTTTTCTGTTTTCTTTATGGTAGGTTTCGATGTAGCAATAAATTCTAATATTGCAAACTTTTTAAGTGTAAAATTCTCTATTACCATTGAAAAAGCAAGCTTAGGTATTAGTATATATTTTGCTTCTTTAATGGTCGGAAGGTTAGCAGGTGCTTTTTTATTGCGAAAAATAAATACTATTAGGTTTTTTATAGTAAGTGCGGTTATAACCTTAGCCGGTTTGGTTGCATTGATTTTGATTAATAACCTTAACCTGGCCTGGGTATTAATCTTTATTACAGGCTTAGGCTTTTCTAATATTTTCCCTATTGTTTTCACAATTGCCGTTGAGAATAAGCCGGAGTATGCAAATGAAATATCCGGAATGATCATATTAGCGGTATGTGGAGGAGCAATAATTCCTCCAATAATGGGACTTATAAGTGATAGTTTTGGTGTTACTCAAAGCCTGTTCGTTTTAGTTGCATCTATAATTTATGTGAGTTATTCTGCATTTTATGCTTCAAAAAATTAATTAGTCATGATTGATACAGATAATGATAAGCGTATTGTTTTAACCCTTGATGCAGGGGGAACTAATTTTGTATTTTCTGCTTTACAAGGAAATAAGGAAATTGCCGGGCCAATGACCTTACCTTCAAACGCGGATAATTTAGATAAATGTTTGCACACGATTATCCACGGGTTTGAATTTTTGGAAAAAGAAATTAACCGGAAACCGGACGCGATTAGTTTTGCATTTCCCGGGCCGGCAGATTACGATCAGGGAATAATAGGCGATTTGCCAAACTTTGAGGCTTTTAAAGGTGGAGTTCCAATGGGGCCCATGCTCGAGCAAAAGTTTAAAGTTCCGGTTTTTATTAATAATGATGGTAATTTATATGCATATGGTGAAGCCTTATCAGGTATTCTGCCCGATGTTAATAAAAAACTAAAAGACGCAGGAAGTATATTGCAACATCGTAATTTAGTTGGAGTAACACTTGGTACGGGGTTTGGTTGTGGCATAGTTTTAAACCAGGAACTAATTGTTGGGGATAACTCTTGCGGTGCCGAAATTCATAATACCTTAAATAAATATAATCCAAATTGGAATGCGGAAGAAAGCGTTAGTACAAGAGCTATACAAAGAATCTATGCAGAAAGGGCAGGACTGGAATTTAATCCTGGTTTAATGCCCAAAGATATTTATAACATAGCCAAAAGAAAAGTGGCTGGTAACTATGAAGCAGCGCAGGAAGCTTTTTATGTTTATGGCGAAAATCTCGGAAGTTCTATTGCCAATGTTGTAACACTGGTTGATGGTTTGGTTGCAATTGGAGGAGGAATTATTGCGGCTGCCAATCTTTTTGCTCCTGCAATGTTTAAAGAACTTAACCGGCAACTGGAAGACCTTATGGGCAAAAAAAATAATCGTTTGTCGTTTAAAGTTTTTGATATCGATAATCCCTTAACATTTGATTCGTATGCAAAAGGTAAGGTGGTAGATTTAAAGGTTCCCGGTTATGATAAAAAAGTAAAATACGACAGCATGCCAAGAATTGGTGTTGGATTCACAAAACTGGGAGCGAGTAAAGCTACATCTTTAGGAGCATATGCATATGCATTACAAAAAATGACTTAATTTAAAACAACCATCTCCTATGAAACATTTCATTCAGCTAATCATTTTTTTATTGTTTGTAAGTGCTTGTAAACAAGAAAAATCGAGTTCAATTTATGATAATATTCCCAATCTTGAAGAACTTTCAGGAAATTGGGTATCAGTTGATACTGTGGATATGGAGCCATCGGTTCGAAATTTCCAAAGCCAGGCACTAACTAATCCCGATATGAGTTCAATAAGCTGGTTGGCAGCAGCACCTTATGCCGGTGGTTATCATACCGGGATTTTTAAGTTAAATGGCGGAGTTCCTTTGGTTAAAGAATTTCGCTGGCAACCTTATCAAGCCTTGAGAAGGGCCAAATTTGAAAGTTTTAGGATAGAAAGTAGCACAAGGATGCCTGTTGAAAAGAACGCGGTAATGTGGAACATAAAGATTACAAATGAATCTGATTCCATGAAAACGATCAAAATCGAGCAAGATCTTATCGGGTTTATTTCTAAGTATACCGGCGATTGGCAGTGGTGGTACCCTTATCCCAAAATGGAAGGTAAAACTACGGTTAGAGATGATGAAGTAGAAAATGCAAGGCACTTCATAGGTAAAACAATTGATGAAGAAGATGCCTATGTAACCGAACTTATAAATGGAAAACCACAAAAGAAAAAACTAACGACAAACTGGCCATCTGATATAGAATTGCTGGAATGTAGTAAATATTTTACCGAAATAGATGATGGCTGTATTCTAATTCATGACACAGAAACAGAGGCTATAACGGGATTCAAAGTAGTTAATCCGCATGTAAAGCTAAATGCATATAATAGTGGAGCTACAGTAGAACTTGAATCCGGTATAGAGCCTGGTAGCTCATTTGATTTTCAGTTTGTAATGGTGTATGGTGATAATGAAGATGATATTAAATCGGAATTGGAAAGTCTTACAACTAATTTTTATTCAAATTTCAGTCAAATAGAAAAAGAATGGGAGAAACGCTGGTATAGTTTATTTAATCCTGAAAATGAGATGCTTTCGGGAACTTTTCCTGTTCTTGAAACTAATGACGAAATAGCAAAGAAAGTTTATTATACCGGGCCGCTAACAATGCTTTATTTAACACACACCAATCTTCCACAGCATGATAAAGTATTTTTAACCGGTGGGCCGAGGTGGGGTGGCTCAATTACATTTTTTTGGGATATTACCGAATGGTCCACGTTATGGGCAACAATTGACCCGGCGATGATGAAAGAACATCTAAGCTCCTGGATTAGTATTGACCCTTCAAAGTTCTACGGACAGGATAATCAAGGGGGCAAAGGTGTTGGTAATGGATATTCAGCAAACTATTGGGCATTATTTCAAATGATTCGTGCATATATCACTGTTTCGGGAGATTATGAATTTCTGGATAAAGAGCTTGAAGGAAAAACAGTATTAGAACACTTGGAACACTATGCAACAAACTGGGAGCGAATTTCAATATACGGACAACCAAACACTCAAGATGAAATTTACAAACTGGCTGATTTTGGAGATGATGAGTGGAATCTGCTTGAATGTGTACCAACTTACAAACATATAGTACCATCTTTTAATGCCGGTTATATCTGGATGATGCGTGAAACAGCAAATTTCTTTGAATTGAAAGGGAAGCCGCAAAAAGCAAAGGAATTACACATCGAAGCTGATGAAATGGTAGAAAGGCTGTTGCAATTATATGCCGGAAATGGAGTATGGTATAGCTTATATCCTGATGGTAAGAAAATTGAAGTAAGGCACTGTCTTGATTTTATGTTTATGGGAAGGTATATACCTGATGATATTCCTGTTAATATAAAATCTGAAATGATGGAATTTGTTTACAGAGAGTTAATTACAGATAATTGGATGCGCGCACAATCTTTAAAAGATATTGCGGCTAAAGATTCAGACAGGGCAGACCATGGGCCCTTAGGTGCTTTTGACGGATGGCCGGCTGGTACGATGGATGCTTTAACTCAACTAGGATTTCCACAAAAAGCGTTAGATTTTTATCATAATATCGAACCGGTTACGAACGAAGGAATTTGGGCCCAGGCACATGAATTATGGGGCGAGAATAAAATGAATAAAAAAGCGAAAGTTCGGATAGCCCAAAGAGGATGGCATAACCGGGAATCTTCCTCAGGTATTGCTATGTCACAGGTTATGTTAAAGAATTTCTTTGGTTTTTATCCTGATATTAATGGCAAAATAATTCAAACTAATGGACAGCTAAACTTTTCCGGCACGCTATATCATGTAAAATACAAAGGAGAATATTATACTCTTAAAACCGAGAATGGTAAAACAACCATGATAATAGAAAATTAGGCTCAAAGAATCATAATATGAAAAAAATATTTATCACATCAGTTTTAATTTTTATTGCAGTTTTTAGTTTTTCACAGGTAAATAAAAAGCCGGTAGATTATGTTGATCCGATGATTGGGACACATAATTCAAGATGGATTTTGTTTCCGGGTCCTACGGTACCATTCGGAATGGTAAAATTAAGCCCTGATAATCAGGAATTAGGCTGGAAAGCAGGATATGAATATGATATCAATAATATAGCTGGTTTTAGTCACATTCATTCATGGACTATGGCCGGGTTATTGACTATGCCAACTGTGGGTACTTTAAAAGTAAACCCCGGAACAGAGAAACATCCTGAACGTGGTTATCGATCAACATTTAAACACCAAAATGAAGAAGCTTCAGCCGGCTACTATTCCGTATTTCTGGATGATTACAATATTAAAGCTGAATTAACTACTACAACCAGAACCGGATTTCAACGATATACTTACCCTAAAAATGATTCTGCAAGGATTTTAATCGACCTTCAGATACCATCGGAATATGGCTTTGAGATATTTTATACTGAAATAAAAAAAGTAAGCGATACTGAAATTGAAGGAGTATCTTATCAGCAAAGTTTAAGAAAGGCTAACTACAACGAATATGTATTGCATTTTGTAATGCGATTTAGCAAGCCTTTTAAATCATTAAACGGATGGGTGAAGGAAGACATTGTGAGAAATACAGAAAGGGTTTCATCCGGATTTGGACATAGAGATGTTGGAGCATTTGTGGAATTTGAAACAAAAGAAGGGGAGCAAATTATGGTGCAATCAGGTATATCCCTGGTTAGCATTGAGCAGGCAAGATTAAATTTAGAAACAGAGCTTAACAATTATAATTGGAATTTTGATAAAGTTGTTTCTGATTCAAAAAAACAATGGAATGACTTATTATCGGTTATTGAAGTAGAAGGCGGATCGGAGGTAGATAAAACCAAATTTTATACAAATTTATACAGGGCCTATGCCGGGAGAACTACCTGGAGCGATGTGAATGGAAAATATATGGATATGTATGAAAAGGTTCAACAACTGGAGGATCCTTCGAAACCAATATATGGAAGTGATGGTTTTTGGATCACATTCTGGAATCTAAATCAACTCTGGACTTTAGCAACTCCTGATATAGCTAATAATTGGGTAAACTCTTTTCTGGAAATTTATGATAAAGGAGGATGGCTGCCTAAAGGACCAACCGGTATTGAATATTCGGCTATTATGGTAGCTTCCCATCAAATTTCACTCATTGTAAGTGCATATCAAAAAGGAATTCGGAATTATGATATAAATAAAGCATGGGATGCAGTTTATAAATTACAGACAATCCAGGGAAAACCACATGAAGCGGGAGGTTATGTCGGGAACCGGCATTTAAACACATACCTGGAACATGGTTTTGTGCCCGATGAAGACGGGCCTGTTTCAAATACTTTGGCGTACGCGTATGACGATTGGACGGTTGCACAGTTTGCCAGGGCATTAAATAAAACAACAGAGTATAAACAGTTTATGCACAGAGCATATAACTATCAGAATGTCTTTGACCCATCGTTTGGTTTTATGAGAAGAAAACATAAAGATGGCTCTTGGGTAGATAATTTTAGTGAGTTTGGGCAGGTTTCATGGCTCGGGCCCGGATGGGTAGAAGGGAATGCATGGCAATATACTTATTTTGTGCCACATGATTTGCACGGATTAATAAATTTAATAGGGAAAGAAGAATTTAATAAGCGTTTAGAAAAGGGGTTTGCAACTTCCGCTCCACATAATTTTAACTCGGAACATTTGGGATCAAACAGTTTAACCGGAATGGGAGTTCTGCCTGTGAATCATGGAAACCAACCCAATATGCAGGCTGCTTATTTATTTAATTATTCAGGAAAACCCTGGTTAACACAAAAATGGGTAAGCGAAATCATGGAGAATTATTATGGAGCAGATCCTCATAGTGGTTGGCTGGGAGACGAAGATCAGGGGCAAATGGGAGCCTGG
Source organism: Bacteroidales bacterium (assembly GCA_028282785.1). GTDB lineage: Bacteria > Bacteroidota > Bacteroidia > Bacteroidales > UBA12077 > UBA12077. The sequence continues at coordinate 222,447 of JANQHE010000037.1, read as the reverse complement.
TATGTAATGAGTGCAATGGGCTTGTTCCAAATGGATGGAGGTGCTGCGGTGAAACCAATATACGAGTTAGGAAGCCCAAGATTTGAGAAAATTACCATACATCTTGATAAAAATTATTATCAGGGAGAAAAATTCGAAATTCATGCTAAGAATGCGTCTAAAAAGAACATTTATATTCAATCTGCAAAATTAAACGGTAAAGAATTGAATAATCCCTGGTTTTATCACTCAGAAATAATAAAAGGCGGGAAAATAGAATTAGTTATGGGTGATAAACCAAATAAAGAATGGGGATCGCTTCCTGAAAATCAACCGCCTTCAATGAGTTCGATCTTAACTGAAACAGAAAAGGAAGAGATTTTAAAGTTTAACAAGTTCGCTGAAGATATTGAGGCATGGAACAAAGCGATGAAAGCATATTACTATCATCGTAAAGAACAGTTTGAGATGCTGCCGAATACAGAAAATGAGATTATTATGCTTGGTAACAGTATTACCGATCAATGTGAATGGCATGAATTATTTAATGATATAAATATCAAAAACAGGGGAATTGGAGGAGATGATACAGATGGGGTCCTTGAAAGGCTTTCTGAAATAACGGAATCCCAACCAAAAAAAATCTTTATTTTAATAGGAACAAATGATCTGGCTTATGGTAAATCATCAGATCATGTGATGAGCAATTATCGAAAGATTATTGAACAAATCAAAAGAGAGTCTCCGAAAACAAAAATTTATGTACAAAGCGTATTGCCGGTTGATGATGGATTACATTATACAAGACCAAATCCGGAGATAATAAAAATAAATAATCAACTCGCTGATTTGGCTAAAGAAAATCAGCTTACATACATAGATTTATGGACTTACTTTAAAGATAATACAGGAAAATTAAATTACGATTACAGTATCGATGGCCTGCATTTGAACGCAAACGGATATAAATTATGGAAGAAAATCATACATAAATATATCGAAGAATAAAACCCACAATGAAAAAAATTAGTACGTTATTATTAAGCCTGGTAATATTTATTTCTTGTCAAAAGAAAGAAATTATAATTGATCAAGAAGCAATGACTTCTCTTGGAAGTAAATATAAAAATGAATTTCTTGATCTGGCAAAAATGTATAAATCTCAGATTGCAGAAGACTCATCGAATGTTGATGCATATATTGGATATGCCGATGCTTACATTCTTCTTTATGTATTTGGTTATTTACCAAGAGAAATAGCCATTGAAGAAGCAAGGAATGCTTTAAATGAGATTGAAAAAACCGGTGTGGTTAATTCCGAAGTTTATAAACTCTCCGGTGTATTAAGTTTTATTGATTGGAAATGGAAAGAATCAAAGCAGGCTTTTTTAAAGGCTATTAAGGAGGATTTTGAAAATCTAAGTGCAAGGCATTGGTATTCACTGTGGTTAATTGCAATGAACGATATTGATGGAGCTATGGCTCAATCTGATACGATCATGTCAATGGATTCGGATAATAATTTTTTGATCGGAAGAGCTTCTCTTCTCTATTTCCAGTATCGTTTTGAGGAAATGAAAACTTTAATGTTCAAAAGTATTGAACTGGATCCGGAAGTTCCATGGTCCTACGACTGGCTAGGAATGGCGTATAATGGTTTAAAGGAACACGATGAGGCAATCAATACCTATTTAAAGGCATTTAAACTATCTGATGGTACTGTTGAAGTAGGTGGAGGATTAGGACATGCATTAGGTGATGCCGGAGAATATGAAAAGGCGAAACAATTAGCTGATTATTACACAGTGGCAGCAGAAAGTAATTATTTACCGCCTGTTCAACGATCTTTTATCCATATTGGAATGAAAGACTATGAAAAGGCTCTTGAATTATTGGAAGATGCTTATAATCAACAGTCATGGTTTCTCATCTTTATGCAGGTTGAACATTGGTACGATCCCATTAGAAATGATCGAAGATTTGTTAATATAATGGAGAAAATGAACTTTCCTGAATAAATTAACTTTCAGCCATTTAACCAACAGATATTATTTCAAATCTAATACAGTATATGATGAAGAAAATAAACAGATTTTTTATAGTCAAAACAGTGAATAAACTATTTGTTATTTCCTTAATTGGTTTATTATTTTCCTGCCAAAAGAAAGTGACCAATAGCGAGAAAATGACAGTTGTTATAGATGAGAAGTTTAGTTCTATGTTTAATATCGATTCAGGAGGTATTACCGGGGCTGACGGAATATTCTCCGTACCCTTACCCGATGGATCATCTGTTTTTTTCCTGGGCGATTGCTTCCTGGGTAAAGTTGTGGATGGTTCTCGTAATGTGAACACTACAATGCTGCGAAACAGCTTTGTGGTTGTTAATAAGGGCCAGACTGAAACAAGAGCTATTTATAGGGGAGAATATGACAATCCTATAAGTTTGATAGAACCGGAAAATGAACCCGGAGATACCACATATCGCTGGTATTGGCCGGGCCATGGTTTTGTAAAAAATGATACCTTATATGTTTTCGCATTAAACATGTACAATGAGCCTTCAGCGAAAATAAAAATTGAAAAAAGCGAAGAAGAACAGGATGCAGTCGATAAATTAACTGAAGATATGTTTGCTTTCAGGGTAGGTGGGGTTGATCTGCATAGTTTTACTTTACCTGATTTCAAGCACATTGAAACAAAAAAGCTTGGATATGATTATGCTGAATATCAGATTGATTTTGGGAATTGTGTAATGGTTGATAACGAGTATGTATATATTTATGGTACCAAAAATTTCCCGGGAATTGCTAAAGTACATACTGCCAGGATTCCATTAAGCAGTAAAACATTTTATGACAATTGGGAGTATTCTACAGGTGATGGCTGGAATAAGGATATTTCAAAATCTTTACCCATTGAAATAGATTTGGGTGTGTCTGAACAATTCAGCATCTTCAGATACAAGGATAAATATATTTTATTAACTCAGGAAAGGGGTGGAACAGAAATATTTACCTATACATCTGATTATCCGGATAAAGGTTTTGGTAATAAGAAATTCATTTATCATACCCCTGAACACGGTTTGGATTCCACAAAGAATATTTATGCATACAATGCTCTGGCACATGTTCAATACATCGAAAATGACGAATTACTTGTTTCTTACTGCGTTAATTCAACAAGAGTAAGAGATGTATTTGAAAATGTAGATGCTTACCGCGCTCGTTTTTTACGCGTACCAATGAAGCTGATATTGAATGAAGAATAATTTTTCAGGAATGATTCAAAACTAAAATTGTTAATGATGAAAAACATAATCCTATTGGCTGTCGCGATTGTATTCTTAATGAATGCTTGTAATCAGACATCAAAAGAAGAAAAGCCTGTTAAACCTTTGACTTTTACAAGCGAGCCAGCTCCTGAATGGACAGCTTTAATGGAAAGAACTTCAGGATGGTTTGGGGCCGACGGAATATTCTCTATTCCTTTAGATGGTATAGAAAATCAGGAAATAGAAGGAAAAAGAACATTGTTTATTTTCAGTGATACTTATATTGGGGAGGTTGAAAATAATATTCCAAAGCCGGGAAATGTAATGGTAAATAATACTACTGCCTGGATGACAGGTAATGTGCCTGATAAAAAGGCAATTTCATTTGAATATAATACAGATGAAAATGGAAATCCGACATCATATTTTGTTCCAAATAATAGAAATTTTGTTGAGGGAGAATATTTTTGGTTAGGAGATGGTTTTATTAATCATGAGAAAGAAAACGCATTGTATATTTTTGCTTATCATGTTCATAAAACAGGGCCTAATGTATTTGATTTTGAACAAACCAATATTGCATTGCTAAAGATTAAAAATCCAACTTCAACAGGAATAAAAGAGTATGAACAGATTGCAACAGACCTTGGTTTTATTCATGAAAAATATGGCAGAATATATTTTGGCAGTGGTATTTTTGTAAACACTGAAAAGGCAAATGCACTTAATCCGGATGGCTATGTTTATATTTATGGCATAGCTGAAGGAAAGAAATCGCTAATTGCAGCACGAACATTACCTGCAAATTTCGAAAATGTCAATAAATGGACCTTTTGGAATGGTAAAAAATGGGTTAAGAATAAGGAAGATATTTTTCCAATAACCGATGGAGTATCAAATGAATTAAGCCTTACACCAATAGAAGACGGAAGGTATTTATTAACTTTTACTATACTCGGAATTTCCGATAAAATTGGAATTCAGGTCGGTGCCAGTCCGGTGGGGCCGTTTGGTGAAATAAATGAAGTATATACTTGCCCCGAATATGCTGAGAAGGGATTGTTACCTTACAATGCAAAGGCACATTACCACTTATCTAAACCCGGCGAATTATTAATAAGTTATAATACAATTACCTTTAATTTTTGGGAAGATATTCAGAAAGACGCAACAATTTACCACCCGAGGTTTATAAAAGTAAAATATAAGTAATATAATCGGTTTACATAGCTATTTGATTTTCTGATCTTGCATATGAATTTTAGATGGGCGCTTGAGTTTTCTTGGAAAATCAACTTATATATTCTGAAAATATACCCGATCGGATATATTTTTATTCAAATACTTGTTTTTATACCCGAAAAGGTATAAAATTGTATTTGAATGTGGTTTTTATACCCGAAAAGGTATAGTTATGCAAAATAAATTAGTAAAATTTATCAAAGGCCGTAGAAAATTACTTGGATTAACTCAAGAAGAATTAGCAGAGAAAGCAGGTGTAGGATTACGTTTTATACGTGATTTAGAACAAGGAAAGGAAACCTTGCGAATGGACAAGATAAACCAGGTATTAGCATTATTTGGTCATGAATTGTTACCGGTGGAATCTAAAAAGTTAAATAATGAGTAGGAAAGGTAAAGTATATTTTGAAGATCAGTTTTGTGGTATAATTGAAGAAACTGAAACAGGTTATCGCTTTACTTATGATTCCAGGTATCTCGAAAATTCTGAATCAAAAACTATAAGTAAGACATTGCCATTGGCAAAAGGAGCTTATACTTCAAATACTATGTTTCCCTTTTTCGATGGATTAATACCGGAAGGTTGGTTATTAGATATTGCCCAAAAGCATTGGAAAATAGATGAACGTGATCGTATGGGTTTGTTACTTACTTGTTGTAATGATTGCATAGGTGCAGTTAGTGTAAAAGTATTAAATGAAGAGGAATGAAAAACAAGTGCTTATATTGCTATCAGGAAAATAACTCGGGAATAAAAGATTTTCATCCTAGGTGCAGTAAAAAAATGTTTGGTACTGAAGAACCTCCAGTACTGGATTATTCATTCTTGGAAATGGCAAAACTTGCAGAAAAAGTTATAAGCACTAGTGTTGCGGTTCCAGGAGTTCAAGCAAAGCTGTCATTACATTTAGATAAAAAAGGAGGTAGGCCGTCAAGATTAACATTGGTTGGTTTATGGGGCGATTATATATTAAAACCTCCAACTGTAAATTATCCAGAGTTGCCTGAGAACGAAGATTTGACTATGCATTTGGCTGATTTATTCAAAATAAAAGTCGTTCCACATTCACTAATAAAATTGAAATCCGGAGAGTTAGCATATCTTACTAAACGTGTTGACCGGGATAAGAAAGGTAAATTACATATGGAAGATTTTTGCCAGCTATCTGAAAGGCTTACAGAAGATAAGTATAAGGCATCTATGGAACAAGTTGGAAAACTAATACTTCAATATTCATCAAATCCCTTACTTGATGCATTAACTTTTTTTGAAGTAGCTGTATTTTCGTTTTTAACAGGTAATGCAGATATGCATTTAAAGAATTTTTCTTTATTAGATTATAGAACAGGAATGACAGGTTTGTCTCCTGCTTACGACATGCTTTCAACCAGATTAGTAATTCCTGAGAAGGATGATAAAGAAGAAATGGCTTTAACCTTAAATGGCAGGAAGAGAAATTTTAAATTGAATGATTTTTACATATTTGGAGAAAGATTAAAACTTACCGAGAAGCAAGTACAAAATTCTTTAAATAGATTTTCAAAACAATTAGATAAAGTATTAAATTTTATTGATTTTTCTTTCCTGTCGGTTGATTTTAAAGAATCATTTAAGGAACTGATTCAAAAACGTGCCCAAAGATTAAACTTGTAACCTTTTACAATTGTGTTACTATTTTTAATAATTTGATAATGTTTTAATGTTCAACTCATAAGAGATGTAAAATACTTTCCGTATCAGAAAATTGTAATAGACAGTAAAATCAGCTGGACAGATGATCTGTTTAAAATTGTATTGCCTGGAACCGAAAGATCACTTTCACGCAATAAGTTTCTGCCTTTTTTATTACTTTTATTTTCTCAAATCAATAGTATGGATAAACTAGTTTTAAAACCTATAGGAACAATAAAATCTCCCTTTAATTCAATAGAGGGAATGCCAATTCAACCAACCGGGGCTGGCGGAGCACATGGGCAAATAGAATTATTGCCCGAATACCTGGATGGTTTACAGGATTTGGAAGATTTTTCTCATGTGATTTTAATTTACCAATTTCATAAATCCAAAGGTTATGAATTAAAAGTAAAACCATTTATGGACGATCAATTAAGGGGAATATTTTCTACTCGTGCTCCCAAGCGCCCTAATCCAATAGGAATTTCTGTTGTTAAACTATTGAAGATTGAAGATAATATTTTACACATTGAAAATATTGATGTATTAAATGAAACTCCTTTATTAGATATCAAGCCATATATTTCGAATATTGATAATATTCAAGATATTAAAATAGGTTGGTTAGAAGGAAAATCCGAAGAAATGAGTTCTAAAAAATCCGATAAACGATTTTATAATGAGTAAACTAATTATTTGGGACTGGAATGGCACATTGCTAAATGATGTTAAAGCATGTGTAGATAGTATGAACTGTATGTTGGACAAACGTTCTGTAAATAAAATTACAATTGATTACTATAAAAGTATATTTACATTTCCCGTAAAAAAATATTACCAGGAACTTGGTTTTGATTTTAATAAAGAACCTTTCGAGGAACTTTCAATAGAGTATATAGATCTATACAAAAGAAATTCAATGAATTCTCCTTTACAAGAAGGTGTCATTGAGTTACTCAATTTTTTTAAGTCAAGAAAGTATAAGCAGGTTATTTTATCTGCATCAGAACAAATAGCACTGGAAAACCAGGTTAAGCAAAGAAATATTTTCAATTATTTTGATTCATTGATAGGGTTAAATAATATTCATGCAAAAGGAAAAGTTGATAATGCCAAGAATTTTGTAGTGAATTCACCGGGCTATGATCAAATAATATTAATTGGCGATACAATGCATGACCTGGAGGTTGCGCAAGAAATAAACGCAAAATGTATTCTTGTTTCCAATGGACACCAGGTGATCAATAAGGAAAAATTTAATGGAAATGCCGTAATTGTGAATACACTATTGGATATCACAAAACTTAACCTGTAATCTATTATCAATAAACAAATGGCATTAATAAGCTTAACTAACCTTAAAAAATCATATAAAGGGAAACAGTTAGAATTATATAAAGTAAAAAATAGTGAATAGAATTATTTATGTTTTTGATAACTAAAATCATAACATAAATTTATAATTATAATGTTAAATTTTTAATAAATTCACAATTTGTTTCGATTTTTAATGTGTTGATAATTAATTAAATAGTGAAATGAATTTTAAGATGCTCAACTTTTTGGTATATTTATTGTACATTTCGATGTAAATTTATAAACCTATGAAAACTGAATTAACCTTTAAGAAATTTTATCAATTTTTTATTCTGCTTTACCTATTATTTTCTTATGTACATGTTAGTGCACAAGAAGATCCTGCTTGGTTAATGGAAAGCTGGAGAATGGAGCATTATCCGTCAAATATTTATATAAAAGGATTTGCCCGGGATAATAAAAACAACAACGAAACTTTAGCAGAAATCACTGAACGGGTAAAAAACATGGCTCGTTCAAATTTATCCGAAAGTATATTATCATCAGTAAAGAGTGTAAATGAAAGTTATAGCCAAAGCGATATGATTGGCGATAATGAAGTCATTTCTGAATCATTTAAGGCAGAAATTAAAATATCAACTGACCTTGAAATTAATGGAATTACTGTTGATACATATGTTAAGGGTAATATTGTATATGCTTTTGCTTATGCTAATAAATATGAATTAATTGGTTTTTATAAAGCCAATTTAAATTTACAAGTGCAGCAAATTGAGGGGCATGTCAATACTGCCAAAGAGCTAGAAGGAAATAGGGAAAAAGTAAAGGCAAAAGATGAATTTGAAAAAACTCTTCCGGTCTTCGAAGAAGTTAAAAAAGCTCAAGGCATTCTTACCGCGATTGATAAAAATATATCTGAAGATGGGTTAAAGATGCAAAAAACCATGAGTTTATATAATGAGGTTATGCAGGCAAAAGCACGTTTAGCTCAAGGTATAATAGTTTTTATTTCTACAAGTGAGGATGTGTTTGGCGAAAAAGTTAATTTAATTGAAAATGGTTTAAAAGCAATCTTAGCTGAAAATAACTGTAGTTTTACTACCATAGAAAGTGATGCGGATTGGAAATTAAAATTAGACGCAACCTCAAGAGAATATAATTACTCTAATAATGTGTACTTCAGTTATGTGGACGCTGAAGTTAAGCTTTTTAAAGCACCATCTGATAAGCACGTATTTCAGGATGAAATTTCACAAAAGGGTGCACACAGCAAATCATATGGCACAGCGGCAAAAAAAGCATGCGATGATATAAGTAAAGCAATTTCTGAAAAAATACTAATCTGGATAAATAACTAAAATTATGAAACGAATAAACTTACTAACCATACTTCTCGTTTTAATACTAGCAGGAACAGCTAATGGCCAAGGAGAGTTTAAGGTTGCGGTGTTTGACCCGGTTGGGGAAGTATCGCAAAACTTAAAAATTATTCTTCGCGAAGAACTAAGTAATGCTGTGGTAAACACACCTGGTTATTTAGTGATGGAACGAGAATTAATCGATAAAGTACTGGCCGAGAATAAATTTCAAATGACCGGTCATGTTGATGATGGCCAAATCGGTGAACTTGGTAAAAAAATGGGAGCTAATTATGTGTGTTATGCATCAATTTCTTCTGTTGGAGGTAATTATTACATTTCGTGTAAGTTGGTAGATGTAATGACTGCTAAGATTGAAAGGCAAAATACAGGTATAACAAAATCAGGATTAGATGATTTGGTAATTGTTGCTGCAAATGTTTCAAGAGAAATGCTTGGACAAGCGCCAAAACGTACAAACAATGTTGTTTCAAGGCCGGTAACAAGTAAACCGGTTGTACAATCAAATGATTTTGGTGAACTTTCTGAATTGAATATGATGGGTTTAAGCCTTCTTGTAATGCCTGTTGATGAAACTCCAACAAAAACTACCTGGATGGAAGCAAATAGGGCGTGCCTTGAAAGTACTGCTTATGGCATGACAGATTGGAGGTTACCAACAAAACTGGAAATTTCCAGCATGTATGCATTAAGGATTAAATTAAAAAATATGGAGACGTATTGGTATTGGTCAAGCACACCATTTGAAAAGGACGAATATTTCAGGCAGGCATTTGATGCAGAAAAATTAGTGCCGGCATCGGGGCGTGCGAAAAGTTTTGTACGTTGCGTGCATAGCAATGGCGTTATAAATCTGGAAGATCATAATGGTGTTTGGGGATTTAGCTTTTATGGCAATAATTATGAAGTAATGCCCGAAGATATAGCAGGTGAGTTTCGCTGGGAAGAGGCAAGAAACGCATGCGAAATGTCAAACGCTTACGGATATAATGATTGGTATTTGCCGGAAATTAATGTGCTGGAATTTATGTACAATAATAAAATTGCCCTAAATATGCTTGGGATGTGGTATTGGTCTTCAACACCTAAAAAACAGGGTTCTACTCGCGCAATGTTTGAAAAGAATTTTGAAGATGGTAAGACATATGATACAGGGTCCAATGCAAGAAGAAGTGTACGGTGTATCAGGAAAAATTAAAAAAATATAAAAACGCGGATTTCAAATCCGCGTTTTTTATATGATGAACACAATAAGTTTTCGTATTTAAAAACGGTAACCAATTCCAAGCCCAATCACTTTGTTTTTTATATCATCGTCTTTTACAACATCATTTAAGCCCATTTCATAGCGTATATCAAAGAATAATTCACCTTTAGCAAATATGCGGGCAACTTCGCCTCCAAAAACCATTCCCCAATCAGAATGGTTAGATTCTTCTTCGTAGTTCGTAACAATAGTTTGCCCGGACTCTTTTACTTCAGATTCTGCTTTTCTTAAGTAACTATAATAGGGACCACCATAGAATGATACCATCCATTTTTCTGTTAACCCAAGTTCTTCATTAAATCTACCTTTTAATAATAAAGGAATATTATAATAGTCATAACTATTATTTATATCCTTTTTACGACCGGACTCATTTCGTTCATAAGCTAAACCTTTTCGTTTATAGTTTAGCTCTGTTTGTAACGAAATAGTTTTATGGAAACGATAATCTAAAGTTGCACCCAATGTAAAACCGGTTTTCATGTCGTTATTATCCCATAACATTCCCAGTTCAGATTGAGTACTAAGATTTAAGCCCTCTTTTATTCCAAATTTGATTTGTGACTTAGCGGTAAAAGTCAATAAAATCAATAAACCTATTAAGATATGTTTTCTTGTTCTCATATTATAAATTTAAAAATTCGACCATAAGCTAGTTTTGTTCGACAAATGTAGATATTAATATCAAAATATTCGAACGCAATAATAGAAAAATCGAAAAAATTATCGTAAAATGATTAGCATTTTACTTAAAATGTTAAATAGTTAACCTAAAATGCTGGATTATTAATAAAGGGTTGCAAAAATTCTTATTATCGATTTATTTTTTTAAATTGAGTGAGTTTAAATCAGTTAGCTTTAACCAAATAATCGAATTATGGGCAAGCTCGATGCTAAAAAAATAATTCAAGCACTTCCCCAGGATTATTATGTGGTGGATACGAAAACATTAAGAATAGTTGAGAGTAATAATCCTGAAGTAAAAATTAATGAAACCTACTGTTATAAACATTTATATGGTTTAGATGAGCCATGTACGAAAGAAATTGCCGAAATAGAATGTACTTGTGAAAAGATATTAAAGGAAAAGCGCAAATTAGAAATAGAAAAAAAAGTTAATACGCCGAATGGATTTAAGGCTTATAAGGTGATTGCTAACCCAATTTTTGATGATAATGGGAAATTGACTCATTTCCTTTCGCAGTATATTGATATAGAAAAGGAATTTGAGCTAAAAGAAAGAATAGAAGGTCAAAATAAAGAGCTGAAAATGCAAAATGAAGAATATGAAGCTGCAAATGAGGAGTTACAAGAACAAAAAGAAGAATATGAATCTCTTTATGAAGAATTAAAAGAAGCTAATTTAGCAATAGAAAAATTCCGTATGGTATTGGAAAATATGCAACTAATTGGAGTGATGCTAGATACCGAAGGAAACATAACCTTTGCCAATGATTATTTATTAAAACTAACAGGTTGGAAGCGAAAAGAAGTAATTGGAAAAGATTGGTTTAGTACATTCTTACCTGGGAATGTAAGAGATTATGTGTATAGTTTCTTTATAGAAGCTATTGCTAAAAAAGATATGTCGGTATCTTATACAAATGATATAATTACAAAAAAGGGGCAACATAGGATAATTCAGTGGAATAATACGCTTCATTTCGATGATAAAGGTAATGTTTTTTCAGTTACGAGCATTGGTGAAGATATAACAGAAAGAAAAAAAGCTGAACAGCATTTAAAAAGTATTGAATGGTTATTAAAACCCAAAGCTAAAAAACAAAAATCATATACTCCACCTTATGGTGATTTAAGCAAATTAAATAAGGAGGGGTTAATATTGAAATCAGTTGGAAAGAAAACGCTAACGGATATTGTCGATGATTATCTTAATCTATTGGAAACTTCTGCTGCTGTATATGAAAAAAACGGGGACTACGCTTTAGGAATTTTCTCATCAGGTTGGTGCCAGTTTTTGGATAATGCTTCACGTAAATCATCTGACGAACAAAATAATTTAGAAGCACTTAATTCCGGTAAATGGTTATGCCACGAGTCTTGTTGGTTAGACTCTTCAAAATATGCTATTAAAGAAAAGAAACCAATTGATATAGAATGTAATGGTGGTATACATCTATATGCTATTCCTATTTTCGCAAATAAAGAAGTTATAGGTGCCATATGCCTTGGCTATGGAACTCCTCCAACAAATGAAAATGTTTTAAAAGAGATTGCAGATCGTAATAAAGTTACGGTTGATGACCTTAAGAAAAAGGCAAAAGAATATGAACCCAGGCCACAGTTTATAGTTGATATCGCAAAGGAAAGATTAGAAACCTCTGCAAGATTAATTGGAGAAATTGTTGAGCGTAAGTTGGCAGAAAAAGCTTTAAAACAAAGTGAAGAAAAATACCGTCGTTTAACAGAAAATGCAAAGGACATGATTTATAGAATGTCATTGCCAGATGGAAAATATGAATTTATTAACTCAGCAGCAATAGAAATGGTAGGATATACTCCTGCAGATTATTATGAAAACCCCAAATTATTTGAAAAGATAATTCATCCGGATTGGCGAAGTTATTTTGAGGTACAGTGGGATAATTTACTGAAAGGACATATGCCGCCAACTTACGAGTACCAGGTTGTAACTAAATCAGGTGAAGTAAAATGGTTAAATCAAAGAAATCTTTTAATTAAAGATAATGATGGAAATCCGATTGCAATTGAAGGTATTGTTAGTGATATAACTGAAAAGAAAATTTCGGAGATTGCTTTGCTCAATAGTGAACAAAAACTGAGAAATATAACAGAGCATAGCACTAACTTATTTTATCAACATACTACCGATCATCAAATAACTCACATAAGCCCTCAAGTTAAAGATATTTTAGGCTACACAGTTGATGAGGCAATGGTTAAATGGACCGAATTAGTTACAGATGATCCGATTAATGAAGAAGGTTTAAAGAAAACTATGAAAGCCATCGAAACTGGAGAAGTCCAACCACCTTATGAGTTGGAGATTAGGCATAAATCAGGAAGGAAAATATGGGTAGAAGTAAGAGAGGCTCCATTAATTGAAAACGGAAAGGTAATAGGAATTGTTGGTGCTTTGGTTGATATTACAGAACAAAAAACTATACAGGACGCGCTTAAAGAAAGTGAAGAACGTTATCGAAGGTTATTTGAATCAGCAAATGTGGGAATTGGAATTTCAACAGTTAACGGCGAAATTTTAGCTGCAAATAATGCAATGACCAGAATTTTTGGTTACAGCAATAAAGAACTATTAAGTATTGATATCAGAAATATTTATTCTGATGCCAATGACAGAAAAATCCTATTAGAAACTGTTAAAAAAGAAGGGGAAGTGCAAAACATGCAAATCCAGATGAAACCAAAATCAGGTAAAGTTCTCTGGGTAAGTATTTCTATTCAACCTTTAGATATTAACAAGGATAATAGGTTGTTATTTGTTATATCAGATATTACCCGGGAGAAAGAAGCGGAATTAGCACTTTTCAATCAAATAAAAAAATTTAGAACTTATATTGAAACTTCACCCGTGCCCGTCTTTATTGCAAATGAAAAATCGCAGTATGTGTATGTTAATGAAGCAGCTTGTTTGATGCTGGGTTATAAATTTGAGCAACTAACTAAAATGTCGATACCTGATATTGTTAAGTATGATGGTAATCAGGAAAAATCAAAAAGCTATAAAAAGATACAGGAGGCTGGATATATAAAAGGATTAGAGGTGAAATTAAAGAATAAAAATGGAAAGACAATTGATGTTAATTTAAGTGCAGTAAAATTATCAAATAATCAATCTATTGCTTTTTGTACAGATGTAACACAGTTGAAAAATTATGAAAGAAAATTAAAGGAAACAAATGAAGAGTATTTGGCACTTAATGAGGAGTTAGAAGAAAATTTGGAACGTATACAAAAAATCAATAACGAATTAAAACTGGCTAAAGAAAAGGCAGAGGAAAGCGACCGTTTAAAATCAGCATTTTTAGCAAATATGAGTCATGAAATACGTACACCTTTAAATGGTATACTAGGATTCTCTGCATTACTGCGTAAAAAAGGAATAAGTAAAGAATCTCATGAGCGATATTCTGCGATTATTGAAAGTAGCGGAAAACGCCTGCTTTCAGTGGTAAATGATGTTTTTGATATTTCACTTATACAGGCAGATCAACTCAAGATTGAGAATACAGATTTTGAATTAAATGATCTAATGGAGGAAATTTTTACTTTTTACAAAACAGTACAAAATGAAAAACTGAATATTGTTGATTTTAAATTGATTCGAGAAACTAAAGAAAACATAATGCTTTTCAATGATAAATATCGTGTTCACCAGGTATTTAAGAACTTATTGGACAATGCGTTTAAATTTACAAAGGAGGGAAGTGTTGAATTTGGGTATTTACCTGCTAAAGATGATGAAATTACATGTTTTGTAAAAGATACAGGGATAGGTATCCCAAAAGAACACCTGGAAACAATTTTTAATGCTTTTCGACAGGTAGATGATTCTATCACAAGAGATTATGAAGGAGCAGGCTTGGGGCTATCCATATCTCATGGTTTAGTTGAGCGAATGGGAGGTAGAATTTGGGTAGAATCAAAAAAAGGCAAAGGGTCAACTTTCTATTTTACATTACCTTTAAGGATTTCAAAAAAAATAAAGAAAAATGAAGCGAAAAAAAAACATGGAAAAATGCTCTTAAAAAATAAAATGATACTTATTGTAGAGGATGATTTAGTTAGTTTTGAATTTTTAAAGATTTTCCTGGAAAATATGGGAGGAGGAGGAATTATCCAATCCTCTAACGGCATAGACGCAATCAATATCGTTAAAACAAATAAAATTGATATAATATTTATGGATATTCGCCTTCCGAACATCGATGGATATGAAACTACAAGAAGAATCAGAAAGTTTAATAAAAAGGTTAAAATTATTGCTCAAACAGCTTATACACAACAAAACAACCGTAAAAAATCCATTAATGCAGGTTGTGATGATTACCTTACCAAGCCTTTAAAGGAGAAAGAGTTAATACTTACTCTTGAAAAACACTTTATTAAATAGCTTTTATATTTGATTTAGCATATTACAAGGTATATTTATCAAATATTAATAATAAAAATTATATTTGTTAGTTAACCTTAAAAAAGAAATATGCATTTAGTATCATCAAAAGATGTGTCAAAAGCAATTCATTTTGAGAAGTTTGGAGGTGAAATGTTTGCAAAATTTTTGATGCAGCTTTTAAAATTGAATAAGATAAATAAAATGTATTCTGATAATATTGATAAATCAGGAATAGATTTTATTAATGCAGTAATTGATCATTTAGAATTTAATTATGAAGTAAACGAAGAAGATATAAAACGAATTCCTAAGGGTGGACCATTTATTATATTGGCAAATCATCCGTTTGGGGGAATTGATGCTTTAATACTAATTAAGATATTTGCTGAAGTAAGATCAGATATTAAAGCAATGGCTAATTTCCTTTTACAAAAAATTGAACCAATTAAGGATTTTATGTTTCCTGTTAATCCTTTTGAAACGAGAAAAAACGCTAAATCAAGTTTTACGGGAATTAAAAGTGCTTTGGCACATTTGGAGGAAGGTAAATGTTTGGCAATATTTCCTGCAGGTGAAGTGTCATCATATCAACCTGAAACAGGTTCTGTTCAGGATCGAGAATGGCAACCTTCTATTTTAAAATTTATAAAAAAAGCAAATGTACCAATTGTACCTTTATATTTTCACGGAACTAATAGCAGAATATTTCATTTGTTAGGTCAGTTACATCCTGTATTAAGAACAGCCAAATTGCCATCAGAACTTTTTAATAAGAAAAATAAAACGATTAAAATTCGTATAGGAAATCCAATTCCGGTTAAAGAGCAGGAAGAGTTTGTTGATATTGCACATTATGGAAGATATTTAAGAGCAAGAACCTATGCTTTGGGTACAAGCCTTGAAGCTAAGAAGTTTTATATTAGGTCATTTCAGCCTAAATTGAAAAAAACGGAACCCATCGCAGAGTGTGAAGATAGAAGCTTATTAATTAACGAAATTAAAGGACTAATAAACAAGTATCTGTTATTTGATAATAAAAATTATAGAGTTTTCTGCGCACCTTCAACAGAAATGCCTCATACATTAAATGAAATAGGTAGATTACGAGAATTAACTTTCAGAGAAGTTGGTGAAGGTACCAATAGAAGTATGGATATTGATGAATACGATTTTTATTATCACCAATTGATCATATGGGATGAAGATGAAAATAAAATAGTTGGTGCTTACAGAATCGGAAAGGGAAAAGATATTCTGGTACAATATGGTTTAGGAGGTTTTTACATAAATTCTTTATTCAGGATAAGAAAGGACTTTTTATCAATATTGAACGAATCAATTGAGTTGGGCAGATCATTTATTATTAAAGAATACCAGCGAAAACCCTTGCCACTATTTTTGCTTTGGAAAGGTTTACTTTTCTTTTTACTAAAAAATACAGAATATCGATACCTGATTGGACCTGTTAGTATTAGTAACGATTTCTCCAAATTTTCGAAGACCTTGATAGTGGAGTTTGTTAAGAAGTATCACTATCGATTGGATTTGGCAAAATTTATCAAACCAAGAAAAAAATTTAAAGTAAAACCAGATCGAATCGTTGATCGGGAATTATTTATAAATGATGATAATGGAGATGTTGCTAAACTTGATAAATTAATACTTGATATTGAATCTACATACAAGTTTCCGATTTTACTTAAAAAGTATTTGCAGCTAAATTCAAAACTAATTGGATTTAATATTGATCCAAAGTTTAACAATGCTTTAGATGGATTAATTATTCTGGATATTTATGACGTTCCGGAAAACTTCATTAAAGCGCTTTCTAAAGAACTAAATGATGAATCTATACTTGAACGGTTCAATTTTTCAACATCTATGCTTGAGGCCCAAAATAAATAAGTATGATTCTAATGCTGAATCTCGCTTAAAAATGTTTCTGTATCAATGATTCTGGCATAGCCTCCCTTTAGGGTACTTAAGGTCGAATAATGTACGTCTTTGGCGTTGACAGTAACATCACCAAATTTCAAATCCCTAGTTGTACATGCATCTTCGATTACAGTACAGTTGAATCCGTAATCGGCACCGGCACGTGTGGCAGCCTCAAGACACATATGTGTTTGCATTCCACATAAAACAAGGTTTTCAATTTTATTTTCTTTAAGAAACTCTAATAAATCCGTATTTACAAAAGCATTGGCCTTATCCTTAGAAATTACCTTTTCATTTTCTTTGGGGGCAACCAATTTATGAATTTCTTCACCAGAGCTTGCATTATGCCTTATATGAACAACAGTATAACCTTGCTCCCGAAAAGCATTAAGCGCTTTTTGAGCATTAACAGCTGCTTTTTCCGGTTCATATAATGGCAACATTCCGCCTGGAAAATAAAAGTTTTGAATATCAATAATTATTAAGGCTGTTTTTTTATTTAAAATGTCATTTTGCTGTGCCTTTACTATTAACGATGTCACAGAGAAGATAATTGATATTATCAAAAAATATAAATACTTTTTCATAGGTCCTTACTTTGGTTTAATTGTATATACAATTTTAATAAATTTTAGTTTAACCGGAATAAATAAATTTATTCATACATCAAATAAAGATAAGGTTGATTCATGGCATGAAAGTATTGTAAATGCAGGTTTATAAAAAGTATTTCGGATCTTCAAAGAAGAAAGAACTTTATTTTTCCTGGAGTAAATACTGAATATTAAGTTAATTTGAAAAGTAATTGATTAAGGTGAGATAAATTTCTTAATCTCTTTTATAACTAGTTTATTACTTATTATATCTTTTAAAACCATTCTATGATCAGCATTATTGATAATTTTAATATCCTTTCTTACCGCATGGCTTAGATTATAAAGGCTATAACTCATTGATGATGGAATAAAATTATCATACTCACCATGTACAAATAAAATAGGCTTAGTACTGTTTTCAACCAATTTTAAATTATCTAAATCGTAAATAGACTTATCAATATCTAGTTTTAAAAATGGTCGAATTATTACAGGTAAAGCTTCTTTTAGTAAATAGGCCTGCAATTCCTCTATCGATGTAAATGTTGACATTATTACTACTTGGTCAATAGCTTCATGGTTCATTAGATTAAGTGCCACAAATCCGCCAAGTGAGTAACCTATTAAAATGGTAGGTAGTCCTTTATCTTCTATAGTATCGTTAAAATAATTAAGTACCAATTGACCATCACGCACTATACCCTCAATCGAAGGAGTTCCTTCACTTAATCCATATCCACTGTAGTTAAAAGAGAAAATATTCAGGTCGAATTGTTTCCCCAATTCATTAAAGAAAGGAATCGCAGAGCGTATATTGCTTCCATTTCCCGAAAAGTAAATGAAATTTATTTGAGGATTTTCTTCTGTTATATACCAGGTTTCAATGGAGGTAGAATCCGTATTTTTAATAAAGTTTCTTTCGAATCTAAAGTCACTACTTAATTTAAATTCTTTAACAGGATTAAATATATCACGCTGTGATACTTTCTGGCTTATGCAACCTTGTAGTACAACTATAACTATTATTAGTACTATGATCTTTTTCATTATAAAACGTTTAAATAATCACATGAAAAATTAAACATAAAATAATAAAAAATGTTTATTTGAATCAAAGATTTTTATATTTGGAAATTATTTTCAATTGTACATAAATAGAAATAATTATTGATATGGAATTAATTCAGTGGACAGATAAATATTCGGTTGGAATCAAAGAAATTGATAATCAGCACCAGGGTTTGGTGATAATAATAAATGAATTATTTACCTATATGTCTGAAGGAAGAGCCAAAGATAAATTACACGATATTTTCAATCACCTTACGGATTATACGAAAATTCATTTTCGTTTTGAAGAAACTATGCTTTTTAAATATGCCTATTCCGAGATCGGCCAACATAAAGCCGAACATCAAAAATTTATTAAAAAGCTTGAAGATTTAAAGTCGGAATTTCTTAATAATAAAATCACGATAAGTTTAGAAGTATTGAATTTTCTAAAGGACTGGCTGTTAAATCATATATTAATTTCGGATAAAAAATATTCGGTTCATATACAGAAGTTTAATGCTTAGACCGTAAGTTATAATCAATTCGGGTCTGAAATGTGCCATTTTCTAGATAAAAATTTATATGTTTGATAAATAACAGTAAGTCAAGTTATAAATTTTATCTGATGAAAGAAATATTGCCTCCCTTGTTAATAATGGAGAAGATGGTAGAAAAGCTTCAAAGCTATTATCCATCTCATGAGCATAAAAAGGAGGGGACGATTCAATTCAATTTAAAGCATCTTGAGAAATCAATTGATTGTTATATAAAATCGGATAAGGAATCATTGAATTTTTTTGAAGGTACAGTTGAAAAACCAACTGTAACAGTAAAATCTTCTTTCTATGATTGGCTTGATTTAGCCGGAGGTAAACTTAATCCTTTTTTTGGTGTTGTTTCAGGAAAATTGAAATTTTCTGGAGATACTACTTTTTTTAAAGTCTTACCACGTAAACAGCTAAAAAATAGATTAATTGTCCCGGTTGATCCCGTTACGAAGTTTGAACGTAACCCGACAAGATATTGGCAAATACCTGGGAAAGTAATTATCTTAAATGCGTCACCCAGAGGTGAGAATGGTTACACGGAATTTTATTTAAATCCATTTATAAATGGTATGCAAAAACATACAGAGGTAGAAATGGTTCGTTTAAATAAATTTAAAATTAATCCTTGTATAGGTTGTTTTAGCTGTTGGATGGACGCTCCCGGAAAATGTGTATACAGAGAAAAAGATGACCATCATAAATTAGCGGATAAAATGTTCGAAGCTGATTTAACAGTTTATGCTTTCCCAATTTATGCAGATGGAATGCCGGGAATATTAAAAAATTATTTTGATAGGTCAGTTAGTAGAGCTTACCCATATATGATAGAGGGTATGAATCGTGTACGTCATCCAAGAAGATACATTAACCATAATCATTCCATGGTAGTTTTTTCAATATGTGGATTTTTTGAAATGATAAATTTTGAGCCGGTTAGAGCTTATTTTAAAGCACTTGCGCATAATAGACATACACCGGTTGTTGGAGAAATATACCGGACAACAGCAGTAGGGCTTTACGGAAACCCATTTACCTATAAGTTTTTAAATAGAGTATTATTAGCGCTTAGTGATGCAGGAGAGCAAATTATCCTTAAAGGCAAAATTAAAAAAACTACATTAAAAACCATAACAAAAAAAATAGTTGGAAAACCCAAAGATTTAAATAAAATCAATGAATGGTGGGACGAAAAAAAAGGAAGCGGAGATTATAACTACTAATTAATGTTTTTCGTCTTTATAACCTTTCGTCGGATCAATATTTAAAAACTTTGAAAAAAACTTCACACCTAAGTAAAATGGCACTGTATCAACCAGAGCAGATGTCATTTTAAAGAAATAGTTTGAAAGAATTAAAATAATCAGATACGAAAATACACTATGGTCATCCGGAATCTTAATAATTTTAGCTCCGAAGTATGTAATTAAAACAACAGAAATAGAGTCAATCAACTGACTTGTTAATGTTGAACCATTATTTCTTAACCATAGGTGTTTTCCTTTGGTGATTCTTTTAAGAAAATGAAACACATGCACATCAACAAATTGAGCTGTAAGATATGCAATCATGGATGCTGCTGTTGCACCAAAGGTTAAAGATCTTATTGTAAAAAATGCATCACTGCTAACAGAAGGATCTTCAGGCAAAGTTCCTCCAAACCATAAAATAAAAAGTACCCAAAGGTTTAATAAGAGTCCTGTCCAAACCACCATGTTAGCTCTCTTTTTTCCATACAATTCACAAATGAAGTCGGTACACAAAAAAGTTATTGGATAAGGTAATGTTCCAATAAAAACCTTAAAAGGAACTTCGGTTCCATTGAATTTAAATGATAGATCAATTAACCTGGATAATCCTAAAATATTTAGCATGACTAATGAACCTATAAATATACCGGCAAGTATAATAAAAACTACTTCTCTCCTATACGCATACTTGTCTTCAAATTTTGTATTTGTAAACATATCAGTTAATTAAAAGAAACCTAAAGATATATAGATTTTAATTAATTATCAATGAACCTGTTAAAAATATGGTAATGTAATTCGAACAAAAATACTCTAATCACTAACAAAATCAACATAAGTAATGTTTAATAAACTTGTTTTGTTTTAAATAAATATTTATCAACAATTTAGCTTTAATAACTTAAGGTATTATTTCTACTGACAGTTACTAAGAATTTTTATCTTTGAAGATTAGATCATCAAAAAGCTATAATTGCTAGTGTATTTATTGATAATTAGTAATTTAATTGCTATATTTCACGATTAAATTTCATATTCCATGAAGAAAAATGTTTACGCTATTTTTAATGTTGAGAAAGAAGAAAAAGCAAGCGTTTCATTGTTTCTGATACAGTCTGTTTTTTTGGGAATATTTTATGGTGCTTTTGATGTAGGAGCACATGCATTATTCCTTAACGAATATCCCGCCTCGATGATTCCAAAAGCTTATGTGATATCGGGTGTTGTTGGAATTGTTTTAACATCATTATATGCACGATTTCAAAGTAGATTTAAATTTTCGACTGTTGCTATAATTAATTTGGTTTTTATTGCTATCTCAACAGCTACTTTAAGACTACTTTTCCAGTTTACAGAAAGTCCCTGGCTGGTATTTCTTATTTTTATTATGATGGGACCTTTAAACATAATTGCATTATTAAGTTTTTGGGGAGCGGTAGGTAGAATATTTTCGTTAAGACAGGGTAAGAGACTATTTGGATTGATTGATAGTGGACAAATATTTGGAGCTATTTTAAGTACATTCGCTATTCCTGTATTGATCGCAGTCGGATTTGCACAAAAAAACCTTTTATTTCTTAGTTCAGTTAGTGTTGGTTGTGCCTTGATTGTTCAAATTATTACATCAATTAAATTTAATTTTAATCAGCAAGTAGCTAAAAAAGAAAAAGATTCTAAAAGAAATAGTGTATTTACTTTATTAAAAAATAGATATGTACTCTACATGTCTATTTTTGTCATTATGTCGATGCTAGCTGCATTCTTTATACAGTTTTCTTTCTTATCTGTTACAAAAGAAAATTATCCTGACCATAATGATTTAGCTGAATTCCTGGGAGCATTTACAGGTAGTTTGCTTTTATTTACATTTATATTTAAAACGTTCCTTTACAGTAAGTTGATGAAAACATACGGGCTAAAAATAAGTGTGCTAATATCATCGTTCTTATTAGGGATTTTTACTGTTATTGCAGCATTAATAGGTTCTGCATTTGGATACACAATAGAATCGACAAGTTTTATTTTCTTTTTCCTGATCATTGCATTAAGTAGGTTATTTTCCAAGGCATTAAAAGATGGTGTTGAAGTACCTTCATTTAAAATTCTTTACCAGTCGCTAAAAGCAGATATTAGGCACGATGTTCAGGCGGTTGTCGATGGTACAATTAATGAAATTGCAGCACTTTCTGCAGGATTGCTATTAGCCGCATTAAGTTTATTTGAGTTTTTTAAATTAATACATTTTTCTTATTCGCTGATTATTATATTGTTGATTTGGTTTTTCTTTTCGAGAAAGCTTTATTCGGAATATAAATTATCTCTTCAAAAATCCCTGGCAGAGTTTAAAGGTAAAAAAGAAGAAAGTGAAACTGTATCGGATTTTATTGATAAGAATTTAAACAATGGTACTGACAGTATCAAAAATATTATTCCAGGATTAGAAATTGATTATGAGTTACATCCGATTTTATTCGAAGAAAAGATAGATAAACTTGTTAATCATAGAAGTAAGGAAATATCAGAATACTCAAAAGAGAAAATTTTAAATTCTAAATTAATAAATTCAATACATTATTTGGATGAATCAAGTTCATTGTCGAAGCAAATAAAAGGGTTAGACATTGTAATTGATAAGTCGCCAGGTATTGAAAAGTTGATTAACTTATCAAAATCAAAAGGTACTGAAGATAGGATCATAGCAGCACATTTAATTGGCAAGTTTTATGAACCTGAATTGTTTGTGTATCTAAAAGCTTTAATCAGAGATTTACAACTTTCGGTAAAAATTGCATCAATTAAGGCAGCAACAAAAACAAAAAATAAAGATTTTTGTTCCTTAATTATCGATTATTTAGATACTCCGGGTCTAATATCTTATTCTTACGATGCTTTGTTAAGCTTTGGAGAAGAGGCTTTGAATATTGTCGATCAATATTTTTATAAAACGGGCGTAAACCATAGGATTTTATTAAGGATTGTAAAACTGATCGGACAAATAGGAGGAGAAGAAGCAAAAGTCGCTTTACTTAAAAAGCTGGACCATCCTAATGAAGAGATACTAAATTACGTTCTTGTATCATTAAATAATTTAGGTTTTATTGCCGACGAAAAGTCGATAGCTCATATTCACCAAATAATTGAAAAACATATCGGCATTATGGGTTATAATATAGCAGCACAAGCAACCCTTGACGAAACAGATGGATATGAGTATTTAAAACAAGCATTCAAAGAGGAAATAACTTTAAATTACGAATTACTCTATTTATTATTATCGATTGCTTATGATGCACAATCTGTGTTAAATGTAAAGGAAAACATCGAAAGTGGAACTACCGAGGGTAGCAGTTATGCTTTGGAGTTGTTGGATTTATTTATTTACGAGGAAATTAAACCTAAATTATTTCCAATAGTTGAAGATATTTCACTGATAGAAAAGATAAAACAATTACAGAATTATTATCCAATAGAGAAATTAACGTTTATAGATCTTTTAGTTTCTACAATAAATAAGGATATTAACGAAATCAATATATGGACCAAAGCTTGTGCAATTTATGCTTTTTCTGAATTAGAGAATAAAACTATTCCTAATGATTTAATTGCACATTTATTTAATCCAAATGAAATATTAAGAGAAACTGCAGCTATTGTTATAAATGATATAAATAAAGACCGGTTTAATGCAATTGGTAAAAGATTAAGTGAAACTTATCAGGAGGAAATGGATAATACACTTGATTTGTTAACTGTTTCAAATAATCATTTATTAGTTGAAAAAACCTGGTTTTTAAAAGCCAATAAGTATTTTAATCATGTTGATGGTAGGTATTTATACGAACTGGCTAAGTGTATGAGTAGTTTAAACTACCAATCTTATGAATTAAGCGATTTAATTGTTACAGATTTAAAAGGTAAAGTACTTTTAACAAAAGGTAAGCCAATCCTTCTTACAATTGATGATGAAATATCACATGAAATTATTGAAGGTGAGCTTTATGATATGAATGATCTACTGGTAGATGCGAAAAAGAAGGTATCTATTGATAAATCTGAAGAAAATATACTTTATTTTATCGAAAAGAATGACCTTATTTACAATGTTTTTGATTTTCATAAAATTGAATTAGCAATAATTGATTGGATAAATTCAAGAATAAAAGTATAGTTTAAACAGATTATTCATAAACTAACAAACATCTATGCTCAACAAACTAATAAAAAGAATTAAATTATATTATATGCGTAAGACCACTATCTTTAAGCAACTTATATTAAATGTCGTTATACCGGCAGTTTTAGCATTGCTAGTTTTAGGTGCTTTTAATTATACTCAAACAAAAAGAAATTTAGTTGAGTCTATTGATACAAAAAATAGAATACTTGCAGGAGAGATAATTCATGTTACTGAGTTTATGGAATTATCCCTGGAGATTGTTGAACATGAGCTAAATCCTACGATGGAAAATTATAGTAATGAGCTGGTTCATAGATACTTTTTAAATACAAAAAATATTGAAAATGCAGATCTTAATAAAATTAGAAAAGAATTGGGAATGAATCCTGAAATGGAGGATATATATATAATTAACAAAGAGGGAGAAATTGTAAATACCACATACGAAGCCGATTTAGGATTGAACCTTTATTCTTTTGGTAAAGATCACGAAAATATGATAAAAAGTATTTTTGAGGAGGGGAAATTCTTCAATGAAAGATTTACTGTTGAGTCCAGTACAAAGAGATTAAAAAAATATACGTATCATCCAACAATTGATGGAGAGTACATTATAGAACTTGGAATTTATTCAAAAAGGACTGATGAAATAATAGAGTTTTTTAAAAATACTGTTAAGAAATTATCTCAACATCAACCTTCTATTGTTGATGTTGATTTATTTATAAGTAAAGATCATCCAATTTCACTCACAAAGGATATTGAACTTTCGGATTCAGAAATTAATTTTATGAAGGATCGATTTGCTAAGCAGGATTCTACAAGGATTCCAATGAAAATTGATAAAAAGAAACTATATTATACTTATCTGTATATAGAAAGAGCTAATTCCGATTTATATAAAGGCGCTGTTGTAAGAATAATAACAGATAGAACACGCGAAGAAATACTATTAAGAAATGAACTTATTAAATTTGTTTTCATTTTTGGACTTACGATTTTGGTAGTAGTTATACTATTATATAGAAAAACAAAAGTAATAACGCATCCAATTAAGAAATTGGTTGAGAAAGTAACCAGAGTTTCAGACGGTAATTTGAGTATTAGAGCGGAAGTTGAAGGAAATAATGAGATTACTACACTTTCTCAAAAATTCAATGCGATGATTGCAGAATTGGAGAGTTATTATAATGAATTAGAACAAAAGGTAAAGGATAGAACAGCTGAAGTAGTTCGTCAAAAGGAGGAAATAGAAATTAAGAACAAACATATTACTGATAGTATTAAATATGCTAAACGGATTCAAAATGCAATCTTGCCTCCGGATAATTACGTTAAGCAATTACTTCCAAACTCATTTATTTTATATAAACCAAAAGATATTGTTAGTGGCGACTTCTATTGGATGACAAAGAAAAGTAATCTAACAATTTATGCTGCTGTTGATTGTACAGGACATGGAGTGCCAGGAGCATTTATGTCGATAGTTGGAAATAACCAGTTGAACTATGCTGTTGATGTTAAAAAGGCGAGAGAGGCAAGCACTATTCTGGATTATTTAAATGAAGGAGTTATAGAAACATTAAGAGAAAAGGGTAATGAACATATAGGTGTTAGCGGAATTAAAGATGGAATGGATCTGGCATTGTGCATAATTGACAAAAAAAATATGAAACTTCAGTTTGCCGGAGCAAATAACCCCTTATGCTTGATAAGGAATGGAGAGTTAATACAAATAAAAGGTAATAGAATGGCAATTGGAGGTAACTTTTCTGATGATTTGCCAAAGTTTACAAATCATGAACTAGATCTGCAAAAAGGAGATATATTATATACATTTTCTGATGGGTATCCTGATCAGTTTGGAGGAGAAGATGGTAGGAAATTTATGCTTAAGAAATTTAGAGAACTATTACTTAAAATACATAAAAACCCAATCGAAGAACAAGAAAAAATTCTCGATGATGTTTTAGAAAACTGGAGAGGTAAAGAAGAGCAGGTGGATGACATTCTTGTTATCGGAGTTAAAATTGAATAATTATGTCAAATGGTGATTCTGATGTTTTAGTTTATATCCCGTTTAAAAAGGAAGTATTAGACGAGAACGATATAAAATGGATTAACTCTTTTCAGTCTATTTTAGAAACAAGTTTACAACAAATTACAAAACATGTCATTCGTGTTGCTAAATCATTTTCAGATGAAATTTCAACAGATCAGAAACCTAAAGTGATAGTTGTGTTGCTACCAAATGTGGACTTTGAGGATACAGATGAACAATTATCTGGTGGCAAACGAATTATTCAAGTTAATTGCCATCCGGATATTAATAAAGAAATTTCTAAGGAATCTTTCATAGTTAACTTATATGATGAGGTAAAAAATAATCCAATTGATATTACAGGACATATTCATGAGCTTAAAAATGAAATTTGGTTAAAGTTTCTCGATATTGCTTATGAAATAAGAGAAGCAGTTACAACTAGAAAGGGATCAAAGCGGATTAAGGGGAAAATATTTGTTGCAGAAACAAGTTCTGAACAAAATATAAACCGCGAAACAATAATTCGAGAGTTAGAACACTTAGGATATAATATTTTTCCAGACAAGCATTTCCCAAGAGATATGAATTCTTTCAGTGAATTGGTACATAGTAGTATGAAAGAATGCTTTTTATCTATTCATATCATTGGTAATTTTTATGCACCATTAATTGAGAATGTTGAGATATCTAGCATTGAATTACAGAATGATTTATTTCATGAAGTAGCAGCTGAAGTAAATATTAAAGGCCAGGTCTTAAAACGTTTGGTATGGATACCACCTGATGTAAAGCCAAAATCCGAAAAACAGAAATTATATATTGAAAGTTTTAAACGTAATATTGAATTGTTAAAAAACACTGAAATAATTCAAACCCCTATTGAAGTGTTCAAAACTATAATTGAAGGAAAAGCACAATCTATTCTGGAATCAAAAACTACAAAAGAAGACGATAAAAAAAATACCAGTTCGGTTTATTTAATTTCAAATAATTTAAATAGTGATCATTATAATGCAATAAAAAGTATGTTGTTAAATCACAAATTAGAAATTATGGAAGTTATTGATACAAAGAATAAAATTGAACTAGTACAAAATCACTACTATAATTTAATTAATTGTGATGCTTTGTTAATTGATTATTCGGTTAGTAACCCGCAATGGTTAAACAGTAAGCTTAGTGATGTTATAAAATCACCTGGTTTTGGTAGAAAAAAGGATTTTATTGCGAAATCAATTTTGCTCAATACTGAAGAAACTCCCAAATTAAATATTAAGGTTAATAACCTTGATATTATTAATAATCATAAAAAGGATATTAATCAGAGATTAATTTCTTTCATCGAAAAAATTAATAAAAATGATACCTGATAATAATATAAATAGCACCAGTGGTATTTTTAATCCATTTCCCGGCCTAAGGCCATTTAAGGTAGAAGAAAGCCACTTATTTTTTGGCAGAGAAGGGCAAAGCGAAGAAATTTTAAAAAAATTATCCGAAGAAAGATTTGTAGCAGTTATTGGTGCATCAGGTAGCGGTAAATCCTCTCTAATATATTGCGGATTAGTTCCAACATTATATGGAGGATTTGTTGGCGAAGCTAAATCAAAATGGAACATAATTGCATCGCGTCCCGGTAATGCACCCATTGAGAATTTAGCAAATGCAATACTTGCTAAAACTTCAACAGAAGATGAAAATGATTTGATTAAACAAAAATTAAATGCATCCATCTTAAGGAGTAGTTCAAATGGCTTAGTTGAAATTCTGGATCAAACCTTTGATTTTGAAAAAGAAAATGTATTAATAATAATTGATCAGTTTGAAGAATTATTTCGATATAAGAGTAGTAGAAAAGACCAGTCTACATATAATGAATCAGAAGCTTTTGTAAAACTTTTGGTTAACGCAGATAAAATACCAGATATACCGGTATACGTAGTTTTGACAATGCGTTCTGATTTTATTGGTGAATGTTCACAATTCCATGAGCTAACTGAACTTATTAATGATTCAAACTATTTGGTTCCTCAAATGACTCGCGAAGATCTTAAACGGGCAATTGAAGGTCCGGTAGCAGTTGGAGGAGCAAAAATCGAAACTCAATTGGTACAGCAGCTATTAAACGAAGTTGGAGACAATCCTGATCAATTACCTATTTTACAGCATGCATTAATGAGAACATGGAACTATTGGACGGATCATTCAGATAGAAAACAACCAATTAATATTTCTGATTATGACGCAGTTGGTAGGATGGAAAAAGCCCTTTCGGAACATGCTAATGAAGCTTTTGATGAATTAAGTGAAGATCAGAAACGAATTTGTGAAAGTATGTTTAAAACGATCACAGAGAAAGGAAATGATAATCGAGGGATTCGCCACCCGACCAGCATTATAGATATTGCATCGATTTCGAAAGCAACTCCCGATCAGGTAATTAGTGTAATTGACCCGTTCAGAGCTGCCGGGAGATCATTTATTACCCCATCTTCAGAAATTCCGTTAAATGAAGATAGCATTATTGATTTATCGCACGAAAGTTTAATGCGGATTTGGAATAAACTCAAAGTGTGGGTAGAAGAAGAATGGAATGCAGTTCAAATGTATATGAGATTATCTGAGGCGGCAGAGATGTACCAGGTTGGAAGTACCGGATTATGGCGCCCCCCGGATTTACAGTTGGCATTAAATTGGCGCGAAAAACAAAATCCGACATTAGCCTGGGCACAGAGATATAACCCCGCTTTTGAAAGATCAATGGTTTACCTCGAAACCAGCGATAAACAGTTTAAAGCCGAAGAAGAAAATAAAGTAAAACTTCAAAAACGACAATTACGTCGTTCAAAAATATTTGCAATAGTTCTTGGTTCTGCTGCTATTGTTGCAATGGGATTAACTATTTACTCTCAAACTTTAAAAACAAAAGCGGAAAAACAGGAACGTATTGCGAATGAACAAAAACTAGAGGCAGAAAAACAAAAAGAAATAGCAGAGCAACAAACAGAATTGGCTAAACAACAAGAACAAATAGCAGTTGAACAGAAAGATATTGCCAATCAACAAAGACAAATAGCTGTTGAAAAGGAAAAGGAAGCGACCCGGAATTATGAAATTGCACAACAACAAACAAATCTTGCTATTGAAAGAGAGAAAGAAGCTAATGAACAAAGGACTTTAGCAGAGAAAAATGCTGAGGAAGCAAGAAAGCAATCTATTGCTACAGAAAAAGCCCGACAAGAAGCTTTTCAGCGTCGTATGTTGTCAATATCACAAAGTATGGCTGTAAAATCAAGGCAAATATCTGATAATACACAGTTGAAAGCTTTAGTTGCGTATCAATCATATATGTTTAATGAAAACTATGAAGGTTCTGATCATAATCCCGATGTTTACTTAGGCTTGTACTATGCTTTAAAAGGATTAAAAGGCCAGTTTCATAATGCCTTAAATGGTCATACGGGTTCTGTAATGGATATTGCATTTGTTCCCGGGTCAAGTATAATGTATAGTACAGGTGGAGATGGTAAAATAATTAAATGGGATATTAATAATTTAGAAAAACCATTCGAAACTATAATTGAAAATACACTATCGCAACGTTCATTAGAGATAACTCCGGATGGAAAATGGATGATTTGTGCTAAAGATGACGGCAAGATTTTACTTTTAAACTTAACTAATAATGTTGAGATCGATAGAGAATTAGAGGGCCATACGCGAATGGTAAGCTCAGTAGTGGTTGCACCTAATAATAAGTTCTTTATCTCTGCAAGTAATGATAAAACCATAAGAAAGTGGGATTTAAATACTTTAGAAAGTGAAATTTTTATTCAAAGTGACTCCAAAATAAATTCTATAGAAATTTCAAGAAATTCTGAGCTGATTCTAGCAGGAACACAAGATGGACGAATTAGTATTTATAACGCAAGTGATACTTCTGACGTGAAAATTATAGAAAATGAAGTTAATGCGGCAATAAGTGCTTTAAAATATAATAGAGAAGGTAATTGGCTTGCTACTGGTGATTCAAAAGGAAATGTAGTAATTAGGAACGCAGAAAGTTTAGAGGAAATAGAAAACCTGGAAGGACATAAATCTAGAATTTACGATATTGATTTTAATATTGATGATAATCAGATGGCTACTTCTAGCCTGGATGGTACGGTTCGAATTTGGGATTGTACAAACTTAAATAATCAACCAATTGAATTAACAGATCATGAATCATGGGTATTATCCATCGCATTTACACCTGATGGCAAGAAGCTTGTTACGTCTAGTAATCAAAAAGACAGAATAATAGTATGGTATACAAAAATAAATTACATTGCGGAAGATTTAAAGACTAGAATTACTCGAAATATGTCAAATGAGGAATGGAACGTTTACGTTGCAGAGGATATTGAGTATGAAAAAACACTAGCGAACATAAATTAACCTTACTAATATGAACCAACTTTTACTTTATACATCAGTACTGTTTTTAATTTTGACACCTTTATTTTCCAGGTCACAAGAAAATACATGTGCATTTAAATTAGAAGAGGCTGAAACTTTATACGAAACAGGTATACTTGATTCGATTCCTGCCATACTGAGATCATGTATAAACAATGATGGATTTGATGATGAAGAACTTTCAAGAGCTTATAAACTTTTAATTCTTACTTATTTATTTGAAGATTACCAGGAAATGGCTGAATTAACTATGCTAAAATTCTTAAAAGAATTTCCTGAATATGAATTAAAAGCAACCGATCCGGTTGAGTTTACTTATTTATATAAATCTTACCAGACTATTCCTTCATGGTCAATAGGAATTATTGCCGGAGGAAATTATTCTATTGCAAGGATAATTGAACCATACTATATGGATAATTCGAGCGAGTATAAAGGAGAATATAAGGCAGGAATTTATTTTCAAGCTGGTTTACAACTTAAGAAATATATTACGGATGAGATAGATATTAATCTTGATATAATGTATACTGCAAAAACATTCGAATATTCGATTGAACAAATTAATACTAATACAAAGTACTTAGAAAACCAGTCTCTTTTATCGATCCCATTATCAGGTACATACGACTTTAATTATGGCAAATGGGATCCTTATGCAAGAATTGGAATTAACCTGGATTATTTATTAGGAGCTAAAGCAGATTTTGAAAAAGAATATCCTTCGGATCAGTCTCAATATAATATAAAAGAAACAGATGTAGATATTATTGATGATAGAAATTTATTTCAAATATCAGCCTTGATTGGCGGTGGAGTTAAATATAATATCAAAATGGGTTATGTTATGTTAGACGTTAGATATCATTATAATTTTACAAATATTGTAAACGGGGAAAACCGCAATAACAGTTTAAAGTGGGCTAACTATAATTATATAGATGATGATTTTACTGTTAATAATATATATTTTTCTTTAGGATTTGTATATCCTTTCTATAAAACAAAACAAAGCAAATAAGTAAATATCAGCAATCATGTTTAAACTAAAAAATATTATCATTCCATTTTTCTTGTTACTTTTCCTAGCATGCGATCAGCTTGATATTTCCTCAAATCAGGCAGAAAGTTTTGTGAAGTTTTATGGATCATCAGGTGCAGATATTGGAGTAGACGTAAAAATTTTTAATAACGGTTACCTAATTCTTGCTACAGCTACTTCAGGAATTGGTAGTACCGATATTGTTTTACTTCAAACAGATAAATTTGGTAATTTAATATCTAATGGTTTAGATACTTTGTCTTCTTTGAGAGGAGGAAATAACAATGCATCTGAACTATTACTTACATCTGATGGAGGATTTGTTGTAGTGGGCACTGTAAATGATACTTTAAATAATCATACTGATATTTATATAGGAAAGTTTAACTCCAGTGCAGAAAACGAATGGGAAAAAATTATTGGTACAACTAATAATGAAGTAGGGACTTCAGTAAAAAAAGCTAACTCAGGTTATATTGTTGCCGGTAGTACTGATGCGGAGGATAATGGAAATGGAAATGTAAGAGGATTTAAGGATATCTTTTTGGTTAAAATAGATGATACTGGAGATATTGAATGGACACAGAATCATGGTTTTGAAGGGAATGATTATTCCGGTGAGGTAATTGTTGTCGATGGTGGATATTTAATAGTTGGTACAACTGAATCTACATTTCATAGTCAGGAAAATAATAATATTATTTTACTTAAAACTAATCAGGTTGGTATAAGCCCAGAAATAGATACATATGGCGGAGATCAAAATGATTATGGAAATGCAATTGTAAAAACAAGTGATGAGGGATTTGTTGTTGTTGGTTCTGTGGAAAATGTAGCAGGAGATAATTCAAGTATTTATGTATTTAAAATATCAGATGATATATTTGAAACTGAGTGGGTTGAGCAATATGAAGAATCATTAAATGCACATGGATATGATATTATAGGATCGAATGGAGGATATGCTATTGTTGGAGATGTTGAATTAACGACTGGTTTTGCCGGTGGTTTCTTAAAGATTAGTGAAGATAGGGAGATTTTAATTGGTAATTTGAATGAAGGAAGAGATGCATTAACATATGGTGGTTATGGACAAAAATTATATGCAGTTGAACCTACTCCTGATGGGGGTTATATTATGGTAGGAAGCTCAGGTGTTTCTGGAATAGAAATGATTTATCTGTTAAAAGTAAACTCCGAAGGCGAATTGTAAATATCGTTATCTTAATGGGTGATTATTTGAAATGTAAATTATTGGGTTATGAAGACATTATATAGGTTTTTAATAATAATACTGCTAGGACTTGTTGCATATAATGTTCAAGCACAAGATACATTATATGTTGTCGAGGCAGCTGCAGTTGATGGAGATTCAGATGGGTATTACGGAACTGTTGAATTAAAATTTAATACCGGAGTTAAAGATTCTCAAATAGATAAAAATGGAGTGGAAAACGATTGGCAATTTTCGCTTGATCCTGGGTTTTCTTCTTGGGTTGATGTAGACGAATATTATACAGATGTTACACATATAGCGAATGCAAATGTTGTTGATGACGAATATGGCAGATTTGTTTTGAATGGCCAATTAGAATCAAGTGATGGGCCAATTTATATTAGGTATACACTAGGGGCTGCAAATGATAGTATTCCTGATGCTGTACTTACAGCTGGTGTTAAATTAGAGAATTTCGCACTTGATAGTGCTATGGATTATGCCCCACCCGCAATTCATACTTCTGGTTTAACTCAAACAGGAGGTGCTGTATTAGTTATTGATGATACAATTAAGTTTGAGATTCAATTAAAAAGAGCAGAGGCAAACGTTACAATTTTGCCAGCCAAATATAACGAACAAAATTTGAACTGGTCATCATCAGATGATTCTGTATATGTTGGAATTTATGTTGTTAGAGAATTTTATCCTGATCAGCCAAATGGTTTAGATTTTAATGATGTATATATTCAGGATACTTATGGAAATATAAGTGACTCCGTAGATTTTACAGGTATTAAGCCAATAAATGTTAATGCACCGGATGTTGCCTCTGTATCTTATTCACCTGGCGATGGTAATATTGTAGGAATTGATTCAACTTTAACCGTTACAATATTAGCAAAAAATGCAGAAGTTAACCTCACCTGTGATAGTGCCACTGTAAATGGAATTAATGTTTCCGGTAGTTTTACAGAAGTTGGTTCAGGGTATTATACTGTGGAATATACAGTAACAAGTGGAGATGGAAGCATTAATGATGAAACGGAAGCAATACCGGTTAATTTAGTATTAAATGATGGGACTTATGTAACTTCACCGGTATTTTATGATTCTACTATTACTGCAACTCCGGGAATTGATGATACTGCACCGGTAATATCAAGTGTTGTTTTGAATCCGGGTTCAGATACTGTTGGGATCGGAGATACCATTATATTTACAATTACAGCAGGAGAAGACGGATTGCAAGCATCAACAGTATCTGTAAATGGAAAGGATTTAATCAATGAATTTACCGCTATTGGTTCAAATCAGTACACTGTCGAATATGTTATCAAATCAGGAGATACCAATATTCCGGATGCATCAAGTATTCCGATAAGTATAATCTTAAAAGATGAATCAGGAAATCCATCTAATAATTATAATACTTTGGCAGCAGGTGATTGTCCGGCAATCGATGCGATCCGTCCGGCTATAACCGATGTATCATTTACCCCATCAACAGGAACAAGGGCAATTGGTCAGTTAATAACAATAACTATCACAGCTTCCGAAAATAATTTGTTAAAAGATTCTATCATGGTAAACGGAAAGAGTTTTGCCATATCCGGTACTGGTCCAACGTATGATATAAATTATACCATTGTAGAAGGAGATAATGATATAGATGATTCATCGGTCATACCTGTTTATTTTACTTTAACAGATGGAGTAAATACCAGTGTTTTTTATACTACATCGAGTTTGGTTCCGGCCAATTGTCCGGGAATTGATGCTAACCGGCCAGGAATTGTTTCAGCGGCTTTCTCACCTGGCGATGGTAATATTGTAGGAATTGATTCGGTAATTACTGTTACAATTGAGTCATTAAATGCAGAAACAGGATTAAGTTCATCAACAATGACTGTAAATGGAGTTGATGTTTCCGGTAGTTTTACAGAAGTTGGTTCAGGAATTTATACTGTGGAATATACGGTAACAAGTGGAGATGGAAGTATTGATGATGAAACGGAAGCGATTTCTGTGTCACTTGGTTTGGATGATGGCACAAACACCACATCACCATTATTTACAGGTTCTACTATATTATCTACTCCGGGAATTGATGATACTGCACCAATAATTTCTTCAGTAACGGCATCACCTAGTTCAGGTATGCAAGGAATTGGAGATACTATAATATTTACTATTAATGCAGGAGAGGTTAGCTTAGAGGCAACTACTATAAGTATAAATAGTAAGAATTTAATTAACAGAGTAACTGACATTGGAACGGGACTCTATGAGGTTGAGTATGTAATCAATGCAGGTGATAGTAAGATTAATGATGCGTCTGCTATCCCTATTAGCATTACTATGAGTGATGTTGCAGGAAACCCTTCAAATAATTATACTACTTTATTAGCAGGAAATTCTCCGGGTGTTGATGCAACAAAACCGGTAATTACAGATGTAAATGTTACTCCAACAGACATGCTATACGGGCAAACATATACTATTAATATTGTAGTTGATAATGATGAAGGCGATACTTATAACTTAGAATCGGGTACCATTGTTGGATTTGATTTGTTTAACTTGCAAAGGAATTCAAGCACTAGTTACTCTGCTGATTTTATTGTTGGAGATTTAGGTTATGATGTATTGGAAGGTGACTCGTATGATGTTCTTAATTTGGTGTTTTCAGATCCTGCAGGAAATGTTTCAGGTATTTATACTGAAACAATTACTCAAGCAGGAGATCCTATTTATACAATTTTACCAACAGCTAAGGTTACGGGTGAATACCACGTATGCGATCTGGATTCAGCCGAACTATCATTTCAGTTAACAGGTAATGCTCCTTGGAATGTACAGTTGTATGATGGCTCAAGTACTGTTGCGATAAATGGAATTTCTAGCTCTCCTTACATACATAAAGTTGAAGCTCTGGATATTAACGGTTTAGTTGAACCGGATACTGTAGTTTATAAAATTACACAGGTAACAGATGTCAATGGTAATATTAAAGTTATGGCGGTAACTGATAGTGCAATGGTATTTGCCTATGAGGTACCTGTTGTTGACATTACAGATCCTCCAGGAAATAAAACGTATAATATTAATGCTGATGTCGATACATTGGTTGGTAACCCTGTTGGAGGAGTATTCTCAGGAAATGGTATTGTATCATCAAATAACACTTTCTTAGCTTCATCAGCAGGTTTGGGAACACATGAAATTGTTTATACTTATACAGTACCATCATCCGGATGTTGGAGTAGTGATACTGTGGAATTTGAAGTTATTGAATCCAATGCGGATATAACATTTGACAATGGAGATGATGATTGGCGCTGCGATTATGAAACCACAATGACAGTTAACGCTGAAGTAATTACAGATCCTGGGATAGTTGGAACGCTTTCATTAAGCCCGAATCCTTCAGCATTAAGTGCTACCGGCACAGATAATGAGGCAGAGATTGATATTACACAATTGTCAGCAGGTACATACCAGGTTAGTTTTGAGTATGATGATGGTGGAACAATAATTGTTACAAGAAGTTTTACTGTAGAAGACCCAGGTGACGCAATTAATTATACCGGTTTAGATCTGGAATATTGTGAAGATTATGATACTATTTTTGTAGAAGCAATTAATTTAACTCCTGCCGGAGGAATTGGAGAATATTTCTTCCCTCAAGGTAGTACTGATGATTACTTTGTAAATGATCCAAATGGAAATAATTTATATTTTTATCCCGACTCAATAGATCCGGGATCATATGATCTAAAATACATATATACAACACCAAATGGTTGTGAAAGTGATACAATAGAGAAATCATTTGTAGTTAATGCTTTACCTACTGTATCATTCACTATGAATTCCGTTTATAATATTGATCAGGGAGCAAGTACAATTTCAGGTAATCCGTTAGGAGCCACCGGAGTATTTACACCATTATCATTTATGTCAAACAATGGAGATGGTACTGCTAGTTTTGATCCTTCAGATGCTGGATTGGGTAATTATTGGGTGACTTATACATATGAAGATGCTAATGGTTGCTTCAACTCGGATTCAATAGAGATAGAAATTACTGAAGCTCTAGGTAACATTTCAAGCTCAAAAGGAACATTCCAATTTTGTTATTGGGGAACAGAAATAGATACACTAATCGGAACTCCTGTTCCAACTGATGGAACTCCCGGTAGTTTTTATATAGATGACGTATTAATTACCCCTGAGGCTGATAATAAAATTGTATTTAATCCAAAAGATTATATAGCAGGAGATCATACTGTTAGATATGAATATTATGATGGTCCAACATTATATCAAGTTTTTCAGACTGTGAATGTAGATTCTGTAGGTGAAGTATTCATTACAGATATTCCTGATCAATGTGTTGATTATGATACAATATTTATAAATGCATTCAACCTTAATCCAACTGGGGGTACAGGAAACTATTTATTCTCAGGAGCTGGAACCGCATTTGAATATGATCCTTTAGATCCGAACAATAATAAGGGATATTTATTACCTGATGAAATTATGCCTGGGGCATATAATATAAAATATGTATATACATCACCAACTACCGGTTGTATAAGCGACACTGTACAGAAGTCTTTTGTAGTTAATCCTTTACCTGTCGTATCATTTACTATGAACCCAACATATAATATTGACCAGCCTTCCAGTACAATTTCAGGTAATCCTTTAGGCTCAACAGGAGTATTTACACCGTTAACATTCATGTCTAATAATGGTGATGGAACAGCTGTGTTTGATCCTGCAGATGCAGGTATTGGATTCCATTGGATAACATATACTTATGAAGATGCTAATACTTGTGTAAACTCAGACTCTGTCCAGATAGAAGTAAATCAGGCATTAGGATCTATAGCAAGCTCATCGGGAACTTTTAATTTCTGTTATTTTGGTGGATCAATAGATACTTTAATAGGTACACCAATACCAACAGATGGAACGCCTGGTAGTTTTTACATAGATGATGTTTTAATTACACCGGAATCTGATAATAGAATACTTATTAATCCTCAAGATTATGCAGCAGGAGATCACACAGTTAAATTTGTATATAATAATGGTGCAGCACCTTATGAAGTGTTTAAAACAATAAATATAGACTCCATTGGTGATATTTATTTTACTGGATTAGATGAATCTTACTGCGAAAGTGAAGATATTGAAATAGAATTAACTGCTTTCTACACGGGCGATATAGGTGCAATGGACTTTACCGGAAATGGTATAACTGATGATGTAGAAGATAACCTTGGATATTTCAATCCAAGCGAAGCAAATTTAGAAAATAATACCATTACATATACCTTTATTAGAGACTATTCTGGTTGTCAAAGAGTGTACAATGAAGTAGTTAAAATTAATAAAACACCTACTGTGGCTTTCCATCCTAATGAAAAATGTATCCCCGGGTCAAATAGCCTTCTTGGATTTACATCAGATACATTAACGTCAGATTCAATTGTAATTTGGGATTGGACTTATGGTAATAGTACCTCGAGCAATTCAAGTGCCGTTTTTGAGGTTGATCCCGGATTTAATACTTTAAATTTAGAACTGGAATCTAAACATGGATGTGTCAATGACATAGATAGTATTTTCTTTCTCGGTACAAGGGTTAACCTTGAGTTTACTTTCGAAAATGAATGTCATGGAGAAACAGTATTGTTCGAACTATTAACAACAAGTGATCCTGATGATACATTAAGTACAAGTTGGAATTTTGGTGGGGCAGGAATAGCTGATTTAACAGATCGTAACAATCCGGAGTTTACATACGATTCTCCGGGAGCATATGATGTTATATATGAGGAGGTATTGAAAACTTGTGGTAGAATTGCAGATACAATACGTTTAAATATTCGCCCATCAGTTGATCTAAGTATGTCATATTTGGAAGATTTTGAAGATAGTCCTGATATGACCGGATGGGTTATTGAAGATTATGAAGAAGGGGCAAATAACACATGGCAATGGGGAGAACCCTCTGGTACGAAGATTAATTCGGCAGCATCTGGATCTAATGCTTTTGTAACCAATTTAACTGGTGAGTATTCTAATAGTGAGAAAGGTATGATTACAAGCCCATGTTTTGATTTTTCTTCTATGGAACGACCGATGATGAAGATGGATTATATTTCTTATACTGAAACTGATCGTGATGGTGCGGTTATACAGTATGCTAAATCTGATGGTACTTGGGCAACAATTGGAGTACCTTCGGATGGAATAAATTGGTATACTTCATATATAATTAGTGGTGCACCCGCTGATCAGCAACTAGGATGGACAGGGAATATTGTAGATACACATAATAATGGATGGAATACAGCAATGTTTAGACTCGATGAATTAAGAGGTAGAGGAGGCGTAAGATTTAGAATTGTTTTTGGTTCTAACGGTGATTTTACTGACGAAGGATTTGCTTTTGATAATATACAATTTAAAGAACGAGAACGAATCGTACTTCTTGAGAATTTTACTAATATAACTGATGAAGATGCTACTAATATTCAAGATAATACAATTGCACCAATCGTTGAAAAGGATTCTTTAGATGTAATCTGCTTGAATTATCATACTAGTTTTCCGGCATCTAATTCATTTAATTCTTACTATCCTTCAGGGCCTAGTGCAAGGGCACTATTTTATGGTGTATCAGATGTACCTCATTCAATTGTTGATGGTCAGGGACAGTTTGATTACTCAATTGGCAATGAACTTACAGAATCTGATATTCATAAAAGAGTATTAGTTGATCCTACATTTAGTATCTCATTAAAACAGGATATTCAAGATGGTAAATTAGTTGTTTCCACAGATGTTAAAGCGCTGAAAGATATTTCAGGACAAGATTTAATTGTATATATAGCGGTGGTTGAAAGAACTGTGGAAGAGAATTCCGAAAAATATAATAACGTATTAAGAACTATGCTTCCGGATGCTGCCGGTACATTAATTGAAAGAGATTGGCTAACAAATGATTCCGTTAATATTTATCAAACTTGGCCTTTGCCCGTAGATGTGAGGTCGGATAGTTTGATCACAATTGTATTTGTGCAGGATGAAGAAACTAAGGAAATTTATCAGGTAAACTATACGGATGATTTTCTTACTATTACATCGGTTAATGAGTTAGTTGAAAATATTGCAAGGCATGATTATAGGATTTATCCAAATCCGGTAAAAGAAGTTCTTACCTTACAATTATTAAAGACAGTTCCTTATGATATGGAAATTAATATTTATAATGGAGTAGGAGCTTTAGTTAAAAATGCATTGATCGGTAAAGGTGAAAGTTTAATTGAGATAAATACTAATGATTTACCCACCGGGGTTTACTATGTAAGATTAAGCAGTTCAAATAAGGTAATAGATACGAGAAAAATCATAAAAATAGATTAAAGAAAGGGAGCGATTAATCGCTCCCTCTTTTATTTCTTCTTCGATGCTTTTCATGATTACCTCTATTTTTCCTTCTATGTTCTCTTTCCATTCGTTCTCCATCCTGAATTGATAACATTTGAATAAACATCTCATGTAATATTTCTTGTTGTTCTTCGGTGCAAATATCTTTCAGTTCTGTAAAATGATTGATTGTTAGTTTTTTAAGTTCATAATGCAATGATCCTATATCTTGAGCAATTTGATCAAGATTTTCAAAATTCGGATTCTTTTTAGCAATCTCCTTCATCATTTCATATCTCTTTTCCCTCATCTGAAAAGCAATTTTTCTAGAATCCCGGCTATAATTTGTATTTATATCTTGAAATTCATGGAACTGCTCTTCGGATAAATTGAGTTCCTCTTGTAAAAACCTCCTCATCCCTTGCCTCCGTATTCCGTCTTGAACATTACTAATTTCATCTTGCATTTTAGCACGAACTTTTTTGTTATAAATTATCGTACTTAAAGCTGAAATATTCACAACTAAAAGAATTATAATGGTGCCTATTAATAGGGTCTTTTTAGTTTTTGTATTCATGGTTATTCTAAATCAGGTTAACTTTACATGTTTAATTATCATCGTCTGACTCCGTAATCAAGTTTTCTATGGTTTCAATTTCGTAATCGTTAAGATAACTGTATTCTGCAAACGTCTCAATTGGATTTATATTTTCATCCGCTTCAATTTCAGAATACTGAGTAAAGGATGGATTATTAGATCCAATTAAAATACCAATATAAACAGCCAAAATAATTGAAGAAAGATAAATAACAGGTTGAACTAACTTTTTTGAAAAAATTACAGATAAAAGAGAATTCTTGGATTCTAGTCTGTTTTCCATTTTTTGTTTTAACCTTTCATAATAAAAAGCTTGCTCTGCGATACCTGCCGTAGGTTTAAGCAGATCTAGAGATTGTTTTAAGTTCCAATATATTTTAGTACAATACTCACAAGAATCTATATGAGTTTTTACTTTTTGTTGTAAATCCTCGGTAAGATTTAATTCCAAAAAATCAGGAAGCAACTTTTTAACTCTTTTACAATCCATAATCTTTTTTT
The DNA here is from genome assembly GCA_028282785.1 of Bacteroidales bacterium. Taxonomy (GTDB): domain Bacteria; phylum Bacteroidota; class Bacteroidia; order Bacteroidales; family UBA12077; genus UBA12077. Next base: position 180,322 of record JANQHE010000037.1, on the reverse strand, counting down.
ATTTGACAACTAATATATTGAATTATTACACTCAAAATCAGTTATTTTTAAAATAATCAATTAATAATGTTTTTAATTTCTTCTTCCCACGATTAATTAACACTCCAACTTCAGTTACAGAAATTTCCATTATTTCTGCTATTTCTTTATATGTTAGACCTTCAAAATTGTTCAATGTTAAAGCAATATTTTGTTTTTTTGGCAATTTATTTAAGGCTAAATGCAAAGCCTTTTTATTTTCTTCAATTTCAATATTTTCTCCTGGTTTAGGTGATACATCTTCAGGTATATTCTTATCATTATCACTGTTAAAAATAATATCCATACCAGAAAACCACTTTTGCCTTTTTTTTGAACGTAAATGGTTTAAAGACTTGTTAACGGAAATTCTATATAACCATGTGGTAATTTTAGATTCACCCCTGAAACTCTCAATTGATTCATAAATTTTTATAAATACTTCTTGTGAAATATCCATTGCATCATCGAAATTGTTTAAAATGTTGTTACAAATATTCAAAACCATTTGATGATACTTTTCAACAAAAAATTGAAAAGCTTGCTCGTCTTTACTAGCTATTTTCTCTAATAAAATTTTTTCGTTCATTCAGGATTATCCTAAATCATTTTCTAGTTCGACACAGATATTATAATTTTATTACAAAATAAAGGTAGAACTTTTTTATTTATCTGAACATATTGAAAAATTCATTGTTTTTATGGAAAACGAATATAAACAAAACCATTGTTATTATGACTTTAGAAGATATTTTTAATAGATTATGGAGCGATTACACAACTCTAAACCCTTCTGTTCAGAACGTTTATGATTTATTTACTAACGAAGGTGAAACCGTACTAAATGATCACATTGCATTCAGAACTTTTGATCATGATAAAGTTAATATTGATGTTTTATCTAGAGTTTTTTTAGAAAAGGGCTATGAAGCAAAAGGGCAATACGTGTTTGAAGAAAAGCATTTATTTGCAAAACATTTTGAGCATAAAACAGATAAAAGTGCCCCTCGGGTTTTTATAAGTCAGCTTAAAACAAAAGATTTTAGTAGATTTTTACAGGAAACTGTTGAAGCTGTTGTTGATAAAGTTCCCGAAAAAGATCTTAATTCGGATAATTTAATATTTTCAGGAAATATTTGGGGTACACCGGATTATAAATCATATCTTAAACTTAGGGAAGAATCAGAATATGCAGCATGGGTTTATGTATATGGATTCAGAGCAAATCATTTTACAGTGAGTATAAATGGTTTGAAAAAATACGATACTATTGAAAAAGTCAATCAATTTTTGAAGGATAATGAATTCCTAATGAATTCATCCGGTGGAGAAATAAAAGGAACTAAAGAGGAACTATTACAGCAGTCTAGTATAATGGCGAACCATATTAATGTTGAATTTACGGATGGTGTATATAGTATTCCTGGTTGTTATTATGAGTTTGCCCAGCGCTATCCTGATAAAAATGGTGAACTGTACAGTGGATTTATAGCAAAATCGGCTGATAAAATTTTTGAGAGTACCAATTATTATAAAAAATAAGAATTAAAAATTAAAAAGATACGTAGAAGCCTGCCATTTGGTAGGCTTTTTTGCTTTTAAGAATTTTAAAAGATTTCAATAATAAATGTTCATAAATTCTGCAAAGTTCAATAAAATCTATATAGGGCTTATGTTTTCAAAAGATTATATTTGCGTTAATCAATAAAATTGATTTAAAACTCTTTAGAAATAAATAATATTAAATAATATGAGTAAGTATCGATATCTAATTCTATTAATGATAGTTTTTCTTTTTAACAATACTGTTGCCCAGGATTCTCAATTTGTAATTGATAAACAGAAAACATGGGTAGATTCTGTAATGAATAAACTATCGCTTGAGGAAAAGATTGGTCAACTTTTTATGGTGGCAGCTTATTCTAATAAAGATCAAAAACATATTGATGAAATAAATTATATCATTAAAAAGCACAAAGTTGGGGGATTAATATTTTTCCAGGGTGGACCGGGAAGACAAGCCAATCTTACTAATCAATATCAAGCATTATCTAAAATTCCATTACTAATTGCAATTGATGGTGAATGGGGGTTAGGAATGCGTTTGGATTCAACAATTAGTTATCCGCGCCAAATGATGTTGGGAGCTATACAGGATGACTCATTAATTTATCAAATGGGCTATGATATAGGAAAACAAATGCAGCGACTTGGAATTCATATAAATTTTGCACCGGTTGTAGATGTTAATAATAATCCGTTAAATCCAGTAATTAATGTAAGGTCATTTGGAGAGAACAGAGAATTGGTAGCTAAAAAAAGCATTATGTATATGCAAGGCATGCAAGATGCCGGAATTATAACTACTGCAAAGCATTTTCCGGGTCATGGTGATACGGATAAAGATTCTCATTATACCTTGCCATCTGTTAATCATAACAAACAAAGACTGGATTCAATCGAATTGTATCCTTTTCGCAAAATTTTCGATGCCGGAATTGAAGGAGTAATGGTGGCACATTTAAATGTTCCGGAGCTTGGAACTAAAACTGATACACCAACAACTTTAACGAAATCTGTTGTAACCGACTTACTTAAAGAAGAGATGGAATTTGACGGTTTGGTTTTTACAGATGCGCTCAATATGAAAGGTGTTACCAATCATTATGAACCTGGTGAAATAGAGAGTTTAGCTTTAGAAGCGGGAAATGATGTTTTACTTTTCCCGGTTAATGTGTCAAATGCAATCTCAAAAATTAAAAAATCAGTACGAAAAGGAAATTTAAGCAAAGAAAGAATTAATGAAAGTTGTCGAAAAGTGTTGGAAGCAAAGTATCGTTTAGGTTTAATTCGAAATTTCGGTAAAAATCAACCTGTTAAAACGGAAAATCTTCACAATGACCTAAATAAATTAGTTTATGAAGTTACTCGAAGAGATTTGATTGAGAATGGTTTAACATTGATAAGAAATGATAAAAATCTGCTTCCTATAAAAAAGCTTAAACGCAAGAAATTTGCATCATTGTCTTTTAATGCTGATGAAATAACGGAATTTCAAAAAATGCTTTCAAAATATGCTCAAATTGATCACTTCATTTACAATGAATCACATAAGGATTCAGTTCTAAGCTTACTTCAAAAATATGATGTAGTCTTTACTAGTGTCCATAATACATCATATTGGACTTCAAAAAACTATAAGGTTAATACGGAACATCTCCAGATTATTGCCGATTTATCCGAAAATACCAACGTAGTTTTTAGTCTTTTTGCAAATCCGTATAGCCTTCGGAATTTTGAATATATTGACCATATTGATGCAGTATTAATATCTTACTCTGAGGAAGTAGAGGTACAATCAACTGCTGCTCAGTCGATATTCGGAGGGATTAAAGTTTCCGGTCATTTGCCTGTAACAATCAATAACAATTATCCTGCAGGTAAAGGAATTGAGCTTAAAAAAAAAATAAGATTAGGATATGGAGTCCCTGAGCAGGTTGGGGTTTCATCGATTAAACTTCAGAAAGTTGATTCAATTGCAAAAGTAGCTATTGATACGATGGCTACACCCGGATGTAGAATATTAGTGGCTCGTAATGGAACTGTTTTCTATGATAAATCATTTGGTTATCACACGTATTTGAAAAAGAATCCGGTAAAAAAGGATGATATTTATGATATTGCTTCAATAACTAAAATTGCTGCAACCGTACCTTCATTAATGAAAATGTATGAAGACAGCCTTTTCTTTTTAGATAGTAAGCTTAGTGATTACTTACCCGAGCTCGATACTACCAATAAAGGTAATTTAAACATACGTGATATTTTAACCCACCAGGCACAATTAAACGGTTGGATCCCATTTTATTATTCTACATTAGAAACTTTATATCCTGATCAAAACCTATTGAACAAAAGATTTTCTGAAGATTTTCCATATAAACTGGGAAATCATTCGTATATGGCGAAGAATTTTAAGTTTAAAGAAGGAATTTATACTTATTATCCAAAAGAAGGATATTCAACTCAAATTGCCGATGATTTTTACATTTCTAATACCTTTAGAGATACCATTTATAAAAAAATTAGAGAATCCGATTTAATTGAGGAAAAAGCATATCGTTATAGTGATTTAGGTTATTATTATTTTTATCAAATCATAGAGAACCTTAGAAATGCGAAATTCGAGGATTTTGTTGATTCTACGTATTTTCAGGAATTAGGAGCATATAGAACAAGCTTTTTACCTTTAAATAAATTCGATAGATCAGAAATTGTTCCTTCCGAAAATGATCAAATATTTAGAAAACAACTTTTACATGGACATGTTCATGATCCCGGAGCGGCAATGCTAGGCGGTGTTTGCGGACATGCAGGAATGTTTTCAACGGCTAATGATTTAGCTAAGCTCATGCAAATGTATCTAAATGGTGGTGAATATGGAGGTACCAAATTCTTTGAAAAAGAAACGATTGATTTATTTACAACAAGTCCTTCATTAGATAATGATAACCGAAGAGCCATAGGTTTTGATAAACCACAAATGGATTACGAAAAAGAAGGCCCAACTTGTAAATGTATATCAGGAGATAGCTTTGGACATACCGGATTTACAGGAACCATTGCATGGGCCGACCCTGGTGAGCAAATTGTTTATATATTCTTATCAAATAGAATTCATCCTGATCAGGATAACTCGAAATTGATTCAAATGAATATTCGTACCGATATACAACAAGCAATTTATGATGCAATTATTGAAAAATTTTAGATTATTGGAATCTTACTTTGCAAACGTTTGCATTTAAAGATTAAATAGTTTTTGGCTTTTGTTAACAACAAAAGTCATTTTAATAAACGCTATAAATTGAGCTGAAATTAGTAACTTCAAAATTTTAGATCTAAAAATTCGAGAATACTTATTCATATAATGTTTGAAGAAATGAAAAATAGAATTTATGTCCTGCTGATTTTAGTATTTATATTTTCAAATTCGATATTTGCTCAAAATATAGAGAGAACTTTTATAGGTTATGATGAAAAGGAGGGAAAGCTTGAGATCCGTACAAATGATGGGTTATATCTAATTAAGCATTATAACAAAAAAATAGTAGAAACTTCATTTATTCCAAAAGGAGAAAGCTATAATCCAAATTCGCACGCAGTTGTGTTAACTCCGGTTCAATTAGAAACTGAGATTGTTGAAACAAAAAATTCAATAGAATATAAGACATCAGGAATTAAAGTCTTAATTTCGAAAGAACCGTTCAATATAAGTTATTATAATAATAATGAATTGATTATCTCGGAAAAAGAGGGATATGCCAAAACAAAAGAATATGAAACCTTAAGTTTTAACCTGGATGATTCTGAAATGCTTTTTGGAGGAGGAGCCAGAGTTTTAGGAATGAATCGTCGTGGAAATCGGCTACAACTATATAATAGAGCTCATTATGGTTATACAACCCATTCCGAATTAATGAATTTTACAATGCCTGTAGTGGTTTCATCAAAGATGTATACCATTCATTTTGATAATGCACCGATAGGATATTTGGATTTGGATAGCAAGAAAAATAATACGCTTACATATGAAACTATAAGTGGCCGTAAAACTTATCAGGTTATAGTTGGAGATACCTGGGAAGATTTAATTGATCAATACACTGATTTAACAGGAAAACAACCATTGCCACCTCGCTGGGCATTTGGCAATTTCTCAAGTCGATTTGGATATCACTCCGAACAGGAAACCCGGGAAACAGTTAATAAGTTTTCAGAAGACTCAATACCATTAGATGCAGTGATTATCGATATTTATTGGTTTGGTGCCGATATATTCGGGCATATGGGAAATCTTGAATTTCTTAAGGATTCTTTCCCAACTCCTCAAAAAATGATTAATGACTTTAAAGAAAAAGGAGTAAAAACAATATTGGTTACAGAACCGTTTATTCTTACTACCTCAAAAAGATGGGATGAGGTTGTTGAAAAAAAGTTAGTTGCTACTGATAAGGATGGCAATCCGTATACATTTGATTTTTACTTTGGAAATACTGGATTACTAGATATTTACAAGCCGGAAGCCAGAGAATGGTTTTGGAATATTTATAAAGATTTTACCAACATGGGAATTGGTGGTTGGTGGGGCGATCTTGGAGAGCCTGAAGTTCATCCGTCAGAAGCACAACATGCTATAGGAAGTGCCGATGAAGTTCACAATATTTATGGTCACGATTGGACACGATTAATTTATGAGGGATATGAAAAAGATTTTCTGGAACAACGACCATTTATTTTAATGCGGGCAGGTTATTCAGGATCACAGCGTTTTGGAATAATACCTTGGACAGGAGACGTAAGCCGCAGTTGGGGAGGATTAAAACCTCAAGCCGAAATATCATTACAAATGGGATTACAAGGAATAGCATACATGCATTCAGACCTTGGGGGATTTGCCGGAGGGGATAAATTCGAACCGGAAATGTATACACGTTGGTTACAATACGGAGTTTTTCAACCGATATATCGTCCGCATGCACAGGAACATATAGCTTCGGAACCTGTTTTTCATGATGATACGACTAAATCATTAGCCCGGGAATCAATTAAGCTTCGTTACAGTCTATTACCATATATTTATACCATTGCATTTGATAATACTCAATCAGGAATCCCATTAATGCGTCCGATGTTTTTTATGGAACCCAATAATGATAGCCTGTATTTGAATTCGGATACTTATTTATGGGGAGATAATTTTTTAGTATCTCCGGTAAAAGATCCTGAAATTAAGGAAAAAAAAGTTTATATGCCGGCTAATGCAACCTGGTTTGACTTTTATTCAAATAAGACTTATAAGGGAGGAAGAGAATACATGGTTACGGTTGAAAAAGATCATATTCCCGTGTTTGTTAAAGCAGGATCGTTTATTCCTATGGTTCGACCTGTTCAATCAACCAAATTTTATGATACTAAGGAGCTTGATATTCATTATTATCCGGACCCAACTGATTCTGAGAATAAAGGAAAATTATATGATGATGACGGTATTACTCCAATGGCATACAAAAAAGGTGAATATGAGATTCTTTATTTTTCAGGAGAGTTTGAAGATGAAAGCTTGAATATAGAATTTAAGAATGAGTTAGGCACTAACTATAAATCTACTGATAGAAAGATTAATTTAATTATACATAAACTAGGAATATCACCTAAAGATGTAGTATTAAATGATCAGCAAATATCATATGAATATGATGAAATAACGGATCAATTAGTCATTTCTTTCAAATGGAAAGAGAATTCAGATATAAATATTAAGATCAGACAGCCCAAAAAGCAAATCACTTACTAGTGCAAATCAATTATAATATCTTTTATATACTTTTTGTAATTTTATTGCTATTCTTTAAGGCAGTTTTTTCAGTACAAGGATATAAGAGGTTTTTTTATAAACAAAGCCAAAATTAGTGAATTAGGCGTATCTTTCAGAAAGTATTTTTAGTTATTATAATTAACTAAATCCAAAGTAACGAAAGAGATTTATTATTTTTTAATTAATTTTTACAAAACAATTTGATAGTTTGTAATATTTTTTTAATTTTACTCATTCTTAATTAAGAATAATTCTTAACTAATATTTTTTATTTGTGAAATTTAAGAAAACAAAAGAAACTTTAATAAAAGCAGGTTTAAAGGTTACACCACAACGTTTAGTTGTACTAGAAGCTGTAACTAAATTAGGGGATCATCCGACAGCAGAAAGAATTATTGATTTTATCAAACAAAATCATCCTAATATAGCGGTAGGAACAGTTTATAAAACTCTTGAAACATTCGTTGAAAAAGAAATCATCGAAAAGGTAAAAACTGATAAAGACATTATGCGTTATGATGCGATTCTGGAAAAACATCACCATTTATATTGCATTAAATCAGATCGAATTGAAGATTATTATGATGATGAGCTAAATCAGATTCTTAAAGATTATTTCGAAAAAAAGAATATTAAAGATTTTAAAATTGAAGATATCAAATTACAAATCATTGGAAATTTTTTAAACAATAAAACCTAAAGAACATGAAAGAAAAAAGTATTGAACTATTAAACAAAGCTATTGCAGACGAATTATCAGCCGTTCATCAATATATGTATTTCCACTTCCATTGCGACGATCAGGGCTATGACCTGTTAGCAGGATTATTTAAGCGTACGGCTATTGATGAAATGTTACATATTGAAATGCTGGCAGAAAGAATATTGTTCCTAAAAGGAGAAGTTGAGATGACTGCTTCTGAACCGGTTAAAAAAATCCATGTGGTTAAAGATATGTTGGAGTTAGCTACTCAAATGGAAGAAGGAAGTGCAAATGACTACAATAAATGGGCTAACGAATGTTCACAAAACAATGATTCCGTTTCTAAAAAACTTTTTGAACAGTTAGTTGAAGATGAAGAACGTCATTTTAATCAGTATGATGATGAGTTAGAGAATCTTGCAAAATTCGGAGACAACTATTTAGCACTTCAATCAATTGAAAGAAGTAAAAATATTTCGGATGGTATGCCTGCTGAGTAATAAAAGGGAATAAATTAATCAATTATCATATCAAATTAATTAAAATTATGGAAGAAAAAGTTGAACAAGAAGTTGTTTCAATGCCAAGAATAGGCGATGCAGCACCTGAATTTACTGCAATAACAACACAAGGAGAAATTAATTTCCCGAAGGATTACAAAGGTAAATGGGCAATTTTATTTAGTCATCCGGCAGATTTTACTCCGGTTTGCACATCGGAATTTATGACATTTGCTCATATGGAAAAGCAATTTAATGAAGCAAAGTGCGAATTGATAGGTTTATCCATCGATGGATTGTACAGCCATATTGCATGGTTACGTACCATTAAAGAAAAAATCGAGTATAAAGGAATGAAGGACATAGAAGTAACTTTTCCTTTAATTGAAGATATAAAAATGGATGTAGCAAGAAAGTATGGTATGATCCAACCAAATGAAGATAGTACGAAGGCCGTTCGGGCGGTATTTTTTATCGATCCAAAAGGAATAATAAGAACAATTATTTATTATCCGCTAAGCTTAGGAAGAAATTTTGAGGAATTATATAGAGTTTTAATAGCTTTACAAACTGCTGATGAATTTGGAGTAGCAACCCCGGCAGACTGGCAACCAGGTGATGATGTGATCGTTCCTCCGGCTGGTTCTTGTGGTACGGCTAAAGAGAGAATGGAAGGAAAAGAGAATATGAAATGTTATGATTGGTTCTTTTGTACAAAAGAGTTAGATAAAGAAGAAGTACTTAAAAAAGTTTTAAAACAATAACTTTTTAACATATCTAGATAAAAAGATTCCCGATTAGGGAATTTTTTTTTGAAATAACTTATAATTAATGTTTTAATAAGTTAAAGGTATTGAACAAGTAATAGAAGATAAATAAATTCAAAAGCGTTTGTATAAGAAAATCTTCTATAAAATACATTGTGTCTACAGTTGAACTTCTAAGAGCCGCTATTGATAATCGATAAGTCAAACATCTTCCTTTAACATAAAAATAAGTTTCGATTAAGGTCTCGAAACCATGGTAGACCTAATTTTAAGTTTTCATTTTTAAACTTAAAACGTATATCATGAAAACAATCAAACTAATCTTTGTTTTTTTACTTTTATCTGGTTTTGCCACGGCTCAAAATGGCATTATCAAAGGGCGAGTGGTAGACACCGACCAACAACCTCTTCCAGGTGCTAACATCTTATTAAATAATAGCATTCGTCTTGGAACCGTTTCGAATGTAAATGGAGAATATTTTTTTAATAAACTTGCTGCCGGGGAGTATACTATTGAAGTAAGTTATATAGGATTTACGGGTCAATCACAAACTATTACAGTTGAGAGTGGAAAAACTCTTGTTGTTAATTTCGAGCTTGAAGCTGGGGTTGAACTTGAAGAAGTTGTTATCAACAGCCGTTTAGTTGGTGAGTCAAAAGCCTTAAATACTCAGAAAAATGCAATAAACATTACAAACATTGTTTCTTCTGAACAATTAGAAAGATTCCCTGATGCAAACATTGGTGATGCTTTAAAACGTATTCCTGGTATTAATGTACAATACGACCAGGGTGAAGCTCGCTTCGGAAATATTCGTGGTACTGCTCCTGAGTTAAATTCAATTACAATTAATGGTGAAAGAATACCTTCTGCTGAAGCTGAAATTCGTTCGGTACAACTAGACCTAGTTTCTTCTGATATGATTGAAACGGTTGAATATAATAAAGCAGTTACCCCGGATATGGATGCAGATGCAATTGGAGGTTCCGTAAACCTTATTACAAAGCAGGCACCTTATAAATCACAGCTTTCCGGAAAAGTAGGTACAGGTTGGAATTTTGTAGCTGATAAAATGTCTTTCAAAGGGAACTTAGCTTATAGTGATCGCTTCTTAAACGATAAGTTGGGAATGGTATTAAGCCTTTCTGCTTACGACAACAGATTAGGTTCGGATAATATCGAAGCTGAATGGGACTATGAAGATAATAATAGTAATGATTTATATGATACAGGAGATGATGTTTATACTTCGGAAATTCAAAACAGACAATATTATTTAGAACGTTTCCGTCAAAGTTACTCAGCTTCTTTTGATTATAAATTCAATGAGCGTCATCAACTTTATTTTAACGGAATTTATAATAAAAGAAACGATTGGGAAAATCGCTATAGATTAGAAATTAAGGATATTGAAGATAATGGTGATGGTACATATGCTACAGAATTAGTTCGTCAAACTAAATTTGGAGTAGAAGATAATAAATATGGACGTTTGGAAGATCAACGAATGATGAGTTTTAGCTTAGGCGGAGAACACTTATTTGGTAAAATGAAAATCGACTGGATGGCTGCTTACTCTAAAGCGAGTGAAGAACGTCCAAATGAAAGATATATAGAGTATGAAGCTGAAGATGATATTGCCCTAGATTTAAGTAATATGGAAGAACCTGTTTTCACATATTCTGATCCAACAAATTATGGAGATTTTACAAGTGCATGGGAATTCGGTGAACTTACAGAAGAATATCAATATACCGAGGAAATTGATATGAATTTCCGTTTAAATTTTGAATTACCATTATTAACCGGTGATTATGCTAACAAGTTAAAATTTGGTGTTCGTTATCGGGGAAAAGAGAAAAAACGTGATAATTGGTTTAGAGAATATGAACCGGTTGATGAAGATGCTTTTAATGCATTGGTATTAGATAACTTAGAAGATATTTCAAAAGATGATTTTATGGCTGGAGATTATGAATTAGGTCATTTTGTAGATAAAGAAATTTCTGATAAAATCAATCTTAATAGTGCCGATTTTGATGGAGAATTAGATGAAAGCGAAGAAGCAGGAGACTTTGATGCAACTGAAGATATCATTGCCGGTTATTTAATGCTAACACAAAATATTAAAGAAAATTTTACAATTATTGCAGGCGTTAGATTGGAACAAACAAGTTTGGAGTATCAAGGTAAAATCTGGGATAACGATAATGAAACTTTAACCGCAACAGACAAAATGGATGACAACTACTTAAGTGTTCTTCCCGGCTTACATTTAAACTATACTTTAAACAAAAACTCTAATGTTCGTTTTGCATGGACAAATACAATTGCTCGCCCAAATTATTTTGATCTTGTTCCTTATGTTGAAATTGATCGTGATGATAGTGAAATCGCATTTGGTAATTCGGAATTAAAACCAACCAAATCAATGAATTTCGACTTAATGTACGAACATTTCTTCAAAAGTATTGGATTAGCATCAGCAGGTTTCTTTTATAAAGATCTTACTGATGTTATCGGTGCTGAATATCAAAATGATTATATATATGGTGCGGACACATACGATCAAGCGAGAAAGCCCATGAACATTGCTGATGCTACTCTATATGGATTTGAAGCGGCATTTAGCCGTCGTTTGGATTTTTTACCATCATTTTTAAAGAATATTACCTTTTATGGTAACTATACTTATGTAAAATCCAAATTAGATAATATTGAAATTCAAGGCCGTGAAAACGATGATATCCCATTAAGTGGCTCACCAGAACACACGTATAATTTAAGTTTAGCATACGATACTAAAAAGTTGGATGTAAGAGTATCATTCAATCATGCAAGTGATTTCTTAAATAGTAATGATGATGGAGGTATAGGAAGCGAAGCATTTTACGATGTATACTATGACAAGGTTAACTATTTAGATGTAAATGCTGATTACAGTATAACTGAAAATTGGATGGTATATGTAAACGCTAATAATTTATTGAATCAACCATTAAGAACATACTGGGGAGAATCGGAAAGAACAATGCAAGCTGAATATTATGGAATGAAATTTCAGTTAGGGTTAAAATTCAAGTTTTAATTTATTTAGTTAGAATTTTAGCAGGTTTGTCATATATTGCATGACAAACCTGTTTTTTTAAACTTACCAATATGACAAAAAAAATATTATTGATTCTGGTTGTTCCTGTTCTGATATTTTCTTGTAAAACTAAAACGGCAGAAGAAGATGTTATAACAAAGCAAAGAAACACTGAAGCTCGCGAAGATTCGATTAAAATGGCTGAAGCGCTTCATTTACAATCGAAATTCGAAAATATTACAACTGCTGATTTTGAAACGGATGCCGTAGAGTCTCTTTCCGGAGAAGATGCTGCAGATGACCCTGCAATATGGGTAAACCAAGCAAATCCGGAAAAAAGCCTGGTTATTGGTACTAATAAAAAAGCCGGATTATACGTGTATGATTTGAAAGGAAATCAATTGCAATTCTTAAAAGTGGGAAACATAAATAATGTCGATTTAAGGGATGGATTTAAATACGGTGAAAAGGAAGTTGCTTTAGTTGTCGGAAGTAATAGGAGCCTAAACACAATTTCAGTATTTTATATTGATCATGAAACAGGTATTTTATCAGATACTATACAAAATATTGTTTCTGCTGTTGATGAAGTCTACGGAATATGTATGTATAAAAATAGCAATGATGAATACTTTGTGTTTGTAAATGGTAAAGGCGGTGTAATTGAACAATGGCAGTTAATTTATGAAAATAACGAAATAAATGCAGAACTACTAAGAAACTTTTCCGTTAATAGTCAACCGGAAGGTATGGTAGTCGATGATAAAACAGGTATTTTATATTTAGGGGTAGAGGAAGAAGGAATCTTAAAAACCGATGCTAATGCTCAAATAGAAACTAAATTAGAATGGATCACCGGAAGTGATTCTACTAACACCGATATAGCTTATGATATCGAAGGATTAGCTTTATACCATGCAGAAGACAAAACTTATTTAGTAGCTTCAATTCAGGGAAGTTTTTCATACGCAATTTTTGAAACCGGAAATCCCGACAAGTATTTAACCAGTTTTATAGTTTCTGATGGTGTTGTTGATGGTATTGAAGAGACTGACGGAATTGATATTGTTAATACACCATTAAATGAAAACTTCCCTAAAGGATTATTTGTTGCGCAAGATGGTTTTAACTATAGCGGCGATTCTATAATAAATCAAAACTTTAAATATGTTTCCTGGGAAAAAATAGAACAATTTATATCTAAATAGTTCATAATTTCCAAAGTGAAGGGGGTTACTTATTTAGCAACCCCTTTTTTCTTAACATTAATTTAACATTTTAATTTTTTTTATACATTTACGTTTCTTGTAAACTGAAAATGAATTACCTTATGAAAATTACAAATATTATTCTATCATTTTTAATTTTATTGATTATTGGTTGCAAAAAACCTGATCAGGTTCATAATACAAGTCTTGAAAAATACTGGTCGGGTTTGGATTCAAGCGGATTTTCATTGTATTTAGGTGCTGCTATTGAAAAAAGCAAAGTTTTTACCAAACATATTACCGCAGATTTAGAGACGGAAGAGGTATTAAGCGATCATAAAGTTGATGCTGCAGATGATCCGGCCATTTGGATTAATAAAGAAAATACCGGGAATAGTTTAATTCTTGGTACAAATAAAAAAGGTGGAGTCCATGTTTATGATTTGGAAGGCAATGAATTGCAATTTATAAGAGCAGGCTGTATCAATAATATAGACCTTAGAGATAATTTTAGTTATAAAGGAAAAGATGTAGTGTTGGTTGCCGGAAGTAATTGCACACTAAATACAATTGCACTTTTTTATATTGATAAAGAAAAAAACAGGCTATCAGGCACAATTTTAAATATCAAATCCGACATTACACTTGTTTATGGGATTTGTATGTATAAAAGTGAAGTGTCCGGAAAGTTCTATGTGTTCATTAATGGAGAAAAAGGTGAGGTCGAACAATGGGAAATCAATTCTGTTAATGGAGAGATTGAAGCAGAAGTAGTTCGGAACTTTTTTGTTAGTAGCCGTCCGGAAGGAATGGTTGCTGATGACGAAAATGGAATTTTATTTATTGGTGTTGAGGAAGAGGGCGTTTTAAAAGTTAGAGCAGAACCAGAAAATGAATTTAAAACTTTGTGGGTAAATGGAAGCAACCCGGATAATAGGACATTTATATCTGCTGATATTGAAGGGTTGGCTTATTTTAGGGTAAATGATAAAACTTACCTACTGATTTCCAGCCAGGGAAATTTCTCTTATGCAATATTTGAAATTAGTGATACTGATAAATACATTACAAGTTTTACAATAGTTGATGATAAAATAGATGGGGCCGAAGAAACTGATGGCTTGGAAATTTATGATGGTTATATAAATGAAGAATTTCCTAACGGAATGCTTGTAGTTCACGATGGATATAACTTCGTAGGAGATTCTTTACAACGCCAGAATTTTAAATATGTGAGGCTCGAAAAGGTTGAATCGTTAATAAATAATAACTAATTATATAAGATAAATAATGTAGAACTACTATTTTGTCTATTTAAGCCAAGCTTTTAATTTCATTAGTGAAGGATTATTTGTTTTAATCAAATTATCTAGTAGTGAAGCGAATTTTATTAATTTTTGATTTATTACATCATGTAAATCATTCGGATCTTCAGGCAAACCATAATTTGAAAGTTTAACTTTATCCTTTTTACAAATACCTATAATCCAATCTTCAAGTTTCCCTGTAAGAATAAATATTTTGTTTTCTGAATTGTCCTTATAATATTTTATACCAAATTTTTCTTCGACGAACTTTAACCTTTTTTCATAGTTAGACTTACTGCTTCCTGTATCTTCATCAACAATAGCCAGTTGTTTGTAATTTTTTTCAAGATATTTAAAAACTCTTGATTTGCCTTGATAATGAGTTATTTTCTTTTTTGAAAAACCTAACTTAGAAACTAATAATTCATCAGGTTTGCATTCTATACGAACGTGCTTCATAAACTAAGAATTTTATCAAAATTGAAGAAAACATCAGAACTTAGATCTATTACTTCTGATACTTGTTTGCTTTTAAGTGTTGAAGCCGTGGTTTTATAATCTTTCATTTCAACAATAATAACATTTATATCCTCTTCCTTTGATTTTTCTATAAGGCTTAATAAAAGATAAGGGTTATGTGTTGTTATGAAAAACTGGTTGGTATTATCAAGTGCAATTCTTTCGGCAAGGTATTTAGTATAAAAGGGGAATGTATTGCTATCAGGTTCATCAAATAAAATGATGTTTTCTTTATTACTTTTTAAAGCAATTATATAAAAAATTATTCTTTGTAAAGTTTCCGATAAAGCATTATAAGGATAACTATATATTGCATCTTGAACTAGTTTACTTGCAGTAATATCATTTTCTGTTGGTTTTAAAGTTAAAGTTAAACCTTTTGATTTTAAAAAATCAGAAACCCATTTTTTATATTCTGAATTGGAGAGTAGCAATGATGGTAAATTATCTCCATAGGGAACCATTAAATGAGGAGTGTAAGCATTAAAAAAGGAAGAAAGCCTTTTATATTCATAATAATGAATTTTTGTTCCTTCATTAATTCCATGACTTTTTACAGTTCCATCATGCGAAATAGTATGTGGTCTATCCTTATTTTCCTCTAAATTTAAATAAAAATGAAACTGATTTTCTGGTGTTCCGTCATTACGTAATGCATATTTAAACTGAGTAGATATATTATCTGTAATTAATTCTATAGGATTATTGATATTAAAATCATAAAATAAGTCTCCAATAACTTTGTAACGGAACATCTCCCTATTAAGTTCATTATTACCTAAAGCATTTTGACTTTTTAAACATAATGCTTCAATAATGTTACTTTTACCACTATTGGGTTCTCCAATAAATACATTTAGTTTTTTACAAAAAATATGTAAATCCTTAATTGATTTAAAGTTTTTAATAGTTAACTCTTTAATCATATTGTATTGTTTTTTACAAATTTATAATTTTTATTCAAATACTATTGGTAACAGATATATTCTAAACTAATTAATCTAAACCAAATAAGTAAATTCATTAATAGTATTTTTCTAATCTGTACGTGTAATTTTGATTATGCTATTAATAACAAAGGTAATTTTGGCAATTTGAATTCATCTTATTTTTTACTATTTTAAAAAACAATTAAAAGACTCTTTTTAATGGTCAAATTGTTAGTTGCTCTTTTTTCTTTTACGTGGGTAGTAATTGCCAGTAACCAGGTATCTAGATTTTTTCAGAAGATTAAGTTACCACTAATAACGGGATTCCTATTATCAGGCATATTAATTGGCCCATTTGGTTTAAAACTAATTGAAATAAATTCGGTTGAAAGATTACATTTTATTAATAATACTTCATTAGCTTTCATCGCATTTGTTGCAGGTTCCGAGTTATATCTTAAAGAAATCAGAAATAGTTTTAAAAGTATAATAAGTAATACACTTAGCCAGCTTATTATTACATTTTTCTTTGTTTCTGCCTTAATGTTTTTTTTAACGAATTTGGTACCATTTATGGCAAATATGCCTTTTACAAATAAAATTGCAATAGCAATCTTAACGGGGTCTATTTTTATTGCAAAGTCCCCTTCATCTGTTATTGCTGTTATTAATGAACTTAAAGCCAAAGGCAGGTTCACTCAAATGGTGATAAGTGTTACAGTACTTTTAGATGTTTTAGTGATTGTTTTATTTACAATTTGTTTAACTATTGCAAATAACTTAATACATGGTACAAGCCTTAATTTTGGCTTTATAATTTCGTTAATATTAGAATTTATTATAATCTTTATACTTGGTTATACCTTAGCAAAAATATTAGAAGTATTACTTTCTGTACCAGTCTCAAGTTATTTAAAGTCTATTTTTATTTTAATTCTTGGCTTTAGTATTTACGAATTATCTGAATTTATTGAAATATTAAGTAGAGATTATTTAAATCTGGAATTCTTAATTGAACCACTTCTTATATGTATTATTTCAAGTTTTCTAATAACAAATTATTCTAGGTATAGAAACGATCTAAGTATAATAGTTAAGCAAGTTGCCCCTACCGTTTATGCTGCATTCTTCACCTTGGCCGGTGCTACTTTATCTATCGATATTTTATTGGAATCATGGGCTACTGCGGTTATTATCTTCTTGTTATACATTATATGTTTACTTATAGCTTCATTTGTTGGAAATAGGTTTGCCCTAAATCCAAAGCTATATGGAAAAATAGGTTGGATGCCTTTTATTACTCAGGCAGGCGTAGGTTTTGCCCTTGTATATGAGGTAACTCATGTTTTTCCGGATTGGGGAAGCCAACTGGCAACTATTATTATAGCTGTTATTGTTTTAAACCAATTGATTGGCCCACCGTTATTTAAATGGTCAATAAAGTTAGTGGGGGAGAGCCACCTTCCTATAAGGGGAGGAGAAAGTGTCAAAAGAAGCACTTTAATTTTTGGGTTGGAACACCATTCCTTGAGTTTAGCCAGAGATTTGCAAAAAGAACATTATGAAGTAGAAATAGCTTCTATAGAGAAAAGAAAAAACATTTCGCACATACAAGATGTAAAAATCCATTTTCTTGAGGACTTAAATATAAAATGCTTGAATTCCATAAATATTAAAAAGTTTCATACAATTATATTGATGCTGTCTGATGGTGAAAATTATAAAGCCTGCCGTTTATTATTCAATAACTTTGAAGCCAAAGTGGTTGTAGTAAGGCTATTTGATTCAATTTATGCAGAGAAATTTCAAGAGCTTGGAGCTTTAGTTGTTGACCCATCCACGGCCATAACCAAATTAATTGAGCAATTTGTTCGTTCGCCAATTGCAGGGGCTTTAATTATGGGTGAGGAAGACAAAAATGCGATAGTTGATATTAAGATTAGTGATAGAAACTTACATGGCATTACATTACGAGATCTAAGGCTTCCTCCGGACACTTTAATTTTAGCAGTTAAAAGGAAAGGCCAGATGTTAATTTCACATGGCTATACTCGATTACGAAGAGGAGATATTGTGACTGTTGTTGGGTCAATGGAAAGCCTGGAAGATTTAAGTTTACAGTTCGAAGAATAATTATACAAGCCCTGGTTTTTGATTTTTTTCGCACCGTTCAATCACGATTTTTATTCTTTTTTGCCTTGTTTCTTCCCTTTTTGCAGAAAGAATCCAACCTAAATACTGGTTCTGATATGATTTGGCAAGATTAAAGAAATAAGTAAAAGCCTGTTTATTTTTTTTAAGCTCTTTTTCAAGGGAATCAGGTATTTCAATATCTTTTTTGGCCGAATAAGCTTTTTCCCACATCCCATTCTTTTTGGCAATTTCAACCTGCTCCATACCAGTTGGCGTCATTTTTCCTTCCTTTATTAGCTTTTTAACTCTGTTTTTATTAACTAAAGACCATAGGCTATTCTTTTTTCTTGGAGTATATTTTTGCATGTAGGTCTGATCATCAATACGTTTTATCAAACTGTCAATCCACCCGAAACAAAGTGCTTCCTCAACAGCTTCGGCATACGTTACTGTTTCTTTTTTGGTATGCTTTTTAAAATAAACAAGCCATATTTCATCAGTAAGAGCATGGTTTTGTTCTAACCATGCCCTCCAGTCATCTCTATTTTTACAATAAATTGTTTCCACTTTTAGAAAGTAATTACGTGTTCTTTTTTTATATAATCAGTTAGTGTTGTTCCCATATATTTAACATCAATGCCTAATTCCGATAATTTATCAGATACTCCATACATATCAGCACATGCCTTGCAAGCTTCCACTACTATTCCTTCTTCTTTCATTTTATTAAGATAGTCCTGTAAATCAATATCTTCTGAAAGTAACTTGGAAGAAGGTCCCCATATAACAAATGTTATATCCTTCCACCACCCATTTTTTTTGGCGTTGTAAGTATACATATAAACCATTTTTACGGCAACTTCTTTATCTCCACTTGTCCATACTACAACAAGCTTATCAGAATCAGTCTGATTTTCTACTTTCGGGTTTGGATTGTCTTGTGCATTTGTGTTTTGCATATTTAAAAATATTAAACCAATTACTAAAATAACCAATAATTTAACTTTCATAACATTTAATTTTAAATTTTAACTATTCTTTTGCTATTGCCCTTGAAATTACCATTTTTTGTATTTCAGTGGTACCTTCGTATATTTGAGTGAGTTTAGCCTCGCGCATTAGCCTTTCAACGTGGTATTCTTTTACATATCCATAACCACCGTGAATTTGCACGGCTTCGGTTGTAACTTTCATAGCAACATCAGTAGCATATAATTTAGCCATAGCACTTATGGTACCATATGGTTGATCATTGTCTTTTAGCCAGGCTGCTTTATGGATTAAATTCCGTGCCGTTTCAATACCTGTTGCCATTTCAGCAAGTTTAAATGCTACTGCTTGGTGATTGATGATTTCGGTACCAAATGCCTTTCTTTCTTTAGCATATTTTACAGATAGTTCGTAAGCACCAGCAGCTATTCCGAGGGCTTGAGCAGCTATTCCAATTCTACCTCCTTCAAGAAGTTTCATTGCGAATTTGAAACCAAAACCATCTTCTCCAATTCTATTTTCCTTTGGAACTTTTACATCAGTAAACATTACGGAGTGAGTATCCGAACTTCTCATACCCATTTTATCTTCATGCGGGCCAATTGAAATACCTTCAGAGTTTCTGTCCACAATAAAAGCATTAATACCTTTATGCCCCTTATCAGGGTGTGTTTGAGCCATAACAAGGTAAGTACCAGCCGTATTTGCACTGGTTATCCAGTTCTTTACTCCATTGATTAAATAGTAATCTCCTTTATCTTCAGCTGTTGTTTTTTGAAATGATGCATCAGAACCAGCTTCAGGCTCGCTTAGAAGAAATGCCCCAATTTTTTCTCCGCTAGATAAATCAAATAAGTACTTTTTCTTTTGAGAATCGTTCCCATATTTTTCAATCCCATAACAAGCTAAAGAATTGTGTACAGCCATTATTACAGCAACAGAAGAATCTACTTTGGAAATTTCTTCTAAAGCTAATACATAAGAGATATTATCCATACCAACACCACCAAAATCAGGAGAAGTTAGAATTCCAAAAAATCCCAGCTCAGCCACACTTTTTACATGTTCGGTTGGATATTCAGCATTGGTATCACGTTCGATAACATCTTTTTTGAGTTCTCGTTGAGCATAATCACGAGCAGTTTTCTGAACCATTAACTGCTCTTCAGTATATTCAAAATTCATTGTTGTAGTTTTAGTTGAATAGTGTCCAAAGAATTGCAATTGTCATTGCAAATCCTGCCTGTCTGCCGACAGGCTTCGTTCTCACGAGAATCATCGGGATCACTCGCTATGCCTATATTATTTTTTGAACACCTTCGAGTTTGTAATTTTTAGTTTATTTAATCTGTTTTTTTATAAACAATAGCAACAACTGTTTTATCGTCACCACCCATATTTAATGTCATTCCATAAGGCCTGTCCTTAGGGATTTCAATCTGTGCTTCTCCAGCCTTTCCGGTTAATTGTTCCCAAATTGTAACAGCCTGGTGAACTCCGGTTGCTCCGGTTGGGTGACCCCAGCCAATTAGCCCACCGGTTGTATTCATTGGGTACTTACCATCTCTTGAGGTGTTTCCTTCAATCACAAAATCAGCACCTTCGCCCGGTTTAGCAAAACCAAGTGCTTCTGTTGTTAATATACCTGCAATGGTAAAGCAGTCGTGAACTTCGAACGTAGCCACATCCTGAGCAGTTATTCCTGCCATCTTAAGTGCAGCTTCAGCAGCTAATTGAACGGTTTTAAGTTTTGTTAAGTCTTCAGGTTCTTCTGTTATATTATCAGTTTTTAATGCAAATCCAACAACTTCAACAGCCTCAGATTTGGGTATTCCCGCTCTTTCTAATCCTGACTCGGATAAAATACCAATAGCTGATGCACCGTCTGATACTTTTGAACAGTCAAAAACATTTAAACATGGAGTAAAACTCTTAGGGTTTGGTTCCATTAAGCCTACATCAATCAAATCGGGCATTTCATTTTCATATTCCTGT
Source organism: Bacteroidales bacterium (assembly GCA_028282785.1). Taxonomy (GTDB): domain Bacteria; phylum Bacteroidota; class Bacteroidia; order Bacteroidales; family UBA12077; genus UBA12077. The sequence goes on along the minus strand of JANQHE010000037.1, from coordinate 158,786 downwards.
GCAGTAGGGCATAATCGTGCATTTTCAATGGCATTTTTAAACCAGGTTGCATGAGCTTTTCTTGCTTTTTCTTTCCCATATTTTTCCCAGTATGCTCCCGCCCGGTTGCTAAATTGCCCAGGAAAAAAGTAGGCATGGCCTTCCTTTCTCTTTTGAAACCAACCTGCTCCAGCTAATATATCAGCTCCATAAATAGCTTTTACGGAGTTTTGTACTTCTGCGCCAAGGCTTAATACAGTATCAGCTGTTCCGGCTAAAACAGATTTAATTCCTGATATTAATGCTAATCCTCCTGAAGCACAAGCTCCTTCTACTCTTAAAGATGATTTATGCCTTAACCCTTCATCAATCATTGGCATAAATGCACCGAGGTGGGCTTGTTTTACAAACCGGCTAGCCATAAAGTTACCAACAACTCCTTCATCAACATTTTGCTCACCACCTAGCATTTTCAATGTTCCCTGTCCAGCTTCTTTAATATAATGCTCAATTCCTGGCCGAGGCTTTTTCGGGTGAAACTCTTTTCTTCCTGTTCCTAATGATATAGTATTATACCCTGCAGCCATATATACTTTTCTATTCATAATAATCGTTTTTAAAATTTAGAATTAATTAACCAAAATAATTGTTTATTGGCCCATAGGCATGGAAGAATCCTGTAAGCATTACAGTATTAACATGTTCTTCCTTATCAGTTACTCCATCAGAAACAAGTTTTAACCCAATATTCTTTGAATTAAGTACATAATCCTTAGTAAGAGTAGAACCAATTGTATCCATTGATTTTAGTTCGTTGAAATAGTCTATAAAGAACTTATCTCTGGCTTTATTACCAATTATTGCTTTCCAGGGTTTGAATGATGAAGGCAGCGAACCAAGCATATCATCTACTTTTTGTTGGAAAGATTCAATAGAGATATAGTCTCGCTTTTCCGGGTCGTAAACTGAAACAGGTTTTCCATTAGCATAATCTAAAATACCTGGTTTTTGAGAACCGTCTGAATTTTGTCCTCCTTTGACGTCAAGAGAGTTTAGTTGGTCGATTAATTCGCTATGTAGTTCATTATCATCCAGGCGAGGTTTCATTACCAACATGATTTTTTGGCATACATCCAAACCAACGTAATCCATTAGCTGGAAAATACCCATCGGCCGAACCATAAAATCCTGACTTATCTTATTCACAGCATAAACAGCTTCGGTAAAACTCATTTTATCCATTAAGCTTTGAGCTTGCTTAATTCCAAATATTATGTCTCGCATAAAATGCCCATTACCGATAAAACCAGCTTTATCATTAGATGGAACAATAATTTTACGTAACCTCTTTGCATATTCTTTGGCAAAATCGATAACTTCTTGTTTTGTATTATCCGTAACGATCAATTCAACTAATTTTTGAACAGCCGGTGGATTATAAAAGTGGAATCCAAGAATTTTGCCATTTATACCAGCATCCTTATCCAATTCATTAATTGGAACGGAAGAAGTATTTGTGAAAAACCAGGGATCATTATTGTTATTAGCTAAAATTTGTTTGATTAACTTTACTTTTAAAGCTGAATCTTCAACTATAGCTTCGAATATTAATCCCGAATTATATGATGATTCCAAGCTAGTACTTGTATGTACGATCTTAAGTACATCATCAATATATTGGTCAATAATTTCCCCATTTTCAATTAAGTCGGCACGATCCTTATATACTTCGCGAAGAGCAACCATTTTCTTTTCAGCTAATTTTCGAACTTGCGTTTTTAAATAACTATAAAGGCCGGTTAAAGCTGCTGGAGATACATCTATTGCATTTAAAGCAAAATTTTTAGAACGGTTTTCGGGTTTAAGGTGTAAATCGGCCATTTCTACCGCGGTCAGCAATAGAATTCCAGAGCCCATTTTACCTGCAGCACCCAATACAGTTACGTTTTGTAGTTTTTGTTCGTAGTTCATATAATTTAATTGTTATTTAAATATTAATTCCAATTTGGTTTTCTTTTTTCTAAAAAAGCTTTCATTCCTTCCGGGCCATCACTTTCGAAAAGTTTTGAAAACTCTTTACTTTCCAGATCATAAGCTTTATTTAAATCAAGTTTGTTGCCTTCTCGAATTACCTTTTTTAATGCAATGATAGCATTAGGCCCATGTACAATAATCTTTTTAGCTATATCCAAAGATTCATTTAGTAATTCACTTGCATCCACAACTTTTTGTACTATGCCCATTCGCAAAGCTTCTGCCGAATCGATCATTTGTCCGGTTAAAGAAAGAAACAGGGCATTCCCTAATCCTGATAATCTTGATAGTCGTTGAGTTCCCCCGTATCCGGGTATTAAACCTAAACCAGGTTCCGGTAATCCAAATTTTCCATAATTATTAGAGATCCTGAAGTCGCATGCAAGGGCTAATTCACAACCTCCTCCCAGTGCATAACCATTAATAGCTGCGATTACTGGAATGTTTAAATTTTCAAGCCTTAAAAATGTATTCTGGCCGGTTTTAGAGAATTGGAAGCCTTCATCTTTTGACATATTTTGCATTTCTGCAATATCTGCTCCGGCAATAAAGGCTTTTCCATCGCCTGTAATGACTAATGCTTTTACATTGCCATCTTTATCAATGGAATCGAGGTACGCGTTAAATTCCTTAAAAAAAGTACTATTTAAGGCATTTAAAGAGTCTGGCCTTGAAATTGTTACAATAGCAATTTCACCATCCTTTTTTGTTTTTAGGGTAGTATAATCCATAGGGTATCATTATATAATGTAGTTTTTTAGTTAAATGAAAGCTTATGAAAAAAATTACTGTGTAGTTTACTTTCATAATTTTAGTTTATGAGAGCTTACAATATAAAAAAATGTTTTGACTTAAAGTAATTTTCGAAGCTTAATTCTTAAATTCAATAAGAAGGAAAGATAAAATCTATATTTTATATAAGTGAGAGTATTTTATTGAAAGACAAATAACTTAAGAGGTAGAAAATAAATTGAATAGATACTTAAGTCTTTTTATTTAAGCTTACTACAAATATTAGAATACACGCAGGAAATAATAAAATGCCACTATAAAAAGTAAGACTGCTTAACTCTGCTTTGTTTAAATATAATCCAATAGTGGCTACTATTTGAGTGAAGGCAGAAAGGCTCAATATTTTAATTATAAAAAATATAAGAGTACTTTTGAATAAGTATTTTATAAATACAGTCAATGTAGCAATACTCCATACCAGGTATCCTGTTTGGTTAAAGAAAATAGCCAAAGAATTATCATTATAAAAATACCATTTAAGTGTTTCTGTAGTATCATATGAATTAATTATAAAAGGCAAATACAGAAACTGGGACCCATATGAAATATTTACCAATACAAAATACAAACCATATAAAATAAATCCGGTTTTAGCAATAAAATTCCATTTTTTACCTGAAACGGCAACATAGAATTCATATAGCATAAAAATCATAGCAGGAGCTACTAAAAAAGCTACCATGAAATTTAAGATATATAAATGGATTGTTTCACTTATTGACTTAAATTGCTGCACATAATTCGACCCTTCAGGTAATGAAAACATAACAAGTAAAGGCCAAAGGATAATAACGATAGTAAATAATATACTTGCTAATGTTAACCTGGATTTTTTCATTAGTAAGAAATTTTAATTCAAATTTAGCTTAAATTATCCACTCCTGAAAAATTAATGTTCATTCTTTCTAATGCCCTGCACATCATTTTTTAATTGTTACAAACCATTATTCATCAATACTTTTGAATTGTGATTAATTTAAAACTCATTGAAATGAAAAGATTGATATATATAGTAGCTGCTTTTTTTTTGATTAACCTGGCATATGGGCAATCAAGTGTGCTTGATGAATATATACTACAGGGGCTGGAAAGTAATTTAGCTATTAAACAAAACCAAATGGCACTTAAAAGTGCCCAACATGCTTTAAAAGTAGCAAAGGGAATGTATTTGCCCTCTGTAACAACTCAAGCAAGGTATTCATATGCTCAAGGGGGAAGAACCATTGATTTCCCGATTGGGGATTTATTGAACCCTGTTTATAGTTCACTGAATGATATGTTGGTTGCACAGGGTGGTGAAGCTCAATTTCCGATGGTTGGAAATGAACAAATCAACTTTCTGCGTGAGCATGAGTATGAAGCTAAAATATCTTTAAGCCAGCCAATTTATTATCCATCAATAGCAATTAATAAAAGAATTGAAGAACAAAAACTTTTCATGTCTGAAATTGAATTGGAGCAGTATAAAAGAGAATTAACTTTCCAAATAAAAGAAGCTTACTATAATTATATGAAAGCTCTTCAGTATTACGATTTAATTCAAAAAACTAAAGAAGTAGTAAATGAGAACCACAGGGTTACAAGAAAACTTATGGAAAACGATATGGTAACCTTAGATGCGGTTTTAAGAGCAAAATCAGAGATCAGTAAAATTGAACTTTATGAAACAGATGCGGTTAAAAGCACAGAAATGTCAAAAAGTTATTTCAACTTTTTATTAAACAGAAACTTAAACGAAGAGATTATCATCAGCTCACAAGCTGATGTATTTAAAAGCCCGGAAATTGAGGTGTTAACAGGAAGTGCCCTGGATCGGAGAGAGGAGTTAAAATTATTGGAGCATCAAATCATGATAATGGATAATGTTGCAGATTTAAGCACTGCAGAAATGCTCCCAAACCTGGTATTTGCAGTTGATTATGGTATTCAGGGAGAAGAGTTCACGATAGATAGTGAGTCTGATTTCATTATTGGATCATTTGTTTTGACCTGGGATTTATTTAGTGGAAATACCAATAGAAATAAAAGAAAACAAGCAATCATTGAGAAACAAAAAGTCCAATATAGAAAAGAAGAAGCAGGTAACCAGATAAAACTTGAGGTTAAACAAGATATTTATGAAGTTAACCAGCAGGTTAAAAACCTGAAATTAGCTGAAACGCGCAGTTCAGAAGTTGCTGAAGTATATAGGATCATTGAAAAAAGGTACCGCCTGGGAGAAGCACAGCTAATTGAATTATTGGATGCCAGAAATAACATGACCGAAGCGGAATCGCAGGTAATTCTTACCAGGTACGATTATTTGGTAAGCATTGCAAGGTTAGAAAAAAGTTCAAACTCATCACTTGTACTATGATGTTGCATTCAATACTAAATAATTCATGTTCACTCTAAACTGTTTTACATAATAATAAATGAATATAAAAATTTGCACAGGGACTAACCAAAATTATAAAACGATGAAAAAAATTAATAACATATTAAACATTAAAATTATGAGCTTCCTATTATTACTTGCTGGCGTAACAGCGGAGAGCTGCAGCAACTCAGAAGCAAGTGTTCAGAACACTGAGGACAAAGGAATACCTGTTAATGTAACAAAAATTGAAAAAGAAGAACTTTCAATCCCCATACATGTTTCCGGAAATATTAGTGCCAGCAAAGAAAGCCGTTTAAGCTTTAAAACCGGCGGAATAATCGAATCAATATACGTTGATGAAGGAGACAAGGTTCAAAAGGGGCAGGTTCTTGCAAAACTGGATTTAAAAGAAATCCAGGAGCAAGTTAACCAGGCGGTAGTTGGTTTGGAAAAAGCCCAACGCGATTATGACAGAGTTTTAGCACTATATACTGATACGGTAGCAACTCTTGAGCAAATGCAAAATGCAAAGTCAGCTTTGGATGTTGCTAAAGCGGATTTAAATATTGCAGAATATAACTTAAAATTCTCTACTATAAAGGCTCCCACAGATGGAATTATTTTAATGAAGTTTTTTGAAGAAGATGAAATTGTTGGAACCGGAAATCCAATATTTTATTTCGCTTCCGCAGAAGATTCCTGGCAATTGGTTGTAGGAATATCTGATAAGGATATTGTAAAATTAAAATTAGGTGATAAGGCGAAAATTACTACTGATGCCTGGCCTGATAAAGATTTAGATTGTTTGGTTTCAAATATAGCTAATGCACCAGGGCAAACTACCGGGCTTTACGAGATTGAATTATCGATTAAAAATTCCGGATTAGATTTAAAACACGGATTTTTTGCAAAAGGTGAAATTTATCCTTCTGAAATGAATGAAGCTTACAGCTTACCGATAGATGCTATTCAGGAGGGGATTGGAAATTTGGTTCAATTTTATACAGTTAGCAAAGATGGAAAATATGCTATAAAGCAAGAAATAAATATTATAGCAATGGATGAAAAAAGGGTATTTGTACTTCCGAATGATATGGAAGATGATATGCTAATTATCGTTGAAAAGCAAAAAGAACTAAAGCACCTGGATAAAATCAGGATTATTGATAACCAGTGGTTAGCATTATCGAATTAATTGTTGGCGCTTAGCGGTTTTGCTTATTAGGATTTGATCAAAATTAAATTTAGTGAGTTGTATTTCATAAAATCCGCTTAGCATCAAAACACACCGGGTTTAATGTGGTTGGTGTTAAGCCCGGTTTAAGAACAAATATTGCATTAGAATGTCATATTGCGACAGACTCAGTATGACATGATTAACAGACCATCCGGAGCTTGTCTGCCAGATAGACAGGCTTGTCGAAGGGTGACAAAAAGATAGAAAAATGAAAATTCCCAAAATAGCCATACAGAATTACCAGTTTACCATAGTTATCTTTTTGATGATAACCTTATTTGGTATTATTTCATATTTTACCATGCCAAAATCAGAAGACCCGGTAACAGAATGGAATGTAACATCTGTTTTAGTAATAAACCCGGGAGCATCGCCGGAAGATATGGAAACGTTGGTAACTGAACCATTAGAGGAAGCTTTTAATGAAATTGAAGGAATCGATAAGATAACCTCTGAAATATCCGATGGTATATTTTCATCATTTATTGAATATGAATATGGCTCAGATTATGATAAAAAGCACCAGGAAGTTCTTCAAAAAATAAATGAAATTAGAAGTGAGCTACCGGAAACGTTTACAAGGTTAGATGCTATTCAGCCGTCTGTTTTGGATGTATGTATTTATCAGTTGGCTTTTGTATCTGAGGGAGCAACTCCGGCAGAACTGAAAAGAGAAGCTGAAAACCTAAAACGAAGTATTGAAAAAGTTTATGGTGTAAGGGCTGTTGAGTTGAATGCTGAACAAGATTTAGAAGTTCAGATAACCATAAATATGGAACGCTTGGCATCTTATAACCTGACAATAGGCAGGGTAATTTCAATATTGCAAAGTGAAAATATGAGTATTCCCGGTGGTAGCATCGACTTAGGAAATAAAAAATTCAATGTTTTAACGAGTGGTTTGTACAAAACATTGGACGATATCGGAAATACTGTAATTAATGCTGGGCCGGAAGGAATACTTCGTTTAAAGGATATTGCGGAAATTGATTTTGATTATGATAAGCCAGAGGTTATTGCAAGGCTGAATGGAAAAGAAGCTTTATGGTTATCAGTTGAGCAAAAAAGTGGAATTAATATTTACAATTTATCAGATAATATTGATGTTAAGATAAATACATTCAAAGAATCATTGCCTGATAATATCAGGATTGAAACTGTTTTAAGGCAAGCAGATGGTGTTAAAGAACGTGTAAATGGTTTCTTTATGAATTTCCTTCAAGGAATTCTCTTAGTTGGTATTATCATCTTTATAGTACTGGGTTTAAGGCCATCATTAATCGTAATGATTGCAATTCCAGTATCTGTATTTGTTGCGATCGGGTTAATAGATGTTTCCGGTTATGGTATCCAACAAATGTCAATTGCAGGTCTTATTATTGCCTTAGGAATGCTGGTTGATTCAAGTATTGCCATGGTTGAAAATATTTACCGTTACCTGAACCTTGGTTTAAAACCTAAAGATGCAGCAATTAAAGGTGCTTCGGAAATTGGTGGTGCATTGGTTAGTTCGACAATTACAACTGTTTTAGCTTTTGCCCCTATGCTAATGATGGGTAACGAGGTTGGAGATTTTATACGAAGTATGATTTTGATTGTGATATATGCTTTAACCATTTCACTGTTTGTTGCTCTTTGTTTAACTCCGTTTATAAGCAGCAAAATTCTAAAGAAAAGAAAAGAACAAAATAAAGAATCACTTCTTAAAGCGTTCACAGAAAACCATTATGGAAGGTGGTTACAATCTGCTTTAAGAAAACCCAGATTAATTGTGGTTATAAGTTTATTAATCTTTTTAGGGTCAATTTCTCTCTTACCATTAATTGGAGTTAGTTTTTTCCCAAAAGCTGAGAAAAGCCAATTAATGATTACGGTTAAAGGTTTGGAAGGAACCAATTTGGCTAATACAAATAAAGCAGTAGAATATGTCGAGTCTATCGTAAATAATTATCCTAAAGTACAGAAAGTTGCTTCTACTGTAGGCGAAGGAAACCCGCAGGTATATTACAACATGATTAAGCCAAATCCCGCTTCTAAGATAGGACAGGTATTCGTTGTGCTGGAAACCTCGGTTGTAAATAAAATGGATAATATAATATCCGAATTAAGAGCAGAATTTGATAATTACCCTAGAGCAAAAATTGAAGTAAAAGAGTTTATTCAAGGACCTCCTGTAGATGCCCCGGTTCAGATCAGGTTGTTTTCAGAAAACCTGGATGATTTAAAGGCAGTTGCTTCTGATGTTGAACACATTTTTATGGAAGTGCCGGGTATTATAAATATAAGTAATCCATATTCGGTTGATAAAACAGATTTAAAAATTAGTATAAATCGTGAAAAAGCAGGAAAACTCGGTGTAAATATTGCAGATATTGATGTGGCTGTACGTGCAGTTGTAAATGGGTTGGATGTTGGGAGTTTCCAGGATAAATTTGGAGAAAAGTATGATATTGTATTAAAAGCCCCGGAAGAAGATAATAAAGATTTAAACTGGATCGATAAAACTTATGTTGCTAATTATGCCGGATCTCAAATAAAACTTTCTCAGGTTGTCGATATCGAGTTTGATAAAAATATTAAACGGATCGACCATTATGATTTGGAACGTTATGTTTCCATTATGGCAGATGTTGATGAAAATATTCAATCGATCGATAAAGCTACAAGGCAGGTTGTTGAACAGTTAGAGCTGTATGATTTTCCAAAAGGAACAACCTACATGGTTGGCGGAGAGCAGGAGAGCAGGAGTGAAAGTTTTGGCGGGTTGGGCCAGGCTTTAATCATAGCATTGCTTGGAATATTTGCTGTACTGGTATTACAATTTAAATCATTTAAACAACCATTAATTATATTTACAGCAATACCATTATCAATAACGGGAGCATTTTTAATATTAATGATGTTAGGATATTCGTTCTCATTTATGGCATTCGTTGGATTAACCAGTTTAATGGGAATTGTTATCAATAGTAGTATTATTTTGGTTGATTATGCTAACCGGTTAAAATTAGACGGAAAAAATACATGGGAAGCACTTGTTGAGTCTGCAAAAACTCGTTTCAATCCTATTTTATTAACAACCATTACAACAGTTGCAGGTTTATTACCACTCACGGTACTAGGTGGTAAAATGTGGGCACCTATGGGATGGGCAATTATTGGCGGGTTAATTTTTTCAACATTGTTAACGTTAATATTGGTACCAGTACTTTATTTATTATTTTCAAATGGTGAGAAAAAGATTGTATGAATATATGAAAGCGGGAAGATGGGTTAATAGGCTGATGGAATAATAGAGCCATGGATTAATGTATAACTATTGTCCGAAATTTCAATAACCCAATGGTCATGAATACCAATATCAACAAAACTTTAAAACAGAAAATAAGTATACTAAACATTTGGAAAATTAAAGTTCGATAAATTTTTGTTAATTTGAGAAAGATAATTATTTGAAGATGAAATTTACATGGCATAAATTTAAACTCATTATTATTGCAGGAACTATTCCTCCATTATATTACAATACTAAGTCATTAGTTGAAACTGGAATAAGTAAATTAAGTACTCCTGGCGATTTTTTTACTTGGTTCTTTATATCAATAGGAGTGACAATATTCTTAGCTCTGGTCATTTATCAACAAATTTCCTGGTTAGAAAAGAAGCTTCCATGGAGGAATAATGTAAAAAAACGTATTGTAATAGAATTTCTAATGACTACAGCAACGGTGCTAACTACAATGTATTTTATGGCAATTTTTACTTATGAACTTCATTTAGACTGGTGTAAGTGCGATTTTAGCTTTAGGGAACAATTATTTGAGGAATTTAGTATAGGAATGGTTATGCTATTAATTATTTTAAGTATTACTGAGGGAGCATATTTTTTTAATGAGTGGAAGCAAAGTTTAATTCTATCGGAAAAATTAAAAAAGGAAAAAGTTGAATCACAACTAGAAGCCATGCGAAACCAGGCAAATCCTCATTTTTTATTTAATAGTTTAAATGTACTTTCTTCGTTGGTACATACAAATCCGGATAAAGCAGAGGAGTTTATTGGCGAATTTGCTTCCGTTTATCGGTATGTGTTGAATATTAGCGAAAAGAATGTTGTAACCCTGGAAGAAGAACTAGGATTTTTAAATGCTTATCTATATTTACAAAAGGTTAGATTTAAAGAAGGTTTAGAATGTAATATTGTTATTGATAAGGAAATGATGGAATATTATATTGCCCCTTTCTCATTACAAATGTTAGTGGAAAATGCAATAAAACACAATATCGTAGATAAGGAACATCCTTTAAAAATTAATGTCTATATAGATAATCTTAAAGTGTATATCCGGAACAATATTCAGTTGAGAGAAAAAGAAGATAACTCTAATGGAGTTGGTTTATCAAACCTGCGACAACGTTATTTTCATTTGGCTGGAATTATGCCGGAAGTACAGCAAAATGAAGAAGAGTTTATTGTTAATATCCCCTTGCTAAAACCTGAGAAAAAAGAAACTACAGATAATACTGAAAATTTACGTAAACATGAACGTTGTTATCATAGAAGACGAGACACACGCTGCAGAAAAGTTAGAAAGGCAGTTAAAAGAACTTGATGCTGGCATTAATGTTACTGCAAAAATCGAATCGGTAAGAAATGCAGTAAGTTGGTTACAAGAAAATAAACCGGACTTGATTTTCTTAGATATTCATTTATCTGATGGCTTATGTTTCAGGATTTTTGATGAAGTGGAAATAAAAACTCCGATTATTTTTACTACAGCTTACGATCAGTATGCAATTCAGGCGTTTAAGGTTAATAGCGTTGATTATCTTTTAAAACCAATAAACAAATTTGATCTGGCGGCAAGCTATGAAAAGTTTAACGAATATCATAAAGGGGGTAGTTTAGTTGACTACACGGCTCTTAAGGAAATGATCGGAGATATGCGTGAGAAGAAATATCAAAGTCGTTTTATAGTAGTTCAGGGTGATACTATAAAAACTGTGTTAGTAGAGAATATTGCTTATTTTTTTGCCGAAGGAAAATATGCTTTCCTTGTTGAAAAAGGTGGAGAACGTTATTTAATTGATACTACTTTAGAGAAGTTAACCAGTGCCTTAAACCCCGATGAATTTTTCAGAATAAACCGTGGCGTTATTGTTCATTTGGATAGTATTAAAAAGATGAATACATGGTTTAGCCGAAGAATAAAATTAGAGTTAACTCCACTTTTTGAAAAAGAAACCATTGTAAGTACGGAGCGCGTTAAGGATTTTAAAGAATGGTTAAATCAGTAAAATGGTTACATGGTTTAATAGTGAAATTGTTGATATTGAACATGGAACTTCAACATTTAATCTAAATCTGAAATTTGAAACTTTCAACTTGAAAATAACGCCTTTTTTTCATAATTTGCTGATCCTTAATCTAAAAACTTATCAGTTATGAAAAAAGGTAAACGCATAATCATTGCTACATTATCGGGTTTAGTATTCGGTATAGTTTGTGTTTTGTTCGCTTCAAGCAGTGGGGCGGACTTGCCTTATGCTATCAAAGAACAAATTATTTGGAGCCGGATTTTAATTGGCTTTGCTATTGGAATTAGTAGCCTGAAATTTCATTGGGCATTACATGGATTGCTTTTGGGACTACTATTTTCTTTTCCATTAGCATTTAGTAGCATGTTATCTCCTGAAGGAGAGCCAGTTATGATGTTTGTTGCAACGGCCGTAATGGGAATGATCTATGGATTTTTAATTGAGTTAATAACCAGTGTGATATTTAAAGCAAAAGTGAAATAAATTTTCTAAGTAGTTATATTTTCTGATATTTCGGGTTGAGAGCCCTGGGATATTTCTAGTTATTTTCCAGGTTCTTAAAAAAACTTTCACGATATGTTATTCCTATCGGTATCTTTTTATCTTTGATTGTAAGCTGATGTCTTTCTATTTTTTCAATATAACTCATTGAAACAATGTAAGATTTATGCACCCTGACAAATTTAGTTTTGGGCAACAGTTCAATTATTTCCGACATTTTTGTCAATGTCATGGTACGTTTATTATTCGAGATTATTGAAATATAATTTCCTGTACCTTCTATGTATAATATTTCATTGATCAATAATTTATGAAGCTCAGTACCACTTTTTACATAAATGTGATCCGTAGTATAATTATCAGTTAATGTAATATTTGATCGTGTAGTTGCATTGTATTTTGATTTAAATTCTTCTTTTGCTCTTAAGGATGCTTTTAAAAACCTTTCAAACTCTATCGGTTTTAATAAATAATCAACAGCTTTGTAATCATAGCTCTTTACAGCATATTCGGAGTATGCTGTGGTAAAAATAATCAAAGGTTTTTTCTCCAAAGCATTCAAAAATTGCAAGCCTGTTAAATCCGGCATATTGATGTCTAAAAAAATTAAATCTACCGAATTTTCCTGTACATATGTTAATGCTTCAATAGAATCGGTAAATACGCCTTTTAATTCAAAAAATGGTGTTTTCTTTAAGTATTCTTCTATTATACTTAGAGCAACAGGCTCATCGTCTATAGCAACTACTTTTAGTTTCATACTTGTGTATTAATAGCTAAAGATACATTGTATTGGACATTATCATCATTGATTTCCAATGAATAATTATTAGGATATAAAAGATCAAGGCGTTTTTGTACATTTTTTAAACCAAAACCACTATTTTCTTCATTTCTGTTCTTTTTAAATTTATTTATTGTATTACGAACGTTAAATAAAACAGTATTTTCATTAGTTTTTAAGTTAATGTTAATATCTGAATTTTCTTTAATTGAAATACCGTGCTTGAAAGCATTTTCAACAAAAGGAATTAGTAATAAAGGAGCAATTTTCAAATCTGTATTATACCTGTCAAAACTTGTATTTACATGAATATTACTTAATGAATCAATTCTAAGTTTTTGTAATTCAATATAATCTCTAATGTAATTTACTTCTTTTTCAAGAGATACTCTATCCACTTCACTATCATAAAGCATATAACGCATTAAGTTCGATAATTTAGAAATTCCGGTTGCAACCGGAATTGCATTTGTTTGTCTTGCTATTCCGAATAAGTTATTTAATGTATTGAACAGAAAATGTGGATTAATCTGAGATTTTAAAAATTGTAATTCACTCGATAATTTTTCTTCTTTCAATTGCTGCTTAATCTTTTCATTTTTATTCCAGTCACTGGTAATTCTATAAATAAAAGCCAATAATATAAAAGGGATGTTTAGAACGACTGAAGCTAAGAAAATCTGATCATCTAAACGTTCAAGTGCTTTGCCCGAGCCTTGGGGAAAGTAAATTGTTTTAAGAATTAAATAATCCGCTAAACCTTCTAAAAAACAAACGGCAATATAAAATCCTAAAGTAACGATAATTCCAGTCGCATATTTCCTTTTGTTAAAATAGTACGGAAGAATAAAAAAAATAATAGAGTAGGAAATAAAAATATTAAACAGGGTTCCATATACAATTGGAATAATAAAGTTAGAATCATGCGATTGGAAAACACCAAGCATGATGTTTTGTTCCTGAAGGAGTATGAAAAAAGGCCAGGCAACCCAAAATACAATGTGTAAGAATATTTCTATTGTGCGAGATCTTTTCATTTTACCAAATTTATATAACAAAAATAATGTTCAAGTTACATATTTCAATAATAAATGTATGAACATCATGTTTTGTTATGTGAATTAATAAAAATAGTATGTAAGTTATATATAAGTAATTAATTGTTTAATAGATAAATAATATTACCAGAGTTATCAATCTCTTTTGTAAAACCAATAAGTAAGCCGGATTTTTGAATCGAAATCATAAATTAAATATTATTTAATAAAGCTATGAAAACATTTATTATTACCACAGCAATTATTCTTTCAGCAGTTTTTAATATAAAAGCGCAAAATGAAAGAAAGTATAACTATCGTTTCTCTGTTGATAATGTTAAGAAAGTAATTATTACCACAGATGGGTTTACCGAAGTAGAAAACTCCATATCGAACGAAATAGAATGTGAATTAAAACTTACTGAAAAAGGTAAAGTAATAGGATTTTCGAATAGAGATAAGCTGGAAGAGCCCACATTAGTATCAGAAATGAAAAATGGAGTTCTTTATATTTCGATGAATGAACGAACCGGTTTATATGTTATAGGAGTTTCAACATATATTCAAAAACTACATTACAGAATAAAAATTCCTGCAAATGTTCCTGTGGAAATAAATTCATCTGATGAATGCAATATAAATGGTAGGTTCAAGGAGTTAGTTCTTAATAATGAATCAAAATCAATGTTGATATTAAGAAAAGAATCGATAAAATATTTGAACTGTAATTCGTTAGATAAACCTGTTATTTGCAATGGCGTAGCAAAAGGAACAAATTACTTTTTTGAAGGGATCGGGGAAGAAAAATATATTGTCAATTCTCCGAAAATTAATATTCAATTTATTTAAAAATATTATAAGTTATTAATCAACAAATTATGAAAACAATAAGATACAAAATATTAGTTATAAATTTATTAATACTAGTTAGTACGTTAAACATAAATGCTCAAGCTGATTATAATGAACTAATGGAAGAATTTCGAAAAGAAATTCAAAAGAAAATGAAAAAAAATAAGGTAGTTGGAGCTTCTATAGCTCTATTTGATGGTGATACTATAATTTGGTCAGAAGGATTTGGCTATGCTAATACAGAAAAAGACCTTAAAGCTACTACGGAAACTGAATATAGAATTGGGTCAATAACAAAACTTTTTACAGGTACAGCGATAATGCAACTACATGAAAGAAACATGTTAAACATAGATAATTCAGTAATAAAAACCTATCCTCGATTTAACATGAAAACAAGATTTAAATCTATTAATGATATTACTATCAGAAATGTAATGACGCATACTGCAGGCCTTCCTTCAGACATAATGAAAGGAATAATATCATACAATCCGGAAGATTTCACTGAAGAAATTAACCATTTAAATAAAGAATATACAATCTATTCTCCAAATACCGTATTTGCGTATTCAAATCCGGGATTTAACTTATTAGGTTGCATCGTTGAAGATGTATCCAACAATAACTATAAACAGTACATTCAAACTAATATATTTGATGTGATTGGAATGAATAATTCCTACTTCGACGAATCACATGCTGTTCAATTATCAGAAGCATACGATGCAAAAGGTGAAATAGGATATGAAATACCTTTTAGGGCGATACCAGCCGGTGATATAAAATCAAATGTAAAAGATATGTCAAAATTCTTAGCATCGTTTATGGATGAAAAGGAGGCTTTAATAAAGCTTGAAACATTTGAAGAAATGAAAAGAGTGCAGTTTGATAAATTATACGAAGGTAGTTTACAAAAAATTGGTATAGCCTGGTTTATTGAGGAGCATGAAGGATATGATCCTATATATCAACATGGAGGAGGTACCCGATACCATAGAACTATTGCTAAAATATGTCCGGAACAAAACTTAGGAATTGTTATTTTAACCAATTCATATAATGGAAATTCGATTTGCAGGTTATCTTCAGAAATATTAAAAAAAGCAATAGACATTAGAAAAGGAACTATTACAAAAGAAGCAGAATCGAAAATTAAATTTAAAAAGCAATTCATTCGTAAAAAAGAACTTGATTCATGGAATGGAAATTATGCAACACCGGGAGCTGTATACCAGATACAAACTAAAAAGAATAAGTTGATAACTTCAATTCAAGGAAATAAAATTGATATGGTATATGCTGGAAATAATGAGTTTTTGCCAGTTGCTAAACTTCTTGGATTTATTCCTGTAAAAATGAAATCTGTTCGTTTTGTTTTCAAAAAAACCGATGATGATATTTTACTATTTCAGAAAGATATAAAAAGAAACCGCCTTTCTCTTATTGGTTGTCAATTTGAAAAGCCTGAAATATCTACGGCATGGGAAAACAGAATTGGTTCATACGAGATAATAAATGACAAGGATGGAGATTATAATATATTCGATAATTTCGAAATAGTTAAAGAAAACGGAGTTCTGTTAATTAAGACTACAGTAAAAATGGACGTTGAAGAAGATATCAGTTTAGGTTTAGGAATTATTTCAAATGAATTGGCTTATGTCCTGGGGAAAGGAAGACAAGGAGGATACTCTGTGGCTGTTGAATATGATGAAGACAATAATGAATTAATACGATTTTCGGGATATTTACTTAAGAGGGAATAGAGTTAAATAAAGAGGTTTTCCAAAAAGCTGAATAGTTGAATTTTGTTCATGTTTTTTACTTTGAGTAACTCTGTGCCTCCTTTGTGGTTCTCTGTGTAACAGCTTTTTATAATTATACCACAAACTTGCCTGCTGCAAGCAGAGTTTCACAAAGTAGGCCATTAGACTTTTTGGATAACCTCTTTATATTTTACCACAACAATACTTATACTTTTTACCATTCCCACATGGGCAAGGATCATTCCTGTTAATTTCTTTACTGTATTTCTTTTTAAGTTTACCAGCCATTTTCTGATCAAATATTTCTTCCAATAATCCGTAAAGTACAGGATGTTTCTGTTTTAGTAATTTGGGTCTTTCAAAAAAATACTCACTTATAACAGCAAAAAACTCAGTTTTATTTGTTGCTCCATAAGGATTAATATCTGAACTACCTTCATATATTTCTTCAATTTTCTTTTGTATTAAATCAATCCATGGAATGGTATATTGCTTTTCAAGAAGGAGAGACGGTATACCATCAATATTTCCATCTGCTTTATCAATTAAATGAACAAATTCATGAATTGCTGTATTTTTCTTATCTGTTTCATTTCTAAATCCATGATAAAGTGCTTGTTTTGAAAGAATCATTTTCCTCTCCATATATCCTGTACCAACCATTCCTGCTATTGAAAGTTCTTTTCCGGTTGTTTTAAATTCCTGATTAAACATACCAGGGTATAACAAAACCTCATTTAAATTGAAATACTGCCAATTAGGAAAAGCAAAAATTGGAATTATTGCACTTGATGCCACTAATATCCTGTCATATTCATTTACTTCGGTTTTTACTCCGGTAATTTTTACGTTAGTTAAGAATTCATGAATTTTATACTCAAACAATTTTTTTTCCTCTGCATTCAGATTATGATAGAAAAAAACATTCTCAATCAGAATTTTTCGCCAACTAACGGGGAAATGTTTAATAGGTTTTTTCCAGTTCTTCTTATCTATTTTCTTAAAAAAATAAACAAGAACTATAATTACTACTATAATTAATAAAAGCGAATATAATCTTTCCATTTGCCAAAAATAATGTATAAGATTTAAAAATAGTTTTTTATTGACAATTGAAGTTATAATTAATAACTTTTGTACCCCTTTGGAGTATAAATGTTTTTATAACGCTTAAGCCCATATGAAAGTTTTTAATAAGCAAGCTTTAAGAGTATCTTTAGTCTTTTTCGCATTTAGTTTTCTATGGATAATTTTTTCAGATAGGCTCGCCTTAAAATTTATACATAACCCTTATTTATTAACACAAATCCAAACTTACAAAGGATGGTTTTATGTTCTTGTAGCTTCAATTATCATATTTCTTTTAGTAAGATCAGGAGTGTTGGAAACTGTAAAATTTAAAAAGCGGTTTGAAGAAGAGAAATCAAAACATGATATTCTTTTTGAAATTGCAAACGATGCCATTTTCATTTTAGATGAGAATAATAGTTTTTTTGACTGTAATTCAAAAACTTTAGAGATTTTTGAATGCACAAAAAATCAAATAATCGGTATAAAACCTTACCAGGTATCACCAAAATATCAACCTAATGGAATTGAATCTTCAAAGTTAGCAAATAAAAAAATCCAACTGGCAAGAAATGGAGAACCGCAAAAGTTTGATTGGGTACATACCAATTTTAAAAAGAGCAAAGAGTTTTATACGGAAACTTCCGTTAGTATGAAAAAAATCCTGGGTATGGAATATTTGGTTGCTGTTATTCATGATATTTCTGAGCAAAAGTTGGCCGAAATTGCTTTAAAGGAAAGTGAGGCAAAATATAGAAGGTTAACTGAGAATTCCCCGGAAATTACGTATATATACTCTCTTGAAAGAGGAGCATTGTACTGGTCGTCTAGAGTAAAAGAGATATTAGGTTTTGATCCCGAAAATTTAAAAAATGATTCAATTAAGTGGGATGAAGCTATTCATCCGGATGACAAACCTGGTATTGATGAATTTTTTAAAAATATAAAAGTAGGAGAAAGTTATAAATTAGAATATAGAATCTATGATATTAATAATAAAATACATTGGTTTAATGATCGAATTTTTAATGTATATAAATCAAACAATGAGATCATTGTAGAAGGAATTATATCTGATGTTACGGATAAGCAAAAAATGCAACAAAAAGTGCTACATGCAATGATTAATGCTGAGGAGAGGGAGCGGAACAGGGTTGCTAAAGATTTACATGATGGCGTTTCTCCTGTAATGTCTGCTATTAAATTGTATATCCAATCATTAAGTGATACAACGAATCATCAACTTAGGAATGAATTGATAACTAAAATAAGTAATACAATAAATGAAGCAATATCCAGTATAAATGAAATTTCAAATAATGTTAGCCCTCATGTCTTGCAAAACTTTGGCTTGAAAGCTGCTGTTGAATCATTTGTTACAAAATTATCCGGATTAAAAGAGATAGATATTGATTTACACTTTGAGTTAGAACATAGATTTGATGAAAATACCGAAATTGCATTTTATCGGATTACTACCGAATTGATAAATAATACGCTCAAATATGCAAAAGCTGATAATATAACAGTAAAATATTATTTGAAACATGGCCATGTTTTTATGTTGTATAAAGACAATGGAAAAGGATTCGATACTGAAAAAGTATTGAATACCAGAACCGGAATGGGTATTTTTAATATGAAAAATAGAATTAATTCATTAAATGGTGAATTTAAGGTAGAAAGTATTGAAGATGAAGGAGTATATGTTGAAATAATGGTTCCTTTAAATTGTTAATGATGATAAATAAAGTGAAAATTATTATTGTTGATGACCATGCTATATTTCGAGATGGCTTAAAATCCGTATTATCTCAAATTGAAGATTTTATTGTGATCAATGAAGCAAGCACAGGAACAGAATTATTAAACATATTGAAACAACAACTGCCGGATATTATTCTTATGGATATTTCAATGCCTGAAATGGATGGTATTGAAGCAACAGAAAAAGCTCTTAAAAAGTATCCCGACCTAAAAATAATTACTTTATCAAGTTATAGTGATCACATTTATTATTACAAAATGATTAAAGCCGGAGTATTAGGTTTTGTGCAAAAAACATCTGGTAAAGAAGAACTTAAAGAAGCAATAAATACTATACTTAAAGGTGATAACTATTTTCCCCAGGATGTTTTAAGGAATTTAATCTTTAAAATTGGAAAAGAAGGAGCAGATTCTATTGGTGATAACAAATTGGTTTTATCAAAAAGGGAAACAGAAGTATTACAATTAATTTGTCAGGGATTTACAAATAATGAAATTGCAGAGAAATTGCATCTTAGCTCAAAAACTATTGATAACCATCGTACAAACCTTTTGTCTAAAACATCAACCAAAAATGCGGCTCATCTCGTAATGTTTGCAATAAAAAACCACCTCATCGAGATTTAGTCAAGCGTATTTTTTAACCTTCTCATTTATTTTATTTAATCTTTTTTGGGGTTTTTCCCCTATCGTTTAGGTGTATTCTCCCCTTTAAATGAGTTTAAAATCACAATAAATTTGTCTAGAAATATCATTATTGATAAAGTTAATAATATGAGAATAACAAATAACCCTAATATCAATTCTTACATGGTTTTTAAGTTTAGTAAGATTGAATATTATTTAGATGAATTTGAAATAATCAATGCTTTGAGATTGCAGTATGTTACAAAAAGATTGAAGCTTTCAGAATTAATATGTAATCCGATTGATCATAGAAAGCTACTTCATTCGGGATTAAATACCAAGATTAAAGCTTTATGCTATAATTAAATTTTATAATACTCAAGCTTCTTATATCAAATGATCTAAACAATAAAAATTTAAGGTTTTTTAAGGCTATTATCTTAATAAGGCGAAAAGATGAAATTTATAGTTGTTGACGACAGTAAAACATTTAGAGAAGGTATTAAATTCTATCTTGAAAATATGTTAGGTCACGAAGTGATTAAAATGGTAGGTGATGGTCTTGAATTTTTAGAGCTTAAAAATAAATGCGATGCCGACATTATTATTATGGATATCGAGATGCCTCACCTAAATGGAATTGAAACGGTAAAAAAATCGATGTGGGATAATCAATATCTTAAATTTATTGCGGTAACGAACTATACGGATAAAGCTTACTTAAATGAATTGATTGAAGCGGGTTTTAAATCTTGTGTATTTAAAGCCAATATCCATGATGAACTTCAGGATGCTATTAATTCCGTAAAAAACAATAAGTTATTTTTCCCAAAGGGCATTAACCTGCAAAATGGTCACAGCTAATTTATAAATTAATTTATATTGAGATGAATACAGCAACAAACTCAAAAGTCAAATCTTATTTAACATTTAAAATAGGAGAAGAAGAATATGGAGCTCATGTAGATGAAGTACTTAATATTCTCGAACTACAAGAAATTACAAAAGTTCCAAAATCTCCTGATTACATGAAAGGAGTTATAAATTTAAGAGGAATGGTACTTCCTGTAATTGATACAAGAATGAAATTTAATATGCCACCAACCGAATTTACAGATAATACCTGTATTGTAGTTATGGACCTTCAAACAAATAAAGAAATGATACATATTGGAGCTTTGGTTGATTCGGTTATTGCTGTTCGCGAAATTGATGATGCAATGATCGAATCCTCTCCAAATATCGGTAAAACTTATAAGTCTGAATTCATTTCCGGCGTTGTTAATATCGATGATAACTTTATTATGATATTGGATTTGATAAAACTTTTTACGGATGGAGAAATTAAAGAAATTAAAGAAGTAAAACTAAATATATAAAACAAGCAATGAAAAATCTTAAAATTAAATTCAAACTATTATTAGGAACACTGGGACAACTTTTATTAATAGTTCTATTATTATTATTTATGTTTAGCTTTAATAACAAACTTAAGCATATAACACAAGAAAGAACGCGAAATATTCAGGAATCAAATATGTTCAGGCAAGTTGCAGTGCTTGTAAAAGATTATTTGAATAATAAAATAACATTTGAACAACTTGAGAAAGATTATGCTGAAATTGAAGCTATTGCAAATAATACTTCATACCATTCAGAAATTAAAAGCTTTTGGGCTGAGTTAGTAAAAGTAAAACAATTGAAAGAAGATAATATTTCTATTAACAAGCGTATTGAAAATCTAATTAATGAATCATTAGGCCAGTCGAACAGTTTTATAGAAAATATTAGTTTGAGGTTAGCGGATGTAAATACCAGAGGAAACGTATCTACAATTGAAAGGGTAGTTATTCAAGGAGCCAATTTAGCAAACAATAACCTTTTTAACATCCATACCTTGTTTTTAAAAATTGAAAAAGATATTGCATATAAAAATGAATTAATTCAATTCTTAAATGAAGCAATAAATCAGGCCGAAATAGATAAAGAGAGGTTAAAAAACACACAATTTGCAGCCTTACCAGATAATGCAATACAAGCGAATGTGAAAATTAAGGATTTAACTTTACAATTTGTAGAGAATATTGAAAAATATGATAAAATTAGCGATGAAATTCTCAAGTTATCTAATGAGCTTATAATACAGTTGGATACGGACAACGTTAATTCAACGGAAGAGAGTTTTTCTAGCCTTAAAGCAATTTTTCGTAATATTTTTATGATACTATTATTAATTTCACTCTTGGTTGTAATATTAAACATATCAATTTCTAAACTTATAGGTTATGTATTAAGTCAGTTATCGATTGATTTGACCGAAATGTCAAATGGAAACCTTAATATAGCCCGAACAAAAGAGTACAGAAATAGAAAAGATGAAATAGGTATATTGGCAATTTCATTTGATAAATTAATATTAAACCTAAAAAATATTGTTAATAATATAATTTCAGGAGCTAATAATGTGGCATCTGCAAGCCAGCAGATAAGCAGCGCAACACAGCGATTATCTCAAGGGGCATCAGAACAAGCGTCATCAACCGAAGAGGTTTCTTCTTCTATGGAAGAAATGTCTTCAAACATCCAGCAAAATGCTGATAATGCAAAGCAGACAGAAAAAATTGCTTTAGGTGCTGTTGAGGGTATTACGAGAGTTGCTGGAGCGGCTCAGGAAAGTTTAAGCTCAATTAAGCAAATTGCGGAGAAAATTACGATTGTTAACGACATTGCATTCCAAACAAATATTTTAGCGTTAAACGCGGCTGTTGAAGCTGCACGTGCCGGAGAACACGGAAAAGGATTTGCGGTTGTCGCAGCGGAAGTAAGAAAACTTGCTGAACGAAGTAAAATTGCGGCCGATGAAATAAATGAATTATCCGGAAAGAGTTTAAAAGTTACTGAAGATGCCGGTGGTTTAATGGGAGAAATTATCCCTGAAATTGAAAGAACGGCAAAATTAGTTCAAGAGATATCCGCAGCCAGTTTAGAACAAAACACAGGCTCAGATCAGATAAATAGTGCAATACAGCAATTAAGTGAGGTTACACAACAAAATGCAGCTGCCAGTGAAGAAATGGCAACAAGTTCCGAAGAATTAGCTAGCCAGGCAGATCAATTAAGACATGTAGTTAGTTTCTTCAAAGTAGATGGAATTGATAACAATTTTGAGGTTAATAAAAATAAACTTCAACAATTTTCTTCGGAAATAGATAAAATAAAACAAAAATCAGGTTCTGGTAGAGGTTCTAATAACAAGGAGTTAGAAAATAATGGTTTCGATTTAAAGTTAACAGATAGTGATAAGTTAGATGGTGAATTTGAATCATTTTAATAGTGATTTAGTTTATACAGCTTTTTTTAAGTACTTTAAGGGAGGATTTTTATCCTCCTTTTTGGTGATATATACTATCGTGTTTTGATGATTTATGTCACCATAAATATTTCAATAAGAAAGCAATTTCTTTTTTAATTTGTATAATACTCTTAATTTATTATTAAATGAACTAGTGGAAATTAAATTGTTTAGCAAATGAAAGAAATTATAACAAGTCAGTTAATTGATATAGCATTAAGTATTCCAATTGCTTATCTCGTGTTAAGACTCTTATTTAAAAACTCTATTCTGCTAAAAATCGGAATAATTCTGGTAATTAATGTAATAATAGTAAGTTTCGTTTCAGATTATGAATCAAAAGGTTATATTCATCAGGCAGTTTCATTTATCATATCAGCATCAGTAACTACTATTGCATTAGTACTTATAACTAAAATGATTAAGCTACCATTAAAAGAGGCTATAAATAAGGTAGTTTTAATTTCAGAGGGAAAACTTGATGAGAAATATCAAAAGAGTGACTCAAAAAATGAAATTGCGATATTAAATAATTCATTATCTGATTTATCAGATAAACTATTAACGATTGTAACTGACATCAGGTCAAATTCTGAGAACCTGTTATCAGCTAGTCATCAATTAAGTTCATCTTCGGAACAATTATCACAAGGAGCCTCTGAGCAAGCTGCTTCAACAGAAGAGGTTTCTTCATCAATGGAGCAAATGTCTTCAAACATCCAACAAAATGCTGATAATGCAAAGCAGACAGAAAAAATTGCTTTAAGTGCTGCTGAAGGTATTACGAGAGTTGCCGGAGCAGCACAGGAAAGTTTGAGTTCTATTAGACAAATAGCTGAAAAGATAACAATTGTAAACGATATTGCATTTCAAACTAATATATTGGCACTGAATGCAGCAGTTGAAGCAGCACGAGCAGGTGAACATGGTAAAGGCTTTGCAGTTGTTGCAGCAGAAGTAAGAAAATTAGCTGAAAGAAGCAAAATTGCTGCTGATGAAATAAATGATCTTTCTGCATCAAGCTTAAAAGTTACAGAGGATGCAGGAGTACTAATGTCACAAATTATTCCTGAAATTGAGAAAACATCAAAATTAGTTCAAGAAATTTCAGCTGCAAGTATAGAACAAAATTCGGGTGTGGATCAAATTAACAGTGCTATTCAGCAATTAAATTCTGTAACTCAACAAAATGCAGCTAGTTCTGAAGAAATGTCAACCAGTGCAGATGAACTTTCATCCCAATCAGAACAATTAATGGGATTAATATCATATTTTAAAATAGATAAACAAACAGTTGATAACGTAGGCTTAAGGTTAAATTAGATTAATAAGAAAAAGGATTTTTGAATTTGATATATTTAGGGTTAGGGTTTGATTAAGTTAATACTTAATTATTAAGGGAGAATAAACACATTCTCCCTTTCTATTTTATTTTTTTCTTTAAAACTTCTCTTTTAATTGTCTTTCCATGAGCTGGTAAAAATATCTTACATGATGTTTCCATTAGTTTATTCCATGATTTATACAATTCAATTTTATCATCGGCAAACGGAGGTAAAACACTTTTCGGAAAAATCCCAAATAACGTATCGCCAACTAAGGCAATTTCATTATCAACAATAATACTTATGGAGCCTGATGTGTGTCCTGGTGTATGAACAATTTCTATTCCTTCTGTATTTTCTAAACTGTAGTTTTCTGTAACTTTAATATCAGCTGTTACCGCATCATACTTTCCGATCCAACTAGCAAATTTATTACCTGAAGCTGAGATAAAATTTGCTGTAACATTAGTTCCTTTCGGGAGTTTCATAAAGCCATTTTCAAGAAAATCAGCTTCGTTTTTATGAATCAGGATTTTAGGAGAATAAAGCTTTTTTAACATCAATGCATTTTCTGCATGATCATAATGTGCGTGAGTAAGTATAACATAGTCCAGATTACAATCGCCTAAAAGTCGATAAAGGCTTGATTTCAACTTTTCGGATTTACTTTTTTGTCCGGTGTCAATTAGTATCTTTACATCTTTTTTGTCAACTAAATAACAGTTTGTTATACCTATACGTATTAATCGAATAATAGTATTCGTATTTGTTGCCCACATGAACATGTTACATCTTTCTTACTATAAAATTATTAATAATTTCTATTCTAATATGATAAACTTAGCACAGTTTTGATAGAATATCATATATACCAAAGTTACGTAGGATATCTGGTTTTAAATTGACAATCCCTTCTATATTTAATAACTTTATTTATTCCAAATTATTGGAGTTTAAAATAGGAGGTATCATGTCCGACACTGTTTACAAAATTATTGAACTGGTTGGTACCAGTACTGAATCATAGGAAAAAGCTGCTGAAAATGCAGTATCAAAAGCTGCTGAATCTCTCCGCGACCTTCGTATTGCAGAAGTATCTGAATTGGATATGCATCTAAAAGACGGTAAGATTGAGGCATATCGGGCTAAAATAAAAGTCTCATTTAAGTTCGAGGGAAATAAGTAGTGAAATGTTTAAGCGTATTTAAATCAGGCTTTTGGCCTGATTTTTTGGTTGCATGAACGAAATCATAACTACAGTGATAGGTTTTGCTAAAACTTAACAAAGTTAAAGACTCGTAATTTTAATTCCAAATAATGACAATTG
The DNA here is from genome assembly GCA_028282785.1 of Bacteroidales bacterium. GTDB lineage: Bacteria > Bacteroidota > Bacteroidia > Bacteroidales > UBA12077 > UBA12077. Next base: position 132,660 of record JANQHE010000037.1, on the reverse strand, counting down.
TCATGATTGTCATATTCGAATAAAATACCTTTGTAAAAAATTGATTAACAGTAAATTGTTTTTTATCTTGCGGGCTTATTCGAAAAATATTCAAAAATCTTTTTTTATGTTAAAAAACAATATTTAAAAGCATAAATTTTAGCTTTGAAATAATTAGTCAGTTATGGCGATTATAAATATTTTTGCAGAAAATCACAACTAAATAAATTTCCATTTTATGAAACCTTCGCATATTGAACATATCGGTATTGCCGTTAAAAACCTTGAAGAATCAATCAAGTATTATGAAGATGTATTAGGACTAGAGTGCTATAACGTTGAAGAAGTTAAAGATCAGAAAGTTAAAACGGCCTTTTTTAAAGTTGGAGAAGTGAAAATTGAATTGTTAGAATCAACCGACCCTGAAGGTCCAATTGGTAAATATGTTGAGAAAAAAGGAGAAGGAATCCATCATATTGCTTTTGCAGTTGAAAATATTGAAGATAAGTTAAAACATGCAGAAGAAAAAGGTATAAGATTAATCGATGCTGAACCAAGAAAAGGGGCTGAAGGTTTGGATATAGCTTTTTTACACCCAAAATCAACATTTGGTGTACTTACTGAACTTTGTGAAGATAAAAACAAATAAAGATTGCAAATATAATTTCTAATCAACGAAATGAGCAAACAAGATAAAATTAAGCAATTAATTGATTTAAGAGCCGAAGCTAAACTTGGTGGAGGCGAAAAGAAAATTGAATCTCAACACAGAAAGGGTAAAATGACTGCCCGGGAACGAATCGAAATTTTACTTGACGAAGGTAGTTTTGAAGAGTTCGATATGTTTGTAACACACCGTTGTACTAATTTCGGTTTAGACAAGAAAAAAGTATTAGGTGATGGTGTCGTAACTGGTGCAGGTACAATAGATGGTAGAGTTGTTTATGTTTACGCACAGGACTTTACCGTCTTTGGAGGATCACTTTCAGAGACTTTTGCAAATAAGATCTGTAAGGTTATGGATATGGCAATGAAAGTAGGTGCTCCTATCATTGGAATAAACGATAGCGGTGGAGCCCGTATTCAGGAAGGTGTAACAAGTTTGGCAGGGTACGCTGAAATTTTCCAGCGAAATATCATGGCTTCCGGAGTTATTCCTCAAATTTCTGCTATTTTCGGCCCATGTGCAGGTGGAGCTGTATATTCTCCTGCATTAACTGATTTTATTATGATGACGGAGAATACCAGTTATATGTTTGTTACGGGGCCAAAAGTTGTAAAAACAGTAACCGGAGAAGATATTACTACTGAAGACTTAGGAGGTGCAAATATACATGCATCTAAATCCGGTGTTTCTCATTTCTTATTGGAAGACGAAGAAGAAGGCTTACTGTTGATTAGAAAATTAGTTAGTTATTTACCTCAAAATAACCTGGAAGAACCACCGGTAATTGAAAATAATGATCCGATAGACAGATTAGATGATGCATTGAATGAAATAATTCCTGAAAATCCTAATCAACCTTATGATATAAAAGATATTATTTATTCATTGGTAGATAATAGTGAGTTTTTGGAAATTCATAGGCATTATGCAAAAAACATAGTGGTTGGTTTTGCTAAGTTCGATGGAATGTCTGTAGGAATTGTTGCTAATCAGCCAAATTTCCTTGCTGGGGTATTAGATATTGATGCCTCAAGAAAAGCAGCACGTTTTGTACGTTTCTGTGATGCGTTTAACGTCCCGATTCTCACACTTGTAGATGTTCCGGGATTCTTGCCGGGAAGTAATCAGGAATATGGAGGAATTATTACCCATGGAGCAAAATTAATGTTTGCTTACGGCGAAGCTACAGTCCCAAAGGTAACTATTACTTTAAGAAAATCATATGGTGGAGCCCACGATGTAATGAGTTCAAAACAATTACGTGGTGATATTAATTATGCCTGGCCGTCAGCAGAAATTGCTGTTATGGGAGCTCAGGGAGCAGTTGAAGTGTTATATGGTCGTGAATTAAGTGAGATCGAAGATCCTGAAGAAAAAGCTAAATTCATTACAGAAAAAGAAGCAGAATACAGGGAAAAATTTGCAAATCCTTATCAGGCAGCTAATATGGGATATATTGATGATGTTATTGAACCTCGCAATTCAAGATTCAGAATAATAAGAGCCTTTGAAATGCTTCAAACCAAGAAAGATATTAATCCTCCTAAGAAACACTCAAATATTCCATTATAAATTGAAAGTATTATGATATCAATATTAGGTGATATAGGAATAAACTTTTCAGCAGCTGCTGGTTCGGGTATTACAGTTGCTGTAGTTGGTTGGTTAATTGTTTTTGCTGCTTTAGTTTTATTGGTAATTGTATTTTCTCAAACACCAAAAGTAATTTACTATAACACAAGAAAGAAACTTAAGGAAAAAACAAAACAAGCGGTTGTAACCGACGATGAACTTCATATTGCAGGTGACGTAAGTGCAGCAATTTCTACAGCATTGTACTTGTTTTTTGATGAGATACATGATGAAGAAAGTAATATAATAACAATTAAGCGTGTGAGAAAAACATATTCTCCATGGAGCTCAAAAATATATGGATTAAGAGTTTGGCCTAGAAAATAATTAGCATAAAATGAAAAAATTCAAATTTACAATTCGTGGTAACGAATACGATGTTGAAATAAAAGAGATCGAAAATGATATTGCCAGGATAGAAGTTAACGGAACATCATACGATGTTGAAATTCACCGGGAGAAAGTTGCAACAACTAAAACTCCTACATTGGTTCGACCAAAAGTGTCAGTAGATCGAAAAGAAAGTAAAATAAAGAAAACTGTAAGCAGCCGTGCTTATACATTAAAGGCTCCATTACCCGGAAATATTTATAAAATTATTAAACACGAAGGTGATGAAGTAAAAAAAGGTGATAACATTATGATAATGGAAGCAATGAAAATGGAAAACAATATTCAGTCAGAAAAAGATGGAAAGATTGTTAGCCTGAAAGTGAAAGAGGGAGATGCGGTACTTCAAAATGATGTATTAGCTGAAATAGAATAATTCTTTACAAAGAAAAACGTGATCATGAAAAAGCTTGGCTTATTATTCTCAATTATTATATTTCTAGGAACTTCAGTTAATGCTAACTCTGATGAAATGGTTAATCTACTAACAAAAGGAAAGTGGATTAATAAATCAGACGGATACAGGGTTAGCGAAGGGTCTGATAAAACAGTGGCCAGATATAAGACAATAACGTTTAACCAGGATAGAACTTTTATGTTAGATTCTATTAAAACAAAGTATACGGGTAACTGGAAAATTATTAGTGGAACCGTTTATTTGGAGTTTAATAAAACTGATATAAAAACTAAAACCGCTACTTTTAAAGATGAAAACCTTGTAATTGGCAAAGATTCTTTTAAACCACATTCAGGTGCGTTTGCCGGCTTAGTAAATTTCTATGAGTTTACAGGAGTGCCAAATGCAACATTCGGCCATATTATCATGGTTTTTGTGGGGATTTTCTTTATATTCCTTGCGATACGCTATAATTATGAACCTTTACTTTTAATACCCATAGGTTTCGGTGTTATTATTGGTAACATTCCATTCTTTCAAGCAGTTGGATTTGATTTACAACTAGGAATTTATGAGGAAGGTAGTGTTCTGAATTATCTATATTTTGGGGTTCAACAGGGTATTTATCCTCCGCTTATTTTCCTGGGTATTGGAGCGATGACGGATTTCTCATCATTAATCTCAAACCCTAAATTGATGATTCTTGGTGCGGCAGCTCAAATAGGTATTTTCTTAACATTTTTAGGTGCATTAGTCTTAGGTTTTACACCAGCAGAAGCTGGAGCGATTGGAATTATTGGTGGCGCTGACGGACCAACCGCGATTTTTTTATCATCGAAATTGTCCCCGCATTTAATTGGTCCAATTGCGATTGCAGCTTACTCATATATGGCTTTGGTACCAATTCTACAGCCTCCTTTTATGAAACTGATTACAACCAAAAAAGAAAGATTAATTCGCATGAAACCACCACGTTCGGTTTCTAAACTTGAAAAGATCATGTTCCCAATAGTTGGTTTATTACTAACGGCATATATATCTCCAAGTGCATTACCACTGTTAGGTATGTTATTCTTTGGTAACTTATTAAAAGAATCTACAGTTACTAAACGATTAGCAGATACAGCAAGAACAGCTCTAATTGATATTGTTACTATTTTGTTAGGTATCACCGTGGGAGCATCAACTCAAGCAGATGTATTCTTAACACCACAATCTTTATGGATATTTGGTTTGGGAGCATTATCATTTATTATAGCTACCTGTGGAGGATTACTATTTGCTAAACTAATGAATGTATTTTTAAGAGGTGATAATAAGATTAATCCATTAATTGGAGCAGCTGGTGTATCTGCAGTTCCTGATAGTGCCCGTGTAGTTCAACACGAAGGATTAAAAGCAGACCCTACAAATCATCTGTTAATGCATGCTATGGCACCAAATGTATCTGGTGTAATTGGTTCGGCAGTTGGAGCTGGTATTTTGTTAAGTTTTTTAATGTAAATTATATTATATCTCAATTAGAAAGGTCAGTTTTTACTGACCTTTTTTTGTACCTTTAAAGATAATGTTATCTAAAATATCAAATAACTTTTAAAACTGCACACGATTATTATATTTGTATATTATGATTTGCAACCTTTAAAATTTAAATACTAATGAGTAATAAAATAGCTACAGCCGGTAATACAGGCAAAAAAGTTCGTTCCGATTGTTTTGTTACTTTAGAATTAAGAGATTCCGGAGGAATCGAGTTAGAACTAAAGAGCAAAGTCCAAGTAATGTACGGTGATTCTAACATCGAACTTTGTAAAGATGTTTTATCTTTTTATGGAATAGAAAATGCAAAGTTAGTTCTTGAAGATTCGGGAGCATTACCTTTGGTAATTGCAGCAAGAATAGAGGCTGGGGTAAAAGAATTAATCGATACGGATAAAGAATATCTTTTAGATTTAATTGGAGAAAATAAATATACTTCCGAAAAGGAACAATTTCGCTTTTCAAGATTATACCTTCCGGGAAATACACCAAGCATGATGCTAAATGCGGGGATTCATGAGCCAAATGGAATTATTTTGGATCTGGAGGATTCTGTTGCTTTCACTAAAAAGAAAGAAGCTCAATTATTGGTTCGAAATGCATTACGAGGAATCAATTTTTATGGTGCTGAGCGAATGGTTAGAATCAATCAATTTCCGAAAGGACTTGAAGATGTAAAATATTTAATTCCTCATAATGTACATATGTTATTGGTTCCTAAATGCGAAGGAGCTGATCAAATTCAGGAGTTAGAACAAAAAATAGAAAAGATAAAAAAAGAATATAATGTAACCAATCCAGTCTATTTAATGCCAATTATAGAAAGTGCGTTGGGTGTTGAGAGAGCATTTGAAATTGCTTCGGCATCGGAAAATGTTGTTGCGCTGGCTATTGGCTTGGAAGATTATACTGCAGATCTAGGAGTAAAAAGGACAAATGAAGCAGTTGAATCTTTCTACGCAAGAACAAGAATTGTTAATGCTTGCAAAGCCACGCGTATTCAAGCAATTGATTCCGTATTCTCTGATGTGGGAGATATGGAAGCATTAAAAGAAAATGTAAAAGTATCGAAAGGTTTAGGTTTCGAAGGTATGGGGTGTATTCATCCTCGCCAAATAAAGGTGATTCATGAAAGCTTTGCTCCTGAAGTTGACGAAATCGAAAAAGCTAAAAAAGTTGTAAATGCATTTATCGATGCTACTGAGAGGGGGTTGGGAGTGGTTTCTCTCGGAACCAAAATGATTGATCCTCCCGTTGTTAAACGAGCTGAAAAGACAATTCATTTGGCATTGAGTCTTGGTTTAATTGAAGAAAACTGGAGAGACGAATTTTCTAATTGATCTTTGAGAATCTTTGTGAATACTCTGTGTAACTTGGTGGAATAACTACCTGTCTGCTGACAGGGCTGTTACACCAAGCTCCTCAAAGAAGCTCTAAGGACCACAAAGCAATAACTTAATAATGACTGAAAATGAAATTTCAAATAAAATCATAGGATGTGCAATTGAAGTGCATAAACAATTAGGTCCTGGTTTATTGGAATCAGCTTATCAGGAATGTTTATTTCATGAACTTATAGAAGCTGGTTTAAATGTTAAAAAAGAAGTATCAATGCCAAAGTGTATAAGGATATAAAGCTTGATCACGGATACAGAATGGATTTATTTGTTGAAAATAAAATTGTAATTGAAATAAAAACTGTTGAAGCATTAAATGACGTACATACATCGCAAGTACTTAAATATTTAAAACTAGGGAATTATAAACTTGGTTTATTATTGAATTACCATGTTACTATTTTGAAAAATGGTATTAAAAGAATAATTTATTAAAATAATAGAATAGCCTGAATAACTTTAATAAACAGAGTAATATGAAAACAAAATATGCAAACCTTGTTAAAAACGCTGTTGGAAGAATGGTTCCAACAGAAGTAAATGGCGAAAAACAAGTTCCTTTTCAGGGAATTGGAAAGTATAAGCCCGAAAGTAGGAAATACGGACCAAAAATAGCTTCTTGTGCTGATTATCCTGAAGATGGTAACAAACAGGTTGCATCTTTAAAAGAGGCATTAATAAAAGCAGGTTTAAAAGATGGAATGACGATTTCAACGCATCATCATTTTAGAAACGGTGATTTATTAGCTAATCAGATTTTTGATATTGCGAAAGAGCTAGGCGTAAAAGACTTACGCTGGGTACCTTCTGCTTCATTTCCTTGTCATGAACATTTAATTCAATATTTAGAAGACGGTACTATTCATCATATTGAAGGAAGTATGAACGGGCCTTTAGGAAGATTTGCTTCACATGGCAAAATGAAAGGAATGGGAGTACTACGTTCACATGGTGGCCGTTACCAGGCTATTCAGGATGGAGAGGTAAAAGTTGATATCACTATAATTGGTGCAGCTTGCGCTGATCCGTTTGGAAATGCAAATGGTTTGTATGGACCTTCGGCAAGTGGATTATTAGGGTTTGCTTTAGCAGATTCACAATATGCAGATAAGGTAATTGTTGTTACAGATAATATGGTACCATTTCCTTGTAGTCCTTGGCAAATCCAGGGTAATTATGTGGATTATACTGTTGAAGTTGAACAAGTAGGTGTTCCTGAAAAAATTGTTTCCGGAACAACTCAAATTACTAAAAGTCCGGACCGTTTATTGCTGGCAGAAATGACTGCACAGCTTTGTTTAGAGGCCGGTATTATAAAAGATGGATTTTCATTTCAGTCTGGAGCGGGAGGAACATCATTAGCGGTGGGGGATTATTTTGCTAAAATTATGCGTGAGAAAAATATTAAAGCTCGTTTTGCACGTGGCGGTAGCAATAAGTATTTAGTTAGTATGCTTGAAGAAGGTCTGGTAGATTATATATTGGATGGACAAACTTTTGATTTAAAGGGGGTGCAGTCTATGGCCGATAATCCGAATCATGTTTGGACAAGTCCATTTACTAGTTACAACTATCATGGAAAAGGAAATTTTGCCGGTTTGGTTGATGTTGTAATTCTTGGAGCAACAGAAGTTGATGTAAATTTCAATGCAAATGTGGTTACTCATTCAGATGGTTTGATGTTACATGGAATAGGAGGGTGGCAAAATTGTTTGTTCTCTAAAACTGTAATTCTTCCAATTCCACTATTCAGAGATAGAATCCCGGTTATTTTGGATGAAGTTACAACTATTTGTGGCCCGGGAGAATTAATAGATGTCATCGTTACGGAGCGTGGTATAGCAATTAATCCAAAACGAACGGATTTAATTGAAGCTTTAAAAGATTCTGATCTACCAATTAAAACAATACAGGAACTGAAAGAAGAAGCAGAAAAGATTTGCGGAAAACCTGCAAAACCGAAATTCGATGATGAGTTGGTAGCAGTTATTAAATGGGTGGACGGAACAATTATTGATGCAGTAAAAAAAGTAAAATCATAATAAAGTAGTATGAAATATAAATGTAAAATTTGTGGTCATATTTATGATCCGGAAATTGGAGATCCGGATGGCGGAATAGCTCCGGGAACTCCATTCGAAGATATACCGGATGATTGGAAGTGTCCAATCTGTGGTGTAACTAAGAAAGATTATGAACCATTATAATAAATTAAGAAGCAACCGGATTGGTTGCTTCTTTTTTTAATTGATTTTAATACTATCCCAGCTAGCTTGAATAGTTTTTTCAAGCAGTTGATCCGACGGATTTAATTCTTCTAAAAAAATCATTCGTGCAAAAGTAGATATGTTCCCGGTAAACATATTAATTATAAGATTTACCGGCAAGTCACGAAGTATTCCAAACTTAATTCCTGATTCAAATAAATCAATTGCAGATTGATAATAAGTTCTGGTTACAGCCTTTATTTCGTTTTTTACTAACGGAGAGTTAGCATAATCTTCAAGTAACTCAAACTTTTTAGGATTATTAATATAAAATGAACATAGGTTTTTCCATATTAAAAAGAACTTTTCTTTAAAGCTTATATCCTGCTCAATGCCTTCTGTAAAAGCTTTACTGGCTTCTTGTTTTATTTCCAAATATAACGTATCAATTAAGTCCTCTTTGCCTTCAAAGTAATAATAAATTGTACCGGCTGCAACACCTGATTTTTTGATTATATCGGGTAATGAAGTTCCTTGGATTCCCACATCTGCAATTAAATCTAACGTAGTTGCTAAAATAATTTCCCTCTTACTCATAATTCAATTATTATCTTAAATACAAATCTATACAATAAGTCTGAATTCTATTAAAAGAGGGTTAAAAATGCAGTTTGAAAATCACAAAATATCTTATAACTTTAAAACAACATTCATTAAATAATATAGGATGAACTTAAAATATATTAGCCATGTAGTTATTATTGCATTTGTACTAACCACTTTATCTTTAACCGGGCAAAATTTACCTCAAAAAATTAGAAGTGATATTTCGGTTTTAGGCAATAAACAAAAAATTGAATACTTAAGTAAGCTATGTTGGAATAATCGAGAAAAAGAGACAGATTCTGCCTTAATCTATGGTAAGTATGCAATTAAGCTAGCAGATAGTCTTGCATTATATAACCAATTAGCAAAAGTTAATAATTTTATTGGCGTAATTTATTTACATTATATCCATGATATACATTCCTCTATTTCCTATTTCCATAATGCTTTGGCAACTGCTCTTCAGGTTAGGGACACATTACAAATTGCTTATGCATATAATAATCTTGGCGATGCTTTTTATTTAACCGGAAACATACAATTAGCATTGGAATATGGAGAAAATTCGCGTTATTATTTTAATGAATTAAATAATGTACAGGGAATAGCATATAGCTATATTAACCTGGGATTAGCAAATAGAGCCGACAAAAAATATGATAAATCAATAGAATATTTTAAAGAAGCAGTTAAGTTAAGGAAAAATATAAATGATCATGTGGGAATTGCATCAGGGATTTATGAGATTGCCCAAAGTTATTTTGAAAAATCTGACTATAAACAAGCGAGATTACACTATGATGAATCATTTGGCTTACATAAAGAACTGGATAATAAAATGTACATAGCTTTGTGTCTTAATGGGCTTGGAGATATTTGTTTTGCTGAAGAAAACTATGAAAATGCACTTAAGAAATATAATAAAGCGCTCAAGTGTAATAAAGAAGGTAACCGTAAAACCGGAATGATTCAGAATCATTTGGGAAGGGCTTTAGTGTTTTCGAAAATAGGAAAAAGGAATGATGGAGAAGCTGCATTAACTATGGCTCTTGATTTGGCTAAAGAAATAGGTTATCCTTCAAACATATTAGAAGCTTATAAAACACGCGCTGAATTTTATGCGAACGTTGGCGATTATAAACTAGCTAATAAAAACTATCTTAAGTACGTAACAATTTATGATTCATTGTTTACTGTTGAACAACAGGAAACATTAGCAGAAATGCAGCATAATTTTTTAATAACACAAAATTTGTATGAGCTAAATAATGACTTGGAGATAAAAAAGAAAGAAACATTTATTCTGGTTTTTACGATTATCATATTCATTACGCTGGGTTTAGCTTTGGTATGGAAATATATGTCTAATTTGAAGTTAAATAGGAGGTTGAAGTCAATAAATGATTCGAAGGATAAATTATTTTCAATTGTTTCGCACGATTTAAAAAGCCCGTTTAACTCGATACTTGGATTTAGTGAATTATTAGTTAAAAGTGTAAAGGAAGATAAACTGGAAAATACTGGTAAATATGCAAACTATATTAATCTGCTATCTAAACAGACCGTTAATTTAATAACTAACCTCACCAGCTGGTCAACATCGCAAAGAGGAGTTTTAAAAATTCATGAAGAACGGTTCAATCTGTATAATTTAGTCAAAGAAATATATGATATTCACATTGTTTCTGCACAGAAAAAGAATATAATTGTTGCAATAGATATGGATAAACAGTTGAGTATTTATGCTGATAAAAAGATCTTAAGGATTGTTTTCACTAATTTGTTGACTAATGCTATAAAATTTACACCACCTTTAGGAGAAGTAATTATTTCTGCACAAAAAAAAATAAAACATATTGAGATTAAGTTTAAAGATTCCGGAGTCGGAATTAACGAAAGTGATATAAGTAAATTATTTGATATAAAAAATAATTACACAACACCAGGTACTGATGATGAAAAAGGAACCGGATTAGGCTTGATCATATGTAAGGAATTCATTGAATTACATAAAGGAAAAATCGCTTTGGAAAGCGAAGTGGGAAAGGGAACTACTTTTACAATTATTTTACCTCAATAGAAATAAAAAAGGTGGTGCTCCACCTTAATTATTCACTTAATTTTTCTGCCAGGTTTAAAGCTTGGTAAGCACTTATAATACCACCTGTAACGGATAATTCTCCAAATTTTACTTTCTTCTTTTTGGTTCCGGGTTTATAAACGGGATGATCAGAATAGCTTATCGCGGATTTTAGCAAAATGTCTTTAAGTTCTTTATAATTCAAATCGGGATAATATGATAATACAAGAGCTGCTATACCTGATACAACCGGGCTTGAGAAACTGGTTCCATCTGCCGTATCATAATTATTTTCAGGTGCTAAAGATTTAATTCTTACCCCAGGAGCAAAAATATCAACCATTTCTTTTCCATAGTTAGAGAAATTTGCAGCAAACCTTAAATTATGGTTCATGTCAGAAGCGCCAACAGAAATATAGTTGTCAATTTTTAATTCATCATTAATATTAGGAGTTGGGTATTGCTTTACTTTATCAATATCATAACCATCATTTCCTGCCGCATGTATTATTAAAACTCCCTTTTTTTGTGCATACCGAACGGCATCATCAACTAAATATTTAAAAGGAGACATTTCTTTTCCAAAACTCATATTTATTATTCTGGCTCCATTATCAACAGCATAACGAATAGCTTTTGCAATGTCTTTATCTCTTTCGTCACCATTCGGAACAGCTTTCAAAGCAATGATTTTTACGTTTTCTGCAATACCTTTAATTCCTATCCCATTGTTTCTATTGGCAGCTATTATACCAGCTACAAAAGTTCCATGATCTGCTTCCGGGCCATAAACATTGTTGTTCCCGTAACTTTCCTTCATATCAGTTGGGTTGTCGCCAATAATATCACGAGGATTAAAATCAATATTTAAATGGTAATTCAATTCTTCGTTGCTATATACTTCAAATTCATCAAATACTTCTTCGTTAAAACCGTATTTAACAAAATTGTATTGGAACTTAATATCTTTTTTCAAGTCTTTATTATAGATCTTTAGGCTATCAAGATCCCGAAGAGTTATAACTTCTTTATTAGCTGCTCTGGCAATATTATCGTATGACGAATAGTAATTCTTTTTGAAATTTTCGAGATATTCTTTGTTTTTGTTAGCTTCCTTTAAAGCCTTTTCATATCTTTTTTTTGCTTCAAGGTAGAGTGTATATGTTTGTTTTTCCGAATCATTTAATTGCCGGCTTTTAATATTTTCAAACCTATCTTTATTTTGTTTGTAAATTCGAGTAATCTCAAGGTTTTCATATGAGATATTTTCTCCATTTGAGTTTCCAATAAAATTCCAGCCATTTATATCATCAACGTATCCATTGTTATCATCATCAATTCCATTTTCTGGAATTTCGTCTTCATTTACCCAAATATTATCCTTTAAGTCTTCATGATTTATATCTATTCCTCCATCAATAACAGCTACAATAATTGTTGTAGATTTTTTACCTGGCAAAAGTTGCTCATATGCTTTATTTACCTCTGCTCCATATATAAAATCATCAATAGGTGATTTATTGAACCAATCAAAATATATATCTTTTGTTAATTTATTACCATTCGTGTTATTTTTATTTTGTGCAAATAAATAATTAGCAGTAAATAAACATATGGCTATAAATACAAGTGTCTTTTTCATCTTTTATAAAAATATTTCTACTCTCAGACAACAAAAAAAGAGAAAGGTTTACTTTCTCTTTCTTATGGGCAAAGTTGATAAATTTATTTGAATATTGCAACTTCTTTTTCACCGGTTGACTTTGCATAGGCCCTGAACATCATATTTGTATTAAATGGCATAGCAACATTCCCATCTTTATCCACGGCAATAATCCCACCTAAGCCGCCGACTTCAGCAAGCTTTGTATTTATTACCAGATTTGATGCCTCCTTTAGGCTCATACCCTTATATTCCATTAAAGTAGAGATATCATGCGCTACCGCATATCTAATAAAGAACTCACCATGTCCCGTAGCAGAAACAGCACAAGTATTATTGTTAGCATAATTTCCTGCACCTATAATTGGAGAATCGCCAATTCTACCGTATTTTTTATTGGTTCTGCCACCTGTTGATGTTCCGGCAGCCAAATTACCATATTTATCAAGAACCACACAACCAACAGTGCCATGTTTTTCTGATTTTAACATATTTTGTAAGCTTTCCCATCTTTTTTCGGTAAAGAAGTAAGAAGAATCAACGATTTCCAATTCCTGTTCCTCAGCAAATTGAGAAGCTCCACTTCCGGAAAGCAGAACGTGCTCAGAGTTTAGCATTACTTCTATCGCTAGTGAAATTGGATTTTTTACATCGCCAACTCCTGCCACAGCACCCGCATTTAAATCCCAACCTTGCATTACCGAAGCATCCAGTTCATTTCTTCCATCATGAGTAAAAACAGCTCCTTTGCCAGCATTAAATAATGGGCAATCTTCTAAATAATTTATCGTTTTTTCTATTGCTTCAATGCAAGTTCCACCGTTTTTAAGTATATTTTCTCCAATGGCTAATGCCTCGTTTAACTTTTCTTTATATTCTTTTTGTTTTTCTTCGTTTATATCTCTGTTGCTTGCATTTCCTGCACCGCCATGTATAACAATTACATATTCAGGCTTAGATGAAGGACCCTGTGTAGAACAACTTACAGCAAGAACTGATAAAATAAATAATAGGATTGTTTGAGTTACGCTAGTTTTCATTTGATATATTATTTGGTAAAACAGTTAAAAAATCTTTATAGAATTTTAATAATTGACCCTAAAGATATGAAATGAAATTCATTCTTCAAATTGGCTCATTTACACAAAAAAAATTATGATATACCAAATAATATTTTACATTTGCATAAAATTACCTTACCGTTAAATTAATCTTAATTAAATGTTACTTAGAGGATGAAGCAGAGACTTATTTTTTTTGGAAGCTACGCAATTTATTGGATAGGATATTTTCTTTTTGCACGATTATTATTTTTACTATACGAATATTCATATTCTTTTAACATTCCGATCAAAGATTGGATTTTATCGTTTACTCACGGTATTAGAATGGACGTTTCTGCTACTGGCTATATACTTGCAGTAGTTGGTGTTTTATTGGTAATAACAAGTTTCACAAATGGAAGAGTAATAAATAAAATTTTAAAACCATTCACAATTATTGTATTAACATTAACTTCCATAATAGTTATTGTTGATTTGGAGTTATATAATAACTGGGGTTACAGAATGGATTCAACTCCACTTATGTATCTGGCCAATCCGAAAGATGCTATGGCTTCAACTAAATTTTGGCTGGAATTCTTTCTTGTTCTATTAACTATCGCTTATATTTTATTTGGTTTATATATCTATAATAGGAAAATAAAGAATAGAGTATTAGCCATTGAGAAATCAAATATATTTGTTCCGTTATTTCTTTTGATATTAACAGGGAGTATGATAATTCCAATCCGCGGAAGTTTCGGAATTGCTCCTATGAATTCGGGAATGGTATACTTTAGTGATAAGAAATTTGCAAATCACGCAGCGATAAATGTTGTTTGGAACTTTATGAATTCCCTAGTTTATAAAGATAAAAACATAAAGACTTATGACTTTATGAATGATGAAATAGCGGAACAATTAACTAATAAACTAATTCAGAAGCAAGGCAAGGGAATAAAAATACTTAAAAAAGAAAATCCAAACGTAGTTTTAATAATTTTAGAAAGCTTTTCATCAAAAGTTATTAAAAACCTGGGAGGAAAATGGAATGCTGCACCAAGATTGAATGAATTGATCAATGAAGGAGTTTCTTTTAATAACTTTTATGCAAATGGAAGTCGAAGTGATAAAGGATTAGTTTCAATTCTTAGTGGCTATCCTGCGCAACCTACAACTTCAATAATGAAGATCCCTAACAAGACAGAAACGCTGCCTTCTCTTTTTAATAACTTAAATGAGAACGATTATAAAACATATTTTTATTATGGTGGTGATATCGATTTTGCAAACATGCGATCATATTTATTAAATACGGGAGTACAGAGAATTATAAGCGTTGAAGATTTTGATTCAAAATTAAATAATTCAAAATGGGGGGTACACGATGAATATATTTTTGATATTCTTCATAAAGATGTAGTTAATCATAAAGCACCATATTTTAAAGTAGTATTTACTTTAAGTAGTCATGATCCATTTGAAGTACCTATGGATCCGGTTTTTGAAGGTAAAGATAGGGCGACGCAATACTTAAATTCCATTTATTATACCGATAGTTGCCTTGGTAAGTTCTTTGATCACATAAAGGGAACAGAAGCCTGGGATAACACGTTATTTATTCTTGTAGCTGATCATGGAAGTAGCCGCCCGGGAAACTCTCAAAATCATGATTTGGATAAATTTCAGATTCCAATGTTGTGGTTAGGAGGTGTTCTAAATGATTCCATTAAAGTAGTTGATAAAGTTAGTTCTCAAATGGATATCCCGGCAACCTTGCTTAATCAATTAGGAATATCTCATAGCGAATTTGAATTTAGTAAAGATTTGTTTTCTTCTGAAAGTCATGAGTTTGCATATTATGCTTATAACGACGGTTTTACTTTTATAACAGACACATCTAAAGTAATCTTTGATAATGTGGCAAAGGAATTAATTTATTCGGAAGGTAACATAAATCAGGATTTGGAAAAAGGAAAAGCATTTTTACAGACTGTAATGAATGATTTTACTTATCGTTAGCAAAGAATTTTTCTATCATCTCAAGTAAGGCATATGATTTTATTGGTTTGGGTATGTATTCATCGCACCCTGCATCAATACATAAATCTCGTTCGTTTTTTAAAACAAATGCAGATTGTGCAATTATTGGTAAATCTGGCTTAAATGCTTTTATTTTCCTGGTTGCATCAATGCCATCCAGTACAGGCATCTTAATATCCATTAAAACCAGATCGTAATCTATTTCCAAACACTTTTGTACAGCATCTTTACCATTTTTAACCCAGTCTAAACATATATGTGTTCGGGCTAGTGAGGCTTTAATTACTTCGTAATTTGATACTTCATCCTCTGCAACTAAAACCTTCTTTCCTATCCAATTATTTATTTTTTGCCCATTTTTATTTCCAATATCCAGAAACATTACTTTGTTTGGTAAAGAAAAATAGAATATTGAACCGATTCCTAAGTTTGATTCAACCCAGATTTTACCACCTAACAAATTTACCAGTTTTTTAGTAATAGTTAGACCTATACCTGTTCCTCTATACAAAGTTGTTCGGTCTTCTATTTTAGTAAAATGATTAAATATTGTATCTAACTTTTCATTCGGTATACCAATTCCAGTATCTCGAACATAAAAAACAGGTTCATCATGTTGGTTACTATCAAAACCAAATTCAATAAATCCTTTGTGTGTGTATTTTAGTGCATTATTTAATAAATGATTAAAGATTTGATTAAACCTGAATTCATCTGTTTCAATATAGGCAATGGAATCTCCAAAAGGATTGTGTAGTAGTAATTCAATATTTTTTTTACTTCTGGCTTGTTCTTTAATAAATTGTTCATACAAATTATTTAAAACTTTAGAAATATTGAATTTTCTATTATTTATTTTTAGATTACCACTATCAAGTTGAGACATATCAATAATATCGTCAATAAGCTTAAGTAACATATTACTGCTTTCAGATACCTGCTCAGCAAATTCTTTACGCGATTGTTGATCAATTGTCGGTTCGGCAATTAGTTCAGAAAATCCAATTATAGCATTCAATGGAGTACGAATCTCATGTGACATGTTTGTCAGAAATGCTGACTTTAATTTATCTGACTCTTCTATTTTAGCTTTGGCTTCCTCAAGCTTATTTCTGGATTCGATCCTTTCAGTAATATCTTCACCCATTCCCAGTATAAATTCAGGATTCCCGTTTTGGTCCTTTATTACCGTAGCAACAAGTTTAAGCCATATTTTTTTTTGATCCTTTGTTAAATAAACAGCTTCGGTTATATATTTATCTAACTTAGAATCAAACATATCACGAATTATTTTTATGGCATTTTCACCGCTATTTTTCGGAATTAAATCGAGATATGTTTTATCTTTTAGATCAACTGGTTTATATCCGAATAAATCGTAGAAACTCTTATTATATTTACAAATTCTTAGGTCTTTATCAATTATTCCGATTCCAATACCGGCTTCCTTAAACATTAATTCGAACAACCTTTCTTTTTCACTAATATTCTCTTGTGATTTTAGTCTTTCTTGCTCTTTCTTTAAATTAAAAATCTCTTGTTTTAGATGAAGAATCTCATCCTCCAGTTTTTCTTTAGATATGTTTAAATCAGAATAGCCCATTAAAATTTATCAGGAATTTATCAGAATCAAAATTCCTGATAATTTTAAATAAGTACAAAAAAATCAGTGTTTAATGAATGGTATTTTGACTAATGGTATGATCTCTACTTTTATTTAAGTATTTATGTTGATGAACAATTTTCAGGACTTAATGTTAATCAATAAACAGTTATAAACGCATACAATTAATTGACATTCGATGAATTTCATAATAACTTTATAAAACCTAACTAAAAATTAAAATTATGGCAGACTTATCGACTAGCTATTTGGGGCTTAAGCTCCGTAATCCAATTATTGCAGCAAGTTCAGGATTAACAAATTCGGTTGATGATATAAAAGAATTTGAACAAAACGGAGCAGGTGCCGTGGTTCTCAAATCTATTTTCGAAGAAGAGATAAGAAGAGAGCTTGAAAAAAATCTGGGAGACATGCAAATGGATACTTTCACGTATCCCGAAACAATGGATTATTATGATAATTATGCAGAAGATGATACGCTTACAAATTATCTTCGACTGATACGTGAAGCAAAACAGGTTGTTAATATTCCAATAATTGCAAGTATAAATTGCGTAACTGCAGATAAGTGGCCATATTATGCTGAGACCTTACAGGACGCTGGAGCTGATGCTTTGGAATTAAACGTTTTTGTGATGCCTTCTGATTTTGAAAAAACTAGTGATGAAAATGAAAAAGTATATTTTGATATCGTAAAGGAAGTTAAAAAATTAGTTAAAATACCTGTATCTCTAAAAATTAGCTATTATTCATCAAGCCTGGGATCATTCATACAAAAATTGTCTAAAACAGAAGTTGATGGATTGGTATTATTTAATCGTTTTTATAGTCCTGATATTGATATTAATAAATTAGATCTATTATCAACAAACGTAACAAGTACACCATTAGAGTTACCTATATCTTTACGTTGGATTGGTATTATGTATAATAGAGTAGAATGTGATTTAGCCGCATCAACGGGAATTCATGATGGTACGGCAATTGTTAAGCAGGTTCTGGCAGGTGCAAACGTTGTTCAGATCGCTTCGGCATTTTATAAGAATGGAAAAGGAATCATTAAAGACATGCTCAATGATCTTTCAACATGGATGGACTCTAAGGGGTTTAAATCTCTTGCAGATTTCAGAGGAAAAATGAGTAATGAAAAAGCTAAGAATCCGGCAGCTTATGAAAGAATGCAATTTATGAAATATTTTTCGGGGAAAGGGTTGTAAGCGTAAGATAATTAGAGTTGAAGCCTGCTTCTGCGGGCTTTTTTTTGTTATATAATAAGAATTTGAAGCATTATTTGCATTTTTGTAAATATGTATGCCATTCTTGATATTGAAACTACAGGACTAAGTCCTTCGAATGAAAAAATTATTGAAATTGCCATTTTTATTCATGATGGTAAAAAGGTAGTTGAAGAGTATATTACATTAATTAATCCGGAGCGAAAAATACCTTATAACATAACCCGTTTAACCGGAATTACGAACGAAATGGTTGAAAATGCTCCGAAGTTTTGGGAAATTGCTAAAGATATCGTTTTACTTACTGAAGGAAAATCCATAGTTGCCCATAATGCCTCATTTGATTATAATTTTATTAGAAATGAATTTAAAAATTTAGGATATAGCTTCAAAAGAGATAGGCTATGTACTGTAAAATTAAGTCGTAAAATAATTCCTAACCATAGGTCCTATAGTTTAGGTAAACTGTGTCAGGATTTAGGAATTGATATTGATGGAAGACACCGCGCTGCCGGAGATGCATTTGCTACGGTAAAACTATTTGAGCATTTATTAAAGATAAATCCAACCTTGGGACAAATGGAATCAAGCCGATTTTATAATATCAGCGCTGATATTATAAAAAAATTACCGGAAGAAGCTGGAGTCTACTATTTTTACAATAAGGACGGTAATATTATTTACATAGGTAAAAGTAAAGATATTAAAACCAGGGTATTTTCACATTTTAGTAATGAAAAATCTGAACGTGCCCTTAAAATGGTTGATGAAATACATGATATATCATATGAGTTAACAGGAAGTGAATTAATTGCTCTCTTACTGGAGTCGAATGAAATAAAAGTTCAGAAACCCAAATATAATCGTAGACAAAGAAGAGTTGCGAGTCACTATGGAATATATCGGTATATTGATGAATTGGGATATATTTGCTTTAAGGCGGAAGGAGTTAAAGGCGAAATGCCAATAGTTTGTTTTAACTCAGCAAAAGAAACACGTGAGAGACTGTACCAATTATCGGAAAAATATGGTTTGTGCCAAAAATTATGCGGATTATACGAAGCTTCCGGGGCATGCTTTTATTATCAGATAAAACAATGTAAAGGAGCTTGTGTTGGGAAAGAACCGGTTACCGACTACAATAAGAGGGTTCAAGAAATGTTGGATGATTTATCCTATAATTGGCAGAATTTTTACGTTATAGATAAAGGTAGAAATGATGATGAAAAATCAGTCGTAAAAATTGAAAACGGAAAATATTTTGGTTTTGGATATATAGATGCAGAATGTATTGGCAATGATCTTGAAAACCTCTCAAATGTTATAAAATCTTACCCTGACAATAAAGATATTCAACAAATAATTCGAACTTATCTTCGCCATCGTTCCGTAGACGCGA
Source organism: Bacteroidales bacterium (assembly GCA_028282785.1). Lineage (GTDB taxonomy): Bacteria > Bacteroidota > Bacteroidia > Bacteroidales > UBA12077 > UBA12077. The sequence goes on along the minus strand of JANQHE010000037.1, from coordinate 112,759 downwards.
TTATAAAATTTTAAAGTTGTTTTTTTAATTCTGCACAATATTTAGTATCTCTTGTTGAAGTGATACAATACCGTTTAATATGAAACCGAAATAGATTAATAAATGAAATTAACGCCTACCAGCAGTAACATGAGCACAGGTATTAGAAAATAGATATTCTGAAAGAAAATCATTTATGTTTGAGAGAACAATATTTGTAACAGACCGGTAAAATCTAAGAAACAAGTTTTGGAGCTAATTTCTAATTAATCAGCTACATTCGACTGTAATTTGAAATTAACCCAAGAATTAGTATATTTAAAGTTCATTGTTTGCAAGATTTGAACCCTAAATTACTTAAATAAAGATGAATAAAAAGATTCTTATCCCAATCATTTTGGTTGGATTAGTATTGCTTACATTGTTAGGAAGTTGGCTTTTATGGTCCTTAAAAGATAAAAAGCCTCTGAATGTATATATACTTGACAAAACTGTTCCGACTTTCGAAAGAACTGAACATAAATCTTTTAACTGGATACTAAATCATAATCGTTATACAAAACCAAATGGTGATTTATATGATATAAATGCCGATTATTATGGATTTTTTCCATTAAATAGCAAAACACAAGAATTCGACTTTAAAAGTATTCGAATACATGAGATTGAAGAAATTGCAAACAATACTGATATGCTATATTATACTGATACATATGGAGTTTATTATAATGAATGGTATAAAAAAGGAGCTAAAGATGTAAAGCACACTCAAAAAGTTTATGGAGGGTTAAATCAGAATGATTATTTGTTACTTAGGGAAATGAAGGAGCAAAATAAGCTTATAATAACTGAATTTAATTTATATAATGCTCCGACAAATGGATTAATTCGTGAAAAAGTTGAAAATTTATTTGGTTTGAAATGGAGCGGTTGGACAGGTAAATATTATCATAGTTTAGATACCTTAAATGGTAAATTTCCACGATGGATAGTAAACCTATATATGGAACAAAACAATAACCAGTGGCCATTTAGAAATGCCGGTATTGTTTTAGTTCATAAATTTGGAACTATTGCTGTCCTTGAACAAGAAACACATCTCACACAGGAAGTTCCTTATATTCTTACAAAGCAAGAAACTCAAGAAAGGTTTGGTTTGCCGGAAAAGGTACATTATCCTCAATGGTTTGATATTACTTTTTCCGAAGATCAAAATAATGTGTTAGCCAACTTTAAGATGCATGTAAATTCAAGTGGTGATTCTATTTTGAGGAAATACAATCTGAAACCTGTATTTCCTGCTGTAATTGAAAGTAAAAGTGATCATTTATTTTATTATTTTGGAGGTGATTTTGCTGAAAACAAGGTGAATAGTAAAACTGCATTTTTCGAAGGATATCCTAATCTTGTATCTGTTCTCAAAGGTGAAAATTATAAGTATACAGATAAATTTTACTGGCAGTTTTATGTTCCTATGATGACTCAAATTTTAGAAGATTATTATAAAAGTCTGGAAAAGTAAATTGTAAACTTTTATGAGAAAGCTGTCCAAAAAGGTTGGTTTTCGCCACAAACCTGCCGCCGGCAGGCAGGGGCACAAAAACACAAAATCTCACAAAATTATAATGCATTGATTAATAAGTTTTTGTGGATTTTCGAGTCTTGGTGTTTTAGTGGCAAATTTTTATTTTCAGTTCTTTTTGGAAGCCTCTTTTTTATAAAATTTATTTCTATTAAAACCTAATTTTAATTAATTTGGGTTTGATATTTGCTTCAAAATTTACTTAAAACTAGGAAATATGAAAAATGCTTTAATTTATTTTGCGTTATTTACTTTAGTAATATTTGCCTCATGTGCAAATAAGGAATCAGTAGAAGCTTGTCTTGACGGATATACCTATGGCTTTTGGGGAGGATTATGGCATGGAATTATTGCCCCAATTGATTTAGTTATTTCATTATTCCGAGATGATGTAACTGTTTACGCTCAAAATAATAATGGAGCATGGTACGCATTTGGATTTATCCTGGGCAGTGGCGGCTGGGGAATATTAGGAAGTAAAAGTACTTGTAAAGGAAAGAAGCGCAGAAATAAAGAATTTGACGAATAATTAAAATACTAACATTATTAAAACCAAAATTTCTATGAAAAAGCTTAATTTATTAACATTAATTCTATTGCTATTAATTACAACGGCCTCCATTGCACAAACTTATGTTATTCAAGCCAGGCCATGGGATTCAAAAGAGTGGGGATACATTAATTTAGATGGAGAATATTTAATTCCTCCGCAATTTAGGAAGTGCTATGAGTTTTCGGAAAGTGGATACGCACCAATTTATGAAAAAAAGAATGGATACTACTTTATAAATATTAACGGAGAGAAATTACCTACTGAAATATCAAACTTTAAATTAAAACAAATGTTTGGTTTTGGTACTCAAGGATTCAAAGAGGGAATGGTTCCGGTTCTTGTTAATGAAAAATGGGGATTTTTAAATGAAATGGGAAAACTTGTAATTGAACCTAAATATGATAAAGTTTCAAGATTTGAAGAAGGACATTCAATTGCTAAAATAGGAGAACAATTCTTTATAGTTGATAAACCTGGAAATGAAATTTTAATTCAGGCTCCCGGAGTAGTTGATGTTAGGGTTTTTTCTGAAGGAATGGCACCTTATAAAACTAAGGATGGTTACTACGGATTTATCGGAATAGATGGCAATATAAGAATTGAGGCTCAATATTTAAGTGTAGGTTATTTTAAATTAGGAGTTGCGTGGGCAAAGACAAAATATGAAACTATAGGTTATTTGAATACCTCAGGTGAATGGGTTATACAACCTCAATTTTTTACTGTAAATGATTTTGATCCTGAAACCAAGTTAGCTAAAATTAAACAAGGAGAAAAATGGGTGTATCTTACGCTTGATGGAGATATTATCGAATTTAATGAATCAGATGTTATTTCGGAATTTTATGAAGGCCTGGCGAAAGGTAAGAAATTTAATAAGTTCGGATTTTATAATTCCAATATGGAATGGGTAATTGCACCAAAATATGATGGTGTAAGAAACTTTAAAAATGGTTATGCTGCTGTTAAGCAGGGAGATAAATGGGGTATTATTGATAAACAAGGTAATTGGATAATAGAACCCATTTATTCAGCTTTAAAGGATGTGGAGAAAATAATTTAATAATTGTATGATGTTTAAGCGCGGATAATTTTTCTGCGCTTTTTTTGTTTATTAATTATATAACGTTATTAAATTACAAATTAATAAATATAATAAACCATGAAAGGAATATATATTTTAATACTAAGTCTGTTAATAACTACAAACTTAAATGCACAATTCTGGAAAGATTTGAAAAAAGCGGCTGAAGAGGCAATTGAGGAAACTAGTGATCAGGAAATCACGGAAGAGGAAGTAGGGAGAGCTTTAAAAGAAGCGTTGACAATCGGAATCGAAAAAGGAGTAGATCGTGTATCAAAAGTAGATGGTTATTTTAAGGACCCTGAGATTAAAATTATAATGCCAGATGAAGCAAAAGCTGTTGAAGAAAAACTTCGTATGTTGGGGCAGGATAAGTTGGTAGATGATGCTATAGAATCAATGAACAGGGCAGCCGAAGATGCGGCTACAGCTGCAAAGGATATTTTTATTGTTGCAATAAAAGAACTGACTTTGCAGGATGTTATGAATATTTTGAATGGCGAAGATAATGCGGCCACCAGGTATTTGGAAGATCATACACGTAATGAGTTAGTAGAAAAATTTAAACCAATAATAAAGGCCTCACTTGAAAAAGTAGGTGCAACAAAGCATTGGAATACTGTTTTTAGTTATTACAATAAACTTCCATTTGTAAAGAAAGTAAACCCCGATCTTGATGATTATGTAACAAATAAAGCAATTGACGGATTATTTGTACAAATAGAAAAAGAAGAAATGGAAATAAGAAAAGATCCTGCAGCTCGTGTAACAGACTTACTAAAGAAAGTTTTTGGGTAAATTAAGAAACTATTTTGAAGATTAACTTATTGATAATGATTGAATTGCATAATATATTTTAAATAAAACGGGCTGTCTAGTAGGTATTGGACAGCCCCGTATTCATTATTATTATTCAACTGGCCCTACAACTTGCAGATATTCTAATTGGCCAAGCTCTATATCCACTTCTTTAAAAGATCCACAATCATGTAAATCAAAATAGTTTACATTTTTTTTGTAAAATCGTTGAATAGCAAAAACTTTATGATTATGATCTCTCCACTGAACTTCACCTATTAAATTCCTGGTTGCATTAGGATTCTCAAAAAACCAATCACCATCAATAATCAGATTATTATTAGAACCTTGACCATAATTAGCAACTACAATAAAACTATATTGAGAAAAACTCGTAGGCATGTTAAAAAACTGTGTATGAACATCTTTATGAGCACGCTTTGAGTTTAATTCTTGTGCAAAACAATTTGCTGTTAATACTAATCCAATAACAATAATTAATAACTTTTTCATAATTTTAGATTTTTTTTACCGGCAACTTAGCCTCTGTCGGTATGAGGATTGTGAGAAACTGAATTAATTCAATTAGTGCAAATTAAAGGATTTATTTAATGCAAATATGAAGCTAAAAGTGAACATAATGAATAATTTATCGTATGGTGGGTTTGTGTTTCTGATTGGTGTTTTTTATTTTTTTAACGGTTTATAATTTCTACTTGACCAATTAAATTTTACCCTTTTATACTTTCATGGAATTTTATAATTTTGTCACCTACATTTTGTTATGGGGATAAGAACTCTATTTATTAATTTAATTTTCTGTTTTTATTGTTTTTCCGGTTACACTCAATCATTTAATTTTAAACGTTACACGGTTGACAATGGATTACCTAGTTCTGAAGTATATCAGGTGGTACAAGATAATAAAGGTTTTATATGGTTTGCTACAAACGAAGGAGTAAGCCGTTTTGATGGTTATCAGTTTACAAACTTTACCAACGATGAGGGACTTCCGGAAAACACCATACTTGAAATTTTTGAAGATGAAATTAACCGTTTATGGTTTATCTCTATTTCTGGTAAATTATCGTGGTTTCAGGACGATTCTGTTTACCAATACCAATTTAATGATAGCATAGAGAATTTTAAGGTAGGTAGAGATTTTCCTATAAAAAATAGTTTTTTTGTCGACTCAGCCCTAAATGTATACGTAGGATTTTATAGAAGAAACCTTATTCATATAAATTCAAAGGGTGAAATTACAGAGTTTAAGTCTAAAACAAAAAACCACCAACTAATAAAATTCTTGAATGATAGTATATTTGTTTATTCGTCCTATCTAAATACAAATCCAATTCAACTAGAAATTGAAAACAATAAAGAGCATATAATTAAAAAGCAGTTAAAGAAGCGATTTAAGGGAAATAGGGCGAAAGCAATGTTTTATGATGGAAAAATACTATACTCTAACGATCGAACTTTATTTGAAATAGATACACTGGGAAAAATTAATTCTTATGAATTTTCAAACGAAATTATTTGGCTATCGAAAGATAATCAGTGTATTTTATGGATTGGTTTACTAAAAGATGGAGTTGTAGCTTATAAAGATTTAAACTTTAAAAAGCCAATATACGAATTGTTAAGGGGTAATTCTATTAGTTCTGTTATAAATGATTTTGAAGGTGGTTACTGGTTTACAACACTAGAGAATGGAGTGTATTATTCACCTTCATTGGAAATTAAATCAGTTACAACAAAGGACGGATTGTATAGTAATATTATCAATCAATTAGCTGTTAATAAGGATAAAATTTATTTTGGAGGCGATCGGTTAAATATTTACGAATATGACTTAGATACAATAATAGGGTATCGTTATCAAATTGAAAGAAACCCTAGAGAATGCAGGATAATGCAATTTATTGGAGATACCTTGTTAGTAGGAAATAACGATTCCGGGACACAATTTATCTATGAAAATAAAATAATACATTCAACCGGAAGCTGTTTCCAAAAAGTAATAATGAGAGGAAAAGATAGCTTACTCTGTTTTTATAGACAACATATTAAACTTATATATAAAGGTGTAGAAAAATATTTTATCAATTTGGATGGAATTTCAAATATTTATGATGCTATCCAGGTTAATAACGCTTTAATTTGGATAGGAACAGATAAGGGACTATACGAATTTAATATCTATAGCCAGAAGATAAGAAAAATAGACTGGCACAATGTATTTAATAACAAGGTAATATCTTTGTTAAAGGATGGCAATGATATATGGGTAGGAACAAAAGGAGCAGGCTTATTTAAAATAAATGATAAAAAAGTTACTCGCTTATCTATATCGGAAGGTATTTCAGGGAACTCTGTTTATTCTATTATTAAGGAGGATTCTATAATCTGGTTAGGAACAAACCATGGGATATCAAAACTTACTTTAGATAATTCTACTGATTCATTAAAAGATATCTTATTTATTAGTTCTGGGCATGGTTTAATTACGAATGAAATTGAGGAAATTAAATTGTTCAAGGATAATATATTTGTAGCTACAAGAAAGGGTTTATCTTATTTTAATAAAAAATTTTCCTCAGCTAATTCACCTATTTATATTACTAAATATAAAGTATCTGATAAGGAAATGCCATTAATGGAAAACTATAATTTGAGTCATGATCAAAATTATATTGAAATTTCATTCGTCGGAATCAATTATCAGAGAAATAAACCGCTTAAATACCTGTATAAATTAGAGGGAATTGACAAAGCTTGGAAAAAAACAGAGGAGAATATAGTTCGCTTTTCAATGTTGCCGCCAGGTAATTATAAGTTTAAAGTAAAATGTGTTAACAGTTATGGAAAGGAATCAATTTATCCGGCTAGTTTATCTTTTAAAATAAATAAAGCGTACTATCAAACTGTGTTATTTAAAATTGGGCTGGTGGTTAGCTTAATTACTTTAATCTCTTTAATACTGCTTTTTATTTTTAGGTTAAAGCTTCGTGAATTAAAAAAACGCAATAGATTGGAAATGGAGCTAAATAAATTCAGACAAAGAGCTCTTAGTGCTCAAATGAATCCTCATTTTATATATAACTCACTAAATTCTGCACAAAACTATATTTTAAGTAATGATGTATTAAAATCAAGTGAGTATTTATCCATGTTTGGTAATTTAATGAGAAGAGTTCTAAATAATTCACAAAGTTCATCAATAAGCCTAAAAGAGGAACTAGAGGCATTAAAGTTATATATTGATTTAGAACTGATTCGTTTTCAGGATGCTTTTCAATATAATTTATATGTTAGTGAAGATATCAATTTAGAGAAAATAAAAGTCCCTCCTTTAATTATGCAACCCTTTGTTGAAAATGCTATTCATCATGGATTGCGATTAAAAAAAGATAATAAACAGCTGAAAATTAATATTTTTAGAAAGAATAACCTTATAAACATTCATATAGAAGATAATGGTGTAGGGCGCGAAAATACACTTAGAAAGAATAAAGAACACAGGTCATACGGAACGGAAATTACTAATAAACGTTTAAAAATTTATAGCGATTTATATAAAAACGAAATCAAAGTAAATATTGTAGATTTAAACAATTCCGGCAATACAAGTACTGGAACGAGAATAGAAATTGAGTTTACTGGCTTATAACCTAAACCTAATGGATAATATGAAACTTGGTGTAGTAATTATAGATGATGAAAAACATGCCATAGAAGCTATTGAAAATTCAATTAAGCTTAGTCAGGTTAAATGCGAAGTTTTGGCTGTTACCACAAATCCACTCGAAGGTATTGGATTAATTTTAAAATATAGCCCACAGGTGGTTTTTCTTGATATTGAAATGCCTGAATTAACAGGTTTTGAGCTACTTGAAAGTATTCCTGAAATAAAATTTGAAATCATTTTTGCAACTGCATATGAAAATTATGCTATCCAGGCAATAAAAAACAATGCTGCCGACTATATTCTAAAACCAGTTTCCGTATCTGAAATAAATGATGCGCTTTTAAAAGTTAAGCACAAAATACTAAATAATAAAGAAAGTAGTGTAGACTATAAAAAATTAATAAATGAGGCTGGTAATCCTGATGACAGGAAACTAAAAATTAATTCCAGTGCCGGATTTGAGCTTATAAATATTAATGATATTATTTTTATTGAGGCGCAAAGCATGTACTCCGAAATAAATTTAAAATGTGGAGAGAATATGTTAATTACTAAACCACTAAAACATATTGAAAATCAGATAAATTCATCGGTTTTTTTTCGGGCACACCGGTCATTTTTAATAAATATACAGTATGTAAAGCGCTATGATTCGGATAAAAACCAAATTGTAATGAGTAACAACTCAACGGTACAGTTAGCACGCCGTCGAAAAGAGGAATTTAAAAACGTTTTGGAAAAAGTTCTAAATAAATAAACTACCATTTAGAAGATAAATCTTACCGCTTATGTTTTTCAACCTTAGCTTTTAAATAGTTCATGATATACAACAACTGATTATGTTGTTGAGTAAAGTTTGTATACTTCTAAATTTGCATACTTTGTTGAAGAATGTTATAGTACATATTTACCTATAATTATATTTAAATTGAAACAAATTGCGTTTAAATGCCAGCCTTATCTTGCTTGGATTAATTTCTTTTTTTACAACCAATAAACCCCGATCTTGATGATTGTGTAACAAATAAAGCAATTGACGGATTATTTGTACAAATAGAAAAAGAAGAAATGGAAATAAGAAAAGATCCTGTTGCGAGAGTGACGGAGATACTTAAAAAGGTATTTGGGTAATTGATATAATTCTTATAACTTAAAATTAATTAAAACTTAATATTTGGAGAACGCTTATTATAAAGGTTCTTCATGTTGTTTCTCCCTTAAATAGCTATAAATTAGTCTTATGTACATGTATAAATTTTGTAATTTATTTATAAATCATTAGTTTAGAATGATTTTATGAATTTCAAATCTTCATATATAAAATGGATACAATTACTTCGTTAGATCAGATGGTTGAGCATATATGCGAACTAAAAATTAATCGAAAAATTGCCGTAACCGTAGCTGAAGACGAAAATACAATCGGAGCTTTAATTGAAGCCCAGGAAAGAGGATTTGCCACACCAATATTAATTGGTGATAAACATAAAATTAAAGATGTATTGATTGAGGAAAATGCTAAACCAAAGCATTTTCAAATTATCGATGTACAGGATCATTTGGCAGCAGCAAAGTTAGCTGTAAAGATGGTTCATGATGGCAAAGCCGATGTGTTAATGAAAGGTTTAATTAGCACAGACAAATTTTTACGTGCTGTTTTAGATAAAGAGAAAGGATTACTGCCCAAAAAAGGAATAATGAGCTATGTATGTGCACTGGACCTTCCTCAATATGATAAACTTTTATTTGTGTCGGATACTGCTGTTTTACCATACCCTGATTTATCAGAAAAAATTGCGATGGTAAAATATACTATCCAGATGACTAAGAAGTTTGGAATAGAAAACCCTAAAATTGCTTTAATTGGAGCATCAGAAAAGGTAAATGATAAATTTCACTATAGTACGGATTATACACAGATCTGCAAAATGGTTGATCGTGGACAAATTCCAAAGTGTACAATAGACGGACCTTTAGATGTATTTCTGGCATGCGATATTGAAAGCGTACGAATTAAAGGTGTTCCGACTCCAATAAACGGAGAGGCAGATGCTTTGATATTTCCTTCACTTGAATCGGCAAATAGTTTTTATAAGGGTTTGATGTTATTTGGAGGAGGCGAACTGGCAGGACTTATTCAGGGTACTATTAAACCCGTAATTGTAATGTCACGTAGTGAAAGTCAAAAGTCCAAATTTTATTGTATTGCTTTATCCTGCTTAATGGCGTAGAAGTTCCAATAATTAACATAATTTAAGAAAGAGCTTCAATAACAATTGAAGCTTTTCTTTTATCTTTGGAAATAAAACTTAAAAATATGTCGGATAAACTTAATATATCCTGTATACAGGCGGACTTAGCCTGGGAAAACATCGATCAGAATTTAAAATACTTCGAACAAAAGTTTCAATCATTACCTTCAGAATCAGAAATAGTCATTCTGCCTGAAATGTTTACCACCGGATTCTCTATGAATTCGACCAGGTTAGCTGAACCAATGGATGGTAAAACCTTTCAATGGATGAAAAATCAGGCTAAACGCATAAATAAAATAATACTGGGAAGTGCCATACTAAAAGAAAATGGCAATTTTTATAACAGGTGTATAACCATGTTTCCAAATGGAGAATATTATACCTATGATAAGGGACATCTGTTTCGTATGGAAAAAGAAGATCAAGGTTATACAAAAGGTGAGAGTAAAACCATTTTTAAACATAACGGATGGCGAATTTGTACCTTAATATGTTATGATTTGCGTTTTCCGGTATGGAGCAGAAACCGGAATGATTATGATATGTTAATTTATATCGCTAGTTGGCCCGAAAGCAGAAGAGAAGTATGGAATACCTTATTAAAAGCCAGAGCGATTGAAAATCAGGCTTATGTAGTTGGGGTAAACCGAATCGGAAAAGATGGTGAAGAAATAACATACTCGGGAGATACGGTTATTATTAATCCAAAGGGGCAGATTATAAAAAAAGCAACCGATTATAAAGAGGAAGTAATAAACGCTGAATTATCACTGGACGAGTTAAATTTATTTAGAGAAAAGTTTCCGGTATTTTTGGATGCTGATGATTTTAAATTGTTGTAATAATGTTACCTAAAATAAATTTCGATAAAAAAACGGAAGGAAAGATTACCGATAGAGAGCGAAAGAAGATTATAAATAAATATAGGGAATTACTCCGGTTATCGGAAGATTTTACCAAAAAGAAAGAAGTTGAGCTTATTCGAAAAGCTTTTGATGTGGCTTTTGATGCATCGGAAGAGAAACGTTTGCCATCCGGAGATCCGGAAATTCTGGACACCTTGGAGGTGGCTATTATTATTGTTAGTCAAATTGGCCTTGGAACCAGGTCAGTTGTTTCTTCATTGCTATATCACTCGGTTTTAGATGGAAAAATCACTTTAGATGGAGTAGAGAAAGAATTTGATAAAACAATTCGGATCATTGTTGATGGTTTGGTAAAAATATCAGATATAAATACAAAAACATCTGCAAACCAAGCAGAAAACTTCAGGCAGATGCTATTAACGCTTGCTGAGGATGTAAGGGTAATCTTGATTAAATTGGCTGTATTATTAAACCAGATGAGAAGTTTAAATAATATGCCTGAAGATTACCAGATTAAAACATCTTTAGAAACTTTTTCACTTTATGCTCCTTTGGCACACCGATTAGGATTATATAATATAAAATCCGAATTGGAAAACTTATCAATGAAATATACTGAAAAAGAGAAGTATAAGGAGATCATAAAAAAGCTTAAAAACACTACTGCTAAACGAGAGCGTTTTATAAAGAAATTTGTTTCGCCTATAGAAAAGGTTTTAAAGGATGAAGGATATAATTATGAGATAAAAGGACGGCCAAAATCAATATATTCGATCTGGCAAAAAATGAAAAAGCAAAATGTTGAATTTGAGGAAGTTTACGACATATTTGCAATACGTATTATTTTAAATTCAAAGCCATCCAAAGAAAAAGCAGATTGTTGGAGAGTTTACTCTGTTGTTACAGATTTTTATCAGCCTAACCCGAAGCGATTACGGGATTGGATCTCCATACCAAAATCCAATGGTTATGAATCATTACATACTACGGTGGTTGGCCCGGAAAGTAAGTGGGTAGAAGTTCAAATAAGAACCAAACGTATGGATGAAATTGCAGAAAAAGGATATGCTGCACATTGGCGTTATAAAGGAGTAAAAGCCGAAAAAGGAATCGATCAGTGGATGCAAAAGGTAAGAGATGTAATTGACACTAATGGTTCTGAGAACTGTGAAACAATAGATGATCTTAAATTAAACCTTTATAACAAAGAAGTATTTGTATTTACTCCAAATGGAGATCTAAAAAAGTTACCGGCTGGTGCGACGGTTTTGGATTTTGCTTACGATATTCACACGGATGTTGGTAATCAATGTGTCGGAGCCATGATCAATCATAAAAATGTTACCATTAAGCAACAGTTACAAAATGGTGACCAGATTAGTATTGTAACTTCAAAAACACAGAAACCGAAATCGGATTGGTTAAACTTTGTAGTTACATCTAAAGCTAAAACCAAGATTAAATCGACTTTACGTGAGGAAAGGTATAAGGAAGCCGAATCTGGAAAAGAATTATTAAAACGAAGGCTTAAAAACTGGAAAATAAAATTCGAAGATGCTTTAATAGATAAATTAGTTAAGCATTATAAACTAAAGGCTCCTGTTGATTTATATTATGCTATTGCAACTGATAAAATTGATATTTCAGCAATAAAAGATTTGCTAGCTGAATCAAAAAAAGAAGAATTTCCGGCTACGGAAATGGAAGAAAAAGTAGAGGAGCAAGAAACTGATAAAAAATCATCATACCAGAGTGATTTTCTAATTATTGATAATAAGATTGAAAATGTTGATTATAAATTGGCAAAATGTTGTAATCCAATTTTTGGAGACTCTATTTTCGGTTTTGTTACTGTGAGTGAAGGAATAAAAATACATAGAACAAATTGCCCAAATGCACGGCAAATGGTTGAAAGGTATAATTATAGAATAATTAAAGCAGAGTGGACAAAATCGGCTGCAAAACAATCATTTCAAGCAATGATTAAAGTTTCAGGGGTTGATGAAATTGGAATGTTAAATAAGATCACAGATATAATTTCAAAAGATCTAAGAGTTAGAATGAGGTCCATTTCGATGGACTCGAACGAAGGAATGTTTGATGGCAAACTAAAACTATTTGTGGACAGTGCAAAGCATCTTGATATGTTAATGTCCAAACTAAAACGGGAAAAAGGGATTTTAAAAGTTATGCGTGTCGATTCGGAAGAGAATTAATAAAAGTAAACTCCTAAATGGTAAATAGGTGAATTTGTATAATAAGATAAAAGCGAATGCACGTTATAATCTTTCAATATTACCAATTCACTATTTTACTATTTCACAAATTAATAATAATTAATAAATTTGTATACAATAAACAAATTACCATTATCGTTGGTTTAATTGTTAAAACAGGGCAATATGAAATTTAAATTAATCATAACATTATTTTTAATTGCTTTTAGTTTATCCGGTTTTTCACAGGTTTTTCCTTTATTGCCAAAATATTACCAACCTTTGGATTCCACGGTTTTAGGTAATGAAAATGAGGAAGAACAAGAGAAAAAGGAAACTTTATTGAAACGCCATGAAAAAGTTTTATATTCTGTTGCCATGGGAACAGGATTTTCAAGTTTTGGTAATGATCTCTCAATGATGAATTCTTATATTGCGCCAACCATCGATTATCAGGTAAATTCTAAACTTAATGTTACGGTAACAGGTATTGTAATGCAAAACAACTTCAATGGTTTGGAGCAATTTTATGGTAATGATCCTGGCTATTCATATAGTTCAAACACTTCAAATTATGGTATCTCAGGAACGGCGTATTATCAATTAAATGATAAATGGAGTGTTTGGGGTGATGGAGCTTATCTTGAGAATCAATCTATTTTTAATGATTATCGGGCAGAAGTTTATGATACTGATTATAAAACCGTTTCTCTGGGAGTTGGATATAAACTAAATGATAAAGTTCAGTTTCATATTCAATACAGGTATTCGAATGGGTTAAATCCATCATATAATTATAATTCACCTTTTTACAATAGAACATATAATCCCTATAGATCTAATTTCGGCATTTGGGATTATTAAATGGCCTGGTTTAAGAAAAATATTTATTTAATTACAGTTCTTGTAATTATTGGTTTATCCGTAAAATCGCAAACAATAATTTCACAATTTCCTGTATTTCAGCCTGGTGAACGAATAACCTATTCTGCTGTGTATAATTGGGGATTTATATGGCTGAAAGCAGGAACAGTTGAATTTAAAGTAACGAAAACCAACTATAAAGATAACGAAGCATATCATTTAAATGCCTTTGGAACAAGTATTCCATCTTATGATTGGTTATTTAAAGTTCGTGATTATTTTCAGTCCTATGTAAGAACCGACAATTTAGCTCCATTATATTTTGATAGAAACACTTATGAAGGTGGCTACTCTGTCCATAATCAGTTTACATTTAATTATAAAGATAGTCTGATTTATACTCAAACGCAAAATTCTAATAAGCCATACTCCGAGGATACGCTTGAAATGCAAAAAGATATGTATGATGTTATTTCAGGAGTATATTATGTAAGAAATCTCGATTTTGATAAATATGAAATTAATGATACCATTCCCGTTCGTTTGATTATCGATAACGAAATATTTGATTTATATATCAGGTATTTAGGGAAAGAAGTATTGAAAACTCATGACAAGCGAAAGTTCAATACCATAAAATTTTCTGCTCTTTTAGTTGAAGGAACCATATTCAAAGGGGGAGAGGATTTATATGTCTGGGTAAGCGATGATTTAAATCGAATTCCAATACTTGTTGAGGCTAAAATATTAATCGGTTCTGTAAAAGCTACATTAGTTGGAATAGAAAATCAGAAGTTTCCGCTTTCTTCAGAAATAGTTCAGGAATAATATATTAAATAATTGGATTGAAATGATAGTAAAGATTGTAATGATTAAAACTGCTTGTTAAATTTCAAAATGATATCTTTATATAACTATAATAACTTTTAATATAGCAATGGAAGGTGATTGAATAAAATTTAAAAAAGAACTAAGAGAAAGATTAAAGAGATTCGCTCTGGAGATTATTAAGTTAGTTCAGAACTTACCAAAAACTTCTGAAGCAAAAACTATAGGTAATCAGTTATTAAAATCAGGAACTTCGACTTATGCAAATTATAGAGCGGCTTTGAGAGGACGGTCAAAAGCAGAATTCTTTAGTAAATTATCTATTTCAGTTGAAGAAGCAGATGAAAGTGAAATGTGGTTAGAAATATTAATTGAGTCCGAAATATCTAATGATCAGGAAACTATAAGACTACATGAAGAAAGCTTCGAATTATTAAAAATTCTATCTCACCTAAGAAAAACTGTTGGAAATAAATAATTAGTATTCAATCTACACAATCCTCTTAATCTTTCAATCTATCTAAGCTTAAAAGAAATTATAAATCAAACGGAAATCCCATGCTATAATTCCGAAGTTCATAAATTTTATAGTATTTTTGCCGAAAATTTAATAACAGTAATTCATATCTAAAATAGTTAATAATGAATAATACAGTTAAGATTACAGATAAAATTCATTGGATTGGAGTTAATGACAGAAGAACTGAAATGTTCGAGAATATGTGGCCGCTACCTAATGGTGTTTCTTATAACTCATATTTAATTATTGACGAAAAGATTGCTTTGATCGATACATTAGAGTTTGGCTCTTCCGACGATTATCTTGAAAAAATCGAAAGCCTTATAAATGGTAAACCTATTGATTATCTAATTATTAATCATATGGAACCGGATCATTCGGGAGCTATTAAAACCATTGTCGAAAAATATCCTGATATTAAGTTAGTAGGTAATTTAAAGACATTCAAAATCGTTGATTCATATTTTGGATATAAAGAAAAGCAGTATCAGGTGGAAGACGGAGATGAACTTGATTTGGGATACCATAAATTAAAGTTTGTGATGACTCCCTGGGTACATTGGCCGGAAACTATGATGACATATGATTTAACGGAGAAAGTTTTATTCTCGGGTGATGCTTTTGGTACTTTTGGTTCTTTGGATGGTGGAATATTTGATGATGAAATTGAATTTGAAGAATACTACCAGGTTGAAATGCGCAGGTATTTCTCAAATATTGTTGGAAAGTATAGCAACATGGTTCAAAAGGCATTTAAAAAACTAGAGGGAGTTGATATAAAGTATATTTGTGCTACACATGGTCCTATTTGGAGAACTGATGTAAATAAGGTTTTATCATTATATGATAGATGGAGTAAATTCGAAGCAGAAGACGGAGTTGTGATCATTTATGGTTCAATGTATGGAAATACGGCTAAACTTGCGGATTGTATCGCGCGTAAAATATCTGAGGAAGGGATCAGGAAGATAAGAATCTATGATGCATCCAAAACTCATTTGTCATATTTAATCAATGAAATATGGCAGTATAAAGGAGTTATTTTAGGTAGCTGTGCATATAATTCAGGAATGTTACCAACAATGGAAAATTTAACAAGAAACCTAGAGCATATTGGATTAAAGAACCGCTACTTGGGTGTATTTGGTTCTTATAGCTGGAATGGTGGTGGTGCTAAAGCTCTATTTAAATTCAAGGAAAATATGAATTGGGATTTAGTTGCTGACCCTGTTGATACTAAAGGAATTCCAGGAAACGAATCATTCGAACGATGTGAGACTATTGCTAAATCAATGGCAGAAAAACTAAAAGCATAGAGTAATAACATATTAATTTGGTAAGGGCATGAAATTAATCAATGCCCTTTTTTTTGTTTAAGAAGATTCTTTATTTTTATTGGCAATAAAAAATAATACGTATGGATTTTAATATTAAAACAGGAATAACATATACTGCAACACAAGTAGTTGAAAAAAAGGATACTGCAGCAGAGTATGGATCGGGCTTGGTTGAAGTCTTTGCAACCCCTGCAATGATTACTCTTATGGAAAATGCAGCCTTAAAAACAGTATTACCATATTTAGGTAATGAACATAATACTGTTGGATTTGAAGTTAATATCAGACATTTAAAACCGACACCGGTTGGAATGAAGGTTGAATGTACCGCAACTTTAATAGAGGTTGATGGAAAAAAGCTGGTATTTTCTGTAGTAGCGAATGATGAAGAGGGTAAAATAGGAGAAGGTACACACATACGTTATATAATCAACTCAAAGAAATTCATGAACAAACTAAATCAAAAATAAAGATTATGACACGAAAATTAATCCTTATCCTTTCCATTTTATTTGTTGTAAGTAACTTCTTAATGGCTCAAGAATTAATAAAGCTTCCTGCTCCTCAAAAAATAGGAGGAATGCCTTTAATGCAGGCTTTAAACGAAAGAAGCTCAAGTCGAGATTTCATAGATAAAGATTTGACAGAACAACAACTGTCGAATTTATTATGGGCAGCATTTGGAATTAATAGAGAAGATATAAAAAAACGCACTGCACCTACTTCTCGTAATAATCAGGATATTGAAATTTATTTAACAACAAAGAACGGATTATTTCTTTACAAAGCAGAGGAACATGCTTTGGAAAAAAAATCTGATAAAGATTTTAGAGAAGTATCGGGAAAACAGGATTTCGTTAAAGTGGCTCCTCTGAACCTTATTTATGTTTCTAATTTAAATAAGTTAGGAAATAGTCCGTTAGAAGTTAAACGGATAACAGCTGCAACACATTGTGGATTTATTGGACAGAACGTATATTTGTACTGTGCATCGGAAGGATTAATTTCTGTGTTCAGGGCATGGATTGATAAAGATAAGATAGCGGAAGTTTTGAAATTACCGGAGGGTTTTGAGGTAATCTATAGCCAAACTGTCGGTTACTCGAAATAATGTAAATTGAATTTGTTCACAAAGAAAGGCTAATAGCCATTATGAAATACAATTTTGATGAGTTCGTTAACAGAGAGAGTACCGCTTCTGTTAAATATGATTTACGTAAGGAGATATTTGAGAAAGAAGATGTGATCCCAATGTGGGTTGCTGATATGGATTTTAAGACACCTGATTTTATAATCAAGGCAATTAAGAAAAGATTAAATCACGAAGTATTTGGGTATAGTATCAGGCCTAAATCTTATTATCAGTCTATTATAGACTGGGTAAAACGCAGGCATAATTGGGAAATAAAAAAAGAATGGATTTCATTTAGTCCCGGAATTGTACCTGCTATTAATATGGCTGTTCTGGCATATACATATCCGGGAGATAAAATTATAATACAACCGCCAGTATATCATCCTTTTTTTTATGCAATTAAAAATAATGATCGGGAATTAGTTGAAAATCCTTTAAATCTTAGAAACGGTAGATATTTTATCAACTTTCAAGATTTAGAGTATAAACTAAAGGATGCAAAGATGTTAATACTTTCTAACCCTCATAATCCCGGAGGTTCTGTTTGGACAAAAGAAGAGTTGGAAAAACTGGGAGAGCTATGTGTTAAGAACAATGTATTAGTAATGTCTGACGAGATTCATGCTGATTTGGTTTACAAGAATTACGCTTATACTCCGCTAGCTTCAATATCAAATGAAATTGCAAATTATACAGTTACATTTATTGCACCCAGCAAGACTTTTAATATGGCTGCTTTAGCTACATCTTCCGTTATTTCGTCAAACAAAGAATTAAAGGAAAAATATGATAAAGTTCTGGATGCTATTCATATTGGAATGGGAAACGTGTTTGGAACAGTAGCATCCGAGGCTGCATATACACACGGAGATGAATGGCTTGATCAATTGATGGAATATCTCGAAAAAAATCTGAACCTGGTAGAAGATTATACAAAAGCAAAAATACCACAAATAAAAATGATTCGCCCGGAAGGAACTTATTTAGTTTGGCTTGATTGCTCTGATTTAGATTTAAAAGGCAAAGATCTGAAAAATTTTATGATCGAAGATGCAGGGTTGGGTTTTAATGATGGAAGAATGTTTGGTACAGGTGGCGAGGGGTTTATGCGAATGAATATCGCGTGCCCAAAACAAATTGTTTTAGATGCTTTAATTCGTTTAGAGAAAGCAATTAATAATCATAATTCAAATGGCTGAAAAAGGATTTGACGTTAAAGTTTTGATTCCTACAGAAGATGGAGTTACCATTTCTAAGAATAAATTGGATGAAGTTCAGTATTATTTAATGTATAACATTAGTAACAGAAGTTATCAGTTAGCAGGTACAATAAAAGTTACAGATTTATTAGCGGAAGGGAAATTTCAAGATAATCTGGCTCAATTGATTACGGAAGAAAAATTGGATATTGTCATTTCCAAATCAGATATAAGCAAAATTGGAATAAAGAAAAGAATACCGAAACATGATGATATAGGAGATGAGTTAAATTTCTTAATAGATATAATAGATCAAAAAAAGGAGCTTATTTAGCTCCTTTTTGATTTTATAATTATAGTAGTTTACTTTGTTTTTTCTTCACTTTCCTCAGTTTCTTCTTCATCATCATCCAGAGCAGAAACCAAACCACCTGTTAATTTACCATCCATCTTTTTAATAAAATTTTCCTGTTGTTGTTTCAAACGTTCGTATTCTTCTACTTTTTTCTCTAGTTCAGATTCACGACGTGCTGACTCTTCTTGTGTTGCTTGTAATTCCTCCATATTTTGACGCATCTCTTCTTCTTGAGCACGCATTTCTTCCGCTTGTTGTCTGGTTCTTTCAAGAAGTTCTGATGTTCTGATATTTACTTTTACAGTAGATAATGTAGAAGCGATGTTTTCGCCAATCTTTTCAACAAATTCAATTTGATATTTTTCAAATTCTCTGAAAGAAGCCATTTCTATAACTCCATACACTTCATCGTTTACTACTAACGGAACAATCAAAATACTTTTAGGATTATCATCACCCAAACCCGAAGTAATGGTTATATAGTTGTTAGGAATATCAGTAATATAAATACTTTCCGCTTCTTGTATGGCTCGTCCTACTAAACCAACCCCCATTTCTATCTTTTTCTCAAGAAACTTTTTTCGGTTAAAAGCATATGCAGACGCCATTTCAATGAATTTATTATTTTCATCATCGTCATTTATAACAAATAAACCTCCTTGATTAGCATCACAATATTTTACCAGGTTGCTTATAACGTCATATGAAAGTTTCTCCATATTATCATTATTCTGTCTTAAAATATCACTGAATTTAGCAATACCTTGCGAAGCCCAGTTTCTTTGATTGTCTTCTTTTTTTCTTCTTTTTTCTTCTTCAGTGGCATGCTTAAGATTAGTGCGCATTTCCAATAAGGCATTTCCAAGATCATCTTGTTCACTTAACGGTACAAACGGGCTATCAAAATTTCCTTTCCCAATTTCGATTGAGAAATCAGTTGTTTCCTTCAATCCTCTGATTAAGGCATTTAATGCAGCAGCCATTTCTCCAACTTCATCGTTTCGTTCCTTGATTTGTTTATTAGGCATTACGCCTAAACCCATCTGAATTAAATTATTCTTGATTTTTACAATTGGTTTAATGATTAGTTGAGCTAAAACCAGTGCTATTATAACTGAGATAATAATTACCATAATACCTGCCATAAGAATAAAATCTTCAAGATTTTTGAATGAATCTTCCATTTGGCTGCTGGCCTCTGCAATTTTTGTCTCATGCATCCTAATTAAATTATCCAGATCCTCAATTAATTTTTCACTTAGAACAATGATATCACCACCTTTTTCAACTTTAGTATATACATCCGTCATTAGCAGAAAAAAGTCATCATAACTTTCCATCGTACTTAACTTATTCATTATATCCTGATGCATTGGAAATAATGTGTCTGTAATGGAAACATATATTTTTTCATAAGCCTCAACTTCTTGAGAGTCCCAACCTTCTGATATCTTCAGGATTCTATCATTTAAATTAGGAATTTCTGTTTGGTGCAGATTAATTAACTTTTTTTTATCTGGAGTATCAGCTTGTTTCTCGATATAAACCCAATTTTTAATTAACATCTTTGATGAAATTATAGCGTTCGATAATTCACGAACAAGGTCGGAAGAAGGAATGTGAACAGTAATAATTTCTTCGTTCTTTTCAATGCTTTTATTTAAAGTATTATTTACAAGATAAATATTTCCGAATATGGCCGCAGTAACTATACCAAATCCAAGAATTAGTTTTTTTGCAATGGTAAATTTGAATTTCATATCTTGCTATTTGTATTAAATTTTAAGAGTTTCTAAGATAATAATTAATTTTAAGTTAGCCCGATTAATTCATAAAGTTTAATGAATTAATCTTGTAACGAAGAAATAATAAATAGGTTGTTTATTTTTTTAATTATATATTATTTCTTTTTACGGTTAACCTGTACTTTCATAAATATTTGAAAATTATAATATTTATGAATACGCCAGGTTTAGGTTCATTTAAACCATATTTTATTAGTTCAGGCTACGAATGTATATAATCTATTCAATAAATATATTACGATCATATGTAATATTTGTTAAAAATAATCCATGAGCAGGTGCTGAAGTTCCTGCATCAGATCGATTCTTATTTTCAATTATTTGAATAAAGTCTTCTAAGGAAATTTTGTGTTTTCCTATATCAATTAAAGTGCCTACAATAGCTCGAACCATGTTCCTTAAAAAACGATCTGCTGTTATGGTAAAAGTTAGTTTATAGTTATCCTGTTCCCATAGAGCACTTTCAATTCTGCAGTTATTCGTTTTAACATCGGTATGTAATTTACTAAAACTTGTAAAATCTGTGAACTGAAGTAACAATTCACATGCTTTGTTCATCAAATCAACATCTAATTTATGTGGTAAATAATAAGAAGATTCAATTAAAAATGGATCTTTTTGTTGATGTATATAATAATGGTATGTCCTGCTGGTTGCATCGAACCGGGCATGCGCTTCGCTATTTACTTTAAATACTTTATGGATAGCTATATCCTGGGGTAAAAATCCATTGATTTTATATATGAACTTTTTATCCTTATCTAAATCATCACATTTCGAATCAAAATGTGCAACAAAGCAACTGGCATGAACTCCTGTATCTGTCCTCCCTGCACCGGTTATTTCAATTTCCTCCCTTAAAATTGTTGATAGAGCTTTAGTTAAAATTTCTTGAACCGTTAATGCATTTGGTTGGATTTGCCAACCATGATAATTTCTCCCATTGTAACTAAGCTGTATAAAATACCTTTTTTTCACAGATTTGTATTATTTATTGCAAATTTAAATATATTATCACCATAGTCAATAATAATGAACTATTTGAATAAGAATGCAAAAAAAATTATTAACTTGAGTTTATTTAGAATTTTACGACAAAATATTTAGGTTCAAATATATAGTGTATCCTAAAATTTAAGAGTAAAGTTTAATACTAAATAATGAAAGTTAACGAAATAGTATATCAACAATTATTTAAAACATCACAGGAAGCAATAATCCTTGTTGACGCAAATACAGGTGTGATATTAGATGTAAATTCTTCAGTTTACTTATTCTTTGGATATCAAAACTATGAGTTAACGGAAAAAGTAGTTTGGGAAGTACGGTTATTCCAAAATATCTTAGAAAGTAAAGATAGTTTCTTTAATATATCAAAACTAAATCTTCCGTTCAATTTAGAACTTCCGATACCTACGAAAAATAGGAAGATTGTTCTGGTAGAAGTCATTGTTAATAAACTTAGTATAAACCAAGAAAATATATTAACATTTACTTTTAGGGATATTTACAAACAAAAGAAAACTGAAAATGACTTAAATAAAAGTGAAGAAAGCTGGCATTCATTAACAATGAATTCTCCCAACCATATTTTGATTCTCGATTTGCATGGTAAAGTTAGGTTTATTAATTGGGTAACATCGGGATTAAAAAAGGAAGATATAGTTAATAATTCCATTTATAATATAATACCTTCTCAGTTTGTAGAAAGAGTTAAGGAAAGCCTGAAAGATGTAAGGAAAACAAAAAAGGCGAAAATATATGAAACCAAATTCGTTTTTCCTGATGACAAGGTTGTGTGGTATGATGCCCGTATTGCCCCAATTATAGAATACGATGAAATAATGGGCTATACTGTTAATTGTTCTGATATAACGAAACGAAAGAATACCGAAATTGAATTAAATAAATCCAACAAAAAACTTCACGAATTAACATTACATATGCAAGAGGTAATTGAGAACGAAAAAAAGAAAATTGCCCTTGATTTGCATGATGATTTAGGCCAGAAGCTAACAGCACTACATATGGATTTATCGTGGCTTAAAACTAGAATTATAAAAGACTTACCTCATTTGTCAGATAAGTTAAATGATATGGCTGAATTGCTAAATTTATCTATGAAAAATGTACAGGAAATTGCTACTGAACTTAGACCCTCTATATTGGATAACTTAGGATTAATATCTGCAGTTGAGTGGCTTTTGGAAGAATATATGCGAAAATCAAATATTGAATATCAATTTGATGTATCTCCGGAAGGAATAAAAATTAATAAACAATTAACAGTGGCAATATTTAGAATTATACAGGAAGCACTTACAAACGTGGTAAGACATGCAAATGCAACCATAGTAAAAGTAAGCATTGAAAAAGAGAGCAATTTATTAAATGTAATGATTGAAGATAATGGTAAAGGAATTACAAAAAGCAATATTGAAGGTTCTAAATCATTTGGATTAATGGGAATAAAGGAAAGAGCCAGTGTTTTTAAAGGAAAAGTAAAAATTACCGGAGAATTAAATAAAGGAACAAAATTATTGGTGAAAATACCATATGATTAAAGAAGCTGAAATAATTAAAGTATTAATTACAGATGATCATCCGATAGTCCGAAAGGGATTAAAACAAATACTCGATGATTGTCCTGGCATTAAAGTTATATACGAAGCCAGTAATGGCCATGAATTACTAAATGAACTAATTAAACAAAAAATTGATGTAATCTTGCTGGATATATCTATGCCGGATAGAAACGGATTAAGTCTTCTCAAAGAAATAAAGAATATAAAACCTAAAGTGGCTGTGCTTATGCTAAGTATTCACCCTGAAGAACAGTATGCTTTGAGATCATTAAAGCTAGGTGCTTCCGGTTACTTGACAAAATCAAGTACACCGGACGAATTAATTATAGCTATTCGAAAAGTTGCTATTGGAAAAAAATATATAACAACAACTCTTGCTGAAAAAATAGTCCATGAAATAGGAAATGCATCTGATAAGCCGGTTCATGAAATCCTCTCGGATAGAGAATTGGAGGTAATGTGTATGTTAGCAAGAGGTAAATCAAATCAGAATATTGCTGTTGAACTTTCTCTTAGTCCTAAAACTATTAGCACTTATCGTGAACGTATTATGGATAAGATGAATTTAAAAAGTACTGCTGAAATAATCAGGTATGCAATTAAGGAGAATCTGGTTGATTGAATATCTAACATCATTTAAATTATTATAGGAATTTTCCTACAAGATTATAAGAGTTTATCCTATAGCTATATTGTATGAATTAATATAACTTACAGATTATTGGGTGTTTATGATAACTGGACAAACCGATTGGTTTGTAACTAGTGCTAAATCACAGATTTTAAAGTAATTAAACCATCTTAACATTAAGAGTGAATTGATCTGGTATTTGTAATAAAGATGAGAGTAATGTTACAAATTATTAATGAAATGCTTAATGTTAAAGAAAAAGAAATATGTAGTCTTTAGGGTAGAAAACCGGAAATTCGCACTTCACCTTTCAAATGTTGACAGAGTTGTGCGCATTGTAGAGGTCACTCCATTGTCAAAAGCTCCTAAATTTATATTAGGAACTATCAATTTTAAAGGAGAGTTTTTACCTGTAATAAACCTTAGAATATTATTTGACCTAATCGGGAAAGAAATAAGCCTAAGCGATCAGTTAATAATAGCGACCATATCTTCAAAAAAAGTTGCCTTATGGGTCGACTTTGTTAGTGGTATTATTGAAAGGGATGATAATGAAATCATTAAAACAGATAAAATATTGCTGAATTCAGAATATGTTGAAGGATCTATTAAGTTTAATGACGAAATAGTCATAATCCATGATCTTGAAACATTCTTTGAACAAAATGAAAAAGCAATTGAACGGGTTAAAATCAAAAAGAAAGTTACCAGCAAGACATAGCAACGATATAATTATTGTAAACCCATAAGCTGATTATGGTCAATAAGTATTATGAGTCTTTTAATAATAAAAGATTATGAACGATAAACTTAATAAACCTGTATTATTCGAATTAAGGAAGTACCTGTTAACTCATTTAGGATTAAATTTTTCTGAGAAGCAGGAAAGGGAATTAATACAAAGGATTGAACCGGCAGCAAAAGAATTCGAATTTAAAGATACGTTTAAATTTGTTGAGTGGCTTTTGAAAAATAAAGCAACCAATAAGCAAATTGAGGTTTTAGCAAGTTATTTGACTATTGGCGAAACTTACTTTTTACGCGTACAGAAAAGCTTTGAATTTTTAGAACGAACATTTATCCCTAATTTATTACAAAATAAAGGTAGAGACGGCAAGCAACTTAGAATATGGAGTGCAGGTTGTGCATCAGGGGAAGAGCCTTATACCATAGCAATAACTCTTCTTAGAACTATTCCGAATATTAAAGATTGGAACATAACAATTCTGGCTACAGATATAAATCCGGTTCTATTAAAAAAAGCCGAAAAGGGAATATATTCAAAATGGTCGTTTCGTAATAATCCAGGCTGGTTCTTTTCCGGTTATTTTAAAAAAGTAGGAGATAGCCGATACCAGATTTTACCAAAAGTAAAGAATATGGTAACGTTTGCTCCGCTTAACTTGGTAAAAGATATGTATCCTTCATTAATTAATAATACAAACGCAATGGATATTATTTTTTGTCGAAATGTAATGATATATTTCTCGCAGACAGGAATTAAGGAAGTTGTTAATCGATTATATAAATCTCTTTTACCGGGAGGAATACTCATTGTTAGCCCGGTAGAAACATCAAACGTTTTATCAAAAAAGTTTTCTAAAATTGATTATTGCGGACAAACAATATATCAGAAAGAAATAATAGAACAAGTTAAAGTGAAAACTTATAACCGGTTTGTACCCGAATTTTCTCATACCGACGAAATAGTTAAAGATACAGCAAATAAAAATGTAGTTATAAAAGATAATATTCCAGAGAAATTGCCAATAGATAATAAAATAAAGCAGGTTTCAAATTACGAGCAAGCTGTTGCTTTATTTAAGCAAGGATTGTTTGAGCAGGCAGAAAAGCTTTTAACAAGTTTATTAATTCATGATAAAAAAAATCAGAAACAAATAGTTATCCTTTTGGCAAAAACAAAGGCAAATATAGGGAAATTAGATGAAGCAAGGCTTTTATGCGAAAAAGGATTGGCATTAGATAAATCGGATTATAGCTTATACTACCTGATAGCAACCATATTGCAGGAACAGGGAAACGACGAAGAAGCTATATCATCCTTAAAAAAAGCAATTTATCTCGATCATAATTTTGCCCTGGCACATTTTTTACTCGGAAACATTAATGTTAAAAGGGGACATAACAGCACCGGTAAAAAATACTTTAATAACGCGATAAATATTCTTTCACATTATAATCCCGATGAGATAGTTCCTGAATCGGACGGGTTAACTGTTGGAAGATTCACAGAAATTATATCTGCAATTAAAACTTGAAAAAAGTAGTAATGGCAAATCAAAATAAAATCGATATTAAGGAAACAATGGTCAAAGAGATAGTATATAAAGATGAGGATAAAGCAAGAGAAATACTTAAACAAAGAGCTGAACTTTTAAAAATTAGTATTACGGAAGAAGAAATAAAGGGAGCTCAACTGGAAGTATTGGAGTTTAAACTTGCAAACGAAAGCTATGCGATTGATTCGAACTATATTACTTCTGTGATTTCTTTAAAAGAATTAACCCCTCTACCCTGTACTCCGGAATTTATTTTAGGAATAATTAATATTAACGGAAGAATATTAGCTGTTATCAATATAAAAGAATTTTTAAACCTTTCGGAAAAGGCTATAACAAATCTTAACAAGGTGATATTATTAAAATATCAGAATATTGAACTCGGAATTTTAGCAGATGAAATAATTGGTAGTACATATATATATACCGATAAACTTCAGGCAACTATTTCTACGCTTAAAGGGGAAAAAAATGACTACCTGGAGGGTATCACCGAAAATCGATCGATATTATTAAATATAAAAAAAATCTTAACTGATGATATGATCATTATAAATGATGAAGTATAAAATCCGGAGGAATTGATGATGAAAAAATTATCTATAGCATTCAAAATAGCAATAAGTTTTGGAATAGTCCTATTGCTCTTATTAATTATTGGTATAATATCTTATCAAAATTTGAATCGTTTAAAAAAAGAGGCAGACTGGGTTGCTCATACACATGAGGTTTTACGGAATATTGAACTGGTTCTTGGAGATTTGAAAGATGCAGAAACAGGGCAACGTGGTTATTTGATAACAGGGATGGAGAATTATCTTGAGCCATATAATAATGCACTTAATAATCTTGAAAAAGATATTGATCACCTTAAAAAGTTAACCAGCGATAACATCGTTCAGCAACAGCATATCATAAAGCTTAAATCCTTGGTTTCGGAAAAACTTAATGAACTTGACCAAACAATTAATCTTCGCAGGAATGATGGATTTGACGCGGCACATAGAATTGTTGTTACAGATGTAGGTAAAAAAGCAATGGATGAAATTCGTGATGTGATGGGTGAAATGACAAAGGAAGAAAATAGGTTACTTGAAGAGCGATCTTCACTAAGTATAAGAGATACACAAGTAGCAAAGGTTGAAATTATCTGGATTGTTGTCATAGCATTTTTGTTCGTTGTTTTTTTAACTGTTTATTTAACAAGAATTATAGCTTATCCTATCGGGAAAATTTCAGAGATAGCAAGTAGGATTTCATTGGGAGATTTAAGCCAGGAGATTACAATAAACCAAAAGGATGAAGTAGGGAAATTGGCAGAGTCTTTTAAAATTATGCAAAAAAGCATGCGTGAAAAAGCTGAACAGGCAAAGGCAATTGCTGACGGGAACCTTAAAATATCGGTTAATCCTCTTTCTGATGAAGATACTATGGGCATTGCATTTAAAATCATGGTTGAACGGTTACGCAGCCAGATTAGTGAAATTACCGAAGGTGTAAATGTCTTGGCTTCTTCAACAAGTGAAATTATGGCATCTGTAACTCAAATGGCTTCCAGTGCTTCCGAAACTGCAACATCTGTAAGCGAAACAACCACCACAGTTGAAGAAGTAAAACAAACAGCCGAAGTTTCTAACCATAAAGCAAAAGAAATATCTGAAAGTGCCATTAAAACAACGGAAATTTCAAAAGAAGGAGCAAAAGCCATAAATAACACCATTGAAGGTATGCATAGGGTAAAACAGCAAATGGAATCCATAGCAAATATGGTTGTAAACTTAAGTGAACAGAGCCAGGCTGTTGGAGAGATAACAGCAACAGTGAATGATCTTGCTGAACAGTCAAATTTGTTAGCTGTGAATGCTGCTATTGAATCGGCAAAGGCAGGGGAACAGGGAAAAGGATTTACGGTGGTAGCTCAGGAAATTAAAAATTTGGCCGAACGTTCCAAAGAAGCAACAGCTCAGGTAGGTAATATATTAAAGGATATTCAGAAATCCGTTAGTGCAGCAGTAATGGCTACTGAAGAGGGAGGTAAAGCAGTTGAGGAGGGATTGAAACTTACCTCTATTTCAGGTGAAACAATTAAAACTCTTTCCGATAGTGTTGATGAAGCTGCTAATGTAATGATCCAAATAGCAGCATCCAGCCAACAGCAGCTAGAAGGCATGGATCAAATGGTTTCTGCAATGGAAAATATTAAAGATGCCAGCGTACAGGCTGCTGCAAGTACTCAGCAATCAGTTAACTCTGTTGATGAATTAAAGAAGTTAGGTAATAAATTAAAAGAATTAATGGATCAGTATGAGGTGGCAAGATGAATGAAAGGGAGAAATTTAGGAAACGGATATTAGAGACTTTTAAGATTGAGGCCGAAGAGGCAGTTCAACATATGGCTTATAATCTAATTGAATTGGAGAAAGGCCAGTCAGAATCTCGAGAAAAGGAACTAATTGAAGCTATGTTCAGAGAAGCACATAGTCTTAAAGGTGCCTCGCGTGCTGTAAATATAAATGATATAGAATCCATTTGTCAAGATGTGGAAAACGTTTTTTCAGCATTAAAAAATAAGAAGATAAAATTGATTCCAGGTGTTTTTGATATACTTCATTTAGCTGTAAATATTCTCAGTGAAATATTGGTTGTGCCTGATGCGAAAATTACGGATGAATTAAATCAAAAGATTTCCGGGATAAGTATGAATCTGCGAAAGGTTGAACAAGGGGTAACAGATGAAATTAAGGATTTCGGTTTGAATGAAAAGAAAGACTTGAAATCCAAATCTGCCAAATCAGAAAATTTTGTAGCAACCAAAAAAGTATCAAGCGAGACAATACGTGTTAATATAGGAAAATTAGACGATTTATTAGTTCAGGTAGAAGAGATGCTTTCATTAAAACTTACAGCAATTCAGCATAGTGAAGATTTAAAATCGACTCTTCAAAAAATGGCTGATTGGAAAAGAGAATTTTCAAAAGTATTTCCGGCAGTCAGAGATATTCTGCAAAAACTGGAAAAAAAGCAAAAAAACGAAAAACTTACTAAAGAAGAAGAGAATGTTAAAAACCTCATCCGCTTTTTCGAATGGTCGACCCCTTTTTTTAAAACTCTTGAAAATGAATTAACCGAGTTGAAGAAGCTCTCTGTACAGGAATCTTATGATACCGGGTTAAAAATTGAAATTCTTCTTGAAAATATAAAAAAAATAATATCAATTCCTTTTTCTGCTATACTTGATGTTTTCCCAAAAGCAGTAAGAGATTTATCAAGAGATAAAGGTAAAAAAATCGATCTGGTTGTTCAGGGCGATGACATTGAAATTGATAGAAGAATTCTGGAAGAAATGCGAAATCCTTTAATGCATCTCATTAGAAATTGTGTCGACCATGGTATTGAAAAGCCGGAGATTCGAAAACAAAAGAATAAAACAGAAGCAGGAATAATTAGGATAAATATAGAGAGACTTGAAAATAATAATGTTGAATTAAATATTTCAGACGATGGTGCAGGAATTGACCTTGAAAATCTTAAAGCAAAATATGTAAAGCAGAAAAAAAATACATCGAAAGCAACTTCAAAGATTACCGTTAACAACCTTTTATCATATATCTTTAAATCAGGAA
The DNA here is from genome assembly GCA_028282785.1 of Bacteroidales bacterium. Classification (GTDB taxonomy): domain Bacteria; phylum Bacteroidota; class Bacteroidia; order Bacteroidales; family UBA12077; genus UBA12077. The sequence continues at coordinate 82,553 of JANQHE010000037.1, read as the reverse complement.
TTTCTACAAGTAACATTATTACTGATATTTCCGGTAGAGGGTTAGGGTTAGCTATTGTGCACGAAAAAATTGAACAGCTGGGTGGTGCTATTACCGTGAATACGGAAAAAGACAAGGGCACGGAATTTAAAATTCAAATTCCATTATCGGTTGTAACTTTCAGGGGAGTGCAAATAAAGGCAGGTGACCTGAATTATATGATTCCTACTTCAAAAATCGAAAGAGTAATAAGATTACAAAAGTCAGATATAAAAACTGTTAAAAATAAGGCAACTATTCCTTTTAATAAGGGTGTAATTCCATTGGTTTATTTAACTGATGTCCTGGAGGTTCCTTATCAGGAAACCGAAGGGAACTACATTTTAGCTATGATTTTAGGAAAGCAAGAGAATCAAATTGCTTTTGCAATTGATGAAATTATAGATGAAGAGGAAGTTTTAGTTAAAAACTTCAATACACATTTAAAACGTGTCAGAAATATTTCGGGAGCCACAGTATTGGGTTCCGGAAAAATAATTCCCATTCTCAATGTATCCGACCTTTTAAAATCTGCAATAAAAGAAACTTCAATTGTTATAAAACAAACAGAAACAGAAAAAGAAGATAGAAAAAAATCTGTATTAGTTGTAGAAGATTCAATTACTTCAAGAATGCTTTTGAAAAATATATTAGAAACCGCGGGTTATCAGGTTAAAACAGCAATTGATGGTGTTGAGGGACTTACCAAATTAAAAGAAGAAAATTTTGATTTAGTTCTTTCTGATGTGGATATGCCGCGTATGAACGGTTTCGATCTTACGTCAAAAATCCGCGCTGATGAGGTTTTATTGGAAAAACCTATTGTTTTAGTAACATCTCTTTCCAACCGTGAGGACAGAGAGCGAGGTATGGAAGTTGGTGCAAATGCTTATATAGTCAAAAGTAGTTTTGACCAGGGTAATTTATTGGAAGTTATTGAAAAATTAGTTTAATAAAACATAAAACAAATGATAAAAGTTTTAATTGTTGAAGATTCAAAAGTTGTAAGCGAGTATTTGCAATACATATTAAGTGCGGACCCGGAAATTCAGGTAGTTGGAAATGTAGGTAATGGCAGGCAGGCAGTTGAATTTCTAAAAACGAATAGGCCCGATGTTATAACAATGGATATTGATATGCCTATAATGGATGGGCTTGAAGCTACAAGAGTAATAATGTCAACAATTCCCATACCTATTATTGTTGTTACAGCCAGCAGAAATGCAAACGAGGTAAAAGTATCAATGGAAGCTTTAGCAGCAGGTGCGCTTTCGATTGTAGAAAAACCAAGAGGTATAGGCCATCCCGATGAAGCAAGACAAACTAAAAACTTGATAAGAATAGTTAAGCTAATGTCTGAAGTTAAGGTTATTACCCGTAAATATAAAATGATTAATGAACCATGTAAAGCGTTAACTTCAAAAATATTTAAGTCTTCAAAATGCGATTTCGACAAAAAGAAAATAGTTGCAATAGGTTCTTCATCAGGAGGCCCTCTTGTGCTTCAAAAATTATTTTCTAAAATCTCACATAAATTTCCTTACCCAATTTTAGTTGTTCAGCATATCGCAGAAGGTTTTCTCGATGGCTTTTTAGGGTGGTTGGAAAATTCATTATTGATTCCTGTTCACGTGGCATCCGATAACTTACAATTAAAACCCGGAAATATCTATTTTGCACCTGATGGTCATCAAATGGGAGTGAATAAATCCGGTAAAGTAAAATTATATAAGTACTATGATCATGATAGTAATCACAATGGATTGTGCCCTTCTGTATCTCACCTTTTTGAAAGTATTGCTCAGGAATATGGAAAATACGCAATAGGAATTATTCTTACGGGCATGGGCAGAGATGGAGCAAACGAACTCAAAATGTTAAAAGAAGCAGGTTCTATAACAATTGCCCAGGATAAGGAAAGTTCTATTGTACACGGAATGCCTGGCGCAGCTATAAAATTAAATGCAGTGGATTATATCATGAACCCTATGGAAATAGCTGAAGTTTTGCAGAATGTTGAGCATTGCTATGCTGGTGTTGAAATACCTGTTAAAGAAAATAAATAAAAGGAGGATGATTATGAAAAATATGAAAATATTAATCGTAGAAGACAGTCTAACACAGGCCGAGAAATTAAAATATATATTGGAAAATAATGATTACATTGTTAAACACGCTGCCGATGCAAATGAAGCAATGAATCTACTGAAAAAGAATATCCCTAATGTAATAATAAGTGATATAGTGATGCCCGGGAAAAGTGGTTATGAGTTGTGTAAGGAAATAAAATCTGATAATAGCTTAAAAGACGTTCCTGTTATTCTCTTAACGTCGCTCTCGGATCCGGTAGATATTATTAAGGGCCTTGATTGTGGAGCAGATACATTTATTACAAAACCATACAGTGAAGAATTCCTTCTTTCGAAAATTGAATATTTAATAATGAATTTTAGGATGAGAAAACATCAAAGTACAGATGTTGGTTTAGAGGTTTTCTTTTCGGGAAAAAAATACTTAATAACCTCTTCCAGATTACAAATTGTAGACCTTCTCTTTTCAACATATGAAAATGCTGTATTGAAAAGTAATGAGCTTAAAGAAGCAAATGATGAATTAAAAACAATACAATCAGAACTTAGTAAATTAAATAAAAACCTGGAGAAGAAAGTTGTAGAGAGAACACAGAATATAAAGGATATAAACGCTGTTTTACGTGCAATTAGAAATATCAATCAACTTACAATAAAGGAAAAGGACCGTCATAAATTAATAAAAGAAGCATGTAATATAATTACTCAAACTAATGTCTTTCATAACGCATGGATAGCACTTACTGATAAAGAAGGGAAAATAATAGACTTTGTAGACGATGGTATTAAAAAGAATGCCAGTGGTTTTAGTGTAACGGATTTTAAGAATTATGTACCAAACTGTATTAAAAGGTCGCTTAATGCAGATGATGTAATATTAATAGAAAGCCCAAGGACAGTGTGTGAGGGGTGTCCAAGATATCAGTCGGGGCAAAAAATAGAGGGTGTAGAGTTGGCAATGTGCTTAAAATTACAGAATAGGCGTTTTGGAGTAATAATGGTTTCTTTACCTGCACAAATAGTTGAAGATAGTGAACAACAACATTTATTTAAAGAAATAGCGGAAGATATTGCTTTTGCTTTAAATAATATTGATTTGGAAGAACAACGAAAGCTTGCGGAAGAGAGACAAGCATTTACTGCTAGAATATTATCAATACTGAATAGAAAAAACGAATGGCAAAGATTAATTAAAGATATACTATCGGAATTAAAAGAATTTACAGGGTTGGAGGCTATCGGCATCAGGATGCAAGATGGTGAAGATTATCCGTATTATGATACAACAGGTTATACTTCTGATTTTGTAAATACCGATAATCTGCTATGTGATATTGGTGAGAATAATGAAATTGTTAGAGATCTAAAAGGACAAGCTATTTTAAAATGTTTATGTGGTAAAATAATTACAGGAGGTATTAATAATAACAAACCATTTTATACTCAAATTGGGAGTTTCTGGACAAATAATTATAGTAGATTATTTTCTGAATATTTAAATGATGATTTAAATGTCCCTGAAAATAATTTATGCCAAAACAAAGGTTATGAATCAATAGCTCTAATTCCTCTTCGGTCGGGGAAAAAAACAATAGGGTTATTACAGTTTCATGATAAAAGGACTAATATGTTTAATCTTGAAATGATTAACTTTTTCGAGGAAATCGGGTCCACAATCGGAATTGCATATAAAAGAATGCAAACAGAAATATTACTTAAGGAAAATGAACAACGATTTAGGTCTAGTTTACAAAATTCAAAAACAACAGTTTCCAATCAAGACCTAGATTTAAAGTATTCATGGATGTACAATTCCTATCTTAAAATCGACGATAAACAAATTATTGGAAAAAGAGATAGTGATATTTTTGACAAAGAAGATGCCAATACTCTTTATCAATTAAAACAATCGGTATTAAAAACTAAGGAAAGAGTAAACAAAATAATTAAGCTTAAAGTGGGTGATAAAGTAATTTATAAAGACATTACTTGTGAACCCATTTTTAAGGATGGTGAAGTAGTAGGAATTTCAAGTATTTCAACTGATATAACAGAACTGGAGAAAGCTAAACAAAAGGCAGAGGAAAGTGATAGATTAAAATCTGCTTTTTTAGCTAATGTATCACACGAAATTAGAACTCCATTAAATGGAATAATAGGATTCTCAAAATTATTGGTCGTTTCAGAACTTACGAAAGAAAAAGAGGAAAGCTATATAGATATTATAAATGGTAGCTGCCATCAATTACTCAGGATAATAGATGATATACTTGATATATCAAGAATTGAAACAGGTCAGTTTGAAATTCAAAAGGAAAATTTCTATCTGAATGATATTTTAAAATCAACTTGTAATGAGTTTGAACCAAAATGTATAGAAAAAGGACTTAAATTAACTCTGCATAATAACTTGAGAGAAAATATGCAATTTGTTAATACCGATAAAGTTAAATTAAGTCAAATTATAAATAACCTGGTTAATAATGCAATTAAGTTTAGCAAAGATGGAGACATAGTTATAAGTTGTGATATGAAATCAGGTTATTTGGAGTTTTGTGTCAAAGATACCGGAATAGGTATTAGTAAAGAAAATCAGGAAAGAATTTTCGATCGTTTCTGGCAGGTTGAAAGCGATCTTACACGAACATATGGCGGAACAGGCTTGGGTCTTTCAATTGTTAAAGCTTATGTTGAAGCACTCGGTGGCTCAATTTGGATTCATTCAGAATTAAATAAAGGCACAGAAATTTACTTTAAGTTACCACACGTACTGGAAGAAATAAGTAAGCCTGATTTCATAGAAGATAACAATACAATAGACTTAAATGATGATTTTAAAGATAAAGTTGTTCTTATCGCCGAAGATGAAGATATGAACTATGAATATCTTTATGAAATATTAAAGCAAAAAGAAATGAGAGTAATTAGGGCAAAAAACGGTAGAGATGCGGTAGAAATGTGCGATACCAATGATATTGATATGGTATTGATGGATATAAAAATGCCTGTTATGGATGGTTTCACTGCAACCAAGGAAATAAAACTAAAACATCCCGAAATACCAGTAATTGCTCAAACGGCTTTTGCCTTAGTTGGTGATGAAGAAAAAGTATTGGCAGCCGGATGTGACAATTACATTGCAAAACCAATTATTTATGATGAATTGGTTAATATGATAGATAATTATATTAAAAAAGATAAATAGTATACCTGAAATGATAATAACATTGAATTGTATTTATCAACCAACGTAATTGGTTATGCTATGAACTATGTAAAAAAACCTACTTCATACATCAATCAGGTTCATTCATAAACAATATTAACCTAATTATCAAAATTAGAAGTATATCTTGATAGTTAAATTAACTTAATCTCCAATGAAACGTACATTTAAATAATAGGGCATTAGGGGAAATTGAAATATTAATAAAAGAAGAGAGTTATGCTCGCACAAAGGAAAATAGAACGATTTGATGAGGTTGATAAGGAAATGGAAATGTCTAAAGTATTTTGGAGAAAAGTATATAACTCTCTAAGCATAATGTTATTGATACTTGATGACCGTGGAGAAGCAATAGATTGTAATAATGCTTTGAGAAAGTATATTAAAAAGCCTAAAAGTGAAATAGTTGGAAAACTATTACTTGAGATCGTATCGCATGTTGGAATTTTTTCTGATGAAAATTTATTTAATGCTCTTGAGCTAACACATAGAAGACAATCTGTTGAACTAAAAGCCGGAAATAAATATTTGAAAATAACAGCTGATCCTGTTGTAGATGAGAAAAAAAAGATCAAAAATATTATAGTTATTATAAACGATATTACTGAACGCAAGAATAACCTGGTAGAGATTGAAAAAAGAGAAAAAAAATATAAAGATTTAGTAGAGTTATCTAATATTGCAATAGTTACTGATGATGAGAAAGGAAGAATAAAATACTTCAATAAACATTTTGCAAACTTACTAGGTTATAAAAAAGAAGAAATCGTTAAAATACCCAGAAAGAAATTTATTCATCCGGATGACTTAAATAAAATAATTCAAATTCACAGAAATAGGATTGCCGGGAAAAAACAACCCCCTCAGTATGACTTCAAAGGCATAAAAAAAGATGGCAGTACAATTTATATAAATGTCTCTGTTACCAACATATTAGATGATAACGGGAAAATAATTGGTACAAGGTCATATTTAAAGGATATTACAGAAAGAAAAAGATTTATTTCTGAGTTGGAAAATGCACTTAAAAAAGCGCAGGAATCTGACCGTTTAAAATCTGCGTTTCTTGCAAACCTTAGCCACGAAATCAGAACACCATTAAACGGAATAATGGGGTTTTCCAAACTACTAGGGCACGACTCCACTACTAAAGAGGAAAAAAAGAACTATATTAAGGTTATTGATGATTGTTCCAATCAATTATTGACTATAGTTAGTGACATTTTGGATATTTCAATGATAGAAACCGGACAGGTAGATATTACTAAAGAAGAGGTAAAAATAATTCCATTTTTAGAACTAATATATCAGCGCTTTAAAATTAAATTTGATGAAAAAAATATTACATTCGACTATAAAGTTTTAAATCCTGGAAATTTAACAACTATTATAACAGATAAAAGTAAATTAGCCCAAATTCTTTCCAATTTAATAAATAATGCACTGAAATTTACCGATAAAGGAAAAGTTGAATTATACTGTGATATAAAAGAAGATCAGTTAATATTTAACATTAAAGATACAGGTATTGGAATTGATAAATCAATGCAAAACAAAATCTTCGAGCGTTTCAGGCAAATAAAAACTGATTTCCTGAATTATAACCAGGGGAATGGATTGGGCTTATCTATTAGTAAGGGTTTCGTAGAAGCTCTTGGCGGTAGAATATGGGTTGAATCATCTAAAGGAAAAGGGTCTGTATTTAGTTTTACCATACCTTCAAAGTAAGAAGTAAATAACATTTACTTTTATAGCAGAAACCTTCGCCAGCTTATAATTTCTTAAAAAGATTTAACAGTTTTTAACATTTAAATAAACTATTATTGTGCTGATTTTACACGAACAGAAGTAGAATTATTACAATTATTTTTTAACCTAAATTTTTTATGTATCTTTTCAAAAATTATTAGACTATGAACGAAACAGTTGATGTTAAAGAACTGAATGAGCGAATAGAGAAGGAGAGTTCATTTGTTGATATGATTAAAATGGAAATGGGCAAGGTAATTGTTGGACAAAAACACCTTGTCGATTCTCTTTTAATTGGTCTTCTTTCCGATGGACATATTTTATTGGAAGGTGTTCCAGGATTAGCAAAAACATTAGCAATTAATACTTTAGCAAGTGTTGTTGATGCTGAATTTAGTCGTATGCAATTTACACCGGATTTGTTACCGGCAGATTTAATCGGTACAATGATTTACAGCCAAAAGAAGGAAGAATTCCAGGTTAAAAGAGGACCCATATTTACTAATTTTGTTTTGGCCGATGAGATTAACCGTTCTCCTGCAAAAGTTCAAAGTGCTTTATTGGAGGCCATGCAGGAACGTCAGGTTACAATTGGAGAAGAAACATATCAACTTCCACAACCGTTTTTAGTAATGGCAACGCAAAATCCGATCGAGCAAGAAGGAACTTATCCTCTACCGGAAGCACAGGTTGACCGTTTTATGCTAAAAGTTGTTGTCGATTATCCAAAGCTAGAAGAAGAGAAGTTAATTGTTCGAGAAAATATTGCAAAAGAATTTCCAAAGGCTAATACTATTCTTAAACCTGAAGACATTGTTAATGCAAGAAATGTTGTAAAGGATGTTTATATCGACGAAAAAATTGAGCGATATATTCTTGACATAGTATTTGCAACCAGATTTCCGGAAAAATACAATCTGGATAAATTTTCTGCATTGATTAATTACGGAGGATCTCCTCGTGCAAGTATCAATTTGGCAATGGCGTCGAAAGCTTATGCATTTATTAAACGAAGAGGTTATGTTATTCCGGAAGATGTACGTGCCGTATGTCACGATGTTTTAAGACATAGAATAGGATTAACATACGAAGCCGAAGCAGAAAATGTAACTACGGAAGATATTATTACGGAAATTCTTAATACTATCGAAGTTCCATAAAGTTACATATCTCAAAAATGAAAAAAATAATTGTACTTCTGTTAATTGTAGTTTCGAGCTTAAACGTTCTTGGACAAAGTTTTGTGGGTAAACATAAGTTGGAGATCAAAAAGGAAATGAAAGAAAATCATAAAGATTTTTATTTCTCTAAAGAAGTTATGGGGAAAAGTAATTTCATCAAATTCGAAGATACCGATGGATACCGAACATACTTATTTGTTTTGGATGAAGACGGATATTGTAAATATCACATGTTAATGTGCGATTATAGTTTATTAAAACATATGATCGATTCATTAAACCAAAGCTTTGAGTACAAAGAGAATTTGACATGGTATGATTACGTATCAGGAAAAGAAAATTTTGTTATAAGAATTAAAAAGGAAGAATGGTATTTTTCTATTATTACGAAGAAGCTCGATGAGAAAGATTGATGTATAACCAATAAAATGATTGGGTGTGGAAGCTTCAGAACTGCTTAAGAAAGTACGGAAAATTGAGATTAAAACCAGGGGCTTATCAAAAAACATATTTGCAGGCGAATATCATAGTGCATTTAAAGGTCGTGGTATGGCTTTTAGCGAGGTTAGAGAATATCAATATGGTGATGATATTCGAAATATAGATTGGAATGTAACTGCCCGGTTTAATCATCCATATATTAAAATATATGAAGAGGAACGTGAACTAACCGTAATGTTGTTAGTTGATATAAGTAATTCGCGTGTGTTTGGTACTCAAACTCAATTAAAGAAAAACCTTATTACTGAAATATCTGCAGTTTTATCTTTTTCTGCAATCCAGAATAATGATAAAATTGGAGTTATTCTATTTAGTGATAAAGTTGAAAAATTCATACCTCCCAAAAAAGGAAGGACTCATATTTTAAGAATTATTCGAGAATTAATTGAGTTTACTCCTGAAAATAATGAAACAAATATTTCAGAAGCATTAAGGTATTTGACCAATGCCATAAAAAAAAGAAGTACGGCATTCTTAATTTCTGATTTTATTGATGATGAGGAAGGAACACCTCGATTTGATGAAGCTATACGAATAGCAAACAGAAAACATGATATTATTGGTTTAAAGATATTTGATAAGCGGGAACGGGAGATTCCATCTGTAGGTATTATAAGAATGAAAGATGCAGAAACCGGTGAATATGCTTGGGTTGATACAACAAGTATTACACTTCGAAGAAATTATGCCAATTGGTATAAAAATATGGAGAATTCGGTAAATGATACATTGGTTCGTGCAGGAATTGATTTTGTATCTATTGCAACAGATGAGGATTATGTTAAACCTTTAATAAACCTTTTTAAAAAGAGATAAGTAGTATGTTGCAAAAAATGAGATTACATATTCTATATATAGTAGTTTTTGGTTTTATATTCTTTTCATTTAAATTAAATGCCCAGGATATAACTGTTAAGGCAAAGCTAGATACTACCGAATTTCTAATTGGCGATCAGGTTGGTCTGGAACTTGAAGTTAAACAGCCTATAAGGGAATTTGTAGGAATTCCAATTTTTGAGCAGAATGTTAACCAGGAACTTGAAGTAATAGAACAGTCGGAAAATGATACTACTTTATTAGAAACAGGACATTATATTATTAAAAAACGATTGTTGGTTACAGCTTTTGATTCGGGTTACTATGCTTTACCACCAATTCCGTTTTTATATTATAGTGATACGTTAAGAACCGATCCAATTTTATTTCATGTGAAGACTGTTCCTGTTGATACATCACAGGCAATTAAGGATATTAAAATGCCGTACGGGGCACCACTGAGCTTCGCTGAAGTATTTCCCTGGGCAGGTGGAGGTGTTGTTCTTGCCATAGTAATTTTTATTCTTGTTTATATCATAAGAAAATTAAGACGTAAAGAACCGATTATTCGCAGGATAAAGCCAAGAGAACCTGCTCATATTATTGCTTTTAGAGATTTAGAGAAGCTAAAGAAAAATAAGCTTTGGCAACAAAACAAGATTAAAGAATATTATACGGATCTTACTGATGTTCTTCGATTATATCTTTGGAATCGTTATTCAATCAGGACGTTAGAAAGAACCAGTGAAGAAATATTAGGATCTTTAGAAATTTCTGATTTTAATGATGATGAAGCATATGATACATTAAAAGATATTTTCCAATTATCGGATTTGGTAAAGTTTGCTAAATTTAAACCAATTGCCGATGAACATGAAAAATGTTTATCGGGAGCATACAACTTTGTGGATAGAACCAAATTAATTATTGAAGAAAAGAAAGAGTCTGAAGAAGAATTAAAAGACAGGGAGCAAAAAGGAGAAGAAACCAATATGCTCAAAGAAAAAGTAGAGAATAACAAATAAATTTTGGAATGTGGTACTTAGCGCCTGCCTGCTGCAGACAGGGATTTGCTAATGTTCTTAATACAAAATAAGAATATAGTACTGTTTGAAAGATAGCCGCTTAGCACCTAATAACAATAAGAAATGAACAATATAACATTCGCAAATCCGAATTTATTATACCTGTTATTAATTATAATTCCGGTTATAGCTTGGTACGTAATAAACCATAAACGTACACATGCAAGTATACAGGTATCAACAATAAAGGGAATTGGGAGAAACCATATAACATATAAGCATATATTAAGACATGTTGCATTTGCTTTAAGGCTTATGACAATATCACTGATTATTATTGCTATTGCTCGACCACAATCAACATTAAGTTGGAAAAACCAGGAATCGGAGGGAATAGATATTGTATTAGCTTTGGATATTTCAAGTAGTATGTTAGCGCGAGATTTTGAACCAGATAGATTAGAAGCAGCTAAGGATTTAGCAATACAGTTTATTGCAGGGCGAAGAAATGATCGTATTGGATTAGTAGTGTTTAGTGGTGAGAGTTTTACGCAATGTCCTTTAACAACAGATCATTCTGTATTAATAAATCTTTTTAGAGATATTCAAAGTGGAATGATTGAGGACGGTACAGCTATTGGTATGGGATTGGCAACGTCTGTTAGCAGGTTAAAAGATAGTGATGCTAAAAGTAAAGTAATCATCTTATTAACTGATGGTGTAAATAATCAAGGAGCAATTGCTCCTGCCACAGCAGCTGAATTAGCACAGACATTTGGAATAAGGGTATATACTATTGGGGTTGGAACCGAAGGTATGGCACCATATCCAATACAAACTCCATTTGGAACGCAGTTAAGAAATATGCCTGTGGAAATTGATGAAGAAACATTGCAAGAAATTGCAAACAATACAGGAGGAGAATATTTTAGAGCAACAGATAATGACAAATTAAAACAGATTTATGAACAAATTGATCAATTAGAGAAGTCCAAAATCGAAGTAAAAGAGTTTAGTCAAAAAGATGAGGAATTTCTAATTTTTGTTTTAATAGCTGCTCTGTTGTTATTATCTGATATGATATTAAGAAATACATTATTAAGACAAATACCATAAAAGTTACGAGTTTAGAGTTAAAAGTTTATTAGTTAAACTCAAAGCTCAAAACCTGTCTGCCGATAGGCAGGCTCAAAACTGTAGACTATGTTTAGATTTGGGAACCCGGAATATTTATATTTATTATTAATACTACCCGTCTTAGTATTGTTATTTGTATTAGGACAGTATTATAAAAAAATGGCACTCAAAAAATTTGGGGATATGAGTGTTATCGAACAATTAATGCCTTTTGTTTCAAAAACAAAACCAGTTCTTAAATTCATCTTTTTAAGTATAGCAATTATATTCATCATATTTGCTTTATCTGATCCCCAGTTTGGATCAAAACTTGAAAAAGTTAAGCGAAAAGGTGCAGAGATTATCATTGCATTGGATGTTTCTAATAGTATGTTAGCAGAAGATATCAAACCAAATCGGTTAGAAAGAGCTAAACAAGCAATTTCCAAACTAATTGATAATATGGAAAATGATAGGATCGGTTTAATAGTTTTTGCTGGCGACTCATATATTCAGATTCCTGTTACATCAGATTTTTCCGCAGCTAAAATGTTTTTATCCTCAATTAATACAAATATTGTTTCAAAACAAGGAACTGCAATTGGCTCTGCTATTGATCTAGCCATGAACTCTTTTACCCCTGAAAGTGAAATGGAAAAGGCTTTAATTGTTATCACAGATGGCGAAAACCACGAAGATGATGCAATTAAAGCAGCCAAATTAGCCCGGGAAAAAGGGATAACAGTTCATACAATTGGAATGGGGAGCCCTCAGGGAGCTCCAATCCCATTACAAAAAGGATTTGGACAAACTGTTTTCCAGAAAGATAAAGATGGTAATACTGTAATAAGTAAATTAGACCAAAGAACTTTACAAGAAATTGCAACAAATGGTGGAGGTGTTTTTATTCGCGCTAGCAATACACAAACCGGTTTGAATAAATTATTCGAGCGTATCAATAAAATGGAAAAAAAGGAAATGGAAGAGAAAATCTATACGGAATTCGAACATCGTTTCCAGTATTTGTTAGGTATAGCACTTTTCTTTATTCTTTTGGATATTTTTGTATTAGAACGTAAAAGTAAGTGGTCAAAAAATTTTAATTTATTTAAGATTAATGCATAAGTTATGAAGTGGTTTAAATTGATATTTATTTTTGGTTTGATTCTTTCTGCAACAAATGTATTTGCTCAGAAAGAACGTAAATATATTCGCCAGGGAAATAGAGAGTTCGAAAATGAAAAATTTGAAGAATCAGAAATTGATTACAGAAAGGCAATTGATTTAGACGAGAAGAAATCACACAAACCATTATTTAATGTTGGAGATGCCTTGTATAAACAAGAAAAATATGAAGAAGCAGTTGATCAATTTAATAATTTAACTGATTATGAATTAAGTAAAGAAGAAAAAGCCAAAATATATCATAACTTAGGAAATTCTTTATTGCAAAGTAATAAATTACAAGAAAGTATTGAAGCCTATAAAAACGCTTTAAGAAATAATCCGAATGATATGGATACAAAGTATAATTTGGCTTATGCTCAAAAGAAATTAGAAGAACAGCAGCAGCAGCAAGATCAGAATCAGGATCAAAACCAAGATAATCAGGATCAGAACCAGGACCAAAAAAATCAGGACAATCAAGATCAAAATCAACAAGATAAACAAGAACAAAATCAGGATCAACAGCAACAGCAACAGCAACCGGAAATTTCCAAAGAAGATGCTGAACGAATATTACAAGCATTAGCAAATGACGAAAAAGAAACACAAAAGAAAGTCAAAGAACAAAAAGCTGCTGCAGCTAAAGTGAAAACTGAGAAAGAGTGGTAAGTTATAAGCTTTAAATGAAAAAAGGAACCAGATGAAAAGGTTGTATTTTATTATTTTACTGATATTTGCAAAATGTACATTCGCACAGGATGTCACATTTACTGCATCAGCACCTGAGGTTGTTGAACTGGGTCAGCAATTCAGGTTAATCTATACAATTAATGCCCAGGCAGAAAAGTTTTCTGCTCCTGCAATAAATGAGTTTTCTGTATTGGCAGGTCCAAGTACTTCTCAATCCAGTAATGTAAGTATTATTAATGGAAAAGTAACCCAGAATTTCGAATTAAGATATACGTATGTTGTGCAAGCAAATAAAGAAGGTGAATTCTCTATTCCACCGGCAGAGGTTGTTGTTGATAATAAATCGTATAAATCGAATCATGTAACGATTGAAGTAATTAAACGATCCCCCGGTCAACAAACTAATCCTTCAGCAGTTTCAACTCAGGCCAATCAACCAAATCAAAGCGAGGTATCTAATTCTGATTTATATATAAAAATATTTGTAACTAAACAAAAAGTGCATCGAGAGGAACATTTAGTTGCAACGATTAAACTATTTTCAAGACTTAATGTTACCAGATTAGAAAATGCAAAACTTCCATCACTTCAGGGGTTCATTGCTGAAGAGTTAGAAGTTCCGCCCCTTACAAGCTTAAATCGTGAACGAATTAATGATCAGGTTTATTTAACAGGTATTCTAAAGAAGTATGTTTTATATCCGCAAAAATCGGGAAAAATAGAAATTGAACCATTCGAGTTAGACGTGTATTATCAACAACCGGGTAACAGAAGATCCAGAAGTATGTTTGAAGATTTTTTTGGTACTGTTGATGTGCAAGGCAAGAGAGTGAGAAGTAACAAGGTTATCATTGATGTAGAAGAATTACCTGAAAACAAACCTTTTAATTTCTCTGGTGCCGTTGGTAAATTGAATTTAGGCGCATCTGTTGATAATCAAAATGTTAAAACAAATGATGCAATAAATCTAAAAGTAAAAATTTCGGGTAATGGTAATTTAAAATTTATTAATCCGTTAGATATAGATTTTCCTTCCGATTTTGATGTTTATGATCCAAAAGTTAGTGATAATATTAAATATGGAGAAGGTGGTGCAATTGGAAATAAGAGTTTTGAGTATTTAATGATTCCACGCCATGCCGGTGATTTTACAATTCCTGAATTTAGTTTTACTTATTTTAATACGGAAACGGATCGATATACAACAGAAAAAGCCGGTCCGTTCAAAATTAATGTTGCTAAATCGGAAGGTGATACGACCGTAACCGTTTCATCTGCATTTACAAAGGAAGATCTTAAGTTTATTGGGCAGGATATTAGGTTTATAAAAAGTAATGTTAATCTCAGAAAAGTAAATCAATTTATATTTGGTTCAAATGCCTTTTGGTTATCATATATTATAAGTATAATATCATTCATTATCATATATGTATTCCGTCGTAAAAAGATGAAGGAAAATGCGAATGTATTGCTTGTAAAAAATAAGAAAGCAAATAAGTTTGCGAAGAAGAGACTAAAAACTGCTTCTGGTTTTATGAAACAAAATCGGCAAGAAGCATTTTATGAAGAATTGGTTAAGGCGCTGTGGGGATATATCAGTGATAAATTAGGAATTCCTGTGGCCAATTTGTCAAAAGATAATGCTAGAGCCGAGATGATTGACAAACAAGTTGAAGAAAAATATATCGACCAAATATTAAATATAATCGATCGTTGTGAGTATGCACGTTATGCACCGGTGACCGAAGAAACGAAAATGGATACTTTGTATAACGATGCCATAAAAGTTATTAGTAAGTTACAGCAAAAACTGAGATAAATGAGTCATAATATGAAAAAAGCTTTATTTATAATACTGTACATTTCGGCTAGTGTAATAACTAATGCCCGGGAAGCTGACAGTTTACTTAAAGCAAACGATTTATATGCCAAAGGGAATTTTCAGGATGCAACTGTTGTTTATGAAAATATTTTAAATCAGGGATTTGAATCAGCCGAACTCTATTACAATCTTGGAAATGCATATTATAAACAAAGTGTTGTTGCCAAAGCTATTTTATATTATGAAAAGGCACTTCATTTAGCTCCAAACGATGAGGATATTAAATACAATCTTGAATTAGCAAATCGCTTTGTAGTTGATAAAATTGAAGTATTACCGGTTTTCTTTATTACAGGATGGATCAGAAATTTGAAAAATGCATTTAAATCAGATATTTGGGCAGTAATTAGTATTACAGCATTCATACTTACTTTGATCTTTATTTCTTTATATCTGTACAGTCGTGGTTTAGGATTTAAAAAACTTTCCTTTTGGATAAGCTTTATCATGATCTTTATAGCGGTAATATCATTCTTATTTTCATATCAGCAAAAAAAGAAAATACTTTCAGGAAGTTCTGCTATTGTTGTGAATCCATCTGTTACAGTTAAAAGTTCACCGGATGCCAGTGGTACGGATTTATTCGTTATTCATGAAGGAACCAAAGTCCGGATAGAAGACAAGATCTCTGATTGGAAAGAAATAAAGTTAAGCGATGGAAGTAAAGGTTGGCTTAAATCGGAAGATATAGAGACAATTTAATTTTTACCCTCTACAATTATGAATATGTAATTTATAATCAATGGAAAGCTTTTGGTCTGCTTCGGGATGTAGCTGAGCTATTTTTTTCGTATTTCTTATTAAATTTCTTTAAATTAACACATTGATAACCATATGCATCCATGTGCATATCGACATTAAATGTTTATAATCCTAATTACTAAAAAATTAAACCTATGAGACCATTTAAAGGACTTTATCCAATAACAAACTGGTTAATGCGTTTTGCGGTGACATTTTTTGTACTGTTAACATATTGGAAAACATTTACCTTTTTCGATTTTCAGAGCGTAATGTTTTATGTATCTGCTTTTTATGTAGTGTTTTCAATGTTGTTATTTGTTGGTGGCTTCTTACAAAAAGATAGCTTAACAGTGTTTTCATCATTAATCCTGATATTAGTTACAGGATACCATGCTTTCCTTAATTTAGAATCTAAGCTGGATCATAATTTTGCAGTTTATGTGGTGCTGGGTTCTATTTTCGTTTACTTTTTTACTGTTGGAAATAAAAGATAAATCGAGTTATGAATAAAACGAAATATTCACGAAGACACTTTCTTCAAGATATTGCATTGGGAGGAGGAGGTTTGATTGTTCTCGGAACTTTTGGCTTTCGTATTTTTAAAGATAAAGATCGAAATTTAATAAAAGCTATTAGCGTTGATTTTACTAAATGTGCCGGGTGCAGAACCTGTGAAACCGCATGTTCAGCCTACAATCATCCTGTACTTATTAATGGAGAAAAAATGAATGGATTAGGTAATCCTTATTATTCAAATATAAAAGTATATCACTTTAATCCTGATGTGGATGTACCTGTTACGTGTGCAATTTGCCCTGATCCTCCTTGTATAAATGCTTGCCCTGTTGCTCCGGATATGAATACCGGAAGAAAAGCTTTATATCGGGAGGCAAATATGATTATAAAAAATGATACTGAACGTTGTATAGGTTGCAAACAGTGTGCTAAAGCCTGTGAAAATATGAGGGGTGGAGTGATATATCCAAATCCTGAAACAAATAGGCCAGAACGCATATGTACCCTATGCGACGACAATCCATCATGTGTTAAAAACTGCCCATTCGGAGCATTGGATTTTATAGAAATGCCTATTGATCGACAATTGGCAAATTTGGCTCCTGCTAAGATAGCAGAAAGGCTAATTGAACAACTTTATAATTTAAATGTTTAGGAGGCAGATATGGCAATAAAAGGATATTACGGAAAAATATTAGATATTAATCTTACAACTGGTGAGATTAAAAATACTCAAATACCGGAAGAAGATATTAAAAGATTCATTGGCGGGCGAGGATTAGGGACGAAAATTTTATGGGATAAACTTCCAAATCCGGGAGTAGATCCCCTTTCGCCTGAAAATGCTTTATTGTTTATGCCTGGTCCGTTTTCAGGCTTACCGATACCTTCTTCATCAAGAACTTGTGTGGTTACTAAATCGCCTCGTACTTCGGCAGTTAATCCAACATATGATCATGGATCAACAGTAAGCTATTCCAATATGGGCGGTTTTTTTGGCCCGGAAATTAGATTTGCCGGTTACGATGGAATTTGCGTTACGGGTAAAGCAGAAAAACCTGTATATATAAAGATCAAAGACGATAAGGTGGAGATTTTAGATGCAACCAAATTCTGGGGGATGGGAACTGAAGAGTTTGATAATGCATTAATAGATGAGTTGGGTGATAGAAAGTTTGAGTCTTGTTATATTGGGCCGGCAGGAGAAAACCTGGTTCCAATGGCTTGTGTTTTAAATACAGCGGCAAGAGCTGCAGGTCGAGGAGGAACAGGTTGTGTAATGGGATCTAAGAATTTAAAGGCAATTGCCGTAAAAGGAACCAAATCATTAGAAGTTGCAAACCATAAGGATTATCTTAATCTATTATCTCAAATTAGAAAATCTTTCAAAGTGGATAACAATGAAGCATTAAAATGGTGGCGATATGGAGGAACTGCAAATGCTTTAGCCAGTTCTAGCAGGAATGGGACACAGGCTGTTAAAAATTATAGTGAGGGAACTTTTGCGGACATTGAAAAGATAGGAACAGAAGCTAATCGTGAAAAAGTCTGGAAACGCGATTTTGCATGTTTTTCTTGTGCGTTGGCTTGTAAAAAATCCGGTATTGCAAAAGGATCTTATAGTGTAATGGTTCATGATGGCCCTGAATATGAAACAGGAACTATGCTGGGTTCAAACCTTTTAATTTCTGATTTGGCAGGACTGCAAAAGTTAATTGCTGTTTCAGATGATTATGGTATTGATATTATTTCGGTAGGTAATACCATTGGATTTTTAATGGAAGCTTATGAAAAAGGAATTATTGATAAAGCTTACCTGGATGGTATAGATCTTAAATGGGGAGATGTAGCTGCTTCTTTAGAAATGTTACATAAAATTTGTAAAAGGGAAGGAATTGGCGATAAAGCATGTAATGGAGTTAAATTTATGGCAAATGAAATTGGTCAGGATTCGCATAAATTTGCAATTCATATAAAAGGTCATGAATTGGCCGCATGGAATGTTCCGGTTAATTCAGGTTATTGGAGTATTTGTTATGCAACAAGTAATCGAGGAGCTTGTCATATGAATGGTGGTATGCCTCAATACCAGAATGCCGCTGCATTAAGAGATTCATTAGCCGCATGTAGCTTTGCCAGTAGGTGGTATCGAAACGAAAATAGCTATGCAAAATTTTTAACGGCAATTACAGGAGTTGAATGGACAGACGATGAAATAGATAAAGCCGGATCAAGGATTTTTACTTTGGAAAAGATGTTTAATTATCGTGAAGGTTTTAGAAAGGAAGATGATACGATACCTCCAAAATTTTTTGAAAATAAATTTACATTTGGCGATCACAAAGGTGCAATTGTAGATAAGAATATTTTTGCCAATGATTTAGATAACTTTTATAAAGAAAGAGGTTGGGATATTAAAACATCGCGACCTAAAGATGAAACTCTAATGGACTTGGACCTGGAGTTTACAATTAGTTAAAAATTAAATTAAGTAAATATGGAAAGATGGTGCAGATTAAGGTTTGCACCATTTCTTTTTATTAATTTTGTTTTATTCAAATCTAACAATTAAGAAAATGTCAGAAGATAAGCAAATCATTTTTTCGATGTACAAGGTAAGCAAGACTTACCCACCAAATAAAACTGTAATTAAAGATATAAGCCTTTCTTTCTTTTTGGGAGCAAAGATTGGTATCATTGGTTTAAATGGTAGTGGAAAATCTACTTTATTAAGGATTATTGCAGGACAAGACAAATCTTATAACGGGGAACTGGTATTTTCGCCAGGATATTCGGTAGGATTGCTGGAACAAGAACCTCAGTTAGATGAGGATAAAACAGTGAAAGAGGTTGTAATGGAAGGTGTTCAGGAGATTGCAGATGTTCTTCGAAAATATGAGGAAGTAAATAAAAAGTTCGAGTTGCCGGAAATTTATGAAAATCCTGATGCAATGGATAAATTAATGGCAGAACAAGCTACACTGCAGGAAAAGATCGATCAGCTCGATGCATGGAACATTGATACCAAATTGAACAGAGCAATGGATGCATTGCAGTGTCCACCGGATAACCAACCAATAAAGGAGCTTTCAGGAGGTGAACGTCGTAGAGTTGCTTTATGTCGCTTGCTATTACAGGAACCTGATGTTTTATTATTGGATGAGCCTACTAACCACTTGGATGCAGAAAGTATGTTATGGTTAGAGCAACATCTTCAACAATATAAAGGTACGGTAATATGCATAACCCACGATCGTTATTTCTTGGATAATGTTGCAGGTTGGATCTTGGAATTGGATCGTGGTGAGGGAATTCCTTGGAAAGGTAACTATACATCGTGGTTGGAGCAGAAAGCCAAACGACTTGAAATGGAAGAAAAAGTGGCGTCTAAACGAAGAAAAACTTTAGAGCGTGAATTAGAATGGGTACGAATGGCACCAAAAGCGCGTCATGCCAAGTCGAAAGCACGATTGTCTGCTTATGATAAAATGATGAACGAAGATGTAAAACAAAAAGAAGAACGTTTGGAAATCTATATTCCTAATGGCCCTCGTTTAGGTGATAAAGTAATTAATGTGGAAGGATTAAATAAAGCTTATGATGATAGAATATTAATTAATGATTTAAGTTTTAACTTACCACCAGCAGGAATTGTAGGTATTATTGGCCCAAATGGCGCTGGTAAAACAACTTTGTTCCGAATGATAATGGGACAAGAGCAACCTGATAATGGCAATATGGAAATTGGTGAAACAGTTAAAATCAGTTATGTGGACCAAACCCATAGAGCAATTGATCCTGAAAAAACCGTATTTGAAGTTATATCCGATGGATTGGAGAACATTCAGCTTGGCAATCGTACCATGAATGCCAGGGCATATGTTTCGCGGTTTAATTTTAGTGGGTCGGACCAGGAAAAGAAATGTGGTGTACTTTCAGGTGGTGAAAGAAACCGATTACATTTGGCATTGGCTTTAAAAGCAGAAGGAAATGTTCTATTACTCGATGAGCCAACCAATGATATTGATGTGAACACATTGCGTGCTTTGGAAGAAGGTTTGGAAAGTTTTGCTGGTTGTGCTGTTGTTATTAGTCACGACCGTTGGTTCCTGGATCGAATTGCAACACACATTTTGGCTTATGAAGGTGACGGTTATGTTCATTTCTTCGAAGGATCATTCTCTGAATATGAAGAAAACCGTAAAAAGCGACTAGGAACAGATGCTCCTAAACGATTTAAATATAAAAAGTTATTAAAGTAGCATTAATATTCAAAGACTTTTTTAGAATGTTGTTCTTTTCTGGCAACCATTTCATCTGTTGTCGTTTTTAAGCAACCAAACAATTTGTTGTTGCATTTTAACAACAAATCAAAAATTTATTATTAATTGTAATGTAATTAATTAATGTATTGCTGATTAATATGGAAAACAACAAAGCCATAATAAGATCAGGCACTCCGAACACGATGGATTAGAATTCAATCAATTTACAGAAGAAGAACTTGAAGCATTTAGGCAGAACCTTGAAAAAACTATTCGTACGCAAAATTTAAAAACAGAATGGTTTTAGTTGTTACATTATTGCTAACTACAATGCTTTTAATATAGTTTTAAATGAACATTGTAACTAACTTCCAAGATAATCCTCAATAAAAGATAAAGTATTCATTATTCCATGAGCCAATATTAATGCCCAGAGGTTACGTTTAAATTTAATATAATAAAACCCTAATATACTTGAAAATATAAAAATTGATAGCGCACCAATAAACCCTCTATTATAGAAATGTACGGAAGCAAATAATAGAGCTTGTATAATAACTGCGAAAGTAGTTGAAAGCTTTAATGGAGCTAATAAACTTTCAAAATAATTTAGCAAAAATCCCCTAAAAATGAGTTCTTCCATAAATGCACCAACAATCCAGCTAATAATAAGCCATTTAATTAACATTTTAATATTTCCTTCCATTCCTGCAAAACGTTCCTGCTCAGGGATCGAGAATCCTAAAGTTTCAATAAATAAGTAATGGTAGATACCCATTAAAATAATGATAGAAACCAAAATTAAAGGAACTTGCCAAACTATGCTAACGAGTTTGTTTGGTTTTCTAAAACCTAATTCTTTCCAGTTAGAATTATTAATTTTTAATAATACCGTGCAAAGAATGGTTAGTAAAGCAGCTGTGATAGGGCCGGCATAATCGGTTGTATAGTTATATACAATCCAATTAGTTAGTGCACCAATTACAATTACTACTAATAGTGAAATGACTAGTTTGATTTTTCGTAATTTCATAGTTTTAAATTATAATCGTTGTAAAATAGTTTTATTCGAAAGTGCTCCTTTAGTATTTTTTACTATTTCAAATACATTTGCTCCAATTTCATCGAAAAGGTTATCATATGCTTTTTCAACTTGTTTTGTAATCTGTTCGAGTTTTAATGCAATCTCTTTTCCATAACTGGTTAGTTTAAAAACAGATTTTCTTTTGTCTTGCTGACTCTTTGTTTCAATAATTATATTTTTTGACTTCAATAGTTTAATTCGGTGCCCGACTAATTGGTGCGACATATCCAAAGCAGCGCCCAATTCGGTAACACTCATTGAATCATTATTTTTTATAAGCATAATAGTGGAAGCTGTGCGTGAAGGAATATTAATGTTCTGTTGTTGTAATAAAACATCTCCCTGATTATTTATTATACTTAAGAGTTGATGTAACTGTAATCCCAGAAAAGATGATCCTAGCGAATCAACTAGTTCATATTTGTTAAGTGTTTTCATATATGCAAATATATGCGAAAAAATTTGCATAAAAATAATTTTATAATATTATTTTTAATTTTATTTAAAGATTCTATCGTTATTTTAGGTTCTTGTATCCGTATCTTTGCAAAACATTAAGATTTGAAATTTTATATGTTCACTAAAGAAAAGATTGTTATTCGGTTAAGAAAAATTAAACGTTCTCTTATTTTTCATTTCATATTTTGGTATTTAAGTTTCCTGTTTTATGTGTATATGACAGGTGAACAACAAATTTTCAATGTTTATTTGAATCTATTGCGTGTTGAAAATATACACTATATCATTTTATTTCTCAGTGCATCTGTTTCCATTTTATTTACTTTTTTAGATACTATTTTTACCGATCGCCTGATGCGATTCTTTCCTTTAAGTTTTATCATTTTTATTCGATCAACCTTATACTTTATTTCAGCATTTGCCTTAATACTATTAGCTGCACGTTCTCCTCTAACAATATATACTTCAAAAAATTATACAGAGATTTTGAAGCAATTGCCAGATATGGATATTTACTTTTATCGTTTCCTGGGGCATTTTTACTTGTCGTGTATTCTAAATGACTTTGTTAAAGGAATGCAAAAAAGAATGGGTAGAGGAAATTTCCGGAATTGGTTTTTTGGATTATTGAACAAACCACGTGAAGAAACACGTATTTTCATGTTTATTGATATGAAGGCATCTACTACGATAGCAGAGAAGCTTCAACATAAAAAATTTAGTCACTTAGTACAAGATATATTTAATGATTTGGCTGTGGTCGATAATTATAATGGTAGCATATATCAGTATTTAGGGGATGGAGCAATTATTTCATGGAATTTAAAGCGGGGCTTAAACAGGAATAATGCATTAAATGCTTTTTTTGCATTTTCTCATGTGATCAATAAACGGAGAAGATATTATCAACGAAAATATGATTTAATTCCAAAATTTAAAGCAGGTATTCACATAGGAAAAGTGATGGTGCTACAAGTAGGGCAGATCAGGCGTGATATTTCCTATAATGGAGATACTTTAAACACGGCAGCAAGAATCGAATCCATGTGCAATGAATACAAACAAAATCTACTGATCTCTGGCGATTTGTTTAATAAGATAGAAGATCAAAAAGAATTCTCTTTTAAGAATGTTGGAGATATAAAGCTAAAAGGTAAAAGAAAAGCTGTAGAAATTTACCAGGTAAAAAAGAAAAATCGTCGATAATTTTTGTGCATATTAGCGTATATTTATCTGATTATAAAATCCTCAAATGAAAAAAGTAGTATTAGTTTTTTTAACCTGTTGTTTTTTCAATGGCTTAAAGGCCCAACAAACAGATATTTTATCTATTGCAAACAGTATTGATTATGATCATTTTAATGAACATTTGGAATTTCTATCAAGTGATGATTTAAAAGGACGTGACACTGGTTCCGAAGGATATGATAAAGCAGCAAATTATGTTTCGGATTTGTTTATGGCGAATGGATTAAAACCATTTGGTGATGATAATACTTATTTTCAAAATGTACCTCTGTTAAAACAATATATTAATGTACGAACCATAAATTTTTATGTAGAAAATAGATCTTTGAATATAAATGCAAAATATGCTGAAAATATAAGTTTTTTGGTTAATACGGATTTGGAAAGAATTGATGAAAAGCAACAACTTGTTTTTGTTGGATACGGACTCATAGATTCCAGTTTAAACATAAATGATTATGAAGGATTAGATGTAGAAGGTAAAACTGTTATAGCAGCTTTGGGTGCGCCAAAATCTTTTAAAGATTATCCTTCTTTCGATCCTTTTATTAGGATAAAAGCAGCTTTGAGTCAAGGAGCAACAGGACTGATCCTATTTTATCCAAAAGGATTACTTCAAAATACTGTTTACAAACAAATGCATGGGTTTTTGGAAAAGCCTGTGATTACTTTAAATGATATTGCTTTAAAAGGTAATATGTTTGATTTTGATTTAAAGATTGCGGCATTTGCACATAAAGATTATATAAAAGAGGTATTTAAAATAAATGGCCTAAATCTGGGTAAAGAATTAAAAAAAATATCTAAAGGTGAGAATAGAAGCAAGATTTTAGAAGGCAATGCAGTTTGTAAATATGAGATTAAAACGGATTATATTAATTGTAAGAATGTTGTTGCGGTATTACCAGGCGAAGATGATCAATTAAAAAATGAACATGTTGTTTTAGGAGCACATTTGGATCACATTGGAATTAGCAAACCAATAAAAGGAGATTCGATATGTAACGGAATGTGGGATAATGCAACAGGATCTGCAACTTTAATAAGCATAGCAAAAGCATATTATGATGCTTCAATTAAGCCAAAAAGATCTTTGGTTTTTGTCTGTTATACCGGAGAGGAAAAAGGATTACTTGGTTCTAATTACTTTGTGAATAGAAAGGAATTTAAGAATGGTAAAATGGTAGCCAATTTAAATATCGATATGTTGGGAGGCTTATTTCCAACAAAAGACATTATTCCAATGGGTTATTCACACTCGAACCTTTCTGAAGCTGTTGATTTTTCTGCCCAAAAACTCAACTACCTTATTGATGATAATAAAGTAGAAGAAAATACTTATTTATTTAGAAGTGATCAGGCTTCATTTCTAAAAGTTGGTATTCCGGCCTTAAATATTGCAAATGGATATACTGCTGTTGATCCAAAAATAGATGGTGAAAAAGAAATTAATAAATGGGTGCAAAAATATTATCATTCTCCTAAAGATGATTTAGACCAGGAATATTCCAAAGAAGCATTTCAAGATGCCATAAAACTTAGTTTTTTAACAACATACTATCTCACAAATTTACAGGATAAAATTAATTGGAACGAAAACAGCTGGATTTATAGAAGATTTGTATTAAACCAATAGAATTAAGATAAAGAAGTTTAAGGACCTCGTATAAAATTCAACACATTATGAAAGAACTTAGTATTATTCTTATACTTATCGCTATGATCTCATGTAAAGAAAAACAGCAAAAAGATAGATTGATAAAATCAACCTTTGAAAATTCAGAGTTTATAGAAATAAAAGATTTTCAGGTTTACTTACCAATTTCTTATTGTGAAGAACCTGTAAAACAGTATCCTGTTTTATACCAAATGGATTGTCAGAATTTATTTGTGGATAG
The DNA here is from genome assembly GCA_028282785.1 of Bacteroidales bacterium. Taxonomy (GTDB): domain Bacteria; phylum Bacteroidota; class Bacteroidia; order Bacteroidales; family UBA12077; genus UBA12077. The sequence continues at coordinate 56,878 of JANQHE010000037.1, read as the reverse complement.
TTTGGCTTATGGAGGAATTTCATGGCGTTACGACCGTGTAGCAGATAGTTTAGTATTAACAAATCAAATTAATGAGTTTATTATTGTTGGTATTAATCATGCGGGGATCAAACGATTCTCCGAGTATATGCCTCAAAAAGTGATTGAAGATATTCCGGAAGAACATAAGGATTCTTTAATTAAGAGAATTGAGTTTCCCGTGTATTCCGATAATTTTTTAAAGTTTTTGGTAAATGAGTTAAAAGTCGAAGTTGATAGCACATTTAGAACGCTTCCGGATAAAGAAAATACATATATTGGCGGATCAAGTATGGGTGGATTAATTTCTATGTATGCATTATGTGAATATCCTGAAGTTTTCAAGGGGGCAATTTGTATGTCAACACATTGGACTGTTTCTTTAGATAATTCAACTCCGGAAATTGTAATGGAGATACAGAAGTATTTTGCTAATAATTTACCAAAGAACAAGAAAATCTATTTCGATTTTGGAACAGAAGGTTTAGATCAATTCTATGAGCCTTATCAAAAAATAGCTGATTCCGTTCTAATTAAAACTGGTTACAGAATAGATAAGGATTTTCTAAGTAAAAAGTTCCAAGGGAATGATCACAACGAATATTATTGGAATAAAAGATTAGATGTTCCTTTGAAATTTATGTTTGGAACGGATTAACATTTTATGGAATAATATGTAGAATTAAACTTAAAGGATATTTGGTTATCTAAATGTTAAATCAAAAACTAAAAAAATGAAGAAATTTGCAATTCTATTAAACCTTATTTTGTTGAGTTTGAGTCTGGTTTCTCAAGATTCAAAGAGGCCACTTACATTCGATGATATTTTGAAATGGAATCGTATAACAGAAAAAAAGATTTCTAACGATGGAAATTTTATTGTTTACAAATTGGAACCCTGGAAAGGGGATTCTGAACTGAAAATCACAGGTAAATCCGGAAACGAAATAGCATCAATAAATTGTGGTAACAAAGCAAAAATAACAAGCGATTCAAAGTTTGTAATTTTTACAATTAAACCGGAAGAGGAAGAAGTAAAACAACTAAAATTGAAAAAGACCAAGAAGGAAGATATGCCAATGAATCAGTTGGGTATCTATAACTTAGAAGCGGAGAATTTAGAAAGTATTGCAAATTTAAAATCTGTTAAGGTTCCCAAAAAATGGGATGGATGGATTGCATATCAAACAAAATCAATTCAGTTACCCGATACAAGTAAAACCGAAACCAAGGAGAAAATAAAAGAGGAATCAGATGATAATGGTTACGTGTTGAACATCAAAAACCTAAGTAGTGGTACATTAACGCAGTTTCCTTTTGTTACCAGTTATGTTTTGGCAAAGGATTCAAAATCTGTTGCATTTGTTTCAACTGGTGATGAAAAAGAATTTAAAGCCGGAGTTTATATGATTGATTTAACTACGATGAATAAAATTCACTTAATAGATCATAAGGGTGAGTATAAACAACTAGTATTTAATAAAGACGCTTCAAAACTGGCATTTTTGGCCGATACAACTGATAATAAGAAGGAAGATTTTGGTTTATTCTTATGGAACAAATCATCAGAGGCCAAAGAAATCATTAATAATGAAAATGAAGATATTCCTGAAGATTGGGAAATTTCAATAAATGGAGAAATTAATTTTGGAGAAAATACCAATAGGATTTTTTTAGGGTTAGCTCCGATCAAACCTGAAAAAGACACAACTGTTCTTGAAGAAGATATTCCTTTATTGGATGTGTGGCATTGGAATGAACCTATTTTACATACTCAACAACTTAATACAAAATCGGATGATTTGAAAAAATCATATTTGTCTGTTTATCATTTAGATAATAATAAGTTAATTCAATTAGAAAAAGAGAACTATACAGGGATTAAACTAATCAATAAAGGAGATTCCGATAAAGTATTAGCATGGTCAAATTTACCATACTCAATACAAACTATGTGGGAAGGATATCCGTACTATAATGATTTTTATTTGGTGGATATCAAAACAGGCGAAGCAAAAATGATTAAGAAAAAGTGCTTGGCTAACCCGAACGTTTCTATTGGAGGAAAATACGTATATTGGTATAATTTTGCAGATACCAGTTGGTATACCTATCAAATTAAATCTAATATAGAGTATAAGATAACTGATCCTGATATTATCCAATGTGCAAATGAAATTAATGATGTTCCTAACTACCCATATGCATATGGAATTGCAGGTTGGTTACAGAATGATGAAGCACTTTTAGTTTATGATCGTTATGATATCTGGAAAGTTGATCCGGAAAATAAAAAAGAAGAAATTAATATTACTAAAAACGGACGAATTAATAGTATTGAATTTAGATTAGTTGATTTTGAAAATGATTATTTAAGATCAATAGGTGAGGAAAGAATTGGAATTGATCCGAAGAAAACCCATTATCTACTGGCACATAATGAGATAAGTAGAAATGATGGAATATACACTGTTTCTTTAACAAAATCAGGAGATCCAAAACAATTGGTATACGGAAGTTTTTACTTATCAAAACCATTAAAAGCTAAAGATTCGGATATATACATTTATACACGCGAGACTTTTCAGGAATTCCCCGACTTACTTGTAACTGAAAATAACTTCAGGAAATCTAAAAAGATAAGTAATGCTAATCCACAACAAAGTGAGTTCTTATGGGGAACCAAAGAGTTATATTCATGGACTTCGTTGGATGGTCAAAAACTAGAGGGTTTGTTGGTTAAACCAGCCAATTTTGATCCAAACAAAAAATATCCTTTGATCGTGAACTTTTACGAGAAATCATCTCAAAGATTGTATAATCATCAAATACCGGAAGCACACCGCTCTACGGTAGATTATCATTATTATTCCAGTAATGATTATATTATTTTTAATCCAGATGTTTATTATAAAGAAGGATATCCGGGAGAATCGGCATTTAACTGTGTTATGCCAGGTGTTACAGCATTAATCGATGAAGGATTTATAGATGAAAATGCAATTGCAGCTCAAGGCCATAGTTGGGGCGGTTACCAGGTCGCCTATTTGGCAACAAGAACAAATTTATTTGCGGCAATTGAATCCGGAGCTCCTGTTGTTAACATGTTTAGTGCATATGGTGGTATCAGATTATGGTCGGGGCGTAACCGTTCTTTTCAATATGAACACACTCAAAGTAGAATTGGAAAGACTATATGGGAGTCACCTTTAAGATATATGGAAAATTCACCTTTATTTACAGCTGATAAGATCGAAACACCAATGTTAATAATGCATAATGAAGATGATGGAGCAGTTCCTTTTAGTCAGGGTATTGAATTCTTTATAGCATTACGAAGAATGGGAAAAACAGCATGGTTATTAAATTACAATGAAGGAGATCACTGGCCCACAAAGGTTAGAGACAAATATGATTTTCAGATTAGACTTGCACAGTTTTTTGATCATTATTTAAAAGGAAAGCCAATGCCAGTATGGATGAAAGAAGGTATTCCAGCTGTTGACAAAGGTTATAAGTTAGGATATTAATTAACTTTAAAAGAAACAAAAAGATAGTTCGGACGTATTAATTCGAACGATCTTTATTTTCTTCAAACAATTTGTAAATATCAATGTTTTATTTATAAATATTGACTATTAGATTAATTTATTTTATTTTGTGGAACCTACTTATATCACCAAACAATGAAATCATCAAAAGAAGTCACTAATTATAGAGATGAAGTGTGGAAGGATCTTATTCTTAAAAATGTTTCGGAAAAACATAAATATAAAATTTCCAACTATGGTAGGATTATTAGTTTCTTCCATTATAATAAGGGTAGAATGTTAAAATTAGGAACTGTAAAAGGATATAAAACCTTTACAGTTAAAAATAACGAAGGTAAACAGCTGCACTACTATGTACATAGGTTGGTAGCCCAATATTTTATGGAAAAGCCTGAACCAGAACAAACTGTTATAATGCATATAGATGATAACAGACATAATAATTATTACAGGAATTTAAAATGGGCAACTGAGAGTGAGAAGTTTCGGTATCACATGAAAAATAATCCAAAGGTAAAAAATAGCTTTAAACCTAAAGGTCCGAGAGCCTGGTCAAAATTAACAGAATCAGATGTTAAGTTAATTAAGCGTAAACTTTTTGATCCCAAAAGGAAAACCAAAATGAAAATTCTGGCCCGACAATTTGGAATTTCTGAAATGCAACTGTATAGAATTAAATCAGGAGAAAACTGGAGTAGTGTAACACCTGATTAATAATTGGTTAATAGGCTATTTTTTTATAACTTGTTTCTTCTTGTTACCAATAAAGAAACGTTATGAATAATAAACGCCTGGCTTCATCAAATGTGACTTTTGATTTTCTACATAGATCAAAAGATTTTCTAAATATCATTCTTAATAAGATATCTTGCGCAATATTGTTGTTAAATAAAGATATGGAATTACATGCATTTAATGATCCTCTTAAAACGATGTTTATTAATAAACCTGATGAAGATTTATTATATGTAAGATGTGGTGAGGCTATTGGATGTGCATATACAGTAGAAGAGGTGAAGGAATGTGGTAATACAAGTAAATGTAAAGAATGTGATTTAAGAGTGGGTGCTTTGGAATCTTATATATCCAAGGAACCAATTTACAGAAAGAAAATGTCACGTGATTTTTATAGAAATGATGGAACTAAAGAACTAAAACATTTACAATTTTCAGTATTACCATTTTATTTTGAAAAAGACTATTATGTAATTTTAATTGTTGAAGATATTACCAGGTTAATAAATCTGGAGAAAATCCTAAATCAAAACTAGAAAGGCTCAGATCTTTCGAAATGAGCCTTTTCTTGAATTAATAAACTTAAAATCTATCGTTAACTTCTTTAATACATCTCACATAATAAAAATCTTTCTTTTTAGCTTTTTCATTTAATTCAACTCTACCTTTTGAATCAATAAAATAATAACCGGCTTTTTCTCCATTCGTAAACAAATATTTTGCTGTATAAACATCTCTTTTATTTTCTTCATCATAAACCATTTCTCCTCCAAGTAATAAATCGAAACCCGTACCGCCAAATGGGAAAAGAATTTTTAAATTATTTGCAGCTTTATTAATTAAAAGATATTTCCATTCTTCTTGCGTAGGTAATCTCCATCCATCAGGGCAACCAGATTCAATAACTTCTAAATTATACATATGCCCAAATAATTTACAGTTTGTTTTGATATTATTTCTGCACATGTTGTTTTCACCCATATCAAAACTTAAGTTATCAGCCATCCAAACTTTGCTATCTATTTCAACAAATCCATATTCTTTTTTATCTCTTGAATCAATAAAAGTTCCGGATTTGATATCTTTCATTTTGTTTTTATAGTCTTTATCATCCAACAAACAACGTACTTTAGCTTTTTCATTTGTTTGTTTGTCGACCCATTCGGTTATTCCTTTTTTAGTACTTAAAAATTCTCTAAGCTTTCTACTATCTGCTTTGTCATTTTCATTAATCCAGTATGTATTATATGTGTAGTAATCAATATTCATCCAGTAATCATTATTTGACATATTGAAGCTCCATACTCCGTTAGCTCGAAGCCTTTGGTTTAAAACTATATTTTCATTTTCAAGCTCAATACTTGGTTTGAATTCTTTTAACAAATTTTCCCATTCTTCTCGAACCGGTAAGCGCCATCCTGTTGGACACTGATCTTCAGCTTCTTTATATAGATAACTTCCTTTTATATCATTCTTGAGCCAAATATTATTTGCAATATATTGCCACTCCATTATTTCTCCCGTAAATGAATGATTTGTAACACCGCCAACAGGTTTTAAATTGATAGTAACTTCAGCACTTGCTTCTATTTTAGCCAAATAAACTGAACTTTGAACACAACGAACATTAAGTTCTTCTTTTTTGTCCCTTAACTCTTTACTGATCTTATTTTCATCTAATCGGATTATTCTTGCAAAATACTTTTGAGAATATCCTGTATAGAGCATTTTATTTTCTGTACTTGTCCACAAAGCTAAAGCCTTTTGATTTGGATAAAGTGAAACATTATATTTACATTCGTTAATATCAAACCCTGAACTACTTAATTTATTTAAATCAATCTCACGCAATCCATGCTCTTTAACTTTATCAGGATTAACTCCAAAATATACTTCTAACTCCATCCACTCATCATCGCTTGGTAAGTGCCAACCATCAGGACAAGCATTTCTGGCGTTTGAATTACTATAGTGTCCTCCGCAGCGGTCATTTTCTTTATTAGCTTTAAGATTTGTTGTCATCCATTTTGTTTTTCCTATCCTTAGCCAATTATACATATTATCATGATGATCTTTTAGGTTGCCACTTTCTTTTTGATCTACAGTATAATATTCAGCTTGAATTTTAAACTGCATTTTTTCTTGTAATCCATCTAAGTGATCAACCCATATTACAAGTTTTTTTGCGTTTCCGGCTTTAATGCTATCACCTACATCTCCATAAACTTTATCAAGCTTTTTCCAATCGCTATTATTGTTTGAATACAAAATACTTATAGTAAAAATATCCTCGGCTGATCCGTTTAAATCATATTGAATTGATAATTCACCAGCTTTTTGTTCTGTTTTTAAATTTCGTATGTTTTGTGCACTTAAATTAAGCATCGAAATACAAAGTAATAATGTGATTAACAGTCTCATGTTGTATCTATTTAATTGTTAAAAAAGCAGTATAAAGATATTATTTCAATATAAAAGATGCAATTCGGAAGCTTATTAATACTTTAAATTGTAAATCAAATATATTACTTTTGGTACTTATGACAATGCAAAGAAAGTATATTATTAAATTCCTGAATAGATTTAACGGATTGTAATAAACCACTTTTATAAAAAAACCATATAACGTTAAATTAAATCAATTATAACTTTCTAAATTATCAAGAATGAAAAAAATTATCATACTAGGTGCTGGCATGGTTGGAAAAGCTGTGGCTATTGACTTATCTAATGAATATAAAGTAAAATCAGTTGATATTGATCAGGAATCATTAAATTATCTTTCAAATAATTACGAAATTGAAACAGAAATTCTGGATGTAACTAATAAGAAATTATTGTCTAAAGCAATTAAGGATTTCGATCTGGTTATTTCTGCGGTTCCGGGATTTTTGGGATTACAGACTATAAAAAGTGTAATAAAAAATAAAAAAGATTTGGTTGATATTTCTTTCTTACCGGAAGGTGTACTGGATCTGAACGGTATGGCTAAGGAATACGGAGTTACTGTAATAATGGACTGTGGTGTTGCTCCTGGAATGCCGAATATTGTGGCTGGATATCATAATGAAAATATGAAAATTGAAAACTTCGAATATATGGTAGGTGGATTACCAAAGATTAGAACTTTCCCTTTTGAATATAAAGCGCCATTTTCACCGTGTGATGTAATTGAAGAATATACTCGCCCGGCTCGGTATATGGAAAATGGAAAAGAAGTTGTAAAACCGGCAATGAGTGATACGGAGCTAATAGAATTTAAAGAAATTGGAACGCTTGAAGCATTCAATTCCGATGGGCTAAGATCATTGATCTATACATTAAATAATATACCTAACATGAAAGAGAAAACGCTTCGTTACCCTGGACACATAAAAATGATCCAGGCATTAAAAGCAGCAGGTTTTCTCGATTATGAACCAATGAAATTTAAAGGACAGGAGTTTATTCCTTTTGAGATCACTTCAGAGATTTTATTTAAAGCATGGAAATTAAATCCTGAAGATCAAGAATTTACTATAATGCGTATTGTTCTTCAAGGAGAAGAAAACGGTACTAAAAAAGAAATAGTTTATGATCTTTATGATGAATATGATCCGATAGAAAAGATATCTTCAATGGCCAGAACTACCGGATTTACAGCAACTGCAGCAGCCGATATGATTTTGAATAATGTTTTTAATGAAAAAGGTATGTTTCCACCGGAACTTGTAGGAAAAAATCCGGAATGTTATAAATATATTTTAAGCTATTTAAAAGAACGAAATATTAATTACATTAAGACTGAAAGAAGTTTATAAGACTTGAGTAGCTTCTACTTGCTTTACAAGATAGAAGCTTCTCCTTTTGTTATAAAATAACAACAAAATATTGTTGTTTGTATTAAGTATTATTAACTTAAGTAGTTTTTTGTTTAAATCTTAATGAAACGACCCTACCTTAAGATCTTTTTTATGATTTTCATTTTAATAAATTCATTTTTGGTTAGTACAAATAATCAAAAACATCCATTATTTTCTTGAACAAATCTTAAATTTTTCATTTGGGAAAGCGAACCGAAAATAGGCAGTGAATTTAAATTCACTATTCCAAAAATTATTCAGTTGAACTAATTTTATTACATTATTATGCCTTAAGCTTAAACAAAATTCTGTAGCTTACTGTTAATCTAGTATGTAGTTTTTAAATGAAAGCTTATGAAATATGTTATAAAATTCAATGTTGTTTTATTACTTCTGCTAATTAATCTCAGTTCATATTCACAAGGCTGCAGTGATGCGGGAGTTTGTACTATAAATAATTTCAAGGATCATTCTTTCAATATTTCTCAGGAAACCGCTAAAAGGAATTTTTTTCAATCCGGTATAACTTACGGAGTAGGCGAACACAGTATCACAATAGTTAATCCATATATTGAGTATACAGGTTTTATATCTGAAAAAATCAGTTTGTCGGGTAAACTGACTTATGCTTTTATCTCCGGAGAACTAGCAAGCATAAGTAGTTTAGGTGACGTTATTATTTCTGCTAATTATATATTAATAAATAATGAAGATAATTTAATTAATGTAGTTATAGGATCGAAGATTCCATTAAATAGTTCCAACTTAAAAGAGGAAAGTAAACCACTGCCAATGCATTATCAAAGTTCTTTAGGAACCTATGATATTATTATTGGAGCTAATTATTCATTTGCAAATTTAGGAGTTAGTGCAGCATTACAACAACCCATTGTTAATTCAAATGAAAATGAATTTATAAAGCCAGCAGATCAAAACCTTGAGGAATATAAATATACTTCGACAAACTCGTATAAACGCAAGGGAGACGTGATTCTTAGAGTTTCATATAATTTTCCAATAGCAGAAAATAAATTTTCAATTCGCCCGGGCTTTTTAGGAATATACCACCTTGATGAAGATTCATATATTGATGAGAATGATATAAGACAAGATATAAATGGTTCAAAGGGAATAACTCTAAACGCAAATTTATACCTAAATTATAGTTTTTCTGAGTCAAAACAACTCGAATTTTCTTTAGGTTTTCCTTTTCTTACAAGAGACTCCAGGCCCGATGGATTGACACGAATTCTTGTTGCCGGTTTAGAATATCATTACTCCTTTTAGTTAGTGCTTGTGGTGAATATTAATATATTATGCCTCACCAAGTTTTGCACTGATTATTTTTTTGTAACCGGCGCGTAAAATTTCCAGAACAACGTGTTTTCCTATTAATTCATCACTAAGTTGTAAATAAAGTTCATCAACCGATTCGATTGATTTATTATTAAACCCAACGATTATATCGCCTTCCATTAATTCATTATTATTCACATTTTTATTATTCACAATTTGTTGTACATAAATGCCTTTGTTAACATTTATTTTATTAATTGTTACAATTCTTTGAGGCAAAACAATGGTCTGCCCTGCAATACCTAAATATGCTCTTCTTACTTTGCCATTTGTAATTAATTTACTAACCACATATTCAGTAGTTGTTGAACCAACTGCAAAACAAATTCCCTGTGCAGGCCTTATAATTGCAGTATTAATACCGATAACCTCACCACGAGAATTTATTAGTGGTCCGCCTGAATTCCCAGGATTTAAAGCAGCATCCGTTTGTATTACATTGTCAATTAACCGGTTTGTGTAACTACGCATACTTCGCCCCAGTGCGCTTACAACCCCTGTAGTAACCGTGTGCTGAAAACCATATGGATTTCCAATTGCGATGACGAGTTGTCCTACCTGGAGCTTTTTTGAATCGCCAAAACTGCAATTAGGGAAGTTATTGCCATATATTTTTAATACCGCCGTGTCTGTTGAAGGATCTTCTCCAACAATGTCAGCACTAACCGATGTCCCGTCAGGAAGGTTAACCAAAATCTTATGACTGTCCTTTACTACATGGCTATTAGTAACAATAAATCCTTCCTGAGAAATAATAAATCCGGAACCTGTTCCACCGGCATTTTTGTTTTTTTGATTGCCCGTTTTTTCTACATTACTTATTATCTGGACAACACAAGGGCTGACTTTCGAAGTTGCTTTAATAACCGTATTGGAGAATGAATCTAAAATCTGCTCATTTTCAGGATTATGATGTTTAATTTCCAAATTACGGTTCAATTTATCCTTAAAATTTATAAGTTTCATGAATTACCCCTTTCTTTTTAATGATTCTAAATAACCAAAATCAAGCCATATCTGTTTATGTGCCGTTTTGTCACATTCATGAAGTAATAAAATATAAACAATTAGATGTTTATACATTTTTGAAATAGTTCTTAATTAAACTTTGATAGTTAATAAGAATCATATAATTTCGGGCATTCTATATTAGATGAGAATTGAATATTTAAATATAAGAATAAAATTATGAAGAAAAGTCCAATAGCAATTTTTTTAAATGGAGTAGAGAAAGTAGGAAATGCGTTGCCTCACCCCGCAACTTTATTTGGATTATTTGCAGTAACCGTTTTAATATTATCAGCTATTTTTGCAGCTTTGGGATCATCAGCAGTTCATCCTGGTACAGGAGAAGTTTTTGAAGCAGTAAACCTATTGTCAAGGAATGGTGTTCATATGATTCTTACCGAAATGGTAAATAACTTTACAAGTTTTGCGCCATTGGGTATTGTAATTGTTGCTATGCTGGGTATAGGATTAGCAGAAAACTCAGGACTTATTGCCGTACTGATACGTAGTTTAGTACTTTATTCTCCGGAAAAATATTTGACATTTATTATTGTGTTGGCAGGTATATTATCAAACTTGGCTTCAAGTGTTGGGTATGTTCTATTAGTACCTTTAGCCGGAACAATATTTATTGCTATTGGTAGAAATCCAATTGCAGGAATGGCAGCTGCTTTTGCAGGTGTATCAGGAGGATATTCAGCTAACTTGATTTTAGGTACTATTGATCCATTGTTAGCAGGTTTATCTCAAGAAGCTGCTCGTTTGGTGGACCCAACATATTTGGTAAATCCAACCGCCAATTACTTTTTTATGGTAGCTTCAACATTTATTATAGCGACTTTAGGTACTTGGGTTACAGAAAAAATAATTATTCCGCGTTTAGGGTCTTACGATAATGATAAAATTGAAAAAGAAGAAATTACAAAACTGACACCACTTGAAAAGAAGGGTATTAAAAAATCAATGTGGGTATTTATTGTATTTATTGCAATAGTCCTTATCGGATTAATTCCTTCAAACGGAATACTAAGGGGAGTTGATGGTTCTTTCCTTAAATCTCCAATTTTAAAAGGAGTTGTTGCGATACTTTTTATAGTTGCAGGATTAATGGGGGTAGTTTATGGAGTAGTTATAGGAAAGTACAAAAATGATTCTGACGTAATGAAAGGTATGGCAGAATCAATGAAAACAATGGCTTCCTATTTGGTTTTAGTTTTCTTTGCAGCGCAGTTTGTTGAATATTTTAATTGGAGTAATCTTGGAATTATACTTGCAATTAACGGAGCGAATTTTATTCAGAGCCTTAATTTAGGATTAATTCCGTTAGCTATTCTGTTTGTGATTTTTGCTGGTACGATTAATTTAGTAATGGGAAGTGCTTCGGCTAAGTGGGCACTGCTTGCACCAATTTTTGTGCCTATGTTTATGTTTCTGGGTTATACTCCTGAATTAACACAAGTAATATATAGAATTGGTGATAGTGTAACTAATATTATATCTCCAATGATGAGTTTCTTTGCTTTAATTATAGTTTATTTTCAAAAATATGATGAAAAAGCAGGTATCGGAACTCTTGTTGCTACTATGTTACCATACTCAATTGTTTTCTTTTTAGGATGGGTAATTTTAATGATTATTTGGATTTTAACAGGTTTGCCACTAGGCCCTGGAGCTGGTACACATTTATAGTTAATATTTAATTGGAACTATCTTAAAGTTATTTCTTTTGACTTTTATCTTAAGATTTCTCAAATTTGAGTTAAAATTTTATGATAATGGTTACAAACAAACGTTTTACAAAAACCGAAGAAATAGCTCATTCCGTATCTCATGGTATAGGTGCGGCATTTGCTATACTCGCACTTGTATTAATGGCAGTTAGTTCTGCTAAATACGGTACAGCATGGCATGTTGTAAGCTTTGTTGTTTATGGGTCATTTTTAGTATTGCTCTATTTATCATCTACACTTAATCACTCATTACCATTTGGTTCTAAAGCAAAGGATTTTTTTCATAATTTCGATCAAATAGCAATTTTTCTGTTTATTGCTGCAACATATACACCAATAGCCCTGGTGGTAATTCGTGAAGATTGGGGTTGGGCGATGTTTGGTGTCGAATGGGGATTGGCTTTAACAGGTGTAATTCTTAAAATTTCCCTACCCAATAAATTCGAAAAAGGAGTTGCTCTTTTTTACGTAATTTCATATATAGTAATGGGGTGGCTATTATTAATGTTTTTGATCCCTTTATATAAACATATGCATCCAATGGGAATAGGATTTATTTTTATCGGAGGTGGTTGTTATTCGTTGGGTGTGGTATTTTTTAAATTGGAAAAATTAAGATTTAGTCATTTGATATGGCATTTGATGGTTGTTGCAGGTAGTGTTTGTCATTGGATAGCAATTTATAGATTCACACTTTAAGTTAACAAATGAAATATTTTCAAAAGTTTATTTTTCTATATCTGATTTTGATAGTTAGCTTATTGGCTGTAGCCAATACCGAGAAACCTAAAAACGTGTCGCTTTCATATAAGGTTTATGTATTGAAACATGAATGGCACACAGGTATAATATTAAAAATATCTGATATTAATGATCAAATGATTTTGCTTTGTAATGACTTTTCCAATTCAAATTACATTGAAATAGGATGGGGCGATAAAGATTTTTACATGGCAGAAAAAGAGACAGCTTGGTTAGCATTAAAAGCAGTTTTATGGCCTACCAAATCTGTTTTACATGTTGCGGAAATTACAAACCAACAATTAATATGGTTTAATGAAAATGAATTGATAGAACTTCAATTAAATGAAAAAGATTATAATACCCTGATTTCATATATCAATCAGAGTTTTTATATAAATGAAAATGGAGAATTGGAAAGTTTAGGTAATGGGCTTTACGGAAATAGTCAATTTTATTTGTCAACTGAAAAGTATCATCTGTTTAAAACATGCAATGTTTGGCTTGCCCGTGGACTAAAGAAATCGAATATATCAATAAAACCTTTTTGCGCTTTAACTTCAAAGAATGTAATGAAGCAATTAAAAAAATGCGGACTCCTTTGATAATAATTAACAGATTAGATATAAGTGAGTGAAACTTATTATTGAATAAAACTCCAAAATTTGGTATAATATTATGAAGTTTAGGCTTATAAATAATAATTTTAACCTTAAAATGATGAAGAGCCCAATATATAAACTGAACAGATTTATTGTACAGGCAATAAACCTTAGTATAATCGTATTATTGGTTTCGTGTTCGACGATGTACGTTCCTTCGAATTCGAGCGCTCCTTTACATGAAGAAAAAGGTGAAAAACAAATAGAGGTAGCTTTAAGTAGCATAGGAGCTCATGTGGCCGGAAATTATGCTTTTTCGGATAATTATGCTTTAATGCTAAATGGTCATTTAAGTTACAAGAATTTTACAGGTTTTTATGATATCTGGGATGCAACTGGAACTGATTTTAGTAACAACTTCCAGGAGTTTGCTCATCGTTATGGTGAGTTAGGAATAGGACGGTACGGAATTATAAAAACCAGAATGAAGTTGGAAGTTTTTACCGGCTATGGTTATGGAGTTGCCTTTGAAGATGAAAAACTTTTGAGTGGTACAAATGTAAATTATGATACGGATTATCATCTTGGTTTTTTACAGATAAATTTTGGTTACAGGAGTGATTTCATAAGTGCAGGCGGCGGACTAAGATTTGCATTTAGCAATTTTAACTTAAGGTATCCTGTTGATTATGATGAGCCTATTGAGTATACAACATTGGATTATAATAATTTTCATATTGAACCATTTGCATTTGTAAAAGTCGGAAAAGGAAAAATAAAATTTGTTTATAAATTTAATCTGAGTTTAGTTTATAATTATAATATACCTGATGATTTAAATCTAAAGTATGGAATTAATAGCGGATCTATGGTACATACACCGATAAATATACATTTAGGAATAAACTATAACTTTTAGTGAGATGCAGATTACCTTTTCAAAAATAAACTACTTAAAAAGATAAAAATAACTAGTACTAACGCTATAAACGCTTGTGGTTCCCTTAAAATATATGTAATTGCTATCGTAAATATTGTGCCTAAGAAATTTAAGATTATAGCCATGCTTGTAATACTTTTAATATTCACTTTAAGTGATGCAAGATTATATAATCCCATGAAAATATAACTTAATCCGCTACCAAAAAACCATAATGCATCGGCATTAAAGTTTTTGTAAAAAACCGGTGTAAAGCTGGAATGAACGACACCTAACAGAATCAAAAGGTAAGCTGCTATTCGATAATATTTTTTCATAATAAAGCTTTGTAACTAATTGGAATGATTTATGTATACAAATTTACCAAACTAATTTAATTACTCATGAGAAAATATTTTTACTTTATATTAATTATTTTGATAGTCACTTCATGCCGAAAAGATAATCCAATAAGGGAATGGTTTCAGGATCCTCCCGTTGGGCCTGTTACCAGAACAATCAAAACTACTGTACCGATCGGTTATGCAGCTTCTTTAGTAACTATGGACATGAAAGGTTTAAAAACCGGTGTCTTTAAATCTGAAAAAATAAAAAGTACAAATCTGTTATATGTTGATACTGAAACAAACTATCCGTATCAATTTAAGGACGACAATTATGGTGAAATGCTTGTAGCATATGTACAAACAGATGAGAATACTGCTTTGGTTTCTGTATTTTTTACTGATATGGATGTTAATGTTGGAAGTTTTAGGCTAAATAATATTGTTGCTTTTCCTATCATATATGATCCAATAAATGATAAAACAACTGCGGTTTATGTTTCAGTCGATATAAATATAGATTCTTATTCTGGTTATGGGCTTGATTTAACATCATCGGAAATGAATGAAAGTTTAGATAAATTAAATAATGAAAGGGTCTATAGTACTACGAATACGGATATTGCAGTAGCACAAAATGCCTGGATCATCGACGTATATCATAATGGAACTTTCGATGACTTATACGATGATGAGTTCAATATTTTTGGGGGACAACAAGCGGTTTCCGTTGAAGATTTTGACACAGAATCATCAGCAGAAGCTTTACAAATGGCAATGATCGATGTTGAATTTTCTTCTGATTGTATTAAAAATCCTTCACATGGTTATGTTTTTATGCAGGACGTTGAAGTTGCAATATCCGATAACAATAATGATATTGTTTTTGGTCATGTTCTTTATGAATTTCATCCATTATGCGACGGCGACATCCTTGTTGATGTTGCAACCGGAAACTTTCTATTTTCTATTGGTAAAGAACTTGATCTGAATTTATATTAAATTATTTAAAAATAAGGGAGCTTATAATTAAGCTCCCTGAAATTTATTACTTCGAAGAATTATTCTGTAACAATCTTTACATCTAAAGTAAAATCATCGTAAATCATATTATCACCTAGGTTGTCGAAGAATTTACCCGAACCATAACGAACATCATATTTGGTTCTGTCAACAATAATAGATGCTTTAAAAGTATTATCTACTTTTTTTGCCTTAAACATGATTTCTTCCGTAATACCCTTAATAGTAAGGTCTGCTTTAACCTCTGCTTCTCCACTTTTAAAACTGGTACTTTCCTTAATGGTTAAAGTAGCAACAGGAAATTTATCCACACTAAAAAAATCATCAGATTTTAAATGCCCAACCAATTTTTGGTTCCACTCAGGACTTTCCAGGTCTTCACATACAAGACTGTTCATATCAATTGTAAACGTACCACTGGTAATTTTATTATTTTTCAAGGTTAGGGCTCCTCCTTTTAAATCTACATAACCCCAGTGTTCACCGGTAACTTTTTTTCCGGTCCATTTTAATTTTGATTTGTTTACATTCAAATCCTGAGCAGATAAATTAAATCCGATCAGGAATACAGCTAATAAAATAAATAATTTCTTCATTGTATTTGAGTTTTGGTTTAAAATCAGTTTTGTTTAATAAATGTTTAGATTAATAAACAATAAACTGAACAAAAAGTTTAGTATAATTAAATTTTAAACGAATTGATTTTAATCTTTTTATACATTATATTTGTTTTTACTACAAACTAAATAGACAATATATGGCTGAATTCGTTGCTTTTAACAAAAATGTTGAGGTCAATGGCCGAACGATTCTATCGGTATTGGATGGAATGAAAGGCTTTGAAGCTTCGGCAAAATTAGTTTTATCAAAAAATGGGATCGAAAACCCTCAACCAAATCAATGGTATTCTCAACAAGCATGGTTAAATGCTTTCAAAGAAATTTCCAAAACTATTGGTGAACAAACATTAATAAGCATTGGTCAAAAGGTGCCTGAAAATGCAGAATGGCCACCTGATGTTAATTCGCTGGAAACTGCATTTCAATCCATTGATATTGCTTATCATATGAATCACAGAATAAATGGAACGCCCTTGTTTAATCCGGAAACCGGAGTTATGTTGGAAGGAATTGGACATTATAAATATCAGAAAACCGGAGAAAAAGAAATTACCATGATCTGTGAGAACCCTTACCCTTGTGCGTTTGACAAAGGGGTAATTAAATCAGTAGCCAATAGATTTAAACCTGCAGGAGTTAAAGTATCATTTAAGGAAGGTGTAGCCATGGGCTGTAGGGCTGGAGGAGCCCATAAATGTACTTACGTAATATATTGGTAGTATAGTATTGAATTTATAATATAAAAAACCGGATATTCGTTAAATATCCGGTTTTTTTGTAAAATAAATTTTATTCTAATTCACCAGCCGTTTTATTTTTTTTATCAGCTAAAGACACAAATACTAAAGTCAATAAAGCCAAAGTAAATGAAATAATTGCAGGATTATCAAGCGAATGGAAAGCATCTTCTGCTCTTAATCCATAACGATCCCACATGGTAGGAGAAGTTAAGATAATTCCTAATGCTGAAACAATACCGGCAACAATAGACCAGGCAATACCCTTTGCAGTTGTCTTTTTCCAGAATAATAACATTAAAATTGCCGGCAGATTAGCAGACGCAGCAACAGCAAATGCCCACCCTACTAAGAATGATACATTCATACCTTTAAATGCTATACCTAAAACAATAGCAAGAGCACCTACAAGAATAGCAGCAATTTTTCCTGCTCTAACTTTAGCGTCGTCCGTAAGGTTTTTACCCAGATATCTGTCTACTAAATCATGAGCAATTGCTCCGGAAGAAGCTACAATTAGCCCACTAACAGTTCCTAAAATTGTTGCAAACGCAATTGCAGAAATAATTGAGAATAATCCAACACCAAATGCTTTTGCTAATAAAGGAGCTGACATGTTACTGCTTTCAACATCAAGTACTCCATTTACTGAAGCACCCAATCCCATGAATAAAGTTAGAATGTAGAAACTACCAATCGCAGCAATTGCGATAATTGTTGATTTTCTGGCATCTCTTTGACTAGGTACTGTGTAATATCTGATAAGAACGTGTGGTAACGAAGCAGTTCCTAAGAATAATGCTAACATTAACGATACAAAGTTAAGTTTTGTAATCGGAGTGGCACCTTTACCAATTTTAAACTTAAGTCCCGGTGTTAACATTTCGCTACCGGCAGTAACTTCCTGATACCAAACCTGTACTGAGTTTTCACCATCTTTAAACTTATCTTTTAAGAATCTTACAACATCTCCCTGTCCAATGGTCGATATAAATTTAAATGGTCCTAATGGTCCGGTTTTATCAACTTCTTCGCCATTTACAATAATTTTACTCATATGGCCGATTTGGTAGAACTTAGCATTTTGTTTTGGTTCACCATTATATAATCTATCACCGCCTTTTACATCAGTAATTGAAAGTACTTCTGTTAAAACATTTCCGTTTTCTTTGTTATATAATTTAAACCAACGGTTTACACCATTTTTTTCTAGTTTGAAGAATTGCTTTCCTTTATTTTCAACACTTCCAATTACGTTATAGCCTTCAACGACCATTGTGTTGGTGCTATCCATAGTTGGAACAACACTGACAAAATTATGGTACTTTTGAGTATCATGATCTGGTTTTAACTTAAGTCCGTTGTTAAAAATATAAATAGAAAGAATTATAGAGAATATAATTAACAAACCACCTTTAATAAACTGAACATATGTTGTAGATGTCATACCTGCAGTGGCAACAATAAAAACAACAATGGCACCAACAATAACAACACCAACCCAATGTGGTAATCCAAGAAGTGGAGTTACAAGTGCACCTGCGCCTACCATTTGCGGAATCAAATAGAATATTGAAACAATTAAAGTACTAATTGCTGCTGTAAGCTGAATTGCTTTTGAATTAAATTTGGAATCAAGAGCATCTGTAAATGTATACTTACCTAAACGTTTTAAAGGTTCTGCTACCAGGAATAATGCAACAACCCAACCCGCAAGATAACCGATAGAGTATAAAAATCCATCATATCCTACAAATGCAATCATACCGCAAATCCCCAGAAATGATGCAGCAGATAGGTAATCACCTGCAAAGGCAACACCATTTACAGCCCAGTTAATTGTACCACCTGCGGCAAAATAACCGCTGGACGATTTTGTTTTTCTACCAAAATAAAAAGATAAGCCTAAAACAAAGGCTACAAATAATACGAATAATAATACCGCAAATGCTGAAGCTTCATATATCATGATTGTTCCTCCTTATTCATTTCGTTTTCAAATTTTGTACATCTCCAGTTATAGATTAAGCCTAATAGTATTGCAAAAATTATAAGGCCAAATCCATAAACTACGGCAAGATTTAAATTGCCAAGTACAATTTTTCCCATTAATTTATAGTCAATTACGCCAATCGCTACGAAAGCTGCGTAAACTAATGAATATAAGATGAACATCTTAACTCCCAATTTTTGTTTTCTCCTGGAAGCTTTATCTTCACCTAAAACTACTGCTGGTCCATGATCCATAAGTTTCGTTTTTTAGTTTATAAAATAGTTTAATTGTTATCAAGAATTAAAATAATTGCTAAATATAAAAAAAATCTCCTCGTATACAAGGCAAAATTAGTAAGATACAATTTTATAAATCAGTAAAGTAGACCTTATATACTTAATATTTTATAATAGATTGGAACATTTTAATGTTTGATAATTTTTGGGTAAAATAATATTTCTTAAGTATTTTTATAAAAAAAGCTATTACATATGCGCGTTGCAATTATTTCTGATATACATGAAGATTTTATAAGCCTTTGTGCAGTTATGGCAGCGATATCTAAATTAAATATAGATAAAGTGCTTTGTTTGGGTGATGTAATGGGGTTTGAAAATACCTATTATACGTATGAGGATACAAGAACTGCAAAAGGATGTTATGAATTGTTGTATGAAAATTCTGTTACAATAATTGCAGGTAATCATGAAATAAATGCTGTTGAGCGGATTCCTCATTATTATAAAGAAATTCTTTTTCCGGAAAATTGGTATTCAATCCCAATGGATGAAAAAATCAGAAAGTATGAACATTTGTATTTTACTTATAAAAATGAAGCTACAACAGATTTACAAAATAATGATTTTGATAAGATAAAAAACCTTAAATCATGGGAAGTTTTGGATACTGAATCCGGTAAAGTTTCGTTCTCCCATTTTATATACCCTGATATTAATGGAAACCTAACTACATTTTTCAATAATAAAAGTGGTTTTGCTCTGCACTTTGATTGGATGAAAAAGAATGAAATAAATATTTCCTTTGTTGGACATACACATATGGATGGTGTTGGGGTTGTAACAGGTAAGAGTTTAAAAATCAATAAATTTGGATTATATTCGCTTGGAGCAGAACCATATATAATTCTTTGTCCGGCTATAGCCAGAGGGAAATCCAAAAACGGTTATATAGTATTTGATACAATTAATAGAACCATTGAAGCTATTCGTATTTAAAAGACTTGTTAAATATGACAGAAAAAAGAGAAAAAAGGCGATTGCCAATTAATATTATATTCCCGGCTTTTGTTACGCTTACCATATTTATTCTGGTATTTTTCTTTGTTATAGTTCCATATTATGAAGTTTCTTTAATGAATAGAAAAAAAGAAACCATAAGGGAGCTTACAAATTCTGCATGGAGTATACTCGAAAACTATCATCATGAGGAAAATGAAGGACTAATAACTCAAGAGCAGGCAATAGAAATGGCAATCGATGCAGTTGGTAATCTTCGTTATGGCGATAGCTTTAAAGATTATTTCTGGATAACCGATATGCGACCAAAAATGATAATTCATCCATATAGGCCTGATCTGAATGGACAAAACCTGTCTGAATATCAAGATCCGCATGGGAAAAAGCTTTTTATTGAATGTGTTGAAGTAGTAAAAAGTTCCGGAGAAGGTTATGTGAATTATATGTGGCAATGGAAAGATGATTCAACGCATATTGTACCTAAATTATCTTTTGTAAAAGGTTTTGAACCCTGGGGTTGGGTTGTTGGTACCGGTATTTACCTGGAAGATATGTACCAGGAAATAAAAACTCTTGAGAAAAGATTGATTTATATTTCAATTTTAATAATGGTTATTATATCTATTATTCTAACATATATTGTAATTCAAAATCTTCGACTTGAAAATAAAAAACGAAAAGCCCTCAATGATTTAAAATTATCAAGGGAAAAATATAAAACATTAGTAGAGGCTTCAACCGAAGGAGTTGTAATGATTTTAGACCAAAGAATTTCTTATGTTAATGCTCCTGCATGTAAACTTTTAGGTTATACCAATCAAGAATTAAAAGTTATAGATTACCATTCGTTATTCGAAGAAAATACCGCATCACTCTTAAATAATTTCCTTGAAAAGAATCCGTCTGAAAGAGAGTCGGGAATTTTAAGTTTGGAAACTAACCTAAGAAAAAAAGATGACGATATGATTGGAGTACATATTAGTGTATCTTCTATTGTATTTGAAAATAAGTATGGCTGTTTATTAGCGCTTAAAGATGTTAGTAAAACAGAACTGGCAAAAAAGGAATTAGACCATCAGGTTGAACGATTTAAATTAATGACGGATCAGGTCAATATTGGAGTTTTTAGATCAACTTTAGGAAGGAAAGGAAGCTTTATAGATATTAATAATGCAGCACTTAAGCTATTTGGCTATACACGAGAAGAAATTTCTAAATTGAATATTTTAGAAGTTTTTTCTGATAAAGAAAATAAAAAGGAAATTTTACATAAACTATTTGCTGATAATGAAGTAATTGATCAAATTGTAAGGATAAAAACCAAAGAAAATTCTGTGGTTACCGTTAAGGCTTCTTTATTTATTTCTGATAACTCTGATGAAAACCAGCGATATTGCGATGGAATAATACAGGATGTTAGCCAACAACTTAAAAAGCAGCAAGAAAATCAACAATTGGTAGAGGATTTACAAGTTGCTAATAATTTTCTCAATCAAGCGGTAAAAACATTGGAAAGACCTGTTACCAGATGTTATCTTGATGAACCTGTCAAAAAGGTTGTTAAAGTTATGGCAAGAACAAATTCCGATGTAATATTAGTCGAGACTAAGGAAGGAATTCCTGTTGGAACTTTTTCTGATTCGGATTTAAGAGACAAAGTAGTAGCAGAGAATATAGATTTTGAAGAAAAAATCCATAAAGTAATGGTAGCTCCATTGATAACAATTTTAGAAAACCGAATGTTATTCGAAGCTATCCTTAAAATGAGAGCTAAGCAGGTAAAACATATATGTATGGTTAATCAGAGTGGAGATGTTACCGGCATTTTAAGTTTGGAAGATCTCGCAAATGCGCAACATCATTCTCAAACAATGTTAACTCATAAAATAAAAGCTGCCGAAACTAAGGAGGAACTTAAAGAATGCTACAATCAGTTGTCACCATTGGTAAAGGCTTTGATGCAAAGCGGAATGAAGGTACAAAAGCTAACTGGATTAATAAGTAATATTTCAGATCAAATTACAAAAAGAGTAATTTTCTTGTGTAAAGAAGAAATTGGAATGGCTCCGGTAAAATACGCTTTTATCACATTGGGAAGTGTTGGCAGGCAAGAACAAACCTTAGCAACAGATCAGGATAATGCATTTATTTTTGAAGATATTCCTGAGGATAAACTCATTGATACACAAAACTATTTCTTAAAACTGGGGAAAGAAATTAATTTTTGGCTTGATTTTATTGGTTATACTTATTGTAATGGAGAAGTTATGACACAAAACCCAAAGTGGTGTCAACCATTAACCGTCTGGAAAAAGTATTTTAATCAATGGATAAGTTCTTCAACACCACAATCTTTGATCGATACAAGTATCTTTTACGATATGAGATTTTTAGAAGGCGATGCCACCTTGAGTTGCGATTTACTAAACCATATCGAAGAGATCAAACATAATAGAGCGGTATTTTTATATCATCTTGCTCAAACAATATTATCACTTAAACCACCCATTAGTTTTTTTGGAAACTTTATTGTTGAATCAGGTGATGAACACAAATCCGCCTTTGACATTAAACAAGTAATAACTATTCTTACAGGATTTTTGAGAGTATTTTCATTAAAGAACAAAGTAAATGCTGTAAATTCTTTGGAAAGACTTCATGCATTAGTGGAAAAAGGCATCTTTTCTGATAAAGATGAGAAAAGCATCACAGACGCATATAACTACTTAATGACTTTTAGGTTAAAACATCAGCTTGATTTGTTGCATAAAGGGCAAGAACCGGATAATTATATCAACCCCAGACAAATTAGCGAAATAGAAAGATCAATACTAAAAAAGATATTTTCAAAATTAACCGATTTACAATCAAAATTGGGATTTGAATTTAAGGGTACATTATAAATACTATAAATTTATTACCGCAAAAATTCTCTTAATAAAAGCAATATTTGGAAACTTAAATTTCACAAACTAATCTATTTTCGAGGAAAATTAAATACAATTTATTTACATAAAACAGGATCTGTAATAACTTCTTTAGCACCAATGTAAAAGAAAATGGCACTAAAGGTCATAAATACATGACTGATATCAAAATGATTAAACCACGGACTAAGCCCCCATTCATTCATAAAGAACAAGGCACCCATGGCTGAAAAACCTACTGCAATTAAAAATAATTTACTTCCTTTCTTACGGGTTTTTATAAAAACTACAAGGTTAAAGCCTGTTACTACTATAAGCAGACCATAAGCCGAGTGAACTTCGACAAAAAAGAAATTTAAAGTAAGAAATGTAATAGTCACAAATATCAGGAGCTCTATTATGTTTATCCATGCGAAGGTTGCACCAACTTTTTTATTAATTAAGGGCCTTGCATACTCTATTGAAGCACGTTCAACCAGTGCAATTGAAAACATGCTTGTTAACCATCCCGGCAGTTTCCATGGATTCGCAACGTCATTCATTAATTTTTCGCCAAATATTTTTTCCATAATATTTACAAATTTCTCAGGAGATTGCCATTGAGTGTCAAAAAGATATAAAAAACTGTGGCCAATTAAGCCACCAATTGCAGTTGCAATTCCCATACTCAGGAAATAATATCTGAGGTAAAAGTGCACCTTATTATTAACATGAATCTTGTTAAGTTTATAGAATGCATAAAAACAAACGAACGACACCATTAAATCCGTTAGTGTAGTAACCGGTTCATCAATTCTGATTCCTAATGGATATATAGATGGTTGTTCAAAATACATAATCACATGTAAGTTATTAAACAAATATAACAAATGAAATTAAAAATCCGCTACATTAAGTATTAATATAAGTTTGTCCAAAATAAAAATTAATAAGACTATTCATTATATTTGCTGTTCATTATAAAAAAATCGTTTTGAGAAAGTATCTTTTTATAGTCTTAATATGCTTTTTAACTTTACCTATAATTGCGCAGGATGAAGAATTTAAATCATTTTATGCGTTTGGTGTAAAACAAGGAGCAAGCTATACTTCTGTTAATTTTGATCCCAGTATTAAAACGGATCCTCATGTTGGTTATCATGGAGGATTGGTTTTCAAATTTCAGAATGAAAAGTTATTTGCTTTACAAGTAGAATTAAACTATTCCAAGAAAGGATGGACAGAAAAACTGGACACAATTGATAATTCATATAATAGAAATATGGATTATATTGAATTACCGCTTATGACTCAAGTGGTAATCGGGAAAAGACCAAATTTGAAATATTATTTAAACGTTGGTACTTCATTTGCATACCTTTTGTCGGAAAAAGAAAGTGTTGTAGTTAATGATGAAACTTATAGACGTGAATATTACGAAAAGAAAATAGAAAATAAATTTGATTATAGTATTGTTGCAGAAGTAGGATTAGCTTACAATACAGGGATTGGTGAATTTCAATTTGGTCTAAGATACCAGATTACACTTACCGATTTATTTGAGATAAATGATGACTCCACATTTAGGGGATCTCAAAATACATTATGGAACTTTTCGGTAAGTTATTTTTTCCTCGATAACCGATAATTTTTTTGAACATAATTGTTTCTTACCTGTTTAGAGTTTAAATATAAATTTTAAAACAAAATTCAATTATGAAAAAAGCAATTACACTTATAGCTTTAATAGTGATTTCATTATCATTGATGTCGCAGTCGAAAACATTTTATGATTTTAAAGTAAAGGATATCGATGGAAAGGATTATGATTTATCTTCGTTAAAAGGAAAGAAGATTTTAGTTGTAAATACTGCTTCAAAGTGTGGTTTAACTCCTCAATACGAAGATTTACAAAAGCTTTATGAAAAATATGGTTCAAAAGATTTTGTTATTATAGGCTTCCCTGCAAATAATTTTATGAAACAGGAACCGGGAACAAATTCGGAAATTAAGAACTTTTGTACTTCTGAATATAATGTTACTTTTCCAATGATGTCGAAAATATCCGTAAAAGGTGATGATATTGATCCATTGTATGAATGGCTTACTTCAAAAGACTTAAATGGTGTAATGGATTCAAAAGTAAAATGGAACTTTCAGAAATATATGATTAATGAGGAAGGGCAATTAGTTGATGTAGCTTATCCCAAAACTAATCCATTGGGAGAACAAATTGTGAACTGGATTGAGGGTAAAATTTAAATAACTCAAAAATAAAAGAGACCGCATAATATTCATTATGCGGTTTTTTTACGCTTTTATATATTATTATTTATCCTATAGCTGAAATAATTCTTATTAATAGGGGAAAATACGTTAGTTTTGATCTTGTAATAAATCAAACCAAAAAATATGAAAAAACTAACTTATTTGACGATTACACTTATAATGTTTATTTCTTGCAATCAGCAGCCTAATAAATTTCCGGAACTAACAGGGGCGTATCTGGGACAAAAACTTCAAGGTGATTCAGCAGTTTTATTTGCACCAGGTATAGTTTCAACCGGATGTTCTGAAAGAGATATTGTTTTTACACCCGATGGCAATGAGATTTTTTTTAGACGAAGTATAGGTTTAATATATTCAACGATTTTTCATACTAAAAAGGAAAACGGGAAATGGCTCGAACCGGAAGTTTTTAAGTATTGTACTGATGCCAGATACAAATATCTGGAACCATTTATAACTGCGGATGGTAAAAAACTTTTTTTTGTAAGTAACATGCCAATTAGTGGAGAAGAACCTGGCTCATATGACATTTGGGTTTCGGAGAAAAATAATAAAAACGAATGGGGTGAACCATATAATTTAGGAGAGCCGGTAAATACCGGAGAAAACGATTATTTTCCTACGTTAACCAAGGATGGAGTTTTATATTATACTGCAATGGATACATCTCTAAAAGAAGAATTTATTTACCGGTCGAAATTTGTTAATGGTAAATACACTAAACCGGAAAAACTTAATGAAAAGGTTAATGGAGGTAAAGCCAGATATAATGCTACAATAGCCTATGATGAGAGTTACATAATTGTTCCAATGTATGGTACCTCGGATTCTCCGAATAATACCAATTATTATATTTTATTTAGAGATGAAAATGATCATTGGAGTAACCCGATTAATTTGGAAAAGTATTTAAAAAGTGGCGGTGGTTGGTCAATTACTACATCTCCTGACCAAAAATATTTATTTTTCATGTCAGCTAAAGTTTCTAAAAATATGGTTAAGATGTTATCAAGAGACAAGATTAATGAACTGCACAATCACCCACAAAACGGGAATCCTGACATTTATTGGATAAAATCAGATTTTATTGAGGATTTAAGAAAGCAAGCTGAGTTTTAATTAAATAGTAACCCCGCGAAAGAGTCGCCAACTTTAATATGGTTGGCTCTTTTAATTTTCGCAAAATCTTGCAATCACAGTATAAGCCTTTTGCAACCCTAATTCACCTGATACACTCATATCCATACAACCATTTTCGGATTGTTTTAAATAGATATAAGTTAATCCACGATTATAATATGCTTCGGCAAATATGGGTTCAAGCTTAATTACCGCATCATATAAATCAATCGCTTTATTATAATCTCTTGTTTTGACATAAGTGTTGGCCAGATTATATGCAGCAAAAATGAATTCAGGTACCAATGTAAGCGTCCGCATATAATCTTCAATTACCATATTATAATCCTGGTAGCTTTTATATGATTTGATAGTACTCGCATTGGTATTTCCCATGGGATTAATAAGTATAACTTCATTTTCCTGTTCTAATTGTTTCATGTAATCAATCATTTCCGATCGGACATTAGCTCTGCAGTAATAAGCCATAAAGTTTTCAGGATCTTTTTTAATAGCCAGATCCAGATCAGAGAGAGCTCCATTATAGTTTCTTGTTAACGTTTTATAAATACTACTTTGAATAAGATTAGTTACAGGATCGGTAGTTTTATTATATTCTTCATTTAATCTTTCAATCTCACTATTAATATAATCTGTATCAAATACCTTGTCTATTTCATTTTCAATCGTTAAGTCATATTTTGCATATTTAGCTTTTAGAATATCATAAGATTCGTAGAGTACTCCTAATCGATCAAGATATTTGCTGTTTTTTTCTCCAAAAACCAGTTTAAAATTATTTTCAGGAACTATACGTTGGTTGAAATTAGGATTGTTATAAAATCGATTACTTGACTTAAATGTAATTAAGCTTTTGTAATTTTCAGCAGTATCTGCATAACTTATATAATCATCTTGATTTTGCTTAACATTCTCTATGATCTGTTCGGCCATTTCCCGGTCTGCAATAGCTCCGTTAATATCACTTAACCTTTGTCGAACAACGGACCTGTTGATATATGCCTTGGCAAAGTCAGGATAAATTTCAATAGCGTGTGTAAAATCAATAAAAGCTCCTTGTAAATCACTAATATCCAGTTTAATTGATCCACGATTAAAGTACGACAAAATATTTTGAGGGTTTAGTTCAATTACTTTATCGAGATCCTTAATTGCTTCGTTACTTTTTCCTGATTCGCTCTTTATTAATGCCCTGTTAAATAATGCCATCGAATTGTCCGGTTCTATATGAATGGCAGTATCCAGATCTAAAATTGAGATTTCTTTTTTATCCAAATGATATTGTGCTAAGGATCTATTCATGTAAGCTCTGGCATTCAAAGGGTCTAATTCAATTACTTTGCTATAATGTAATATGGCAGTATCATATTTGTGCCATTCCGAGTAAAGTATACCTTTATTCATGTATACATCAACAAATTCAGGATCAAGTTTAAGAGCCATATCATAATCGGAAAGGGCACCTAGCGTATCTTCCAGATAATTTTTTGCCAAACCACGATAAAAATAGGCTCGTTTATTTTTCTTAGTAATTTCCAGCGATTTGTTAAAATCAGTAATCGCTTGATTATATTGGTTTACATTTATTTTACAAAATCCGCGGGCCACATAAAAATCAGGTTCAATTGCGTTTAGCTTTATGGCCTGGCTAAAATCATTAATTGCTAAATAGTATTTTTTCAGATTTATTCGGGTATATCCTCTGTATTGGTATGCACTTGTATAATTGGATTTATACTCAATTGCTTTATTATAATCTTGTTCGGCACCCAAATAATCCATTAAGTTGTACTTAGCTATTCCCCTTAAAAAATAGGGATCGGGAAGCTCCGGTTTAACCTTAATAACTACGTTAAATGATTCGATTGCTTCACTGAACTTTTCGGCATAAAGTTGAGCACGCCCTCTGTTTAAGTAATAATTAATATTAAGTTGGGCATTTACCTGGAAAGTAAATAAAACAAGTACAATTAAAATGGATTTTTTCATTGGAAAATTAAATAGTATAAATAAGATCTAATATTTTGGTGAGTTCTTTTTCATCAACTTCATCAAACTGATTATATTCGTTACTATCAACGTCTAAAATACCAATAATATTTCCCTCTTTGTTTTTTAATGGAATTACAATTTCTGATTTAGAGCGGGAATCGCAGGCAATATGGCCTGGAAATTTTTCTACATCCGGTACTATGATGGCATTTTGTTGATTAATTCCTGCCCAACAAACTCCGGTATCTTTTTTCAGTTCCTGGCAAGCCACAGGACCTTGATATTGTCCTACTATTAATTTCCCATCTTTTAAAAAGTAAAAACCGGTCCAGAAAAAATATTCCATTTTATTATGTAAAACTGCCACGATAGAAGACATTCTTGCATAAGGATCATTTGTTTTTAGAAGTAATTCTTTTAACTGTTTATATATTCTATCGTACCTGCCTTGTTTCTTCTTTATATCCATAATATCAAATTTTGAATCTCAAAGTTAATACTTTTTCGATGAGATAATCTTTAACCTGGCGATTCATAAATATTATTTTTTCGATATTTATGAATAGTACAGGTTAACCATGACAAGAAATAAGTAGATAATATGAACTCAATAAACTATCTATTATTTCTTCCTCGCAAGATTAATTCATAGATTTTTTGAATTAATCAGGTTAAAATAAGTTAACAATGCTAGGTACTAATTGTTAATTAACATTAGATAAATACCATAATAAAATCTCTATAGACATAGATGCAAAGCATATATTTTAGAAACCATCATTACTATTACAGCTCAACGAGTTCTGAATATGCTGTAAATTATAAAATTAACAAGATTATAAACCTAAGGCAGAAAAATGCCATAATCCAATAAAACGAGTTAAACTTAAATTATCTTTGCCGGTCTATATCGATTCAATTTATCCGAATGCAACTAAAAATATTCAAATATCTAAGCACAAAGGAAAAAAGGACCTTTTATTTACATGCAGTTTTTTCCGTTATAGATGGAATGATACGTGCCGCTCTTTGGTTAAATGAATATGTGTTTATTAAAAGTTTAAATGGTACAAGTTATCAGCTGAGTTTTTTATTTCAATCAAGCGTAATTGTTTTATTATTATCGGTTCTTTTTAACGAGTTAATTGCCCGGACCAAAAGAAAAAGGAGAATGCTGCGTAGGGCAGGATTCTTAACACATTTACCTTTATTGATTTTATTGCTTTTTCCAAAAGATATAAGTTTATATACAGTCAATTCTATATACCATTATGTATTTCTGTTTATATTCTTTACCTACTATTTATCATATCCAATCGTATTGCCAACGATCAATTTATTTCTTAAAAATGCATATTCGAAGGATAACTTTGGTAAATTGTATGGAGTATCATCATCCATCAGGCAAATAGTGATGATGGTAATGTTTTTTACACTTGGATTAATTTTGGATAAAGATGCATTTTCATTTACCTGGTTTTTTCCGGCTCTTGGCTTTCTTGGTATTTTAAGTATTATAGCTATTTCCTGGATTGAATTTATACCAAAAGAACTACCCGAATTTTCACAAGGGATTTTTGATGCTGTTATCGGATCATTTAAAAAGATGATCGATATTTTAAAAACTAACCGGGCTTATTTTGACTTTCAGTTAGCTTATATGTTTTACGGTTTTGGTTTTATGAGCACAAGGTCGGTAATTAATATCTTCTTTGATAAGGCCTTGAATTTAAATTATTCAAGTGTGGCTTTTTATCAGAATGCCTATAATATAATTGCGATCATTTTATTGCCTGTTTTTGGAAAACTCATTGGAAAAGTGGACCCGCGAAAATTTACCATAATCCCCTTTATTTCAATGGCTGGTTATATTTTATTTGTCGGATTGTCCGAATTTATTCCGTTACATATAGAAGTGTGGAATTTACAGATATACCTCACTTTAGTGATTTCAACAATTTTTTACGGACTTTTCTTTTCAACGATGTTATTATCCTGGAATATTGGTTCTTCATATTTTGGTAAAAATGAAGAAGCAGGCGATTACCAATCTATACATTTATTTGCTACAGGATTGAGGGGATTAGCTGCCCCTGTTATTGGTATAGCATTTTATGAGTTATTAGGATTCTCTTCAACTTTTGGGATTGCAATCTTAACACTTTTAATTGGTGTATATATCTTATACAGATCTTATAAAAGAAGAATAGTTTCCAATTCCTAGTATCAACAATTTAGATTTTTTAATTTTAAGGCTCATTTTAAACTTATCATCATGAAAAAGTTCATATTAATTCCTTTTCTCGCAATCATAATATTATCATGTAGTAAAAAGGAAAGAGTTGATTTAATAGTTACCAATGCAACCATCTATACTGTAGATTCCGAATTTTCTATTGCTAAAAGTTTTGCAGTAAAAGATGGGAAATTTGTAGTTGTTGGAAAGTCAGAAGATATATTAGCAAAGTATCATTCGGATCAGCTAATTGATTTAAACGGAAAAGCAGTATATCCGGGATTTATCGACGCACATGCACATTTTTACGGATATTGTATGACATTGCTTCAGGCAAACCTTAGAGGCACAAAATCGTTTGATGAAATTTTGGATGTAATTAAAAAGCACGATGAAAAATATAATTCGGAATGGGTTTTGGGTCGTAGCTGGGATCAAAATGACTGGGAAGTAAAAGAATTTCCAACAAAAGAAAAGTTAGATGAGTCATTTCCTAACAAACCTGTTTATTTAAAACGTGTTGATGGTCATGCTGCTATTGCTAACTCAAAAGCACTTCAATTGGCAGGAATCACAGCAGAAACCGAAGTAGAAGGAGGAAAGGTGTATGTTGAAAATGGAGAACCAACAGGAGTTTTAATCGATAACGCAATGTCATTGGTAAGTAAGTTAATACCGAAACCTGATAAAGAATCAACTATAAGGGCTTTAAAGCAGGGAGAAAGGAACTGTTTTGAGCTTGGGCTAACATCTGTTTCTGATGCAGGTTTATATAAAACACAAGTCTTAATGCTAGATTCTTTACAACAGATTGGCGAAGTAAAAATGCGGGTTTATGCTATGCTTGAACCTACTAACGAAAATATTGATCATTTTGTTAAGAAGGGTATCTATAAAACTGATTATTTGAATGTTAGATCTATAAAACTTTACGCTGATGGCGCCTTAGGTTCCAGGGGAGCGAGTTTAATTGAACCTTATTCCGATGACCCCGGAAATAAGGGATTAATCATAGAACCAATCGGGTTTTACCATGATATGTGTAAGCTGGCTATTGAAAATAACTATCAAATAAATACCCACTGTATTGGAGATTATGGTAACCGGTTAATGCTTGATATATATTCTGAATATTTAAAAGGACCAAATGATAAACGCTGGAGAATTGAGCATGCGCAGGTTGTTCATCCTGATGATATAAACAAATTTGGTGATTTCAATATTGTACCGTCTATCCAGTCAACACATTGTACATCTGATATGTATTGGGCCGATGAAAGATTAGGGGACCGAATTAAAAATGCATACATATATAAGGTATTACTGGATCAAAATGGATGGATCCCTAACGGAACAGATTTTCCTGTTGAAAAAATTGACCCAAGATTAACCTTTTATGCATCTGTTGCAAGAAAAGATCTCGAAGGTTATCCGGATGGTGGATTCCAGATTGAAAACGCTTTAACAAGAGAAGAAACGTTAAAATCAATGACCATTTGGGCTGCAAAGGCGGCTTTTGAAGAAAACGAAAAAGGTAGTATTGAAGTAGGTAAAATGGCTGATTTTATTGTCTTAGAAGAGGATATCATGGAGATTGAGCTGGATAAAATCCCGGGAGTAAAGATCTTAAATACGTATAGTTCAGGCGAACTAATTTGGAATAGTAATTAGCATGTAAATATTGATTTTCTTCATATACCTGCCGGCCGGCAAGCGGGGCTTTAGGAATGGGACAAATGAAAAACATCAACTATAATAGCTTATAAATGAAAATGTATAATCATTTAATATTATAATTTTAGCAAATCAGCAACATTTTTATACTTTTGCAGCTCCGAAACATATGAGTTTCGGAGTTTTAATTTATAATGATATGGGGTTTAAAGAAGAGATACAACGCAGAAGAACTTTTGGAATTGTTAGTCATCCGGATGCCGGGAAAACTACATTAACGGAAAAGTTATTGTTATTTGGAGGAGCTATCCATGTGGCTGGTGCTGTAAAGAGCAATAAGATCAAAAAAACGGCAACATCCGATTTTATGGAAATTGAACGCCAACGTGGTATTTCTGTGGCTACTTCTGTAATGGGTTTTGAATATAAAGGTAAAAAAATAAATATTCTTGACACTCCCGGTCACCAGGATTTTGCTGAAGATACTTTCAGAACGTTAACAGCAGTTGATAGCGTTATTATAGTAATTGATTCGGCAAAAGGAGTAGAGCCCCAAACGAGAAAGCTTATGGAAGTTTGCCGTATGCGCAAAACCCCGGTAATGGTTTTTATCAATAAACTGGACAGGAGCGGTAAGGACCCATTCGAATTGCTCGATGAAATCGAAAATGAATTAAAGATCCATGTTAGGCCTTTAAGTTGGCCAATTAGTAATGGTCCTACATTCAAAGGTGTTTACAATATATATGAAGAGAAACTCAATTTATTTAGTGGTGAAAGCAAACAAACCATCGAAGATGTAATAGAGTTTAAAAATATTAATAATCCGGACCTGGAAGGATATATTGGAGACCAATACGCTGCAACATTGCGCGAAGAACTGGAATTAATTACAGAAGTTTATCCTGCATTCGAAGTAAACGATTATTTGGCAGCAGATCTGGCACCTGTATTTTTTGGAAGTGCATTGAATAATTTTGGAGTTCAGGAATTGCTGGATTGCTTTATTAATATTGCACCGCACCCAAGACCGGTAAATGCAGAAGAAAGAGATATTGATCCTTTTGAAACCAAATTCTCAGGATTTATTTTTAAGATTCATGCCAATATGGATCCAAACCACCGTGATCGTTTGGCATTTGTAAAGATCTGCTCAGGAAGTTTTAAAAGAAATACAAACTACCAGCATGTAAGAGTAGGAAAAAAAGTAAAGTTCCCATCGCCAACAGCATTTATGGCCGAAAAAAAATCAGTAATTGATGAAGCTTATCCAGGCGATATTGTTGGTATTCACGATACAGGAAACTTTAAAATCGGTGATACATTAACCGAAGGAGAAGAGATACATTTTAAAGGTTTACCAAGTTTTTCACCGGAAATGTTCCGTTATGTTGAAAACGCCGATCCAATGAAATACAAACAATTGGCTAAAGGGATCGATCAATTAATGGATGAAGGTGTGGCACAGTTATTTACCAATAAGTTCAATGGAAGAAAAATTATCGGTACTGTCGGACAACTTCAATTTGATGTGATTCAGTTCCGCCTGGAACATGAATATGGAGCAAAATGTAAATATGAACCAATTCAGATGCATAAAGCATGTTGGATCGAGGCAACAGATAAAGCTCAATTAGAAGATTTTCAGAAAAGGAAATATGCAAATCTGGCTATCGACAAACATGGCAGAGAAGTTTTTATGGCGGATTCTCCGTATGCTCTGCAAATGGCTCAGCAAAAGTTCGATAAAATTAACTTTCATTTTACATCTGAATTCTAATTTCGGATTAAACCATTTTAAGATTATAAAGTCTTGTTATCACGGGAATTTTAAAAATGGAAATCTGAAAAGTATAGAACGTGAGAAAAGGTATTTTTTTATTAGTTGTTTTTCTGGGAATTTTAAATACTTCAAAGGCATTAAATAATGAAAAACGAACTTTAGAAATTAAAAGAACTTCGGAATCGATCAAAATTGATGGTATTTTAAATGACAAGGCATGGAAAAATGCTACTGCTGCTAAGGATTTTTACCAATATGAACCATACAATGGAATTAAACCTTCATTACCCTCGGAAGTAAAGATCTTATATGATGATCAGGCCATTTATTTTGGTGCTGTTTTGTATGATACAAGCCCTGATAGTATTATAAAGGATTTAGGAGTAAGAGACGAATTTTCAGATATGAACTCTGATCTGTTTTCAATTTTTATTAACACATTTAACGATGGGGTAAATGCCGTTGAGTTTATGGTTTCGGCATCTGGTGTTCAATCCGATGGTAAACATAATGGAAATCATGGAGATTCAAACTGGGATGGAGTATGGGAAAGCGAAGTTAACATTACTGAAATTGGATGGGTTGTTGAAATAAAAATACCGTATTCAGCCTTGAGATTTTCGAAAAATGAAGATCAAATTTGGGGAATACATTTCTTCAGGCATATAAGAAGATACAGAGAGTGGAGTACCTGGAACTATGTGGACAATACGGTTGAAGGATTTGTGAATCAAATGGGAGAAGTTACCGGAATTAAGGACATCGAACCTCCTTTACGGTTATCGGTAACTCCTTATGTTTCAGCTTACCTGGAAAATGATGCCGACGAAAATAAATGGAACAATGATTTTAATGCCGGAATGGATCTTAAATGGGGAATCAACCAAAGTTTTACCCTGGATATGATCCTAATCCCGGATTTTGGACAGGTTCAATCCGATGATGAAATACTAAATCTTTCACCATTTGAAGTAAAATACGACGAAAAAAGGCCATTCTTCACAGAAGGTACTGAACTTTTCAATAAAGCAAATATTTTTTATTCAAGACGAATAGGCAGCTCACCAAAGAATTCAGATGATACCGAAGATGATCTGGATACCAATGAAGTAATTGATAAAAATCCGGCAGAAACACAATTAATTAATGCTACAAAAATATCCGGACGTACAAAAAGTGGGTTGGGAGTAGGATTTCTAAATGCAATGACAGGTGATGCCTATGCAGAAATAAGAGATACCATAACGGGTGATAAAAGAAAATTTCAAACACAAGGATTTACAAATTACAATATGTTTGTATTGGATCAAACCTTAAAAAACAACTCGTACATAAGTTTAGCCAATACAAACGTAATGCATACTGAAGAACAGTATACAGCCAATGTTACCGGTGGAGAGCTTAAATTAATGAATAAAGAGAATTCTTATCAGCTCTTTGTGAGTGGAGCGGTAAGTCAGATATATACCGAAGACAGCGATTTTGGACATAAGTATTTTTTAATGCTATCCAAAACAAAAGGTAATTTTCTTTTTGAGGTAGGACACAATACCGAATCAGACACATATGACCCTAACGATATGGGTTATATCAGGAATAATAATGAATCAAGCTGGGATGCTGAGTTTGCATACAATATTAAGGAACCTTTTTGGAAAGTATTAAACTGGAACAATGAAGTATCCGTTAGGTATCAAAATCTGTACAAACCTCGAAAATATGCCGATTTTGAAGTTAATTTCAGAACCAATACAACCTTTGCCAAATCTTATATTCATACGGGATTATTTGCAGAAGTAAAACCTTTTAACAGGTACGATTATTTTGAACCAAGAGTGGATGGATATAAATATAGTATGCCAAAAGTAATGATTGGCCGATGGTGGATATCAACTGATTATAGAAAAATGTTTGCCCTTGATTATAATATTGGTGGCTGGAAGGAATTTGGCGGAGATCAAAGAGGTTTTTGGACAGGAATTGGGCCAAGAGTAAGGTTTAGCGATAAATGGCTTTTAACTTATCGTTTAAACTTCAATATGCGATATAACACGAATGGTTATGTAGATGATTATGTCGAAAATAATGATACCATTATAGATTTTGGAAGAAGAGATCAGCGGACCATTGAAAACAGGTTAAATACAAAATACATATTCAATAATAAAATATCCTTAAGCCTTAGAGCACGGCATTATTGGAGCAGGGTAGAGTATTCGGATTTTTATCATTTACAGGATGACGGAACTTTAGGCGATCCGATTGATTACGATACCTATGGCGAAGATGAAAATTATAACTACAATGCATTTACAATAGACCTGCAGTACTTATGGAGATTTGCTCCCGGAAGCGAAATGTCCATTGTTTGGAAAAACGGAATATTCACTGATGATAATGAAATTATCAATGGTTTTTGGGATAATTTAAGCAATACCTTCGAATCATCGCAAATAAATAGTATTTCACTAAAAATATTGTACTATCTGGACTATCAGCACTTAATAAAGAAACAGATAATGTAAAGGCTCGATTAATTTGAACCTTTTTGCCTTATTAGTTTTTGAAAATTTAAATAATCGCTATCTTCGAAACTCCTTGTTAAATAAATAATGATTATGGGTAAAAAAGTACTTGCTTTAATTTTCCTTTCCTTGATCGTAAATGTTGCTGTAATAGCTCAACAGACAGGAGTGAGATATTATGACTATAATTATGTAATTACAAATCCGGATGTTTTTTTTGATAAAAAAGCTTATAACCCTGCATATACTGGTGATACTATCAAATTAAGGATTGATCTTAAAAAGATGCAAAATATGGATGGCTATTATTACGAACGAGACTTATTTGGTTTATCCGTAGAAAGTTACCTGGAAAAGTTTAATTCGGGTATAGGAATTATTTACGCTTACAATTTAGATGTCTTTAAAAATCATATCTTGCAGTTAAATTATAATTATAGGATTAAAACTAAAAATAATATAAGGCTACGTTTAGCTACTTCTATAGGATTAAATCATTATGCATTAGAAAATATAACCATAGGGTTTGATCCTGAAATTCGAATTAGCAGTAAAGATGATTGGAGTAATCATCCAATTTTGTCATATGGAGCATTAGTAAATATTAAAAATCATGAGGTTGGATTATCAATCTATGATTTATTAGGAATGGATATAAATCCACCAGATTGGAGTAATCCGGAAATATTTAAAACATTTTTGATATCCAACTATAATTATCGATTTAAGGTATCTGAAATAGTGGAGCTAAAACCTGAAATAATTTTATTATGGAACCCTAATGTTGATTTCTGGATTGTTAATACATATGCTAATTTTAAAAACAGATTTTATACCGGACTATCATACAGGTCAAATGACGAAATTTCATTAATGTTTGCTGGTAGGCCATGGAAAAAGCTTAAATTAGGATATACAGCAACATATGTTCTTTCTGATATTAATATACATGGTTCTTATTGGTTTCATGGAATACAATTTAGTTATATGGTTTTTTGAATCATTTATGTAAAAAAATTAACAAGCTTAGAATAAAATTCTTTATAATTTATTATAATTATGTATCTTAGATAATATTGAAAAATTATGAATCCAAAAAGATTTATAGGATGTTGCGGTGCATATTGTAAAACTTGTAAATCCTTCGCAGATGGGACTTGCAAGGGCTGCAAATTAGGCTTTGATACAGGAGAAAGAGATATAGACAAAGCAAATTGTAAAATTAAATTATGTTGTTTCCGCGATAAACAATTTGACACATGTGCAGACTGTACTGATATTAAAAATTGTGTTATAATTGGCGAATGGTACTCAAAAAACGGTTACAAATACAAAAAATATAAGCAGTCAATTGAGTTCATAAAAGAGAATGGATACGAAGAGTTTTTCAGGCAAGCAAGTAAATGGAAGAATCCATATGGTAAACTTAACTAACTCTAATAAAATAATATTCTGATAAACATATCGTAATGTGATAACTCAAGGAATCTGCAAATGGAAGATCAAAACATAGGCCTGCTTTGTAATTATAAACCAATTAGTAATGATTATATAAATCCCTTTATGATAGTTGATTTACCGGAACCATTTCCTCCTGTATAAATATGATTAATGCTATTGCTGTAAATTCAACTATACAAAAACTAACCTATAGCATTAGAGATCATAAAGCAACCGGGTAATTTTACAGTCTGACAATTTATTGCTACTTTTATATTTCGGTCTCAGGTGACACTGATTCCAATAGTTATCGGGAACGGCAGTTCCTGCTTGATTTAATACCTGCGGGCCGTTAGCCAGTTTAAAACATACTGCAAGCATGAAAAGATATTCTGAAAAAGAGATAATTATCCAAAAAGCTGTTGACTTGGAATATTGTTCATTACTGGAAAGCGAAAGTATCATATCGTTGGATGAGCTTAGTGAACTGATTCCGGGATACATTCATTTGAATAACAAGCAAACATTAGGAATAGACTATTACAGTCGAAATGCACTGGAGCTTTTCAATAAAAGCATGGAAGAAATACAACAGGCAGGAAGAAAACACATTGATGCCATCTCCGACGAAAAGTCAAAGCAAATATTCAATACATCATTAATTAATTTTTCATTAAATGGAGACCCTTTAAAAACATTTAGCTTTATACAAAGACTAAGGGAAAGCCCAAAAGCTAAGTTTGAGTTGTATTATACAACAAGCCGGCATTACCGGGATAGAAAAAACTTGCTGTCTTTTACACAGCCATTACAAATGTTAAACGATTTTTCATTCTTAAAAGAAATTGTAGAAGAACGATATACTTTCTATAACAAACATTTTTGTCGCTTTAACACGTTAACACAAAGAGAAAGAGAAATCTTAAGCCTAATAGCGGAAGGTGATACAAATAAAACAATATCTGAAAAACTTTGTATTTCTTATCAAACAGTAAAAACCCATCGAAAAAATATCTGTCGTAAGCTTGAAACCGGCAAGCTGATTGAATTGGTAAAATTTTCCCAAGTATTTCTAAAAGAGTAAAATACCCCCAGGGCGGTATTGCTTGAAGAGATAGTTTTTATTTTCTTTGCACTTATTCTGAGTAAAGATCTAAAGTTATGAGAAATTTTAGCCTTTTATTTGCCGCAATAAACATATTATTATTATCTGTAAGCTGTACAAAAGAAGAAGACGAAACCCCACAAAAAAATACCCTGACTCTTTCAGGTACTTTTGAAACCGTAGTTCAAGGATATAGCATTTATGATTTCCTTAGCAGCGAACCCTATTTAAGTTTTGGCCCGCAAAACATTCAGAACGATGAAGGAATGGGGTGTACGGTTGGTGAAGATGGTAAATTCTCGGTTGAGTTACCCAAAGGCGAAACTTACAATTGCCTTATTACCGGAGGTAGTTTTACCTATATCAAGTTTTCATCTGTTGATGGTAATTTTTTAACAGTTCCGGCAGATGCTCCTGATGAGTTTTCAATGGGTAAACTGGAATTTACATCTTCCCGTATCTTTGTGGCAGAAAATCCCTTGCCCTGGCTAACAGAGGGTGTAATTGACACAAAAAACAATAATCCTCCTGTTATCTCGGAAATAACAATGAAAGAGGAGAGAAAATACGATGAATCGGACAATTATATTGGAAGCTTTCTTAAATTTGAATTAGCAGTGTCTGATGACTTAACAAGTAACAGAAGATTGTCGTATTTGTGGGTTTTAGAGAATAGTAGCAACAATGTGTCTTTGCACTATGACGAACCTTTGACAAAAACCTTTGGCGGACATGAGGAATATGCATATACCGATGCCAACCCATATAGTGGGAAAATAACTGTTGTAGCTATTGATAGCCTTGGTGGCGACTCAAAAATAAGTTTAGAATTTTAACCTAATAATATTACTATGAAATCAATTTTATATTTTTGTTTAATATTAATTCCTATACTAAACATTAAAGCCCAGGAACTAAGTATCCAGGAAATTCATGAAGATTTACGAGGGCCGGTTCTGAATGATTCAAAAGGCAGGTTATGGTTTACCGGTCCTAAAAGACTAACGTATTTTAATGGCACATGGAACGAGCAAAAGCTCCCGGCACCTGCGGCATACAATCCCAATGTAATTAGTGTAAGAGAGCCTTTGTTATTAAAAGAAGATAAGTCAGGAAATATATGGACAAGCTCGAAAAAAGGATTGTTACAGTTCGATGGAAAAACGTGGAAGCTTCATGAATCGGGCAAAATGAATTTCGCCAATACCACAATGATATTTGTTGATTATGAAAACAGGGTTTATTTTCTTACCATAAACAATGAAATGGGCATTTATGATAGTGGCAACTGGACTTTTTTAAAAAGGAAAGACTTACCATCGGATATTAACATGTTTGCCGACGGAGACAATGAGGTTTTGTTTGGTAATAAAGAAAAAACCAAAGCGGTTGGGGTTTTTAATGGCACTTACAAACTGGTGAAAGACGAAGAAAAACTGAAGAGCTTCAATAAACTCATCGAAAATGCTATTTTACTGGAATACTCAAGGCAAAAAAACCTTTATAACTATCTTCAGGTATACCTCACCAACGATGAAAGTGTTATAAAAGCTGATGTTACCGACATGGGTATTATTTTAGTTTACCCCGATAAAGTTGTAATTAAATCGGAAGAGAATGAAAGGGAAGTTCAGTTAGATGCTAATATCAGGGAAATTATCAGTGATAAAGAAAATATAAGCACCATTACCACTTACCGGGAGAAGCTATATATCGGGCTAAACAAAGGTTTGCTCGAAATAATAGGCACTAAAGCTAAATTGCTGGGTACCAATGACGGGCTTGCCGAGAATAACACTGTATTATTAAGAACCGATCCCAATAAAAATTTACTGGTATTACATGGAAAATCAGCTACGGTAGCAATTAATGGAGAGTGGTACAAGTACGACAAAAACAATGGATTTGATTTTAACTTTAAAGGGCTACATGCAATAAGCCTGAATGAATGTGGTAATAAGCTTGTGTTGTGTAATTATAATATGTTAAAGGGGAAAAGCGATATACACACTTTTGAAAACAATAAATGGACAACCCTCACAGGGAATGTATCGAATGAGCAATATGCCATAACCAATAATGGCACAATAATGATCTTTGGAGGCATTAAAGGCGGAATGCTAAACGGAATAAGTTACCTGAAAGATGGAAAACTTCACTACTTAAGTGATGATGATGGCATGCCAGCCAAGTTTACGAAAATAATTTATTCAAAAGATAACATTGTGTGGGTTAGCTCAATAAGTCGGTTTGCTCAAAGTTTTGTCACCAAACTTACATTCGGAGACAATAAATAAAAAGGCTTACCTGTTTTACCGTTTTCAAAATTGAAATTCACGAAGCCGTGAAAAACAATAACATAGAAATGGTTAGGACTTTAATCAATGCCCAAACCAAAGAAATGAAAAACCTGATAGAAAAATAGCTTATGTTGAAAAAATACTTCAGAGCAAAAATATTTGCAATAGGCTTACTTGCCGTAATTATTATAGGATGCACTCCCGGTTTAGAGTATAAGGTAAAAACCGAACTTAATGAGTCACAAGCTTTTCATCTAAAACTTGATTATGAACGTGAAAAAGCTCATGCATTCTTCTTTCAACATAACCAATACCCTTATTTGTTTATAATTGAGGATTTAGAAGATGAATACAGTGAGCAATACCTGATAGATGTTGAATCGGGGAAATTGCTTTTGGATGGCAGTAGTATGGAAATGTACGGAAATTGGCAATTTCTTGCTGTTGATAGAGAATTAATGTACGATTTATCTTCAGGCAAATACATTGAATCAAGAGAAAAAATCGAACAAGAACTTAAACGTCATAATATTAGCATATACTCGTACACCAACGTCAGGAGAAAAATTACCAGTACTAAAGACATCAATGAATACAACAATGAACAAATGGGTTTTATGGTTCCTGCCCAAATAAAATTAGATGGTTATCACTTTATTTGCTCTACACCTGACGAAGCATTGATTCTTGGATTACCCGACGATAATGACAAAAGAGAGGTAAATATCTACAGCAAATCAAGTATTGAGAACTATCCAAAACTAGTGAGTAAAAGAAGATGGTTTATTGCAGGTGTTGTTGTGGCAGTATTGATTTCTTTAGTCCTGTTGTTTTATCTAACAACCTTGTTGGCAAAATCAAAAATGAGAAAATCAATAAAGCAAAAACAAGCATCGGGAGGCAACAACCCCTTGGTAAATGAAGAATTTCAGGTTGATTTAGTTGCCAATGACACTGATATTCTTAAAGCGATAATTACAGATAAAGACACTTCTGAGTATTTAAGGGTAAGAGCCGTACATAAAATATCTAAGCCCGATGAGTTAAAAGAAATAATCAATACTGAAAATCTGTCGAAAGATTTGATCGCTGCAATATTACAGAGGTTTACTAAAAGTGATATAAAATTAATGATTGATGATATTACCCGTAAATCGGTACTCTATTTTATTGCAAAAGCATACAAAGGTATTAAGCATAATAAATTAGAAAAATACCGAAAAGAGAAGCAAGACAGCAGCTCAACCGGACTAAGCAATGAACAAATGGAAACTTTGGTTAATAATACGCTGAATAGCTTGTTAAATGGCGATAAAAGCAAAGAAGATAATTCATCACGATTAACCATTCAGGATATTTTGAATAAGCAGCGCTCAATGGGCGCAATGGTTGTTAATACCGGCAGTTCTCCTGATGATAGCAATATGATGGAGGATATTGTTTTTAAATGTATTTCCTGTAATGAGTTTTTTCGTTCAAAAAAAGACTGTACTGCTGCCAAAGAAATTGGGAAATATATACTCAAATGCCCTCATTGCCATACAATGAATATTACTGAGATCAACAAAGCATTAAATAATCAGAAGAAGATCTTTCACGAACTAAAACAGAGAAAACTAAAAGTTTTTGAATTAGAGTATGTGTATTAGTTAAATTAATTTTTAACATAACCATTACGTACAAAGTTTATTTATAACCTGTTCAGGTATGATGTTTCAGAAGTTGAAATTCATAGAATCATAAAGAACAATAATATCGAAATGGTTAAAATGTTAATTAACATCAATACCTAACATAGAGATATCAAGTAAAAGGGCATATAAACCGTCAAAATAAAAAGTTATTTTTCTTTTCTTAAATTTGAATTCATATAATTCATTTAGTTTCGCCAATTGAACCTTATATATAATTTATGAAGAACTTTAGGTTTAATTGAATGTTATAATAATCGGAACAAGAAAGTTTGAAATGAACAATACAATATCAAATACTCGTTTACATTGTCTTATTTTGTTGCTATATATGGTTTTAACCTTTACTTCAAATGCTCAGGACAGGAATTTAAATACACCTTATGATACTTTGATCATATCCAACGAAGAATATGATTTTCATGATTGCTCCGGTTCAAATTCTCCATTATTCAATTTACCGGTGGATTCAGTTTTGGAGCTGGAAATAAAAACTGATTTTGAGCACTTGTTCCAAACAGAGAAATCAGAGCAAAAAAGAATAGATGGTGTAGTAAGTTATACATATGAAGGCGAGATCATTAAAACACCAATTAAAATAAAAGCTAAAGGCAAGTCCAGGTTTGCTTTCTGTAAATTTAAGCCACT
The DNA here is from genome assembly GCA_028282785.1 of Bacteroidales bacterium. Taxonomy (GTDB): domain Bacteria; phylum Bacteroidota; class Bacteroidia; order Bacteroidales; family UBA12077; genus UBA12077. Next base: position 12,674 of record JANQHE010000037.1, on the reverse strand, counting down.
TGACATCGAATTTCCCAAATCAGTAGAATCAACAATATTTGAAGGATTAGAGAAGGTATTTATTACTGCGCATTGTGGTGAAACCAATAAAGATCAATGGATCTTCAGAGGATCACCATCTGATCATAGAAACAGGCTTTTAGCAGAGTATTATATTTATTCCATATTGGAAAACCTGGAAACACTTACCAATTCCGTGAGCTTGTGTAAAATTAAATATGTAACTCCGGAAGATAGTGTTCTGGCAGAAGAGTTTGCTTTTATAGTGGAATCTTATGAAGATGTGGCGAAAAGATGCAACCTGATGAAGATAAAAATGAAAGTACATTATCTTGATGGATCCTCATTAATAAATGCAAATCTGATTAACCATTTTATCACAAATTATGATTGGAAATATGAATATACAGATAGTTTGGGTTGGACAGGTAACAATATAAAATTTTTGAATTCTTTTGATAATATTGCATATATTCTCCCGTATGATTTTGATTTAAACACAATTATATATCCGGAATATTGGAAAAACGAAAGCGAATCATTTGATCAGCATACCGGTCGTTTTCAGGAAGTCCTGAAAAACCATTTTTATGACAAAAAGAAACTTGAAGCGCCATATAAAATATATAAAAATATTCCGGCTTTCAGGATAATGATCGAAGATTCATATCTGGATGACAGTTACAAACAGGAATTTATTTATTGGTTGGATTCCTATGAGTCTGTATTACACGATCATTTATCACAATTCAGGAAATATAAAAAACAACTTCGCTAGTCCTATGGATAAAGTATTTTAAATTTTCATTGATCATTACTGAAATAAATCACGTGGAATCGTATCTTAGCGGGAACTTTAGCCATAAGTCGATAAAAATAAAAATATTAAATAGCTTTAAATGAATAGTTTTGAACAAAACAGGCAAAGCTGGAACGAATTAACAAGTTTACATACTGAATCAGGCTTTTATGATGTCGAAAGTTTTAAAAAAGGGAAAACTTCACTCAATCATATAGAACTTGAAGAACTGGGAGATATTAAAGGAAAGAAAATCTTTCACCTTCAGTGCCATTTCGGAATGGACACCTTATCTTTTGCAAGGTTAGGTGCGGAAGTAGTTGGAGTTGATATATCCGACACTTCTATAAAGAAAGCCAAAGAGTTGTCCGAAGAGCTGGATATACCGGCCAGGTTTATCCGGTCAAATGTTTATGATATAGAAAATGTATTAAATGAAACATTTGATATTGTTTACACATCGTACGGAGCAATTAACTGGCTGGATGATCTGGATAAATGGGCAAAGATTATTAACCGTTACTTAAAACCGGGCGGTATGTTTTATATGGTGGAATTTCATCCGTTTATCTATACCTTAAATAATGATGCGGAAATAACAGATAGTTATTTTAATACAAAACCTTTAGAAACAGCGGTTGAAAGTTCCTATACCGATAATTCGGAAGTATCGGGAAAGAATCTTAAACATATTGAATGGCAGCATAGTTTGAGTGAGGTAATGAATAGTTTGATTTCAAATGGTATGAAAATAGAATTCTTAAATGAGTTTCCTTACCAGGTTTACAATTGCTTCCCAAACCTGGTTGAAATTAAAAAAGACAAATGGGTTTTTGAAAAACACCGGGATAAGATTCCATATATGTACTCTGTAAAAGCAAGAAAGATTTAATGTCATTATATCATTATTAATTTCAGACTTACAACCCTTAACAAGCTTGTAAAAGGTAACCGTTACGATGATTACTCCATGTCTGATACACTGCAATAAAAAATACGAACCATATAAATACAGATAAGGCTCGGTTAAATTGAGCCTTTTTTTGTTCTGAGTATCTCGTAAATATTTAAGATAATGTTATATTTATAAATATCTTTTGTGGAACAAAAATAACTTTACAACAAACTCTACAATCGGCATTACTTGTTATGTAAAGGATTTTTTATCAGTTCCACACATAAGAAATTAAGTGGAACTTTATTCCATATAACAACGTTACAAACAATTGCCTAATAATACAATTGGGTCAGTACAAATATTAACCAATAAAAAAAACAAATAACTAAAACATAACTTATCGTGAAAAAATCGATTATTTTAACAAGCTTATTTTTAACACTTTTTGTAGCATTTACAGATGCTCAATGGGTAAAAATAGGTGGGAAAATCTATCCAACAACCCTTGCAGATTCTGTTGGAATTGGAACGGATGATCCTGAAAGTGAATTGCACCTGAAAGGAACTTTTAAAGTAGAACATAGTAATTCTGATAAAACCTTATTCAAGGTCACTAGTACAACAGGTGATGGAATATTATCTATTTATCAAAACGATGTTATAGTATCTCAATTTACAGGGATTGCAACGGAACATAGTTATATTACTAATGGAGGAAATTTTGGGCTTGGGACAAAGAATCCATTGAGTCTTGATGCAGGAGTAACTCATGAAATATCTTCTACTACTGGAGGAGAGATAATACTTACAAGAAATGATTATCAAGTTGAGATTGGGGATTTCATTGGAGGATTAGGTTTTAAGAGTGAAGATACTTCTGGTGATGAGCCTCACTACGCAGGTATTAAAGCCAGAGCTAATGCTGCAATTTCGACAATGAATTTAGAATTTTATTCAGGTAGGGGAAGTTATGAAGCAAACACTCCTCAAATGATTCTTGATTCTGATGGAAATGTTGGCATTGGAACTTATGAAACTAATGGATATAAACTTGCTGTAGCAGGTAAGATGGTTGCTGAAGAAGTAGTTGTGGCATTAAAGGCTGATTGGGCTGATTTTGTATTTAAAAAGGATTACAAGTTAAGGAACCTAGAAGAAGTTGAAAATTTTATTGAAGAGAATAATCATTTACCTGACATCCCTTCTGAAAAAGAAGTTAAAGAGAATGGAGTACAAATTGGAGAAATGAATGCTAAGCTTTTGCAGAAGATTGAAGAACTGACTCTTTATATGATTGAAATGAATAAGGAAGTGAAAGCTCTTAAAAATGAAAATGAGATATTAAAAGAAGAAATAAACACTTTGAAAACACAGTAAAAGCAACAGTTTATAACATGGCGTGCTCAAACGCTATTTGGGCTTTTGTTGTTTGCTGACAAAATATTATATTCGTGTTGGTTCTGTTCGGGGGATAATGAAACGGAGCGAAACTCCCGCACGTCCAGTAAAGCAGGACCGTTATGCGGCATATTTTTACCGCAAAAACATACACTTTGCTAACTAATAATAGTTTAAAATGAAAATAGAAAAAGCTTGTTTTTTAGTAATTATTGGACTCCTAATTAGTTTAAACTCATTAGGACAAAGTCGGTGTGATACAACAAATACTTGGTGGGTAACTACAGAAAAGCCAGAATGCAACATTTCAATTAATGAACTTGAAGCTAAACTCAATGAAGTAATGAAACCACAGGATTTTAGGATAGAAAACACCTTTTTTAGAATTAGTTTTATTATTAACTGCAAAGGAGAAGATTTTAATTATTCTGTTCATGAAATAGACAATAAAGAGTTTTGTGAAAGCTTAATTGAGTATTGCAAAAAATATACTGACTGGACAGCAGGTCAACATGAAGGAAACAGTATAGATGTTGCTATGAATATTATTGGTATAGTGCAACATGACTCTTTGAATTTACTCAATGAGAAAGAGTTGAAAAAGTTGAAAAAAAGAAATAAATAAAAATACGCCTCATAACATCGGGTCAGCCTGCATCCGGGTGTTTGGTTGTGTGCTGACTAAATATTATCTTAGTTCAGGTTTTCAACGGGGGACTGGTAAGTAAGGCAGGAGAAACCCGCACTTAGCTTACCCAAGAACCTTTATGCATAAGGCGTTCAGGGGAATTCTAATTAGCATTAGCATTAAATTTGGAGGTGAAGACTTATAAAAGCAGGAAAGGCTGAAAGTTTCCTTTTAAAGGTTTGAAACTGCTTTCTTTTTGGCGATGCAAAAGAAAGCAGGCGAATTTAGTTGATCTACATTGCGTGACTAATGCTATTCTAAAGAGATTCAATTACCGTTCGTAATCAGTAAGACTAATTTAAATCTAAGTATTATTTACTGTAAAGAAGGATACCAAATCCTTCAGTTGATCTGCCTGACCGGTCATTTCTTCAGCACTAGTTGCTAACTCTTCGCTTGCAGCGGCATTTTGTTGTGTAACTCCATTCAATTGCTGTATAGCGTTATTAATAGCATCAACCCCATTATTTTGCTCTTGACTTGATGAAGAAATTTCTTGAATTAGTTTTGCTGTTTTTACAACTTCAGGTAATATTTCGTCCATGTTTGTTCCTGCTGTCACTGCTAATTTATGGCTATTTTTAGTAAGTCCTATAATCTCTTCTGCCGCCAATTTACTTCTCTCTGCAAGTTTACGCACTTCGGCAGCTACAACTGCAAAACCTTTGCCATGTTCTCCTGCCCTTGCAGCTTCAACAGCAGCATTAAGTGCCAATATATTAGTTTGAAAAGAAATATCATTAATAATACTAATTTTATCGGATATTTGTTTATTTGCATTTACAGATTCTTGCGACTGATTGCTAACTTTTTGAATTCCTTCTCTAGCAACCAAAGCAATTTTCTCAGTTTCTGATGAGTTTTCAGCATTTTTCTGGATATTTACCGCCATTTCTTCCATAGTTGAAGAAACTTCTTCTACCGATGATGCTTGTTCATTAGCACTTTGTGAAATATTTTGAGATGTATTACTAACTTGTTGGCTAGCTGAAGCAATACTGCTTATTCCATTATGTATACTTTCAATAATATTAGTCAATTTAGTACTCATATTTATTAAAGATGTCGCAAGACGACCAACATCATCTCTAGATTCTACAAATAATTTAAATGTTAAATTTCCCCCGGTTATTTTTCTTGCTAATTGTTGTATTGTTGTTAAATCATTTGTAGTTCTTCTAATAATAATTATTACAGGTACAATAATTGTAATAAAACCCATTACTCCTACTGTTATTCCCTTATTTATAAAATTACTTGTCAATTCTTTCTGAATAGTACTGCCACTATAAACATATAATAAAGATTTAAATGATAATAAAAATAGAATAATTACACCTACACTTGCTATTGTTGTACACATAAACAGCTTTGTTTTAAGTGTAAACACTTTTGCTGTATCTGCTAAAGGAACTGATGACGTCCAAGCTTCAAGGAAGAAAATCATTTTTAAGAAAAAGGGAAGAGTAAAAATAAAAATTATCGGAATTCCAAATGACCAACTTAATAAGTATGTACTACGATTAATATCTAAGCCCATAAGCCCAGTGTTCGGCCCTATTAAACAGTATATTGTTATTCCAATAATATATAAGGAAATAATATTTAATATTAATCTTTGAACTTCTTCATAATCCTTATTAAGTGATGCTTCTTCAATTGCTTGAAGCTTTTTACTTAATAGTATTACCATTAGAATTATATATAATGGAATATAAATAAGTAAACCTGGATTAGAAACTATTTTTAGAATTTGCTCAGAATTAAATAATTCATTGAACCAAATAATAATAATCCAAAATAATGGTGGTAAAACAAAACCTCCAATAAACCACAATATAATTTTTTGTCTAACCTCCTTTTTCATAACCTCATTGTTTTTTGTGAAAAATTAGTATATCGCCAAAATTTTACGAATGTTTCATGAAAATGTTTCAGAGAAGCAAACAAGTTATTTAAATCCGATTATAAAACAATAATCAATCTTTATTACCCCAATATTATTGAATTATTACTGCACAAAGCTGTAGTTTACCTATAGTATTATTTAATTAATAGCACGACTAAAACAAAAGTAATAGCTAAAGAAACGACCACAATTACTTAAAAAATTAAGTTTGGTTTTAGAAGTTAATACTCAAAAACATTATCAACCATAATTATGTCTACGATAACACTATCCGAGACTTACAAAAAAGTTTGCATCCTAACTATTACGCCTTTACAGACGTTTTATATTGCCAACCCAAATACTATATTATTGGTTTTTCATAGATACTACCTTTTTAAATTGACAAGTATTTCTGTCTATACTCCCTAATGCCTAACATGCGTTTTTATGTAAACGCATAGGCCGTGCCTATCGGCAGGCAAGCTTTAAGTAATTCAAATTTACTGAGTTTTCTAAGTATTATCTTAGTAAAGTTGTTCAATGGTGGACTCCCGATAGCGGTAATGTTTATAAATAACAGTCTGATAAGTATTTAAAATATTTTATTATGATAAGAATTCTATTATTGGTTTTGGTTATAGCTATTTCAATTATCCAAGGTTATTCTCAGTCTGATAGAAGAAATAAAAGGAAGAAAGAAACAATACAATTGAATCCTTCTAACGCTATTGAAAGTAAATGTAAAAATGACATTTTAAGGTCAATTACATTTGGTTCTTTGAAAGCTAACCCACTTCCTAACGAATTGAAAGAATCTTCTGACACAATCAAAGAAATTACTTTAGATAATACTTTTATTACACTGAAATCAGGCACTTTTTGGGACCCAAGAGAAGAACCATCTAAGTCATCCTTTCTTTTGGTAAAACTTATAACTAAGCAAGATAGTATTAATGCAAAGTTCAGAGTGGATTATTTAGAACTTGTATCCAAATCTGAATCTTTAGGACATTTAGCTAAAGACTTGATTGACAAAATATCTTTTACTCAAAGTTTTTATCTGGAAAATGGTGAAAAGTATGTGGAAATGAATGTTGAACTTAAACCTGATGCTTCAGGAAAAATAAAAATTAATAAAAGAAATGTGCATTTATGTTTACGTAAAGCACATTTGCTCCGCTTCACTTGGCAAAAGAGCTTTAAGCTAATAGTTAATTTAATTGTGAAATTCAATTCATCTTTTCATTTTTTTTAAAAATTATTTGGAATAATCATTCCAATATATATATCTTTGTAGTATGAAAAAAAGAGAAGTAATATTAAATGCTGCTATTGAACTTCTAATAAAAAAAGGAGTACATAATACCCCTATGTCGGAAATTGCCAAAGCTGCTGGTACAGGTATGGGAACCATCTATAATTACTTTCCTAACAAGGAAGTACTGATCAACGAGATATACATGGATATTAGAGAACAGGAAGAAGCATTGTTTTTGGAGCTGAAAACTGATCTGCCCATTAAAACACAATTTGAGATTTACCTGACTTCTATAATTGACTTTTTTGTTAATAATCCTTCATATTTCCATATTATTCAGCAATTGGAAGTTTCGCCTATTATCACAAAAGAAAATAAAGAAAAGGGTAGAAAACCGGTTGAAATGATGGCTAAACTATTGCAAAGTGGTCAGCAGAACATAATTGTCAAAAACATCGATATTGAAGAAATATTAATATTTATAAGCGGAGCTACTTTATCATACTTAAATAGGTTTTGCAGTTTATCTGATAAAAAACATACATCACTAAAAAACCATATTCGTATGGTTTGGGATGGAATAAAGGAATAAATTTTTTTACACATATATTGGAATGAATGTTCGTTCCATGAATTTTTTGTATTATTAATTTAAAATTATTAAGCTATGTATGAATTAACAAAAGAAGACATTCAAAATCTTGTAAACTACAGAGAGTACTTGAAGTCGGTAAGAGAAAACTGTAATGACGAAGCGTATAAGATGTTACTAACAAAGAGTATTGAATTATTAGAAGGTAATATTTCTTCACAAACAATGCTTAAGTATTTGGAACATGTAAAAAGTAATAAAGGCGCTAAAGCTGAACTTAGTGAAGAAACTAAGGCGGCGAACAAGGAAGTGATAAAGAAGGCAGATGAATTTCATCTTCACGCGATTATTAACAAAATAGTGAAAAGCCTAAAAAAATAAACTACAATAGTTTTATTTTTGTAAGTATTGAAAAAGGATTGTTAGAAGTAACAGTCCTTTTTTTAAACTATTTGACAAAATCAAGCGTTTTACAAACACTTTAGTAAACAAGCTTACCAAAAAGTTTGTAATCCCCGGCTTTTTATGTCTGTACTTTTTGTAGTATTGAAATTCCCTGAACCACCTAAAAAGAAAGGTTTATGAGAATTTATCGAGATAGGTTAGGTAAGTGTGTTAGAAAATTGTTTTAGTTTTTCCAGCGCTTTTGTGCTTCGCACAATTTAGTAATTCAAACTAAATAAGTAAGCGGCTTCAGAGCAGGAATAGTTTATACGTAACACCTTGATTAAATAAAGTATTTATCTAAAAATTCTTTTAATGGATTTAAGTATTCCGAATCTAAATTCCAGAATTCTGTCTTTTTATAATCTCTATTTAATTCCTTAATAAGTTTCTTTTGAGATTTTGACTCTCCTAGCAAAGCTTCTAAGTAACCATAAATCTTTGTTTTACGAGCAGGGACAGTCAAAGGCTTTTCTCTTCCAGTAATTGTTTTAGAAGTTAAACAATCTTCATAATTAGACCAACAATCAAAGATAGGCGCATTGTTTTTATTAATAATATTTTCCAATGTCACTTCTAAATCTCCTGTTTCAGAATCATTTGGCCATAAGAATATATCAAATTCAAGGTTCAATTTTTCTTTCCATTCTGAGATTTTATCATACCTTTCTTGGTAATTCTCATCTGCATCAAATATTAAGAGATTAGTTCCATCATTATCTGAATTATGTTGCATTGTATTTCTTATTGCTTCTCCTTCTGAATTTTGAGATTCAATCTTAGTCCATCCTTTAGAATCAATTAAATCTTCATCTGTTAATTTGATATTATATAAATAAGAAATGTAATCTTTTAGAAACTTAATATCTGCTATTCCTTCAACAAAAATTTTTATCGCCATACTATTGTCTTATTTCAATATTTGATTCTATTGCATCTTTGAAACCTTCAAATGAATATCTATAGGTTTTTATTCCTGCTTTCTTTGTATGAGATACTGTATATACTCCTACATCATCTTGAAAACTCTCATATTTATCACTTTCGAGAACTTCTTTTAGGAATTTTAAGGTTTCAATATTATGCGAAGTAATAAAAAGTTGAACACTAAAAGAGTTAGCAATATTTATTATACTTTCCCATAATAATTTATGCGCTGAATAATGAAGTCCATTTTCAATTTCATCAATCAAAATAATACTATCAGGCTTTTCGGCAATTGTAGTAACAATACTGAAATACCTTCTAACGCCATCACCTGAAATATTAGTAGGAATTAATTCTTCTATTCCTTTATAACTAAAATATAAACCATCAGGTAAAGGGTGTATATCTTCAATATTGGGGTCAATATTTTGTATAGCTTCAAGAATAATATCTTCTTTCTTTCTTTTAACAATTTCAGAATAACGACTTAAAGCATTTGATTCTTTACTATCACCTGTTATTAATACAGCGTGTAACTCTTCCTTATATTTTGAATTTTGAATCGGTATGAACTCAGATTGATTAAGTTGATTAAATACTATAGAACTTTTAAGAGTTTTTTTCTGCGAATGCCTCTTTTTTAATGAAAATTCTAATTCCAAACCTGACACTTTTGGAGATGCAGTAGAAGCATCAATAGTACTTATTTCGTCAGTTGAAATTGCTTTACCTGTTGATTCAGAAGCTGTACCTTTTTTATGGATAGGATTTAATAATAAACTTCTTTCAGTAGTGTCTTTAAAATTAGCATGAAACTCAGGAACATTAGAAAATTTTAATTTATGGTATAAGTATTTAAATTCTTCTGCATTTTTAATATTTAATCCTCTCATTCTATTAATATTATCAGGCAGTATCGGATTTGACATTCCAATAAGTAAAAATAAACTTTCTAAAATAGTTGATTTTCCAGAGTTATTCTTACCAAGAAAAACATTAATTTTTTTAAATCCGTCAATTTCTAAATTATTGAAACCTCGAAAATTCTTTATACTAATTTTTTCTAAATTGTTCATATAGTCTTTGTTTAACAGTCAAAGATAAGAATAATTAGTATTTTATCAATTTGTGTATGTATTAATTTATATGTATTCTAATATTTGCCCTTTCAGGCAATTTGCTATTTCTAAAACTAAAACAATTTAGCACTTCGTTGATATTTCTCACTAAACTAACATGGTTGTTCTTGGCGGCCAATTTATAACACGCGTTGCCATTTGGCTTTTTGGCGGTTTGCTGACAAAATATTATATTCGTGTTGGTTCTTGCAAAGGGTGACTCTCGGTGGCTATCGGGAGAAACACGGCGGCGATCCCCCCACAGCGCATACACTCACCGTTGGTATTAATTAGGGACACTGCCCAAAAGAAATAACCATTTAAACTTTAAATATTAGAACATGGCATTTATTAACAATATTTTTTTTGACAACGCAAAAGGTTTAAAATTTGTCATACTGTGCTTAATGATAGGAACAGCCTCAATAAATTTACATTCTCAAGAAATGGCTTATGTAACTGTAACGGCAGGAAATTTACGCGATAAACCTAATGGGGATATAATTATGCAATTACCCTATGGTACAAAGGTGAATATAAAAAAAACTGAAAACTCTTGGCATGAAATAGAGATTAATACTAATTCAATACAAGGCTTTATCCACAAGTCAATCATTTCATACGGTCCACTTGTTGAACCTGAATTCGATAATAAAAATATCGAAGCATTAAAGCTAATCAAAAATGGCTTTGAGGATAAGCATATAATTCGCATGCATACTTTTCCTGACTACGATTATGATGACTTAATCAGACCAATAAATGAAAAATTTGAGCAATTCTTATACTGGAAAACGAAAAAACCTTCGGCAAAACACTATATTTTCAACATGGATATTATGGTTGAACGAACACTTCGAAATACATACAACAACACCCCCTGCCAAATATTTAACCAATCAGAAAATTACAAATTTACCAATGAAACCTATAATAACGAGTTAGTAACAACACCAATACATCGAGAATTTGAGAAACCACATATCAAAAAATCTTATTTTAATATTAAACCAGATAATTATCTAATATCAAATATAGTTGAAAGACAAGATTCCTTGTTTTTTGGTAATTATTTTGCTTCAACCAAACTGATTCATTTACTAAGAATATATTTTAAAGAAGAAAACTCATTTGAATTATTAAATAAAAATGGAACGGTCATTTATACTTCTCCCCAAAAAATACGTTTTTTTACTACAGATGAAAAAGGAGAAAACATTATTGAAAACTCCGGAGAAATAACATATCTCCCGGGCAGAAGAAATAAAATATGTGTTACCAATTTAGATATTCCATACAATAAGAATATGACCTATATTTATTTCTGCAGTGAAAAATTAATAGATAAGCATTTACTAAATAAAATTAATATAGCTAAAACGACAAAAACCATTAATGGGTGGTTTGAGTTTGATGTGTATGAATTTGATTTTAATAGTGATGGAATTACTGATTTGTTAAGAAGTTTTGAATTATGCCCTGAAGAAGCTGGTGATTCATCTGACGAAGTTTATTATTTTAATATAAATGGTAAATGGAAGTCTATGCTAGCAACCAGAGCTTGGTGTATTCCATAAAATATGACAAAAATAACTTTAAAATTTGATAACTAATGCAAACACGCGTTGCTATGTAAAGGCATAGGCCGTGCCTATCGGCAGGCAAGCTTTAAGTAGTTCAAATTTAGTATGATTTCTTCATTTTTGTCCCCGTTCGGCTTAGCCTATCGCCTGGGTTATTCTATTAACTAAAATTCCATCTTCCATTATACCTGTCTTGATTTCGCAAGTCACGGTGTGAGTTCTTGAATAATAGCTATATAGTAAAATGAATTGGGTAAAATTTGCAGATGGCTCACGCCGTGACTATTAAACGTTTAAGCAAAAGTCCGGCTTTTTATGCCTGTATTTTTTGTAGTATTGAAATTCCCTCAACCACCTAAAAAGAAAGGCTTACGAGAAATTATCGAAAAATGCGCTATGGATAATTACAGTTTCCCGGTATACTGGTACAGTGAAATAAAAACTAATTTTGCACATAAACATTAAAATACTAATTTAGCGTTTGTGTTAACTTAAAAATAAATACCATGAATCCTATAACAACAGCCAATAAATTAAAAACGCTGCGAAGCTTAAAAGGATTAACCTCCGAACAAGTTGCAAAAAAGGCGGAATTAAACCTGAATGATTACAAAATACTTGAATCCGGGAAAGTTGCTGTTTCAGTCGAAAAACTGGAAAAAGTGTGCAATGCTTTGGGGATTGATTATAAAGAATGGTTTGAAACCGATAATTCAAATGTAATAGTTAACAGTGGGGAATTTAAAGGTGGTAGTGGAGTAGGAAGTCAAGTTACATGCGATAATTGCTATTTTTACGAACGCACCGAAGAAGATACTCAAATGCTTGAACGATTATCCGCACTAACCGAAGCCTTAACCAAAAAACTCGACGATGAAATTCTTACAAGGCGGGTAGAACAAGTTTTAAAGAATAACCCGGATTTGATGGTTGATAAAGAAAAGTAATTCTTGATTAAAAAAAGATACTTATTTATTGAGGCTGTCCAAAAAGTCAAAACCTACTGTCATTACGAGGAGGAACGACGAAGTAATCTATTGATTACAAGAATAAAAAGATTGCTTCACTTCATTCGCAA
>JANQHE010000002.1 GCA_028282785.1 Bacteroidales bacterium | reverse complement strand
CAGAATCGCCGATATTCCGGAAATAAAAGCCAGCAGGCGGCTAGAGCTTGGTATCCTATTATCGGGATCATGATCCGTAGAGAGTGCTTCTTTTAAGTTATACTTAGATAACTTTATAAATATTAGTACAAAAGCAATCAAACCCAATATAATGGGTATAAAGGAAACCCATTCCATTTTAACAAGCTGGTTGTTTTTTTCTGTTGGAAGGGGAATACAGTTCACAATTTCATCTGTAGCAAAAGTTACTAATGAAATTAAAATGCTAATTAAGGAAACAGTAAGCTTTTTCATAAGAATTTAATTTTAAACTTTAATCAAAGTTCATATAAGTAGCTTACTTTTATTTCACTAAGAATGACGAAATTAACTACCTATTTTTAGGTATTTTATTTTAAGTCATAATGCGTACTATAAGTTATCTAAATTGAAGTATTGATATGTATTACTAAATTGTTATTTAAAAAAAGACTTTGTTTTTATTAAATATTATTCAAATACTTTTCACTATGGTCAACTATCAATTCTGTCCACATTGGCATATGGTCCGAAACCTGGAACGTTTTCCATAACCTGTAGTAATAATCTTTCAGTTTTACAGGGTCGTTAATTTCATCATTAAATTCATTTATAGCTTTCTTTAATTTTTCAATTTTTCTCGGGTCCGGGTTTGCTTTGTTTTCTTCTCTGGCTAAATCTTTTTCTTTGTTTACTTTTTGTTTGGTAAGTGAAGCAGCAGCATGTTCTTTATAATCATCAAATTGTTCTTCGGTTAAAACATGTTCAAAGAAGAAAAATGCACCAGCACTATTGGATTTATCGCCCATTTGAAAATACTCTGTTTTAGACCTGACACCAATCTGGTCGTAATGTTTTGATTGCCATGTGTTAGTTCCCACGGGCCGTTCTTTTATTTGGTCCGGTATTCTAAAACCATTATCGGTAAGGGCTTTCATGGTTTCATGTTCCGGATTGGTAATATTAAAATCACCCAATACGATAAGGTTTTCCTTATTTTTATCTGCCCTGGATTTTAAGAATTTTGCTATGCCGGCAATTTCACTCTTGCGCCTTTTCATTTTATCACCATAATCACTTCCAAAATAGATATGAACCGTACATAAATTGAATTTTGTCCAGCCAGCCTGAAATGACACAACAAAAGGAGTCCTGGCAAATTGTATGTCACCACGAATCAGCCTGTTCTTAGGCAAAACTATTTCGCCTGCAATATTTTTAAATGATACCCTGCGAACGTCATAAATAAATGTCATACGTTCGCTGTTGCCACTTTTACCTTCGGTAACATCAGTAGTAATAAAATCCCAATCAGGTCCCAAAAGATACATAAGCCTGTTAAAAGCCCTCAGGTCCTTATTTACTTCCTGGACAGCTACTAAATCAAAAGCTGAAATAATTTCTGCTATGTAATAAAAAGATTCTTTTAATCTGGGGCCGTGGCCAAATTTATTTGAATCAAAATCTCGTATATTCCATGTTGCTATCAGGAGGTTTTTATCCAGGTTCTTTTCCGGAATTTTTGCACGCATTCCTTTTCTAAGTTCGAGAATGTTATTAATAACAAAATCGCGCATTTCTTTTTTTGTAAAATCAGATTTTAATTTGTAGTATCTCATAATGTTTCAATTTTAATGTGAATATTCCGTTTGGTTTGAAATAAAACGTATGTCTGCAACAAGCTATGGCTTGAAACAAATTCAAGAATAGAAATAAAAAGAATTTGAAATTTTGAACCATAACAAATACTTTTCTCTCCCTTTCGTATTCGCAATAGTCCGAAGTGTATTCAAGTTAGTAAAACATGAAATAAAAACAAACTTTTTTTAAAGGTTTGTGGCATGTAATTTGGTGTAAGTCAGTACATCAATTGGAGATTATTATGGGAATTTGTTTTATAAATAAACCAAACACTATTCTTCCGTTTCAATAAAGTTGAGTACTTCTTTTTTCAGATTTGGAATGTGTTTAGTAATAATTGCCCAGATATTTTCATCAGAGATATTGTCATAAGCATGAATAATATGATTTCGTAATCCAATAATTTTTTTTGCATGTTCTAATGGAAATTTGGGATCTCTTTTTAAGATTCTGTTTACTGCTTCACCTATTATCTCCAGATCACGTTCGATAGCTCTTTTTAGCAAAATGTTTGATTGATAATATTCAAAATCTTTTGGGGTGTTAACGAAAAAGCTTTCAATTTCTGTTATTGCTTTGCTAACGTCATACAGCCATTTTAGAATCCGTTCGTCCATATATTTTTATTTTATTTCTGTCAATTGAACGCTTTAATATGGGATTTTTTAAGGTTTGAATTTCTAATAAATCAACATTTCTTTTGAATAATTTCTCCAAAGATTCTTTAAAATCCATATAATTGTCAAAATAGTTGTAAAGTTCAACATCTCCAAATTTCACAAGAAAATCAATATCGCTTTGCTTGTTTTCCGAACCGGTGGCTACCGAACCAAAAACATACAACTCATCAACTTTATACTTTTTACATAAGGAGCTTATTATTCTTCTATGTTGATTTATTAAGTTCATATATTACGAAGATAGCAATTAAATCGGCGACCATCAAATATATTAAATTGTATGCGCCAAATTAGGCGTTTTTTTGTTTTGTGATTTAGGTATTCTTTTTTGATTTTATAAAATATCTAGTGCCGGTAAATGTTTTACTTTATGATACAATAATGCAGCCTGAATACATTTTTTTAATTCCGTTTCCGGAATTTTGTCCTCCGGTTGAAAAATAATTGCACGGTTTCCTTCATAAGTAAAAATATTATTAAATAGAAGTTTAAAGGTAGGAACTAATTTACTGGTACATTTAAAATAAATAGCATATTGATCCGGAGTTTTATCTTTCCAGTCAATTCTTATTGTACTTCCATATTTTGTTAAGTAACTAGGTTCACCCCATTTTAAAGTTTCTTCTAAATTGTTAATCCCTTCAGTTTCATGGGCTGTTTCTATAATTATTCTCCGTAAGTTTAACATTTTATCACGAACTGAATCGGGATAATTATCAAATACCTCATTAACCTGTGGGTTTGTCCTTATTTTTAAATTTTTCATTAACATGTTCTTAACTTAAACCACTAGTTCCCTTTAAGCTTTCTATCTTCGTGTATATCTCCAATGTGATCGTATGCAATAATTTCCTCGATCAATTTATCTTTTACATGGTACCATTCGCTAACATCTAATGAGAAATCCTTTTGTCTGGCTGTGTAACGGACACAAGCTTTTTCGTTTTCATAAATAGCATCATGTATCTTAAAACTATAACCCAGGAATTTGTCTTTGTTTTTCTCAACTAAATCCAGGTATGCTTTTTTACCTTCAATGGTGCCAAAAGGGCTTGTATGTTTAAAACTTTCGGAAATAGGTAAGTTGAGGTAATCTCCATTACTCCATTTATCAAACCAGTCGGTTACAAGTTTTTCCATAAAAACAGAATTTAACAGTTGAGTTTAGTAATAAACAATATTGTTAAAATGAGGTTCATTGAGCTGGTTAACATTTATGATTACAAGAAATATGATGATAGAATCAATCTTTAATTATTTTGGTAATTTTAAAAACTCCTTCACCTTAACATAAATGCCAAGACACGGAACATATATCTTCACGAGCGAAGGGAGTAATGACTGATAATTTTTGGGACCGGAACGATTGTTTGTTTTTAAGAAATGACTACGAAATTTCTATTTAGCTTGGTTCTTCTTTATAGGATCTTTCAACATCAATTTCTTACATACATTACTGCATTTTTACCCAACGTTTTTTGAAATGTTCATCAAAGCCTGTTTTTTCACAAGGAAACTCATTGCATTGGAAACAGAACCTACTATTCTTTTTGTAATGGCTTTTTACATTAAGAGTATTAAATAATTGGCAAGCAGGTTCTGTGATGTTATATCAATTATTTGACAATTGTCAAATGATTGAATAGAAAAGAAGTTTTAATATTCGGATAATTAATAATGTTATTTGAAAATCAAAATTGTATAGAATGAAAACAAAGCTTAATACGTATTTAATTACTCTTTTAACCTCCGTACTATTCTTATCAGAAGCATGTACATTTAATCATGAAATAGAATTGAAACACATGCTCGATAAAATGGAAAACAGGTACGAAGAAATATCAATAGAGTTAGGGAATGCCTATTGGAACCTGTATACAGATAAAGAAGTAGATTTAAAAACCCCAAAAGAAAGATTTAAGAAACTTTTAATGAATGATACTTTAAATGCACTGGTTGAAAGTGGTTACCTTCAAATTGAAAAGATTCAGGACACTTTACTAATTAAACGCATTGAAACCTGGCATAAGATATTATTGATGGCTAAAGTTGAGTATGACGATGAAATTATGTTATTAAGAAATGAGTTAGAATACCAAATGAAAGTTTCCAATGAAAGCTTTCATGATCAGGATAGTTTAGAGAGAATGATGATACGGCTTATAAAGTTAAGAAATAGAAAGGCGGTTGATTTAGGCTTTGAAAATTATGCTCAACTGACTTTTGAGGTTAATGGTTTAGGTTATGAATGGTTCATGGAGTTTGTTGATGAGTTATATACTTTAACTGATAATGAATATTCAAATTTGGTAAAAAAACTTAAAAACAAGAATGGCTCGGAAAAGTTTAGTTATAATGATTTTTATAAACTTTTCAGATTGTTTTATGATAATCAAAATCCTGGTGAAGTTATAGGAAATAAAATTAGCCTTGTAAAAGAAACATTACAAAATATTGGTATCGATTACAATGAATTACCTTCAAAGTTGGTTGAAAAGCAGCTTCCGTCCGGAATTGGGGGACAGGGTTTAATGATAAATGTACCGGATGATTTTAGGGCTGTAATTACGCTTGGGCGTGGGGCACATATATGGATGCATGAAATGGGGCACGGATTACAAGGGCTTTTTTGTAATATCAATACCCCTATATTAGAAGGTTATGAGTGGGTGCCGGGAAGTAGTGCAACCTGTTTTGCCGAAGGTATGGCAGAAACATGTGCTTATTTTACCCGTACCAAAGCATGGCAACTCAAATATACTGCTCAAAACGAAGAAGTCTTATCCGGGAAAAAAGAAATTGCAGATGAAAATGCAACCGCTTTTATACGTTATTGGCTTTATAGAAGTATGAGGGAAATTGAACTTTATTTAAATCCAGATAAGCCATATAAACTTATTCAAGAAGAACAAATGAATTAGTGAATGACGATTTTAAATATGAATCTATTGCAGGTATGAGGTATATATCGTACCCATTATATCTACAAAACTATCTAATTGCTGATATGATAGCCTGTCAGGTTCATAGAGCATTGAAAAATAAATTTGGAGAGAATTATGCATTTAATAAAGACGTAAGTGAATATTTAGTTAAATATTTTTATTCAAGTGGTGAGTATTATGATTGGCAGGATAAATTAATAAAAGGTACCGGAGAAAAATTAAACATTAAAACATATTTGAATCACTATAATATTGATTCTTCAATCAGGATGAATTAAAACGATATTTGTTATGAATAGAATAGTTATTTTGATTTTAACTATTATAGTTAACATAATAGCGAATAAAAGTTATTCTCAGTACAATTGGGAAAAATCTGATGGAATTGATACGATAAATGTATGCACATTTTTTAAGTGTTCCTCAGGAAAACTTTTTGCCGGTACTTATAATTATGGTATTTATAGTTCATGTGATAACGGCAAAACCTGGCAAGACTCCAATAGTGGGATAAATGAAGTTATAAAGCATGTGTATTCAATAACAGAAAATAATGATACGATTTATATAACAGTTGGAGATTGTACAGGAGGGAATATTTATTATTCTCTTGATTTTGGGAATTCATGGACTCCCACATCGTATGTTAGGGGGGCTACTGATATTATTGCTATAGATTCTGTTATTTGTTTGTCTACCGGTTGTTCTGTATATGAATATGCACGTTCAACAGATTATGGTAAAACATGGAATCATGAGTACTACAATTGGGATGCCTATAAATATAATTACAAGAAACAAGATAAGGTGTTATATGCTAATGAGTTGTTTTCCGGACTTTTAGTTTCATATAATTTGGGAAAAGACTGGAAAGCAATAGGAATTAAAAATGTTTTTTCTTCAGATTATATTTTACTAGAGGAGGATATACTTTTAGCAACAGAACAAGGTTTGTTTATATCTAAATACGATGAATACGTATGGCGGCCAATTACCGATCAGGGACTAAATGATGATTTTTATAGGATTTATTTTTTGGATGTCTCAGGAGATACGATTTATGCTGCTTCTGACACTGCTATATATTTTACCGTTTATAAAAATGATAATTTAACCGGTTGGAAGAAACTTACCCATTGTCCGGGGCTTGATGGCAATTATCAAATCAATGAACTTAAGGTTTATAATCATATTGTTCGGTTAGGCATTCGTAATACTGAGATGTTTTCACAATTAGGTAACGGCGTTTGGAATTATGGAAAAAACTTTAGTACAATGATAGGCAAGGCCGAATCTGGTATTAATATTAAAATTTATCCTAATCCGGCTAATGATATCATTTTTATTGGAACACCATTTAAAGAGTACAACGTCAGGATTTATTCGGAGACAGGAATGTTGATTAGTCATGGGAAGAACTTGACAAAATACAATGTTAGTGATTTACCCTTTGGGATATATTATATTAAAATATTGACCAAAAAACATTCCATAACAAAAAAAATAATAGTAACAAATTAAATACATAAGAATTGCACCGGTTAAAGATTAAGATATAAAGTTTAATAGGGTTATTAGTTTTATTAAGGTTAAGAAGTCAAAAAACATATTGTTTACAAAAAGTCAATACATATAGCAGAATATAATTTTATTTAACATTTTATGTTTTTTTTGACAATTGTCAAAAAAAGTTTTTTTCAAAAGATAGGATATTTGCCTCCAATAAAATTAAGTTTAATGAATTTTAAATAAAAATTATGAAACGAAAAACTTGGAGAGCAGTTGTATTTATATTTATTATGTGGATTCCCGTATTTTCAACTGCACAAAATATAAAACAGCTAAAAACTAAAACGAAAAAAACAATTAAAGAGAATGTAAATAATTCGAAACTGGGAAAACAAGGTTCCAAAGGGCATGAAGAGGATCAAACTAAGACCGCAAATGAACAGCAGGTATTGGTTGATCAAGATTACCTGGATTTTATAAAAACTAAGTATTTTTGTATAAATATATTGGAAGGCACTGTTGAAAGCTCGTCTCATTTAAAAGCAGCTAATGAACTGGATTATCAAAACACCATAAAGTTCTTAAATGATAAAGGATGGAATTTTGATCAAAGTTACAATTCTGAAAAAAATCGTTACAATAGAATCTTATCATTTCATGAGCGGTATTCAAAAAAACTTGAATCAGACATAAAGCCAGGTATTGAGTGGTTTGTGAAAAAGGCAAAAGAATTAAGGGCAGAGAATAAATTACAGGCTTTTGAATACGCTGATGCTGCTAAACAACTTTCACAGTCCACAACCTTGATTTTCCCGGAAGATGAAACCCTCCAATCGATTTATTTAGAAGTAAAAGCATTGTATAATGAGATCGGGGAGGAATATTTTGCAAAAGCATTTACAAGCGATTTTCATAAAAAGAATGCAGGCAAAATTGTTTTTTTTAATAAAGAAACTAATGTAGGAGAAGAAGAATTATCGTCTGTTAAAGATCAGTTTAAGGTAGGAGAAGAAATATATGCAATAGCTTATTTAAAGCAAAGTCTGAAAAATATTATGGGCGCTTCAAATACAGTCAACCTAAATATAGAAGTGTTTATAGATGAGAGTAATGCTTTGGCATATCAAACTGTGGTAAGTAAGCGTGAACTTAATGAAGAAAAATCATATATTATACTTGAAATCCTTCCTAATCCCAATCATAATAAACAATATGATGGTCCACAAAAAATAGCTAAAGCGCTATCAGATATATCCCCTTCAACTCATAATGTAAAGATCAGAGTTTCGGGTATGGAAAGCGGAACAAATTGGAATAAACGAATAATTGAAGGTGGGTTTGAAATTGATTTGGCAGATGGAGAAGGCATTTTATTAAATCTTGCCCAGAAATATATAGTTGAAGAAACCCATTCCTCGGAGTTACCTGAGGCAAATATGAGAAATAAAGTTATAGAAGACTCAATGGAAAAAGTATTGCAAAATGCCGGATGGGAATCAAACAAAAAGATCATAAAAATAAATATCAGAAGTAGCGAGTGGTATCATTATAGGCATGAAATTACAGGTGAAATTCTGAGCAGAGCTTTAAATACTGTTGTTGCATTTAAATTAAACAACGGAGATTGTAAATTCTGGTACATTACATTTGAACAGAGCTATAATGGTTCCGTATATGGCGAAACAACTGTAAGAAGTGTTGGAAACAGTAAAAAAATATCATGTGATTATCAATAATATATTATTGGAGAAATAGAGTTTTACTTAATAATCCCTCCTGTACAAAAAACAGGCTAAGTTTCTGAAAAATATATATTACCCTATATTAAATTAACTTGATTTAAATTATAGTAAACGCAATCTAAATTAAATGATTTCCGGAAAATATATGGTTAATATGCAAGAGTTTCGAGATATTTTACAAAAGCAATTCAATTTGTCTGATTCCGACTGGGATATCACAAAAGAGTATTTTAAAATTGAGGCTTTAGAGAGCAAACAACTTTTTGTAAAAGAGGGTCAAATTGCAAATAAACTGGGTTTTGTAAAGGAGGGATTATTAAGAAGTTACTCTACAGTTTTTTAAGAGAGGAACCGTGGTAATAATACCTTATAGCTTTAATGAAGGAATCCCGGCAAGAGAAAATATAATAACTTATGAACGAACTGAATTAATCACAACTTCATCGGAAGAATTTACAGAATTATATAATAAGGCACCTTTGTGGCAGTATACTTGTAAAGGGGTTACCGAAATTAAAAATAATGAATTATTAGATCGGTAAATACAGTTTCAAACCAACAAAGCAATTGAACGATACAAGGAATTTTGTAAAAAAGACCCTGAAGTGGTTAAGATAGCCCCACTTAGCCATATAGTTTCATTCTTAGGCATTGATATAGCAACATTATCCCGACTAAGAAAGAAAAATAGGCTTGATTAAGTGAGTGAGACAAAACTTGGTCTGACATTTTTTGTTAAAATTATCTTTAATAGAATTAACGAATGGTTTTTTAAGTAATGGCTAATTCACTTTTACTTTTACGTAGCGAGGATCATCTTTTGTTTCTTCGTAGAATCTTTCAATACCAATTTTTTTCATGCGTTGTTGCATTTTTACCCAACGTTTTTTCAAGTGTTCATCAAAGCCTGTTTTTTCACAAGGGAATTCAGTACATTGGAAACAGAAATCAACTTGTTTTTCTTTGTAACAGTTTTTAACATTGCAGGCTTTAAAGAGTTGGCAATTGGTTTCGCGGCATCCAGGGCAGTCAACTTCTATAAAATAATTTAAAAGTTCTTTAAACTCATGATAGTTTTTAAAGGAGGGTTCACCAACCAAATCGACAAAACGTTCAGCATATTGATCGAATTCACCCAAATATTTTTTTAATTGAGAACTATGATATTGAATGTGTCCGTTTGCATTGGCAAAACATTTTTCGCAACTTAGTCCGCACGGTGCAAGGCGTTTTAGTATTTCGTTGTATTTCATTGAGTTTAGATTAAAGCTGATTTCAAATCTAGCTAAATTAGGTATTCTAATCGTTATTTATAGTTAGAATTTTTATATATTTGTAAAAATAACAGTGTTATTTAATGAAAATTAAAAGCGATAAAAAAAGAGAGTTAATCCTGCAGGTAGCTAAGAATGAGTTTCTTAATTTAGGCTTTAAAGACGCTTCGTTACGAAATATCGCTCAAAAAATAAATGGTACTACCGGAACTATCTATACGTATTTTAAAAATAAAGATGAAATATTTCGAGCGTTGGTTAACCCGGTAATTATTTGGTTTGAGAACCGTTTTAACCAGGCAGAAAATGCAACGGATGAAGAAATACGTGAAGGCCTGAACTCAATGGATATTTCGTACAGTACTTGGTTAAACAGGGGGTATAGGCTATTTATAAGCTTAACAGAGCAATACAGGGATGAGTTAAACTTGTTGTTCTTTAAATCCAATGGTTCCTTATTGGAAAGTTTCAAAGAGGATATAATACAAAGGGCTACAGACAGGGGGATAAGGATTTTCAGAAACTTTAAACGAACTTCAGAATTTCAAGGAGAGGTTGTTTCTGAGTTCTTTATAAGAAATTTTGCAAGCTTTAATATCAATTTAATACGAGAAATGATTAAACAGAATAAATCTAAAGAAGAAATGTTGATTATGGAAAAAGAATTTACTCAATTCTTGTATAAAGGATGGAAAGCTTTAGTTGATATATAATTTTTTTAACTTTTTACATAACAGTGTTATCTAATAAATAAATAAGACATCACATAATAAAAAAGTTGATGGAAATTTTGGAATAAACTACTATTAAAATAAAAACATATGAACGTTAACATAACAAAAAAGAAAATATCAGGTGTACCCCGTAATTTTGTTTCAATGCCCAATGCAAATATTTTAATGGCATTTGAGATATATGGAATGATTACCGCAGAGCAATTGGAGAAAGCATTGGTGCTGCTTGTAAGTAAACACCTTTTATTAAAAGCTAAAATATCAATAGATACCGGTAATAACGCCTGGTTTAGTTTTGATCGAGAATACAAACCCATAATTAATATTTATAAAAATCAAAAATTAAAAGATATTGTTTTGTCTGAATTCAAACAACCCTTAAACCTGAACTTTGGTTCACTGGTAAGGTACAACTTAATATATCAAAAAGAATCAACAATCCTACTGATTACTTGTAACCACATGATTTGTGATGGACTATCCATGTTTTATTTAATTGAAGATATACTTAAGTATCTTAACAACAACTTGGCTCCGGAAACTATAAATTCCGAGTTAATTTTTATGGATACTGAGAATATCCCTATAAAATTAGATAACTTCCTTATAAAGCTATTTGTTAATAAAATCAATAAGAAATGGAAAAATAGCGATGTATTATTAACAAATAAGAATTACCTGCAAATGTTTCAGCGTTTTTGGGATAAGCAATTTCCACAAGTGACGCACAATAAACTAAGCAAAGAATTGACAGGCAGGTTAATAAAACAATGTAAGGATAACCATCTTACCGTGAATTCATTTCTTACAATGGTATTTATTTATTGCCAGCAAACCTTATTACCAAAATTGGCATATTCTAATGATTATACCATTTCCTTTAATTTAAGGGAATACCTAAAGAAACATCCGGGACAAAAAGTAGGGTATTTTGTATCTGCAATCCGGTTAAAATTTAAATATGATTTTAATAAACCGTTTTGGGAGAATACAAAAAGGTTTCAGGCAAAGTTTAAATCGAAATTTAAGTTAAAAAGCTTATTTCGTTCTCAAATCATGGGATTATTCAGCCCTAAATTTGTTGATGCTTTGTTTATGAATAAACATAATCAGCGAAATGATAAATCAATACGAAGTTTCCTAAAAAAGAAAAAACTCGATAGGGTAAACTCAGCCTTTACTATAACCAATTTAGGAGTAGCTGATATTCAAACTACCGGAACAAACTTTGAATTAACCGGTATTATTCCTCCATTTATTCAGTCC
The DNA here is from genome assembly GCA_028282785.1 of Bacteroidales bacterium. Lineage (GTDB taxonomy): Bacteria > Bacteroidota > Bacteroidia > Bacteroidales > UBA12077 > UBA12077. The sequence continues at coordinate 167,771 of JANQHE010000002.1, read as the reverse complement.
GATACCATGGAGAAGTATATTAGCATTGTAACATTTAAGGGGGAGTTAAGTATTGCGATCAGTTATAACCATGAAATAATACAACAAAACTATATAGAGAAATTCGTAAACAGGTCGAAAGATTTAATAGAAGAATTTGTGAATTACAAAGTGGAGTAATTAGTTATGATTAACATGTTATACCAATAAATATGAAAATAATAATAACAGGAGCAACGGGTTTTATCGGCAGAAATTTTGCAGAATCATTGCATAAAAAAGGGTATGATGTATTGGCAACAGGACGCTCGCAATACGTGGGGCAGCAATTAGAAAAGACAGGAATAACATTTAAGAAGGCAGATATTCTTAATCAAGATGAGTTGAAAGAGGTATTTACTCAAGCGGATTTTTTAATTCACTGTGCCGGTAAATCAGCTGATTGGGGTAAATATTCAGAATTCTATCTAACAAATGTTATAGGTACCGGAAATGTAATCAACACATGTAAACGGCACAATATCAATAATATTATTTTTATTTCAACCCCAAGTGTTTATTATTCGGGGAAAGATAGGTTTGATATTTCGGAATCCGAGCCATTGCCCGGAAAACAATTTGGTTACGGAAGGACAAAGCTAATAGCAGAATCTGAATTATTAAACCTGGAAAAAGATGGATTCAAAACGATTATTCTCCGGCCCAGGGCAGTATATGGTCAATATGATAATACCATTGTACCTAGAATTTTAAAAATGTCTGAACAAAAACGGTTTCCACTAATTGATGGCGGCAGTGCAAAAATTGATATAACCTATATCGATAATTTAACACAAGCTGTAATAGATTGTTTGGCAGCGCCTGAAAAAGCATGGAACCAGGTTTACAATATTTCCAATGGAGAACCATTAACGGTCAAAGAATGGTTTTCTATTGTTTTAGAAATTTTTAATCTTCCATTTAATCCGAAAAATATATCTGCTTCTATGGCGAGAATGGTAGCAGGAACAAGTGAGTTTATAAGTAGCATGCCATTTGGGAATAAAAAACCACAACTGACAAGATTCTCAGTTGGTTATATGTCAAAATCATTAACCATGTCAATTAAAAAAGCGAAACAAAATTTGGGATACTATCCTCAAATATCTAATGAAGAAGGATTTGAACTATACAAGAAATGGTATAACTCAGATGAAAGAATACAAGGATTCATTAATCAAATTTCTTAGCGGCTTCCCAAACCGTATTCATTTCATCAAGGCTCATTTCTTTTAGCGAACGCCCTTTTTTTAAGGTTTGTTCTTCCAGGTAATTAAAACGTTTGATAAATTTTTTATTGGTACGTTCCAGTGCAATTTCAGGATCAATATCATATAATCGAGCAGCGTTTATCAAAGAGAAGAATAAATCCCCAAATTCGGCTTCCACGTTCGATTGGTCCTCAGTTTCCACTTCGTGCTGAAGTTCGTTTAATTCTTCCCTAACCTTATCCCAAATCTGGCTACGTTCGTCCCAATCGAAACCAACACCACGAACTTTTTGTTGTATCCTGTTTGCTTTGACCAGTGCGGGGAGCGATTCGGGAACACCCGATAAAACCGAGTTATTCCTGTCTTTTTCTTTCATCTTTATTTCTTCCCAGTTTTCTTCCACTTCTTTATGATCCTGGACCTTAACATCCCCAAAAACGTGAGGGTGGCGCCGGATCAGTTTTTCATTGATTCCTTCCAATATATCTGCAATATCAAAAGCCTTTTTTTCAGAACCAATTTTAGCATAGAACACGATATGAAGCATCAAATCACCCAATTCCTTTTTTAACTCATTCAGGTCATTATTTATGATGGCATCAGCTAGTTCGTAGGTTTCCTCAATGGTTAACGTTCGTAACGATTCCAGCGTTTGCTTACGGTCCCACGGACATTTTTCTCTTAACTCGTCCATAATTTCCAACAGGCGGTCAAATGCTTCCAGTTCTTTTTTCATTTTATTAAGCTTTTAGCTTTTAGCCATTAGCTATTAGCACTACTATCTAATAATTAATGGTTAAGAGCTTTTTTATAGTTGATATCAATTAGTTATATACTCTAATGGCTAACATCTAAGAGCCAGTTGTTTATCGAAACTTTATCCTTATGCTTGAGTTCGTATCCAGGTTAAGTAACTCAGCTGCATTTCCTCCGTTTATGGCAATTTCCAGTAAATCTAATGAGTTAAAAATTGCAAGTAGTTCACCTACCGATGTTTCCTGGTATGCCTGATTTATTTTAGAGATCACATAATGGTTGCTCTGGACATATATCTTGAACGATTTTCTGTTTCCCACACGATCAAATAAGTCTTTTGAAACATTGGTAATGGCATTCTGGAACGAATCAATGTAAACCACACTTCCGGATATCACATTTTCTTCGATTGTGGCACGCAGTGGAACCCTTCTTTCAATTTTGCTTACGGCATCTCCCAATTTTTCTAATTTTTCTCCCTGTATTAATTTACACGCTACTTTTGAAAAAACATTCAAAACCGGAAAACTGGTTCTTTTTTCATTAATTGATATATACCTAACCGGATCATCATCTTTGAATATTAAACTGAAAATCCCGTTATCAGTTCCTAAAAAAAAATGCCCATCGTATTCCGCAGCCAGGTATTTTTGATCCTTATATGCTTCTGTTTTTACTCCCAAGATATGTACACTCCCTTTGGGGTAAAACGTGTACGAGTTTTTTAGAATAAATGCAGCTTGATAAATATTAAACGGTTTAATTTGATGTGTAATATCAACAACAATTGCATCGGAATAGTTGTTGTAAATTTGACCTTTTACAGCTCCTAAATAGAAATCGTTTTTGTTCCAATCTGTTGTTAAGGTAATTACAGGCATAAAACTTAAAATGCTTCCGGATTTTATTTAAAGATACAAATTTAAAGGATTATTACAGATTTTGAAGGCAGGTTAAAATAAATAACGATTTTGTTTAAAACTTTATAGTAACTCGAATATTTTTTGGGTTAATTAGAAAATATTTTTCTTATTTTCGATGATTCTAAAATCAGATTTCTACCTTTGTATTCTGATCTTTAGAGAAATACATAAGATTGTTTTGACTAAAAAAACTTTATGATAGAAAAAGTAATCTTCTTAGAAGGCATTGAGCCGGTAAACATTTATGGAATAAAAAATTCACGACTGGAGATTTTAAAAGATCATTATCCGAAGTTAAAAATTATTGGCCGCGGTGATGAACTTAAGGTAAAAGGAGAGGAGCATCTGATTAATGAGTTTGAGGAAAAACTTCAACTTTTAATAGAGTATTTTTTTAAGTTTAAAAAACTGGATGATGATGAGTTTAAAGCACTGATCAAAGGTGAAGGTATTTCAATGCTTAAAAGAAAAGAAGAAATTGATGATGCGTTGATTTATAGTAATAGTGGAAGACCTATTCGTGCTCGTACAGTTAATCAACAAAAGCTGGTTGATGATTATAATATAAACGATCTATTATTTGCAATTGGCCCTGCGGGTTCGGGAAAAACATATACAGCTATTGCATTGGCTGTAAAAGCATTTAAAAACAAAGAAGTTCGTCGAATAATTTTAACACGACCTGCTGTAGAAGCAGGAGAGAATCTGGGATTTTTACCTGGAGATTTAAAAGAAAAACTTGATCCTTATTTACGTCCTCTTTATGATGCATTAATGGATATGATCCATCCACGAAAACTGGCAGATTTGATTGAAGATGGAATTATTGAAATTGCCCCATTAGCATACATGCGAGGTAGAACACTTGATAATGCTTTTGTAATTTTAGACGAGGCACAAAATACAACTGTAAACCAGTTAAAAATGTTCCTTACACGTATGGGTAAAAACGCCAAATTTATTGTTACAGGTGATACAACACAGATTGATCTACGCCCTAAAAATAAATCAGGGTTGATTCAGGCACTTAAAATATTGAAAGATGTAAAAGGAATATCGGCTGTTTATTTCGATGAACGTGATATTATCAGGCATCATCTTGTAAAATATATTGTAGATGCCTATAAAAAACTGGATGTCGATAATGGTAATGGAGAAAGCAAAGAGAATAATAAATAACTATATACTAATTATTAAATAACTAGAAACATGGCAGAAGCAGTAGTAAAAACGGATTTTAATTTTCCAAAACAAAAAGATGTTTATCATGGTAAAGTTCGTGATGTTTATAACATTAACGATCAATATTTGGTAATGGTAGTTAGCGACAGAATCTCAGCATTCGATGTGGTTTTACCAAAGGGAATACCTTATAAAGGGCAGGTTTTAAATCAGATTGCCGATAAATTCTTGGATGCAACAGCTGATATTGTTCCGAATTGGAAAATAGCCGTTCCTGATCCAATGGTTACTATTGGACATAGGTGCGAACCTTTTCCGATTGAAATGATTGTTAGAGGATATTTGACAGGAAGCTCATGGCGTTTATATAAAAATGGAGGCCGAGAAATTTGTGGGGTTCCATTACCGGAAGGTTTGGTTGAACACCAAAGATTTCCAGAGCCAATTTTAACACCTACAACAAAAGCTGAAGTCGGACATGACGAGAATATTTCAAAAGAAGAAATACTTAGACAAGGACTTGTTTCAGCTGAAGATTATGCTATGCTTGAAAAATATTCATTAGAGTTATTTAAAAGAGGAAGTGAAATTGCTGAAAAAATGGGATTAATCCTTGTAGATACCAAATATGAGTTTGGTAAAAAGGATGGACAAATTTATTTAATCGACGAAATCCACACACCTGATTCGTCAAGATACTTCTATCTGGAAGGTTACCAGGAAAGACAAGATAAGGCTGAAAACCAAAAGCAATTATCGAAAGAATTTGTTCGTGAATGGTTAATGGATCAGGGATTTAAAGGAGAAGAAGGACAACAGGTTCCTGAAATGCCGGAAGAATTTGTAAACCAGGTTTCGGATCGTTACATCGAATTATTTGAGAGTATCACTGGTGATAAATTTCAAAAAGCAGATGTAAGCGAAGTAATTGATAGAATAGAAAAGAACGTAACTGATAAGTTGAATGAATTGTTATAAGAATTAACCGCAAAGGCGCCAAGCCGCAGAGATGAACTTTGCGCCTTAGCGTCTTGGCGGTGTTTTTTTAGAAGATTATGCTCACCCCAAAATAAATAGACCGCTGCGAGTAAAGCTCGTTAAAACTTACTGAATAATCCCGATTATAATTTACTGCCATTACGTTATCATTATTGAGAAGATTACTTACATTAGCATACAATACTAATGCAAGCTTGCTATTTAGTACCCAATATTTCGATATCGACACATCTATTTTGTGATAATCCGGTAAACGTTCCGAATTATCCCAGTCTTCATAAACCGGACGGTAAGTTTGAGTCTCTGTATCTAAATTACTTGTAATTACAGGGCGATAATAACTTCCTTGCCTGAAAATGTAAATTGTGCTTATTTCGAAAATATCTCTAACCTTATATTTTAGGGATGAACGCACAAAGTAATCTAAATCATAATCAGATGGATACGTCTCAATATCGGTTTTTATTTCTACATCAAGGCTGGTTATGGAAAACTGAAATTCGACAGGTTTTATTTTAATCTTGGTATATAATTCACCTCCAATAATATCGTCTTCATAATCACCATGAAAAACATTTTTTTTGAAAACAGAGGTTTGTAATTCAAATAGATCAGTAGTTAATGTATAATCCAACGAATATTGATTTGACTCGTAATGGGTAATTTCATAATCCTGTGCATTCGGCATTGCCAAACGGTTATAATGCCCTGCAGAAAGATTGAAATTATGTTTTTCTTTGATGTTGTAATTTAGGTTTCCCTGATAGCTCCAATAGTTTGGAGTCCGACCGATTACAACATTTTTTCTTACACCTGTTCCAAAAATCAAATGATCTGCAAGATTTAATTTAGTATAAACAAAGAATTCAGGTAAATTGTATTCTTCAACTGTTGAAAATGAAATTGTTGGATGATCCATATCTTGTGCGTGATCATAGATAGGTTTTGATCCATTAGAATCATTTATTCTGTAATCATATGATCCTCCGCCTTTAATACTCAATTTATCAAAGAAATGCTGATAAGTTGCAGAGAAAAATAGATCTTGTTTATATACATCAATATCTGTTATACTGTATTGATAACCTTCCTGGCTAATATTATAGCCACCATTCACAGTTATTTCACCATGATCCTGTTGTGAAAGGAAATTGGCAATCGTATAATTTCTCTTTTTGTACATATCAAAAATACCTGTATAGCTTGGAACCCTTGTATTGAATTTATAACCTTCTGCATTGCTGTAATTAAATAACTTAAATCTCAAATTAGAGTTCAAGTTATGCATTACATGTAAACCAAGATCATAAGAACTGAAGTCTTCCAAATCGCGCATCGCATCCTGGTTTAAGCCTGTAAATATTTGTGATGGCTGATAATTTCCAAAAGCAACCAATGCAGTTTTATCGCCTAATTTTCTTGATGTTAATGCTCCAAAATTTGCTAATGAAAGAGCAATAGTGTTTGTCGGACCATCCGGAATTTTGTTATTGGTTTGCAAACTCACTAAACCTGAAGCAGAATTTCCATATTCCAATGGAGGGTTTCCTGCAAATACATGCATTCGTTCAATAATATCCGTATTAAAGATACTAAATGTTCCAATTCCATTTAACTGTGAAAATCTTATTGCATCATAAATTGGAACATCGTTTAGATATATCCCTGTTTCATCGGGCCGGCTTCCCCGTAAACTAATGCTGGCAGATTCATCTGTTGTTGTTGAAGCAGGCATAGCATTGATTGCTAACAGAGGATCTGCTTTTGCTGCAGGATTTAGATATATATCCAACTGTTTCAGTTGTTTAACAGTAAATTCTTCTGCAATAATTCGTCTTGCCGTAACAACTGAAGCTTCTAATATGTGAGCAAATGCCTCTAATCTTATTGTTAACTGTTTATCCGTTTTAGTGACTGGAATATGGGCTTCTTTATATCCAACGTAACTAACAATTAAAGTATCATAGGATTTTAAATTTGTTATTTTAAATTCGAATACTCCGTTTATATCTGTAGTTGATCCAATGCTCCAATCACTCAATAAAAATATATTTGCTCCAGGGAGTGGTTCGTTATTTTCGGCATCCAGAATAACTCCTTTTATGGTTTGCTGGGAAAATAATCCTGAAACAATGCAACTAAGCAGAATAACCCCTAAGAATTGTTTCATTTTTAATATTTTAAAGTTCTGACACGCTTGGTAATAATTGATTTTTTACCCATCCAAATTCCGGGGCAATAGTTAATGCTTTTTCGAAAGCAGCTTTGGCCTTCTCTGTTTTACCAACTTTTCTATAGGCAATTCCTAACCATACAATTGCATCAACATAGGTCCAATCTTGTGTTAGATTCTGTTTTTCATAAAGCTTTATAGAGTATTCATATTTTTTAATAGCTTCTTCAATATCACCACCCCACATTTTTGGAGTAAAATATTTTGAACCGGCATATTGCCTCCATGCCATTGCACTAAGAGAATCCAGTTTTATTGATTGATCAATGTGTTTTCCACTTAATGAACCCAAAGTCATTCCCTTCATTGGAGTAAAGCCCATTTGAACGCTCATTAATGCCGCTGAAATACAATATAGATCAGATGATTTTGGATACTCCTCCAATAAAGTATTCATTTGTTCTAAAGTTTTCTCTAAATATTGTTCATAGGTATTTTTATCCTGGTTAGATAAACATCCATATAGTAATCCATATTTTAGCTTTATGGCAGCTATTTTGGATTCTTTATCGGCATTTGCCTTGCTTAGAACTTGGTCTGCCTGAGTAGCCAATTGTTTCCACATAAAAATACTGGAGTTTTCATAAGCCTGGAAAGCTTTTTTTTCCCATTGTTTTAATTTGTTTTCTTGTGCATTTAATTGATTTACATTAAATATCAAAATACTGATCGATAAAATTTTTGCTAGTGTTCTCATTTCTATATTTGTTTTAAAATTTATAACCTGCCTGCTTGGCAGATTGATCCAAAGTTATGGTCGTTTGTTGTTTTAATGTTGATCATTTTTGCCATTCGGTTGATTAATCTTGCTAAATTGATTATAAACCAGTTTATAAAATAAACTAAATCAGCAAAAAAAATTAAAGTTTTAAATATCCTTTTAGATCTTCCACATATTGTTCAAATGCATCAATTCCTTTTTTAGTTATAATACAGGTTGTTTGAGGCATTTTCCCTTTAAATCCTTTTTTCACTTTTAAGTAACCTGCCTCTTCCAATTTAGTAATTTGTACACTAAGGTTTCCAGCAGTTGCTTCTGTTTTTTCTTTGATCAAAGTAAAATCTGCTTTTTGTATAGAAACCAAAAGCGACATAATAGCTAAACGTAATTCAGAGTGTAATAATGGATTTAATTTTTTAAGCATTTTTCTTAGAGTAATTTTTTAACATGTATCCTGGAACTAAAAATCCGAAGATAATAATAAAGAAACCTACTAATGTTACATAGATATGAGGAATAATGAAACAAATTATAGCACCAATCCAAAATACTATTGCACCAAATGTTAAAGGACGGAATTTTAGCACTGTACCCGAAATAAAAGTGGCCATACCTACTAATACAAAAATAAGTTCGGAAATATTATAGTTTACTTCTTTACCAAAAATAATTATGATTATATAGCTAATAATAAAAGCAAACCAGGTAAAACTATGTATTTTATCTATGTGTGAAAATGTTTTGTTTTTACGGCCGGTAACATAGCCGTATATTCCACTTACTATCATACCTGGAATAACCAGTAGCCAAACTATTTCCGGATTATTTAGCAGCATATAATAATCAGCTATAAAATGCATTAGGCTAATGAGCGCGATTGTATATCCCCAGAACAAAAAATAAAAATTATGTTCACGTAAATTGATTTTTGCGGATGAGATCATATCGTTGATGATCTTTAAACTTTCCTCCGGTTTTAGTTCTTTTTCCATATTTTATATAATCAGTTTAAAAGGTTGTTGAGACAAATATAAACTAGTTTATAAAATAAACCAAATTTATTTGCATTTTTTTAGAATTTGTTTTCAATTAGCTGATAATCTTTTAATAATCTTGTTATTTTTGCAGGGTTTTTAAATTAAATAAATAACAATGGCAAAAGTATTAGGACTAGGAAATGCATTGGTTGATATTATGATCCAATTACCGGATGATTCAACCTTAGAGAAATTCTCACTAAAAAAAGGAAGTATGCAACTATCGGAAAGAGATTTTGCTGAACAAATAAATAATGCTACCAAAGATTTTGAAAAATCACAGTCATCAGGTGGTTCAGCTGCAAATACGATTCATGGAATTGCAAGCCTGGGAGGAGATGCAGGATATATTGGTAAAGTAGGTAATGATGAATTTGGGGAGTTCTTTAGTCGTGATATGAAAGAACATAACATTGAACCATTTTTATTAAAAGGAAATGTTGATACAGGAAGGGCAATGGCAATGGTTTCTAAAGATTCCGAACGAACTTTTGCAACTTATTTAGGTGCAGCTATTGAGTTAAACCATGCAGATCTTACTAATGAACAATTTAAAGATTATGATATTTTACATATTGAAGGTTATTTAGCATTAAACCATGATTTGATGTTAAGGGCGGCTGAATTGTCTAAGGCAAATAATATGAAAATCTCCATTGATATGGCAAGTTTCAATGTTGTTGAGGATAACCTGGAATTTCTTAAAGATTATGTAAAAAATCATGTTGATATTATATTTGCTAACGAAGAAGAATCAAAGGCTTTTACTGGAAAAGAACCCGAAGAATCATTAAATGAGTTAGCTGAACAATGTGAAATTGCTATTGTAAAAATTGGTAAAAAGGGCTCTCTTGTTAAAAGTAAAGGAAAGATTTATAAAATTGATCCTATACATGCAAAACCTGTTGATACAACCGGAGCAGGTGATCTTTTTGCATCAGGATTTTTATATGGTTTAACTAATAATATGCCTTTAGATAAATGTGGCCAAATTGGTTCTTTATGTGCCGGTAAGGTAATCGAAACAATTGGAGCAAAAATGAACCCTGCAACCTGGGAGCTAATAAAAAAAATCTATTAAATAATAGATAATTTTATAGTAAAGGGTAATTGGTTTACAGTTACCCTTTAATTGTTTAATTCCATTGTACTTAAATCAAGGAATTGGATAAAAATAAAACATTCCCTAAATTTATAATATTAATAAAAGTAAGTTATTTTACTCTGGGCTTATGAATGAGACATCATTTCGTTATAATTTCTTTCAATCATTTTTAGATAAGAAATTGAAAAAATATGATGGGGTTGATTTTGCAACAAAGCAAAAGGTTAGGATATTTTATCCAATCTGTATTGCCGGAATAATAAGTTTGTTATTTTTAATTGGTACATCTGTTTTTATCCAGTTTAGTAATAATTTGCAAAGTTTGTATTTACCTGTATTAGTCGCAGAGGTTACTCTTTTAATAATTTTTATTACCTGCATAAGATTACTTATAAAAGGGTTTTTTGATATTTCTTCGCATCTTTTTATATTTTCTGCAAATGTATGTGGTTGGTTTGCAATGTTTTTAAGCCGGGGTAGTATTATAACAAGTACAGATACTATAGTTTTAATTCTTGCTGTAATAAACATTATTCCATTATTCATAAGTAAAAATCACTGGACAATTTTTGTTTATATAATTGCTAATATAATAGTTCTAATTATTTTCACCTTTCGAATAAAAAACCAGTTCAATTTAGAGAGTGCTGAGATTATAGACTTCATAACTGATGTTTCCATAGCACTCTTTTTTATCGGAATATCAGGATACCAGCTTTTAAAAATAAATGATAGAATTTTAAATAAAGTAGAATCCGATTATAATAAAAGGCTAAACGCAGAGAATAAACTTGCGGAAAATGAACTAAAGTACACTTCAATTTTTGAAAATGCGCAAATTGGTATTTATCAAACCACGCCTGAAGGCGCTATTTTACAGGCAAATCCAGCAATGCTCAAGTTACAAGGCTTAAAGTCATTTGATGAAGTTGCACATAAAAATATTGAAGAAGTTGATGTATTTATTAGTAAAAATAGAGATGAATTTAGAGAAAAGATTGAAAAAGATGGGTACGTAAAGGATTTCGAGTCAACCTGGGTAAAAAGGAATGGAGAATTCATTATTGTTAGAGAAAATGCACGCGCGATACGAAATGAAAAAGGAGAAACACTTTATTACGAAGGCTTTATTGTAAATATCACAAAGCGAAAACTAGCGGAAAAAGCTCTTAAAGAAAGCGAACTTAAATATTCAGAGCTTTTTAATAATGCACAAATAGGGATTTTTCAAACTATGCCTAGTGGTGAAATTATAAAAGCTAACCCTGCTTTAGTAAAGATGTTGGGTTATGAATCAGTGAAAGAGTTGGTAGGGCTAAATTTACTTAAAAACAATTTTTTTGTAAATAAAGACAGAAGTGATTTTGAGAGCCTAATGCAAAAGCAAGGTTATGTTAAAGATTTTGAGTCGGAATGGAGAAAGAAAAATGGAGAAATTATCACTATAAAGGAAAACTCGCGTACAGTTAGCGATGATAAAGGCAATAGACTATTTTTAGAGGGATTTATTGAAAATATTACAGAACGTAAGAAAATAGAAAGGGCATTAAAGGAAAACGAAGAAAAGTATCGTTTGCTAATGGAAAACATGAACGATATTGTTATGTTAGTAGATAATAATGATGTAGTGCTCTTTGTGAATAAAAGATTTAGTGAAAAATTGGGTTACTCTGAATCTGAAATAATTGGAAAAATTGGATATGAGATATTAATTGATCCGGAAGATCGAGAGAAGATAATAGAAGCTAATAGAAGAAGAAAATCAAATATTAGCAATCAATATGAAGCCAGATTTATTGCTAAAGATGGAACCAAATTTGACTTTTTAATAAGTGGAGCACCGGTAAAGGACCCAGAAGGCAATGTGATAGGTTCTATAGGAAATATGATAGATATTACGGAAAGAAAAGTTGCAGAGGAAAAACTTAAAAAAAGTCAGCAATTGTTTCAAACACTTGCTCATACTTCTCCGGTTGGAATTTTTAGAACTAGGGCAGATGGTTATATTACTTATGTAAATCCAAAATGGATGGAAATTTCAGGCTTACAATTTGAAGAGGCATTGGGAAATGGATGGTTAAAAGCTGTTCATCCGGATGATAAAAAAAATCTTCAAATTAATTGGGAGCTAAAATCAGCTAAAGGAGAAGATTCATCTATGGAATATAGATTTATAAAACCAGATGGATCTGTAGTTTGGGTACTTGGTAATGCTGTTCCTGAAATAGTAGACGACAAGATTCAAGGTTATATTGGAACAGTTACAGATATTACAGAAAAGAAGAAAATTGAAGAGGAGTTGGCAAAGTATAGAGAACATCTTGAGTTTCTTGTAAAAGAACGTACAGAAGAACTGGAAACAACCAACGAGGAATTGTCTTCGACAAATGAGGAATTGCATAGCCAAAGAGAAGAATTACAGATTACATTAAAAAACCTACAGAATGCACAAAAACAATTAATTCAAGCAGAAAAAATGGCATCATTAGGTGTACTTGCATCAGGTGTTGCACATGAAATAAACAACCCTCTTAATTTTATTCGTGGCGGAGCATTTGGTTTAGAAGATTATTTACAAGAAAATTTAACGGATCACCTGGATCACGTACAAATATTTATTGATAGTATAAATGAAGGCGTAGAGCGGGCAGCTACAATTGTAACCAGTTTAAATCATTACAGTCATAAAGATGAATCTAAGATTACAGAATGTAATATTCATGATATTATCGATAATTGTTTAAACATATTAGGTAATCAAATTAGAGATATAATAAGCATAGAAAAGAATTATACTAACAAGAACTTCCTTTTAAAATGTAATGAAGGAAAAATGCATCAGGCAATTCTTAATATTATAACCAATGCTCTTCAGTCAATCGAAGGTAAAGGTGATATAAAGATTAGAACAAAAGCAAGAAACAAGCAACTTCAAATTCAAATAACTGATAATGGTTGCGGTATTAGTGAAGAAAACTTATCGAAAATATTTGATCCTTTCTTTACCACTAAAGACCCGGGAAAAGGTACAGGCTTGGGGTTATCAATTACTTACAATATAATTGAAGAACATAATGGAAATATTAAAATAAATTCTGAACTTTACAGTGGTACAACCGTTACTATAACTTTACCAATAATTAGTAAATAATATGAGTGAGAAAATTACTCTTTTGTATGTCGATGATGAGCCTACTAACTTATTATTATTTGAACTTAACTTTAATAAGGTTTTTGATATATTAATTGCAGATTCAGGTATAGAAGGACTGGAAATTTTAAGAGAGAATCCTCATATCAAGGCTGTAATTAGCGATATGAGAATGCCTGAAATGAATGGTATAGAATTTATAAAAGCTTCAAAGGAAGAATTTTCAGAAATATCTTATTTTATATTAACAGGTTACGAAATTGATGAAGAGATATTTGAGGCATTAAATCAAGGTTTAATTAAGAAATTATTCAAAAAACCGTTCAACAAAAAGGTAATTGAAGAGGTAATAAAGAAAAGCCTGAATTAATAGTTACTTCGGAACGATTTCTATAAACTTTTCCTTAAAAGAATTGTTAGTGAGAAAAAAGGAAATTATGGAAACGTGGAAAGAAACTCAAAGTGGATTAGTAAAAGTTTTCAAGTTTAGAAATTTTCTTAAAGCAATTAATTTTGTTAATGATATAGCCAAGGTAGCAGAAGCGGAAAACCACCATCCCGATATTTTAATACACTCCTACAACCAGGTAAAGGTTACTTCTATTACACATGACGAAGGAAAAATTACTTGTAAAGACTACAGTTTAGCAAAATCGGTTGATGCTTTGATTGTTCATAATTAATCTTTCTTTGCTTTGATTCTGTATTGTTTTTAGTTAATTTTATTTTTGTAAATCAATAATTTATCATGTTTAAAAATCTGCGTTTTCGTACGAAAATTTTTTTAGGTTATACCATTGTTATTGCATTTTGTATTATTATTAGTGTTATTGCTCTATTTCAGTTAAATAGGGTTGAAAGAAATGTTGAATTAATATATGACCATCCCTTAGTTGTAAGCAATGCAGTGCGAGACATTAACATAAGTATCAATGGAATACACCGATCTATGAAAGATGTTGTGCTCGCCGAAAATGATGCTGAACTGGATAGTGCAATAAACGACGTTAATAGACTAAATAATAAAGCTCTAGCAGCTTTTGAAATTGTTTTTGATCGTTTCTTAGGCGATGAAAAAGATGTAAAGAATGCTTACAAAGCTTATACCGATTGGAAAGATATAAGAAATGAGGTAATAGAACTTAAAAAAGAAGGGTTAGATTATGAAGCTGGTCATATAACTAAAGGAAAGGGGGCAAAACATGTACGTTACTTAAAAGAATCAACACAGGTTATGATTGATTTTGCAAAGACAAAGGCAGATGAATTTAAGTCAGGAACTGAAAAAGCATATTCTCAAACTTTTAAGTCACTTCTCTTAATTGTAACAATTGCAATCGCTTCAAGTGGTTTAATCACCTTAATAATTTCAAGAAGTACGTTAGTACCTATGCAGGAATTTATAGCTGCAATCAGAGCATTATACCTGAAAGAAGTAAGTGTATCGAATGAAAAGGCATATAGTACTGAAAACGAATTACTCTCGGTTACGATTGAAGAATTAAAAAATACCTATAAGCAAATTGAAGAGACCAACTATGAATTAGAAGTTTTAAACGAAGAGTTAGAAGATAAAGTAAAAAAAAGAACTATTGAATTGGAAACAAAACAAATGCAGCTAAAGGAAAAAAATATAGAATATGTTGCAATTAATGAGGAGTTGACACAGGCCAATGAGCAGTTAAAAAAAGCTAAGGAAATTGCGGAGAGAAATGAAATTGTTGCTAAAGAAAAAACAGAGGAATTTGAGGCTATAAATGAAGAACTAACACAAACCATAGAAGAGTTACAAAAGGCTAAAAAAAGGGCAGAGGAAAGTGACCGGTTAAAGTCTGCATTTTTGGCTAATATGTCCCATGAAATTCGTACACCAATGAATGGAATAATTGGTTTTGTTGGAATGTTGAAAAAAACAGATCTTTCAGAAGAAAAACGAAATCATTTTATTGAAGTTATTATTGAAAGCAGTAACCAATTGTTAAGAATTGTAAATGATATTCTTGACATTTCTAAGATAGAAACAGGTCAGGTTGAAATTTATAAAAAGAAAACTGATTTATATGAAGTTTTAAAAGGCACAGTGACTTTTTTTGAATATAAAACAAGAGAAAAAAAACTTAATCTATTTTTTAATTGCGATCTTGTAAAGCAGGATTCGTTAGTTGATATGGATGAAACAAAACTCAAACAGATTTTATTCAACCTGGTAAGCAACTCATTAAAGTTTACGAAAAAAGGTTCAATCGAGATTGGTTGTAAAAGGATTGATGAATACTTAGAATTTTTTGTAAAAGATACGGGAATTGGTATTCCTAAAAATGAATATAATAAAGTCTTTAATAGATTTAGCAAAATAGAAACAACAACGGAGTTATATGGAGGAACAGGGTTAGGACTATCTATTTGTAAAGGCTATGTTGAAATTCTAGGTGGCAAAATCAGGTTTGAATCGGAAGAAAAGAAGGGAACTATTTTTTATTTTACTTTACCATATGAAAGAATTGAATCAGAGGAAGAAATAATTAAAGAAAAACGGAATGAAAGGGAATTTGTAACTTCTACGGTATTAATTGTTGAGGACGAAGAGTTTAACCTTAATTACATAGAAGAGCTATTATTAAATAAAAAAATTAATTATATAAATGCAAAGACAGGTAAAGAAGCATTGGATATTTTTATGAAAAACCCGAATATTGATCTTATTCTAATGGATATTCGTTTACCTGAGATGGATGGTTATGCGGTAACTCGAGAAATCAGAAAGAAGAATAAGGATATTCCAATTATTGCTCAAACTGCTTATGCTTTAGCAGGAGACCGAGAAAAAGCAATCAATGCAGGATGTAATGATTATATTGCCAAACCGATTGTTGAAGAACAGTTTAATTATTTGGTCGAAAAATATTTAGTATAAATATATTTTTAACAAATTATTAAATTATTCTAATATTTTCTTTTTTGCTTTAATCCATTTTAGGATTTTTCTATTTTTATCCATCAATTTAAATTAAACTGGAAATGAAGAAAATAGGATTATTAGTAAGTTTATTATATATAAGCGTTTTAACAACAAATGCTCAGGTTTTTAATACAGGACAAACACTTAAAAAAGGAGTACTAGCACTTGGAGTTCAGCCCGCAGTTCATATAAATGGAGGAGTTAATGGAGCAATCGTATACGCGCATGCAGGGTACGGGCTTACTTCAGGTATCGACGTATCTGTAAAAGCAGGTGTTGGAAGATTAAACACGTACTATGTAGGTGGCGATATTGAATTTGCATTGGCAAAACATATGTCTGTTGCCTTTGGAGGTCATAAATCTGGTGATTATGGTATTGATGGGACGTTCTTATTTGATATACCTATAAAAAATAAAGCTGTGATATATGCAGGTGCAGATGGTGATGTTAATTTTGGCTCCAAAATTAACAATACAGGAAACGAAGTTGGAGATACTGAAATTTTAGCTTGGATTCCAATAGGAGTGGAAGTCGAAATTTCTAAAAGTATTCACTTTTTGGTTGAAACAAATATTGGTTTAACTTCTGATGCTTACCATATTGTAGGAGGTGGGTTAATGTTTTACTTTTAACAATGAACTTCATATAAAAGAGAGGCTTTATTAAGGCCTCATTTTTTATTGAAAAAATATTTAAACCGAAAATTTTTATTAAAACAAATCAACTTCGCCATAAATATCTTCAATTTCAAATCCCAACACCGTCATATCGTCAACTTGTTTGTTTCCATTCATCCAGGTATGTATTTCCTTATCAAGTAATTCATCTTGTTTCTCAATTGGTGTATTTATAGCATTTAACATTAGTTCAACAAACTGGTTTCTGGAATATTTTCTTCCATTTTCACCACCAAATTGATCAACATAACCATCAGAGAATAAATAAAATCTGTCTCCTGAAGATAGTGAAAACTTAAAGCTACAATAACTTTCTTCTAATTGGGGGTTTTTTGAAGTATTTTTACTTCCACTTATATAATAAGCGTTATATCCTTTTCTTTGGTAAGTTTTATGTTTAACGGAATAATTTTTATTTATTTCTGTAGAATTTTTGGTAATTACTATCAATGGTATTTTTGCACCGGCATATGATAACTCTTTTGTTTCATAATCAAAAACGCAAAATGCCATATCTATGTTATCGGAAACCTTACTACTGGATGAGTGTAGAGTCTTTTTAATATGATTACGCATTTCTTGTAGTAATATACAGGCATCAGGTTCCTCAATATCAGCAACAATTGCATTCAATGAACTTATACCCATTAAGCTCATAAAAGCTCCGGGAACTCCATGTCCCGTTCCGTCACCGACACAAACAATAACTTTTTCATCAACTTGTTTTATCCAGTAAAGATCACCGCTAACAATATCTTTTGGTTTAAAAAATAATAGATATTTTGGAAGAACTTCTTTTAAGCTATTTTGTGCAGGTAAAACAGCTTTTTGTATTCTTTTGGCATATTTAATACTTTCATCTATTCCTTTATTTTTTATTGCAATATTATCGTAAAGGGATTTTATTTCTTTTTTTGATTTTGAGAGTTGTATATGATTATTTATTCTTGCTATCAATTCTTCTTTTACAAATGGTTTTGTAATATAGTCTACTGCACCATTTAAGAATCCTTTAACTATATTCTCAGAATTGTTAAGAGCAGTAAGAAAAATAACAGGAATCTCACTAGTACAGGGATCGTTTTTTAACTCTTTACATACTTCATAACCATCTTTTTCAGGCATTAATATATCAAGCAAAATAAGATCATATTTTTTCTCATGTACTTTTTGTAATGCTGCAGCTCCGTCTGCAGCTTGTTCAACTTTATAATTTGCTTTCCTTAGTAATAAGTCAATTAATTTTATATTATCAGGCTCATCATCGACAACCAAAATTGATACCTTGTCCTCCATACACTATATTATTAGCTCTGTTTATTAATTAACAATGTTACAAAATAACTTTGTTTAATTTTTTAAGATATTGATAAATAATCTTAAATAGAAGATGTATAAAAAAATAAATTGACTAAATATTAAAGTTAATAATTCTTTTGAAGATTTTTTAACATTTTATCTCCTTTGTCAACTTAATACAAGCCATATTTTTTAGGAGTAAGAAATTTTGTAGCTACAAACTAATCAGAAAATAAGAGGTTGTCCAAAAAGTCTTATCGGCCTACTTTGTGAAACTCTGCCTGTCATGCTTTCGGCAGATAAATCGGCAGACAGGGTAACTCAACGTAAAAAATACAAACAAAATTCAACTATTCTACTTTTTGGACAACCTCTTTAAATTTGGAAATTTTTTAATTTAGCTTTTTCAAAATTTCTTCTATTGCTTTATCAAGTTGTGGGTCATCTCCATTTAAACGATCCATAAATGTGTTTTTTATGTAAATATCAGGAGCAACTCCAGTCATTTCTAAGTTTTCACCCTCTAATGTATAACATCCCCAGGCAGGAAGTCTGGTATATGAACCATCAACTAAACCGCGTGCAGAGGTGAATACAATCCATCTGTAAGTTTCTGTTCCAATAATCTTACCTAATTTTAATTGTTTAAATCCTTCAGCAGTCATTTCAGCATCGCTTAAAGAATGTTCATTAATTAATAGAATGATTGGTTTTCCCGAAGGAGCAAAATTAGGTTGTGGAGATAGCTTCCCATTACGATACTTCCAATTCAAATATGGAGTTTGCGATAAAAACTGAAGAACATCATCATGCACATTTCCGCCACGATTATATCTTAAGTCAAGAATTAATGCATCTTTATGAACAGCCTCAGTCGTCATATCAATTAAAAAGTTATTTAAGCTTTCCGGTCCCATATTTTTCATGTAAACATAAGCAATACGTTTTTGTGATGCGTTGTCAACAATTTTTTGTTTGTTTGCAATCCACTCATCGTAAAGTAAATTGTTAAATATTTCGGATTTAATCGGATGAATCTTAACATCAAATGCTGAGTTTCCTCGTTTAAAAGTTAAAGAAGTTTCTTCTAAGACCCTAGTACTATTAAAATAAGCATTCCTATTCTTTGTTTTATCAACATTAACACCGTTTACAGCCAGTAGTTCATCACCCGGATTAATAGGATTATTTAATATATCGATTGGAGATTTTGCAACAAATCTTTTAACAATGTAAGGATTTTGTTCTTCGAATATTATTCCGGTTTCATTGCTCTTAATTTCATAAAAAGTTTTCTGTTCATCGCCTTTGGTCCTAAAATCAAGATGCGATGCATTTAATTCACCTAACATATCAATTTGTAACTGACGTAAATTTTCTCTGTTCCTGATAAAAGGAAGGAACTGTTCATATTGAGTTTTAGTAGCCTTCCAATCAACACCATGATAATTTATATCATAAAAGTTTTCCGCTAAAGCAGACCAATTTTCATAAAACATTTGTTCAAACTCATCAAGCAAGTTTTTATTAAAGGTAAATTCAACTTTTATTTTATCTAACTTGTTTCCGGAAATGTTTACCTCATGAATATCTCCCTTTACCAATGCATAATACTTATCTCCAGCCTTAATCATCATGTCAAAAGGATTATCATGAATTGTTTTTACTTCAATCTTTTCGAAAGGCTTAATTTCTGCAAAGTTAAAGTAAGACTTTTCCGTATCGTTGTATGAATTAAAAAATAAAATGTCTTTATTTTTATCTTTAAAAATTAACGGATAATAATGTTCTCCCTCTTTCTTGAAAATAGTTTCCCATCGTTCAGAAATATTTTCCAATTCAAATTTTATATCAATAGTTGTGTCCTTTTTATTTTTATCAAATAATCTTTCATATTCATTAGATTTAAAATCTTTCGCAAAACGATACAAAGGAATTCTATAAATTTTATCAGTTCCCTTTCCTCTCGGATAACCTGGGAAATACCTTTCGGCAGAAACATATATATATTTTCCATCAGGTGACCAAACCGGATTATGTTCAGGAACTCCTGTATTTGTTAGGTTAAAGCTTCTTTTAAGCTTAATGTCATAAATCATTATATCCGGTTCGAAATTTCGAAAGGCAGTATACAGTATGAAATTGCCATCGGAAGAGAAATAAGGCTGTGCACCACGGAACCAAAATTCATCTTCAATAACTTTTTCAATTTCCGATGATTTAATATGTAGAATATTGATATTTGTTGAACCACTTATATAAACTGCTCTATCTCGATTTGGAGATAGTTCAATTAATCGTTCTGTCTTATTTTCAGAACTCAGTTGTATTTCTCTTGTTTCACCGATAGCAGAGATTTTAAACAGGTTCGTCCATCCATAATTGGTTCTTGTATATAAGATAGTTTTATTGTCGGCTAACCATTTAACCTCTGTAACTCTTTCTTTAGGATTTGTATTAATCTCTTTTACATATTTTCCTTTAATATCCGAAACAAACAGTTTACCTCTTGAAACAAAAACTATTTTTTTATGATCCGGAGAAATATCAAAATTTGAGATCTTTCCCTGAGTCTTAAATGATTTGATAGTGGCTAGAGTTTCGTTTTTAAAGATATTTATTTCCGGTTTTGAAGTTGTTTGAGATTCAACGTCATAAACAAATATCTGGTAATCTTTTACAAAAACAACTTTTTTCCCATCAGCACTTACTTGAGGTCTTATAATAGCAGTTTTGAAATCGGTAAGCTGTTTTTTTACACCTTCAGTTAAAATGTAAAGGTTATAAACCTCATTAGCTTCATCTGAAGCTATATATAAATTACCATCTTTATCTATACTTGGCCACAAATCTTTACCATTGTAGTTTGTTAGTTGTTTATATTCTTTTGTTGTTTGGTTGTAGTATTTTATATCCGGATTATGATCTCCTTTATATCTTTTTCGATGAGGAAACATGAAACTTTCCCATGATTCGGTAAAATAATAGGCATCTTCGCCGGGAGCTTCGGCAATATGATGAACATTATTAAAATAATCATCTCCAAAAAGCCGACTTGGAGTTCCTCCATTTGTATTTACTTTATAAGAAGCTATTACATTATATCGATTAGAATTAAAGTTAATGGATTTAGAATCCCAGGACCAACCGTCTACATAATCATCTGCTTCATGAAATGTAAGTTGAACAATTTTACCTCCGACAATTGGCATAATGTAAACATCAGCATTCCCATTTTGCCTTGATGAAAAGGCCAACCATTTTCCATCGGGAGAAAAATGAGGATTTGTCTCAGCACCTTCCATACCGGTTAGTCGGCTTGAAATTCCTCCATTTACATCAACTTGCCATAAATCATTCTCATAGACAAAAACAATTTTTGAAGCATCAGGAGAAAGAGTTGGTTCTGTTAAAAAATAAGCCAGGTTTTCTTGTGAGATAGATTTTAAACTAAAAAGACTAATAATAAGGAATAATAGATTTAATTTTTTCATCGGTAAAGATTTTTTTGTACAAAGTATGTAAGTTACTATTTCTTTTCTTTGATGCCAAAAAGAAACAAAAAGTTTAATTTTACAGATTTATAAAACTAACAGAATATGTTTTTTACACCAATAGCTTATGATGAGCCCCTTTTTCGCCCTCCGGCCGAGGCGAGATCTGCTATTGTTCAAGCAACACTTGGTTGTTCATGGAATCAATGTGCATTTTGCGAGATGTATACTTCTAAGAAATTTAGGGTAAGAAGTATTGAAGATGTAAAAAGTGATATATCCAATATCGCGAAATATTATAAAGGGACCAAAAAGATATTCTTAGCCGATGGAAACGCATTTGTTTTATCGACAAAGAAATTAGTTCCTATTCTGGATGAAATAAATAAAAAGTTTGGAAAAATACAAAGAGTATCTTCTTATGCATTACCCAAAGATATTTTATCAAAATCAGAACAAGAACTGAAAGAATTGAAAGACTTAGGATTAAAATTATTGTACATTGGTATTGAAACAGGAGATGAAGAACTTCTAAAATTAATACATAAAGGAGAAACTTTTAATTCTACAGTAGATGGAATAACAAAAGCACATAAAATAGGAATTGATACCTCTATCATGATTATTAACGGACTGGGAGGGAAGGTCTATTCTGAGCAACATGCTTTGAAATCTGCTGAAATAATAAATAAAGTAAATCCAAAGTTTTTATCAACTCTTACCTTAAGTTTACCTTATGGTTTGGAACATTTCCAAAACAGATTTGAGGGTTATTACCAACAACAAACTATTGTTGAGTTATTTAAGGAGTTAAGGTTATTTATTAAAAATTTGGAAGTTGAAAATGTAATATATCGAAGTAATCATGTTTCAAACAATATTCCTTTACAAGGAACTTTATCAAAAGATAAGGACGTTTTGTTAATGTTGTTAGAAAAAGCTATTAATAATACCGATCCTGGGATTTTCCCTTCTCAAAGCGATATATTATAGATTTTTTTCTGCCTTATACTTTTCCAGATTTGCTTTAGCAATTTTTAAAGTATTTTGGTAATCTTTTAATCTTGGTTCGTATAGTTTTCTTTTATACTTACCCTTTTGGCTGTTTTTTTCAGCTTTCTTTAATTTTCTTTCTTCCGCAGTATACCTTTTATAAAATTGACGCAATTGTGCTTTAAATTGATAATCGAGCTCTTTGACTTCGTCTTCAATCACACGCACATCATCTTTTTTTGATTCTTTATATTGCTTCCAAAGTACTTTTCTTTCATCATTTTTAGTTTTTATATATTTCTTCTCTTCTGCACGTATCTTTTTAATTTCTTTTTTAGCTTCTTTTTCAAGTATAGCCCCTGATCGGATAAGACTATCGGCTAATTCTAACTTTGCTTTGGTAGCATTAACTTTATTTTGTGTACGATCTACTTTTTCTTGTAATTTAATTAGTTTTAAATCTTCTTTATTTGTACTGATTGAAGCCGGATTTTCCGCAACGAGATAACCTGGAGTAGCTAAATTTAAAGTAACTAAAGAAAAAAGTAATAATAAATTCCCTTTCATAATTTTAAAAATAAGACGTTCCATTTGCAAGGATTTACTTATTTTTTAAAAAAAGGTTCATTCATTTATCAACGGAAATCTATATTTTATCAAATTTAAATAAATTGGTAATAAAAAAGATGCCTAATTTAATTTTAGGCATCCTTTTCTAATTAGCATCAGGCTTTATTATAATTCTTTTTCAGTCCTAAATTCAGAGAGGTTTTCTTCAGCTTCTTCCAGGGCTTTTTCATATTCTTTTAATTTAGGATTATATTGTTTCAGCTTATCTTTTCCTTTTTCATCATTCTTTTTAGCTTTTTCAAGCTTTTTTTCCTCAGTGCTGTATCGTTTATCGAAAATTTTCATTTCAGTTTTTACCATCGAATCATGTTGTTTTATCTCAGCTTCTATTGCCTTTTCATCATCCTCATCGGCCTTTTTTAACTGTTTTCTAAGTTCCTTTCTTTTGGCATTATTTTCCTTTACAAACATTTTTTCTTCCTTGCTGATTACTTTTAGTTCATTATTTGCTTCTTTTCCCATTTCAAATCCGGCTTGAACCAAACTATCCGCATAATCAATTTTAGCTTGGGTTACTTCAATTTTAGCTTCAATGTTTTTTACTTTATCCTCTAACTTTTTGAGCTTAAGTTCATCTTTACTTAAAGTTTCAGTTGATGTTTCTTGTGCAAAGAGATAATTTGTTAAAGATAAAAAGGATGTTAATAGTAAAAATGTGAATAACCTGAGTAATTGTTTTTTCATATCTATTAAAGTTAGTTTGTTTGTTTCTACTCTTTAGAATGGGAAAAGTTACAAAACAGATTAACACGAGTCAAAAGAAAGTTGGGAGCGATCAAAGTTTTTTAATTCAGAAACTCTAATATTCGTTCTAAACTCATCTTTTCTACAGCTTGTTCATTATTTATAAATGAGTCTGCTAATTTCGATTTTCTGGCTTTTAATTGCTGTATTTTTTCTTCAACAGTTTCTGATGAAATGAATCGATATACCATTACTTTTTTATCCTGACCAATACGATGGGTTCTGTTGATTGCTTGTTCTTCGACGGCTGGATTCCACCAAGGATCAATGATGAAAACATAATCTGCCGCGGTTAAGTTAAGGCCAACTCCACCTGCTTTGATTTGAATAAGGAATACATATTTATCTTCGCAATCTTGAAAATCTTTAATAATTTCTTCCCTGTTTCGGGTGCTACCGGTTAGCATTGAATAAGGATGATTGTTTTCGTTTAAATAATTAGCAAACAAATTCAGGTGCTTAACATAAGCCGAAAATATCAATACCTTATGCTTTTCGGCTATCAGGTTCTCAATATTACGGGTTATTTCTTCGTATTTACCGGATTCTGCAGAATAACCTTCATCAATTAAAACCGGGTGATTGGCAATTTGCCTTAATTTATTTAATCCTTCAATTGCGAGTATGGTAGGTTTATTTTCTGATTTTTCGATTGTTTCCATAATCGAGTTGCGAATTTTAGATTTTTCCTCTTCATATAAAGTTTTCTGTTCTTCGGACATATCGCAATAAATAACTGATTCCAACTTGTCCGGTAAATCCTTCGCAACCTGGTGTTTGGTGCGTCGCAATACAAATGGTTGAATAAATTGCTGCAATCTTTCTCTTTTATCCGGATCGGTATTTTTTTCAATAGGTTGAGCAAATTCTCTTTTGAAAAACCTTAGATTTCCAAGAAGACCTTTGTTCAGAAAATTAATTTGAGCCCAAAGATCAGTTAAAGAATTTTCAATGGGTGTTCCTGTTAATACCAACCTGTGCTTGGAATTAAGCTGATTTACGGCCTTATATATTTTGGAATCGGGATTTTTAATGTACTGACTTTCATCCAGAATAATATAAAAGAATTTGTAGGCTCCTAACAGTTCAAAATCATTTCTCACAACTCCATAAGTAGTCAAAATGATATCATAATCTTTAAATCCATGCAATTCTTTTGGACGGTTTTGTCCAATGAATTTATAACATTTCAATTCGGGAGTAAATTTTTTTATCTCTTCTTCCCAGTTATGAATTAACGAAGTTGGCATTACAATTAGTGAAGTAGCAGAAGAGCTAATATTTTGGGGATTAATCTGGTCGAAAATACTTAGTTGAGATAAAACTGGTTTATTTTCAGGTTCATACTCTTCGCTATTCAATTTACCTTTTGAGTTTAATAAAAGAGTTAATGTCTGGACAGTTTTTCCTAATCCCATATCATCAGCCAAACATCCTCCAAAATGATTTTCCTGTAATAATTGCATCCATGAATATCCCTCTTTTTGGTAAGGTCGTAAATTTGCATTTAAACCACCAGGTAATTCATAATTATTTTTTGAATAGCTGGCGATCAAGTTTCGATATTTCTCAACAATGGATTTGCTTTTTTCAGGAATACTTGTTTCAATCAATCCAAAATGATGTTTATCTAACTGAATGTTTTTATCAACATCCCTTCCAAATTGGAATAACTCGTTGTATTGTTCAAACCATTCCTTAGGCAAAATAGCAATTTCTCCATTTGGTAATATATATTTACGGTTACCACTTAAAATATTCTTACGAAATTTAGGAAATGGAATACTAAACTCACCAATTTGAACAATGATTTTTAGATCAAACCAGTCATTTTCTTCTTTAACATCAGATTGTATATTGGGTTCGTATAAAGAAAATCGGAATTCTTTTTGTTTTTGAGTTAATTGAATTCCAAGAGCCTCAATTTCAGATTTGTGAACACTAAGCCATAGAATAAATTCATAAAGATATTCTTCGTTTTCAATGGAACCTTTTTTAATTGGGCCAAAGTGAGAATCCAGGTAATTTTCCAAACCGATCTTTAATAATTTTTCAACGATTTCATTTTCCCAAACCTGATCTCGATCAATTTGATGAAACATATATTCTCCATCTCTTTCTTCAAAACGAACAGACGATTTTGAACCCTTGCTAGCAAAAAACTTTACTTGACCATTATAGATAAATGAAAGGATCAAGGTTGGATTTCCTTGTAAATCATATTCAAAACTTAATTCAGCATCTTTGTTTGAAATAATTTTATTTATTTCAAAACCATTAGATTTCACATTATATTGCTTAATACTCTCCAAAGCAAAAGTCTCAAACCACTTTTTTTCAGAAGATTTAGGAATATGAATGCAATCTTTATTAAAAAATGGCAGAAGTTTTTTGGCATCAATATCATTAAAAACAAAAAGCTGGTTTTCTATAATAATTCTGCAAGGATACTGGGTTAATATAAAGCTCGATTTATCAAGTAAATTAAGCTCCTTATTATGGTGTCTTATACTCAAATAATATTGTGTTTCATTTTCCAGTTTATTTATATTAAATACAGCCTGGGCATATCCCTTTTGTACATGAATGATTTCATCAGAGTTTACATATTTAGGTTTTTCCTTGAAATAAAGATTAATATCCATCTCTTGTAAAAGATCAGTACATTTTACCAACCTTTTCTCGATATAAGGCCTAATGTAATCTTTAGAGAAATCCTTGTTTATTTTTGATATAAAGTCGACTACGGATTGACCTCTTTTTTTACAAAAAACTTTATGAAGATTCTGATCACTATACTCATCAATCCATTTGATAAGTTGCTTCTCTTTATCTGAGAATTTATCAAGATACCGGCTAATATTGAATTGAGAGATTTTTGCTTCGATATTGTAAAATCCATGGTTTGGTTTAATAACTAAGATGTATGGAACCATAATCCATCCAAATAATGGGTGATCGACAATACCTATTACAAACTCTTTTCGTTGCATAAATTCTCAAACCTTGTTTAAAAAAAATTCTATAAAAATATCAAATTAGACTGAGCTATAAATTCCTTTTAATGCTTTTTTTGAAACAAATTTGTATACTTCAATAATTCAGTAGATTATACTTTTGATGAATTAAAAATAATTAGAATTGATTTAAATAAACCAATATTTTTAAGATTTGGCATAAAACTATTATAGGACATATAATAAGTTTTGTTATTCATAAATCAATATTTTATTATTGATTATTATTTTTCGAAACCAATAAATTATAAACTAAGCATTTTAAGCTATGCGTGTCAAACGAATACTACAAGAAAAAGAAGTTGATAATCAGGCTTCTGTGGATCTGTCTTTAATTGATCCGCTAATTGAAAAATATAAAAGTAAAAAAGGTAGCCTGATCCCAATTTTACAGGGAACACAGGATATCTACGGATACCTGCCTGCTGAAACTTTTATTAAAATTTCTGAATTAACAGGTTTAAAACTTAGCGAAATGTATGGAGTTGCTACGTTTTATACTCAATTCAGATTAAATCCGGTTGGAAAACATATTATTAAAGTTTGTCATGGTACTGCCTGCCATGTGCAAAATGCTACTGCTGTTTCTGAAGCATTGGAGGATGCATTAGGTATCAAAGATGGTGAAACTACTGAGGATGGACTTTTTACCTTAGAGTCTGTTGCTTGTCTTGGTTGTTGTTCTCTGGCTCCGGTTATGATGATTGGTGATGAGACTTATGGAAAACTTTCCGGAAAACAAGCTGTAAAAATCGTGAAGGAAATCAAGATTAGCGAAAGTAATTAATTATTTCCACTGAAACCCTAAAAAAAATAAAATGGAAAAAACAAAAGTTTTAGTCGGACTGGCAAGTTGCGGAATAGCCGCGGGTGCTAACAAGGTATTCAATAAATTATTGGCATTGCAGGATGCTGATAAACTCGATATAGAAATAAAGAAAACCGGTTGTATTGGAATGTGCTACCGGGAGCCATTAATTGAAGTTATTGATGACTCAGGCTCATATCTATATGGTGAAATTGATGAAGAAAAAGCCGTATCAATTTTCGATAAGCACTTAAAACAAGGTGAACCGGTAAAAGATTATATTGTTAAAAGTGATTTTTTTGAAACTAAAGACGATTCATTTTGGGAAGGACAAGTAAAGATTGCCTTACGAAATTGTGGAATAATTGATCCTGAAAATATTAATGAGTATGAGGAACAAGGTGGATATAAGGCTTTAGAAAAAATTCTAAAAGAAAAAATAAGCCAGGAAGATGTTATCCAAACTGTATTAGATTCAGGAATTCGTGGCCGTGGAGGTGGAGGTTTTCCAACAGGCCTTAAATGGAGGTTTGCTTTTAACTATAAATCAGAACAAAAATATGTAATTTGTAACGCAGACGAAGGTGATCCCGGAGCATTTATGGACAGATCATTACTGGAAGGTGATCCTCATGCGGTTCTGGAAGGATTAGCAATTGCAGGTTATGCAATTGGTGCAAACGAAGGTGTGATCTATTGCCGTGCGGAATATCCTCTGGCCATTAAACGATTAAATATCGCTATTGAGCAGGCAAGAGAAAAGGGATTTCTTGGAAAAGATGTAATGGGAGTGAAAGGTTTCGATTTTGATTTATTTGTAAAAGAAGGAGCAGGAGCCTTTGTATGTGGTGAAGAAACAGCACTTATTGCTTCTATTGAAGGAGAAAGAGGTATGCCACGAAAACGCCCGCCATTCCCTGCCGAAGCAGGATTATGGGCTAAACCAACGAACAATAACAATGTCGAAACCTACGCAAATATTCCGTTTATATTTTTAAATGGGCCAGAATCTTATTCGAAGTATGGTTCGGAGAAAAGTAAAGGAACAAAAGTTTTTGCTTTAACAGGTAAGATTAAACATGGTGGTTCTGTTGAAGTTCCAATGGGAGTTTCAATTCGTGATATCATTTTTAAATTAGGTGGAGGAATTATTGATGATAAACAGTTTAAAGCAGTACAATTAGGTGGCCCATCGGGTGGCTGTATTCCTGAATACCTTGCAGATACTGAAGTCGACTATGATTCTGTAACAGCCACCGGAGCAATTATGGGTTCAGGCGGTATGGTTGTAATGGACGAAACTACTTGTATGGTTGATATTGCAAGATTCTTCCTTGATTTTACAGTTAAAGAATCATGCGGTAAATGTACGTTCTGCCGCGTTGGAACAAAACGGATGCTTGAAATCCTTGAAAGAATTACTGAAGGTGAAGGGCAAGAAGGAGATATTGAAAAGTTAGAAGAACTAGCCTACCAGATTAAAGATAGTTCTCTTTGTGGTTTAGGGCAAACCGCCCCAAATCCGGTGCTAACAGCAATTAAATACTTCAGGCACGAGTACGAAGCTCATATAAATGATAAAAAATGCCCTGCAAAGAATTGTAAAAAACTACTTACTTATACTATTGATCCTGAAAAGTGTACAGGGTGTACTGTGTGTGCTAAAAATTGCCCGACTAATGCAATTGATGGTGAAAGGAAAGAATTGCACACAATTAGGCAAGAAGACTGTATACAGTGCGGTATGTGTTATAGTAAGTGTAAATTTGATGCTATTTTATTATCATAATCAAACTAATTGATAATTGAATCATTAATTAAATTAAAAAGAAAATGAGCAATCAACTAAATATAATTCTTAACGGAAAAAATATAAAAGGAAATCCTGGAGAAACCATTCTTCAGTTAGCCAAAAGAAATGGGGTTGAAATTCCAACTTTATGCCATGATGATCGTTTGAAACCTTTCTCTTCTTGCTTTGTATGTGTTGTTGAAGTAGACGGTATGCGTGGAATGCAGCCATCTTGTTCTACGAAAATTCAAGAAGGGATGAAGATTGAGACTGAAAATGATAAAGTGAGAAAAGCTCGTAAAACAGCTTTAGATCTATTAGTTAGTAATCATTATGCCGATTGTGAGGCTCCATGTAAGCAAACTTGTCCTGCAGGTGTTGATGTACAAGGTTATATATCATTAATCGAAAAAGGTTTATACAGTGAAGCGGTAGGGTTAATAAAAGAAACTAATCCATTGCCGGCTATTTGTGGCCGTGTTTGTGTACGCCCTTGTGAGGTAGTTTGTAGAAGAAACCATTTGCATGAAGGTGCTGCGGTAGGTATTGATTATATGAAGCGTTTTGCTGCTGACCAGGATTTACTTTCAGAAACAAGGTTTATTCCTGAGGTTGCAAAATCAACAGGTAAAAAAGTGGCAATTATTGGTGCCGGGCCTGGTGGGTTATCTTCGGCTTACTTTTTACAACAAAAAGGGCACCAGTGTGATATATTTGAAGCCAGCCCAAATCCGGGAGGTTGGTTACGTTATGGTATTCCAGAGTACCGTTTGCCAAACGATGTATTGGACCAGGAAGTTGCTGCTGTAACCGAATTGGGAACAAATATTTTTTACAATAAAAAATTAGGCGATAACCTAAGTTATAAGGAATTAAAAAAGGATTATGATTCTGTAATCCTAACCATTGGTTCACAGAGAGGAACTTTAATTGGTTGTGAGGGTGATGATGCAGAGAATGTATTTTCCGGAATCGATTTCCTGAGAAATATGGAAATGACAGGCCAGAAATATGATTTTAGTGGAAAAACGATTGCAGTTGTAGGTGGTGGTAATACAGCTATGGATTGTTGCCGTACATCGTTACGTTGTGGTGCAGAAAAGGTATATGTGATTTATCGGCGTACTGAAAAGGAAATGCCTGCAAATCCAATCGAAATTCACGAATCAAAGGTTGAAGGCGTAGAATATTTATTCTTAACCAATCCGTCTAAAGTGAATAAAGACAAAGATGGAAAGGTTAAGTCAATGACTTGTTTAAAAATGGAGTTAGGTGAACCTGATGCTTCAGGACGACGACGTCCTGTACCAGTTGAAGGTTCTGATTTTGATATTGAACTCGATTATATATTAGCTGCAATTGGCCAAAAAACTGTTGTGAACTTTTTAGAAGATGTTAATGAATCTGCTACTGATGGTAAGTTGGAAGTTAACCGTTGGGGTGATATTGATGCAGATAAAAACACATTACAGACTGGAATTAAGTCTATGTTTGCAGCCGGAGACGGAGTTACCGGGCCAGCGACAATTATTGAAGCGGTTGAACAGGCGAAAATTGCCAGCCGCAGTTGTCACCAATATTTAATGGGTGAAGAATTAGTGCCGGAACCAAAAGAATTTATTAGTAAGAGAGAGAGCTATAAAGAATTAACCTCGGACGATTTCTTGGGAAGGTACCAAAAACAATTAAGAGAAGAGATGCCGGTGTTAGCAGCAGATGACAGGGTTAATTTTAAAGAGGTTGAGCTGGGTTATACAAACGAAAATATTGCTCAACACGAAGCTGAACGTTGTTTGGAATGTGGTTGTACCGAATTCCACACGTGTGATCTAAAGAAATATGCTACTCAGTATGACGCTGAGCAAAAGAATTTTGCCGGCGATTACCATGCTCATGAGTTGGATTTCTCTCATCCATTTATAGAAATTGATAACAACAAATGTATTCTTTGTGCACGTTGTGTTAGAATTTGTAAAGAAGTTGTAGGTGCAAATGCATTAGGATTAGTTAATCGTGGATTTAATACATTTATTGCACCTAGCATGGGTAACTCATTAGTAGAAACCGATTGTGAATCATGCGGATCTTGTATATCTACTTGTCCTACCGGAGCTTTAACAGAGAATGTGAATTTTAAACCCGGACCAGTTGAGCTTGATAAAGTAAATACGTTATGTCATTATTGCTCGGTTGGTTGCGAAGTAGAATATTACCATAAATCGGAATTTGTATGGAAAGTTAAAGGGTACCAGGGGCAGGTTAACAAAGATGGAAACATTTGCCGGTATTCTCGTTTTGGATACCCGGTAATGAACGATACTTCCAGAATTACACAACCATTACTTAAGGTAGATAGAAAATTTGAAGTAATCAGTTGGGAAAAAGCATTTGATGTGGTTGCAGATGAAATTAAAGGTGCTGACCCAAATGAAAATGGATTCTTTGCCGGCGCAAGATTGAGTAATGAAGAAATGTACATGGTTCAAAAGCTTGCAAGAACAGGAGCTAAAACGAATAATATTTCAAGCTTCCATTATGTTGGACAGGGAAGGTGGTATAGTGAAAATTCAGAAGCAAATGTTCCTTTTGAGCAAATTAAAGATGCTTCGCGAATCTATATATTAGGATCAGAAGTAAACATGGACAACCCGGTTGTAAGTTTTATGATCAATAATGCACGTGAAATCGAAAATACTCCGATTGAATTAATTACTAATAGAGAATTAAGTGCATTAGAGCATAAAGTTGATAAAACCAATAAGGTTAATTCTTACTATTATTATGTTAAAGCAATTAACTACTATTTGATTGAAAATGGGTTGCAAAATGCCATGTTCATTAAAGATAATTGTACTGGTTTTGATGAATATAAGAAGGAATTAGCTAAGGAAAATTACGATCAATTGGTTAAAGAGTCTGGTATTAGTAAAGAAACGTTAGAAAGTTTTGCTAAATCATATAATAATGAAATAAATGCTGTTTTGGTATTCTCAGAAAAAGAAGTTTCGTCGAATGTGAGCCGGGAATTATTCAACTTAGCAATGATTACAGGTAAACTTGGTAAAACTGCTAATGGATTAATTTCTTTGAAAGAAAAGAATAATTCACAGGGATTATTTGATATGGGTATTTCATCAAAGAATGGAGTTGGAAATGTTGACTTAGCAGATACGAAATATGCTAACAAACTTGCCAAAACCTGGAAACTTGATAGTTTACCTGAACAAGGGGATAAATGTATGAAGGAACTCTTAAACGAAGGTTTAATTAAGAAGTTTTACATTTTTGGTGAAGACCCAATTGGATGTGCAGTAGACAAAGAAAAAGTGCAGAAATGGTTTGCCGATGCAGAGTTTGTTATGGTTCAGGATTATTTTATGACTGAAACAGCTCAAAAAGCAAACTTAATTCTTCCGGCAACTTTCCCTGTAGAAACATCAGGAAGTTTTACAAATACCCAGAAAAATATTCAAGTGTTTGAAAAACAACTTAAAGGCAAGATTGAAATAGAGAATTATAAACAACTGGTTAACATCATTAACCAATTTAACGAAACGAATGTGGAATCTGTGGAGTATATCAGAAAAGAAATTTTCGATATTCTATCTGATGTTAAGAAAACTGAAGGTTTTGAATTTATTTATACCGAAAAGGATAACCAGAACAAGCTATTTAAGCATGGCTGTGATAATCTGGTTAAAATTTTTGACGATAATTTTAAGGAAGCTTTTAAGCAGTAATAAATATTAGAATAAGGGATGCAGTATTTAACGTATCCCTTGTTTTTTGACCTCTCTGATAAAAATACTCCTCTTGATCGGATCATGCTATTTAGAATCAAACTTTAATAAATAATCCCAAAAGTTTGCATTATAAGCATTTATTTAATAATTTATAATAGATTTTGAAAATCTCAAAATGTCTTATAAATCAGAAACTTGAGTTGTTCAATATGTAAAGAATAATAGCCGTGTGTAATTTCATATCTTTAAAAGAAAGGTGTTCTCATTGCAGCGAGCAAGTTATGGAATAAGCAAACTGTAAAATTTGCAATACATAATAAAATTATTAAAAACAAAAAGGAATAAATATTGTTAACATTAAAACTAATCACTAAAAAAGATGAAAGAATTTAACTCTATTAATGATATCCTGGATTTTGCAATTAATGCTGAACAAGAAGCTGTAGATTTCTATAATGAGTTAGCTGAAAATGCAAAAACTGAAGATATGCGAATTGTGTTTACGTCTTTTGCACAAGAAGAAATTGAGCATAAAGCCCGTTTAACAAAAATTAAAAATGAAGGTTCATTTAAAATTGAACAGAAACAAATTACTGATTTAAAAATAAGTGATTATATGGTCGAGGTTTCGGTAAAGCCTGATATGACTTATTCAGAAGCCTTGGTAGTAGCAATGAGCAAAGAAAAGGCAGCATTTAAATTATATTATGACCTGGCAAAAGCATCAAGTAATGAAGAAATGAAAGAAGTGTTTATAGTTTTGGCCCAGGAAGAGTCAAAACATAAGTTACGATTTGAGATAGAATATGATGAGTATGTATTAAGAGAAAATTAAATTTTAAACCAAATAAAAAAATAAGCATGACAAATTATGTCATGCTTATTTTTTTATTCCAAGACTTCAATTAATTTTGTCACTGAACAATAAAATTACCCTCTAAAAGTTAAAATTTAAACCTAAATAATTAAAGTGTGAAAAGGCTTCTTAATATTTTTGTTGTACTTCTGGTCACTTTTAATGCTTTTGCTCAAAATGATTCAATAAAAATTGAAATTTCAAAAAATAAAGTAATTATTGGAGGACAGCATTATTATGTTCATATCATAAAACAGGGGGAAACATTATTTTCGCTGTGTAATGCATATAATGTTAGTCAAAAACAAGTTGCAAAAGAAAATCCTGAAATCTTTTTGGGCTTACAACCTGGACAGGCATTAAAAATTCCAGTAGTTAAAGAACAATCCGAGGAAAAATCAGGAGGAGAAAAATATGTATTATATCATAGGGTTCAACCCGGTCAAACTTTGTTTTCGCTTTCGCAAATGTATAACGTTCCAAAGGAAGATATCATAGCATTTAATGATCCTTCGGTTGAATATGTGATTAAAGTAAATCAGATCATAAGGATTCCAAAAACAAGAGAAAACAAGGATGTTGTAAACTTAACACCATCAAATGATTTAACTGAGGATACTATAAGAGTTCCAAGTAAGTTTATATATCATAAAGTTGAACAGAAAGAAACCGTATTCTCACTTACCAGGGAATACAATATCACAAAAGAGTTATTAAAAGAACATAATCCATTTTTAATAGACGGATTGAAATATGGTCAGGTTTTAAAAATTCCGGTTGTAGAAGAAGGATTTGAAGCAACAACGGTTTTATTGAAACAGGAAGAACAATTGACCGATTCTGTTTTCTATGAAAAACGAACCATTATTGCCTATTCTGATTCGATGAATTTCACCGAATGTCAAAAATTATTCAGTCCAAAAAGCGAGCCTTATCATGTATCATTATTACTTCCGTTTTATTTAGAAAAGAATGATGAAGAATTTTTTATTGATTCTTCAGAAGTTGATCAATTAGGTAAAAAGATCTATGAAAAAGTTTTTTATGAACCGTTTTATGTTTACCCAAAATCAATAGCATTTGTTGAATTTTACGAGGGCTTACTATTGGCAATTGATAGTTTGAAGCAAAGGGGGTTATCAATTAATTTGCATGTATACGATACACAAAATGATACGGCAAGAATAAAAGAAATTTTGAGTTTCCCTGAATTAGAATATTCCGATTTAATAATAGGACCGATTTATAATCACGAAGTTAAATTGGTTTCGGAGTTTTCAAAGCAACATGGAATTAAAATGGTTTCGCCTTTGCGGGATAATTTGAAACTGGTTGATGAGAATCCATATTTATTCCAGGTTTATCCATCATACGAATCGCAAATAAATGAATTTGCTCGTTTCGTTTCGGAATTCGGAGATAAAAATATTATACTAGTACATAGCGGAGATAGCTTGGGTTATCGTAATGTGCAAATGGTTAAAGATAAAATTTTTGCGAATTTATCAATTGATACTTTGATTAATAATATACAGTTTAAAGAAGTTGTTTTCGAAGATAGTATTTATGTGTTAGAACATGCTTTAAATGAGGAGCTTGAAAATGTATTCATTGTTCCTTCAAACGAGGAGGCTTTTGTAACAAATGTTGTGACTAAACTGAATACATTAAAAGCTTTTGGTAAAAAGGTTCGTGTTATTGGTTTATCGCGTTGGCAGCGTTTTAGAAATATTGATCCGGAGTATTATTTTAACCTTGAACTATGTATTGCTACCTCGTTTTTCATCGATTATCAGCATCAAGATGTAAAGAAATTTGTTAGGAAATTTAGAGATGTTTATCATACGGAACCTAACCAAATGGCAATTCATGCGTATGATGTTGGCCTTTATTTCCTTTCTGCGATGCTGAATTATGGAGAAAATTTTGAGCATTGTATTTACAATTATCAGGTTGATTTATTACAGGCTAATTATCGATTTGTTAAATGGTATAAAAACTCTGGTTTCGAGAATGTAAATGTGGATATAGTAAAGTACTATGAAGGATTTAATATTTTTAGAATAGATGAGTTAGAAAATTATGCTACCTCATATTCTCAAAGTATTGAATAGAAATAAAATACATGGAAATATTATGGGTACCTTGCTTCAAATGGCAAGGTGCTTTTTTTTATAAATGATTTTGATTTTTAAATATTTACCTATATCTTTCTATTAAATTTTGCATTATTTAGATTGAAATGGCGAGTAGTCGAGACATAAAAAAAGATATAAATTTCTTAGCAAATCAAGTAATTAACGAATGTTTTTCATATATGGAATATTCTCCCGTAAACAACCAGGAAAATGCCTTGGATATTATGCATGATGCGGAACAATTAAGGAGAAATCTATTGTACAAGGTTAATAACCCGCCGGAAAACGGAAGTAAGAAGGAGTATTACAGAAGTATTATAGAGGAGATGTACGAAATGAACATGAAACTACTTGAAGAACTAAATAGTTTAAATGGAAAATAGAGCCGGGGTTTCCCGGCTTTTTTATTCATTACTTATAATGCTTGCCCTGAACACTAAATCTGTCGATTGAAGAATTTTATTTTTTAAATTCTCAGGAAAGTCCGGATTTTCATTTAAAAATAAATTAATCTCAGTAACCGCATCAATTGAAGTATGACCAGCAAAACTTGCATCCAACCATCTCTTTGGAAAAAAAATATCACCAGTAACCTGGATCTCTTCTAAAATATCTAACGAAGGCCTTAAATATTTTACAGATCTGTCAGTGCGCAAAGGATGATGTAAATAATAAAGTGCATCAATAACCCAAGGTTCTTTCTCTCTGTTTTTTTCATCTTTTAACTTTTCAAAGAAATTGTCACGAACTTCATCTTGATTTGAAACAGCTTGTCTAATAAAACTGAATCGATTCTTCTTTTCGTTGTTTTTTATTCTTTCATACTGCTTATCGAGAATAGATTCTGAATCCGGAATATTTCTTAAAGCTAATTCAAAAGAAATTTCTGTAAAATCCTTTTCAGTAAATTCAAGACCGGAAATTTCAATTTTATCTTTCCACAGATTATACAGATTTTTTATACCATTCTCAGTTAAAATGATTGACCTATAGGTTTTGAAAAAAGAAGATTTTAAACCGGGAGAATCGGCTTTTAGAACTTTTCCCCAAAGAAAAGATTCCAGATCTTTGGCTAATAATGTTCTGTGCTCGTTTGGCGTAAATTTCCAATAAATAGATTTTATATATCCGAGCAAAAGATTAATATTTTGTGGATTGTTTTCAGAATCCAGAGTTTCTAAAAATGCTTCATAAAGATCATTCGGATCGATATTTTCATTTAACATGTTTTCCCAAAGGGATATATACATAGAACATCTTAATACAGGATCCTCTACTTCTGATAATTGATTTAAAATACTTTGAACCGAATTGCTATCTAATTTGAAATAACCATAACCTAAACCATCGGAATTTGGGAAAACGTATTCGGGCGTCAAGTTTTTTTCCAAAAGATTAATAACGGAAAATGTATCCTTTAATTCAACCTGGAATTCTTGTGTACCTTTTTCATTTTCCAATAAAACTTTAATCTCCTGGTTCCATTGTTTGCCTTTACCCGCAGGGTCCGATTGTTCAATAATCATAGATTCCAGGTTATTATTGACATTATATGCTTTTTGAATGTTATAATGAGGCATTCCTGGTTCATATACCCATGCATGGCTCCAGCTTTTTAAATCCTTAACTGTTTTTTTGTCCAATATATTAATCAAATCGTCCCAGGTAGCGTTTCCATAAATATTTTGGCTTAAGTATTCCTGAATACCTTCTTTTAATAACTCGCTCCCAATAATTTTTTCCAGCTGATTCATTACAATGGGAGCTTTATGATAAATGATACTTCCATATAAAGTTCCCGCATTTTTCATATTGTTCAATTCCTGTTCAATTGGATTTGCTCCTTTGGTTCTATCAACAGAGTAAGATGGAGGATAATGATTAATTAAAAAGTTAAGATCATGGTTTACCTCCGGATATTGAGGATTTACAATTTTACCTGCCATAAAATTGGCAAAAACTTCTTTTAACCAAACTTCGCTAAACCATTCCATAGTGACCAAATCTCCAAACCATATGTGGGCAGTTTCATGTGCTATTAAATTGGCCCGGTTCAGTTCTTCTCTTATGGTAGCATTTTTTTCAAGGAATAACCTGGAGTCACGATAAAGAATGGCACCAGGATGTTCCATGCCGGAATACTGAAATGAAGGAATAATTACAAAATCAAATTTCGTAAATGGGTATTCTATTTGCGTATATTCTTCCAGCCATTTTAGTGAACTGTAATGTAAATCAAAGATCTTATCAATATTGTTCTCTAACTTATCTAATTCATCTTCACGGTGATACATGATTATTTCTCTATCATCATAAGTTTTAGAAACAGATCGAAATTTTCCGGCAACAAATGAAAAGATATACGTTGAGATTGGTTCAGTTTTATCAAAAATATAGATAGAGCGATTATTTTCTTCTTTTTTATCAATTAATGGAGAATTTGCTACGGATGTCCATTCGCCGGGAACGTTTATTTCAGTTTGGAACTTAGCTTTTAATGAAGGTTGGTCGAAGCTTGGAAATGCCGTACAGGCTCTGTCAGGTACAAATAATGTATATAGATATTCAGCGTTTCTATTCAAAGCACGATCACCGGCTGTAAATTCAATTTCAAGTTTGTTTTTACCTTTTTGAAGTAATTTGTTGCCAACAATAATATGCTCATTTTTAAATTCGTATTTAATGTCCTTTTTATCAATTTTAACTGACTTTACAAAACTTTCCGGATTTCTAAAGTCAAGAATTAAAGGTTTATTTAAATCTTTATTATAATTGAATTCTATAATGGTATGCCCTTGTACTTTTTCATTTACCGAATCAGGGACAGTAAAAGACAAAAAATACGTTATGTCACTTAATTGTTTTTCTCTTAGTAGCGCTAATTCTTTTGATACTCCAGGTTCAATTAGTTTTGGATTAACTTCTTTACAACTACTATATAAAATAGAAGAAAGAATAAGTATCAGGAATAATTGATTTAATTTTTTCATATTTAAGAATGTTTACTATAATGCTGAATCAATTGCTTTTTTAATTTTCTCAAAAGAATATGGTTTAGTAAGAAGATCATTAAATCCTGCTTCTGAAAAATCTTCAAAAAAATCATTCGGATTATGAGCAGTTAATGCTATTATAGGTAAATTATTTTGGGGATGGGGTAATTTGGTTCTTATATATTTGGTTGTTTCCAAACCATTCATCTTTGGCATCTCAATATCCATTAAAATTATGTCGATACTGTTTGCTTTTAGAATATCCAATGCTTCAAGGCCATTTTTTGCTTCTTTAATTTCATTGGCTACATCGAACAATAGTTCTTTGAGTAAAACCCTGTTCATTAAAATGTCATCAACAATAAGAACATTGTATTTTTCCATTATCCTAGCCTACTAAGAGTTTTTATAATATCGATACTATTAATTTTTATCAATTTACCTTGAATTTCAATAATTTTATCGTTCTTAAATTCGGCAAGAGTTCGGATAAAGCTTTCTTTAGTTGTACCTGCAAGTTCAGCTAACTCATTGCGGGTTATAGGAAATTCAAAAGTCTCTGAATTATAGATGTGAGTTGAAAAGTATAAAATAATATCGGCAATTTTACCTGGGAGTTGTTTATGATACTGGGAAATAATTCGATCAAAAATACCTAAATTGTCATTTGCTATTTCTTTTAACAGGTAAATCGCATAATTTCCATTTTCTAATAGAATCGAATTAAAGATTTTAAAATCAATAAAAAACACTTTAGCATCTTCAACAGCAGTAGCGGAATAATGATAAATTTCATTACCATACATTGATACCAAACCAATAAATTCGCCTGGTTTGGCAATTTTAATTATTAAAGATCTCTCATTTCTTCCCTCTCTGAAAAGTTTAACAAGTCCTGATTCCAAAAACATTACATGTGAAGTAATTGTACCTTGCCTGAAAATAACATCCTTTTTTTGAAATGAAATTACTTTACCGTTCGATTTAATAATTTCAACTTGTTGATCTGTTAAAATATCACCTTCCGGTAAAAGGGTGTCGAAAATATTAGGTTTATTTGTAATCATAAGGTAGCCATTTCCGTAAATTTATTAAATTCTTTTGAAAACTCCTTCATCATTAAAGATTTTTGGTGATTTAAATCATCACTTCGCGGTAATGTATGTCATCATGTTTTATTTGTATACAATTATAATCAATCCGTAATTTTACATCATTAATTTTAGCAAGACTACTATATATTATTTTGAATAA
Organism: Bacteroidales bacterium; assembly: GCA_028282785.1. Lineage (GTDB taxonomy): Bacteria > Bacteroidota > Bacteroidia > Bacteroidales > UBA12077 > UBA12077. The sequence continues at coordinate 127,035 of JANQHE010000002.1, read as the reverse complement.
AAACTATACATTATGATAAAAGGAAATAACATACTTATTGTGGATGATTCGGAAACCAATTTGGTTTTATTGGAGGCTATTCTGGAAGATGCTGGATGTAATGTAGAAAAAGCTTATAGTGCAAAGGAAGCTCTTGTTTCTTTAACAAGAAGTATTCCTAATTTAATTTTATTAGATCTGCTTATGCCAAATGAAAACGGATTTGATTTATTGAAAAGATTAAAGTCGAATGGAATTTTCAAAGATATTCCTATAATTATTGTTACCGCTTTTGCTAATAAAGAAAATAGGTTAATGGCTAAGGAACTGGGAGCTATTGATGTAATTGAAAAACCAATAAATATTCCGGAATTTCTTGGAAAAATAGGTAATGCACTAACAATTAAAACATAAGATATATTTAACTGAATTATATGTCTGAACAAGAAGAATTTGCTATACATTTAGATTCACTGCTGAAAACGTACTCGGTTAAAGATATTACAGATCTTTTCACAAAAATCGATGAGAGATTAATATCATTACATAATAGATCGGCAGAAGATTTTTTACAGTTGAATAAAAGCTATAAAGAAATTTATAGCCAGTCAAACCAAATATCTGAGAATATTGGGATAGTGTGTAATACATCAAATATTGATAAGAATAATAATCTTTATCAAATTATTAATGAGCTATATGAAAAACTGAAGATCCAGTTTGAAATTCTGGATTATAGAATTGTTGTTATATCTGATCAATTGGAGAAACTATCTAATCATATAAGACATATTTTTTTCCCGATTAAAAGCTATGGTCAAAATTTAATGAGCTTAAATTACTTAATTGCAAACTTAAAAGTATCTCTTTCCTATAGTAAAGAATCAGAAAATGAATATTTGGAAAATATTTATTTGCAAACAGAAAAGTTGATTGAAGCTATTAAGCTCATTACCGATAATATCATTAACTCTTTCAATCAACTAAGCAAAATAACCAAAAATTCTTATAAACGAATTAAAGATTTAAGCGGATTAAATGAACTCAATCTTGAATGTTTATTAAAAGAAATTCAGTCAAGCATTGAGTTAATTGATAAAAAAAATGAAGATAACACAAAATTAATTCCCTATATAACGGAAAAAATTGGAGATTTAGAAAACAGCAATGCAGAAATAATTAAAAAACTTCAATATCAGGATATTATAAAACAAAAGATGGAGCACATCCAGAATACACATAAGGATTTAATTAAAGAACTGGTTGAATTTAATGAAACCGATTTGGAAATAAATAAATTAAATGAAAAAGTAAAGTGTTTCTTACGAATACGAGATATTTCCGGGTTACAAGCAGCGCAGCTAATACAGGCAAATAAAGAATATCAATCCGCAATAGAGGCTATTATTGATAATTTCATTCTAATCGGAGATAATATACAGGATATTACGTATAAATCTCAAAGAGTTTATTCTTACGGAAAACTTAACTATAACAGAATGTTTGAAAGAATTGATTCTTATATAAATAAAGCAAATATATTTATCGATAGTTATAACACGCAAACTAATATCCTTGATGAAGAACTAAATAATATTCATGATAAGTATCTTCAAGCAGAGAACATGATAGAAAACTTTAAAAACTTATCTTTAAAGCTAGAGGAATCGTTAAACGAATCAAAAAAATACTTTGAGAAGCTTTTTAATAATGATTCAAATCTTAAAAAGGCAAATAGCCAATTCATTAATTTATTAAAAGAAACGAAAGATAACTCACAAAAACTTAACTCATTGTATGAGTATTTATTTACATTAAAAAATAATATTGAAGGATTTGTAAATAAAACAGATCAAAGTTTATTAGGTGAAACAGATTTTTCTGAACTAAAAACTCAAATTGATTCATTAAAAATATCAGGAAAAGAAATTGAAATACTGATACAAAAGAATAACGATGATAGTAAATTAGTAATAAAAAATATTAAAAATTCTATTTCAAAAATTAAATATTACGAGTATTTCGAAAAGGTAATTCAGGAAATAATTACGGAGCTAAATACTGTAAACTATAAACTTAAATTAAATAAGGAGTTAGACGGAATTTCAAGAGAAGAAAATTTAGAAAATATTAAGCAATATTATACCATGCAAACTGAACATAGCATTCATGAGAAAGTTGCAAAAGGTGATGAGGCTGATATAGATTTTGATATTAAAGAAAATGATGAAATAGAGTTTTTTTAAAAATCTAACTTATGAGCACAAAGAGAATTCAGGTTAAACCTTCAAGAAAAAAAGGTGAAAATAAAGTAGAAATCAATTTAATTGATGAACTTACAATTTATTCAATTGAGGATGTTAAAGATGATATAATAGAAGCGGTAAATAAATACGAAATTATCGAAATTATTGGAAAATCAATAAAAAATATGGATTTAACCTTTGTTCAGTTAATAAGATCAGTTCAAAAAACAGCAGAAAAAGCAAAAAAGACTTTAATATTAAATATTGAATTAAATGAAGAGCAGAACGTTCTGTTCAATAATACAGATATAACAAAAATAATTAAATAATATTGATACATTATGAGTAAAACTATCTTAATTGTCGATGACTCAGAAAGTATACGCGAAGTTGTAAGCTTCACCCTAAAGAATGAAGGCTACAATGTATTAGTTGGTGTGGACGGAAAAGATGCTATAAAGTTTCTGGATGGTTCACATATTGATCTAATAATAACCGATCTTCATATGCCAGAGATGAATGGTATAGAGTTTATAAAAAACGTTCGAGCAATGGATCAATATAAACGAATTCCAATCTTATTTCTTACTACTGAGTCTCAGTCTTCAAAAAAAATGGAAGCTAAAGAAGCTGGAGCAACCGGATGGATAATTAAACCATTTGTACCTGCCAAACTAATTGCAGCACTTAAAAAAGTTTTAAGATAATGGATATAGATAAATTCCGAAGTAAATTTCTGGAAGAGGCAGCTGAAAAGATTGAAAACCTCGAACAATCTCTTCTGGCACTTGAGAATGATACAGAAAATAATGAAATTATTGAAAGTGTGTTTCGAGACATGCATTCGCTTAAAGGCGGTGGTGCAATGTTTGGATTTGCTAAGCTGAGTGAATTTACTCATGATCTGGAAAATATTTATGATTTAGTCCGGAATAGTAAATTAAAGATTACAAGAAATTTGCTTGATGTTACTTTAGCATCCGTAGATCATCTTAAAACCCTTTTATCTGATCCTGATTTAAGTTTAGAACAAGCAAAAAACAAACACACCGAACTGGTGGTACAAATAAAAAAAATAATTGAAGACGATAATAAAAATAGCATTATAGAGGAGAAAGGTGGTTCTGAAAAAGAATCTTCAGGAGTAAAGAGTTATTACATATATTTCGAGCCTGACGATTATATTTTTAACGATGGTACCAACCCACTGTTCTTAATTGATGAATTACACGGATTAGGTGATTGTAAAGTATTTTCTCATTTTAATAAAGTTCCTGATTCTGAAAATATTGATATAACCAGATGTTATGTTTATTGGGAAGCAATTTTAGCAACCTCGGAAGATGTAAATTCAATATCTGACGTTTTTATTTTTGTTGAAGACGACTGTAAACTGGAGATAAATGAAATAGTAGACCATAACATTGTTCAAAACATGGATATAATGCAAGAGATTTCAAACCTTGCTTTATCTAAAAACGATGTAGGATTATTAGAAATTCAGGCAATTGTTAAAAAATATACGGAACAAAAAATCTCTGACGAACAGGTAGATGATTTGAGTAAGCGATTTACTAATGCTCCAAGTGTTAAAGAAAATATAATATCAAGCATTCGAGTTTCTTCAATAAAACTGGATAATTTAATGAATCTTGTAAGTGAACTCGTAACCACACAAGCTCGCTTAAGCCTTTATGCTGAACACTCGGGAAGTTCGGAATTGGTTTCTATTGCGGAAAATGTTCAAAAATTAACTCGGCAATTAAGAGATAATGCATTTGATATTGTTTTAGTTCCAATTGAAACAATGCTAACGCGCTTTCAAAGATTAGTTCGTGACCTTTCGAATGAATTAAATAAAAGTGTAAGATTTATAGCAGAAGGTGCAGAAACGGAATTAGATAAAACCATTATTGAAACATTAACAGATCCATTATTACATATTTTAAGAAATTGTATTGATCATGGTATTGAATCCCCTAATGAAAGAATTGAATCGGGTAAACCTGAACAAGGTACAATTCTTTTAAAAGCTTATTATTCAGGTACCAATGTGCATATTAAAATAAAAGACGATGGTGCGGGAATTGATACGGAAAAAATAAGATTAAAGGGAGTTGAAAAAGGTTTAATTAGTAAAGATGCTGAATTATCCCGTAAGGAGATTTTCGATTTATTATTCGAACCGGGTTTTTCTACGGCTAAGAATGTAACCGATGTGTCAGGCAGGGGAGTTGGTATGGATGTAGTTAAACGAAAACTTGCAGAAGTTCGGGGTGAAGTTGAAGTTGATTCAGAAATTAATAAAGGTACTGCTATCACTATAAAACTACCATTAACATTGTCTATTATCGATGGTTTACTGGTTAAAATAGCCGATAACTATTATATCATTCCGCTGTCTGTTGTTGGTAAAATATATTCGGCAAATCAGGAAAGTGTAGTAAATAAATTTAATAATCTAATAGTTCTTGATGGAGAACGGATTCCGTTTTATTATTTACGCGAAGAGTTCAATCTTCCTAATAATAATGAAGATCATGAGCAGATCATTGTTGTAAGTTACGAAGACAAAAAAATAGGAATCGTAGTTGATGAAGTAGTGGGAGAATATCAAGCTGTTTTAAAGGCATTAGGTAAATTGTTTAAAAACCAGGAGATTATTTCCGGTGCTACAATACTTGGTGATGGAACAGTTGCATTGGTAATGGATACTAACAAAATGATATTACAATTTTCAAAGGATAATCTAAAAATAGAATCAAAATAGGAGACAATTATGAGTAAAGAAACAATAGAAAAAGTTAACTCTTTCCTATCATTTAATTTAGGTGAGGAAGAATTTGCTGCACATGTAAGTAAAGTCATCAACATTTTAGAGATGACAAAAATTACGGAAGTTCCAAAATCACCTGAATATATGAAAGGAGTTATCAACTTAAGAGGGACAGTTTTACCTGTAGTGGATACAAGAATAAAATTCGGTATGGCGCCTACCGAATACACTACCAACACATGTATAATAGTTATGGAAGTAAATATCGAGGGTGATGAAGTACAAGTTGGAGCCCTGGTTGATTCAGTTCAGGCAGTTCTCGAAATTGCTGATAATCAAATTCAACCACCTCCGGGTATTGGAAGTAAATATAAATCTGATTTCATTTATGGAATGGCAAAGATAGACGAGAAATTTATTATGCTTTTAGATATGGATAAAGTATTCTCGGTAGATGAAGTTGTAATAGTTAAAGAAAAAACTCAGGAAGGAGAAAAAAAGATAGAAAACAAAGAATAAACTCCTAACAACAACAAACAACAAACTAAGAATTACAACTACTAAAAACCTGGAGATATGAAATCATTAAATAACCTAAAAATAGGGCTTCGGCTAAACCTGATATTAGGTTTAGCAACTATATTAGTAATCTCTACACTTGGTATTTTAACTTATAGAGCTACTAAAACTAGAATCATTGAAGATACAGATGTAAGAATGTATGAACAACTTGTTGATTTAGTTAGTATTATCAAAGTTCAGTTGAATGAAAGACAAAATAGAATAAATTATGCTTTAAAAACGGCACATGAAATGTTTCAGAGCTTAGGTGAGCCTTCTATGGAAGATACATTTTCTCAAGTTACTGCGATAAATCAAATATCTAAACATGCTACACAAGTTACAATCAAAGACTTTATAATTGGAGGTGAAAGAATTAACAATAATTATTCCTTTGTTGATAAGATACAAGAGATGACAGGTGCTACTTCTACCATATTTCAGAAAATCCCCGGTGGATATTTAAGAATATCAACAAATGTATTAAAAGAAAATGGAGAAAGAGCTGTTGGTACTTATATCCCGAATAATTCGCCTGTAATTCAGGTAGTTGAGTCAGGGCAAACATACAGAGGCAGAGCTTTTGTTGTTGATGATTATTATCTTACAGCTTATGAACCAATTTGGATTAATGGAGAAGTACAAGGAATATTATATGTAGGTATAAAGGAAAAAAATTTAAGTAGTTTAAAAGGTATTTTCGATAATAAAATTTATTTTGAAACGGGGTATCCTTTCTTAATAAGCGATGATGGTACTTTTGTTATTCACCCAACCAATGAAGGTAAAAGTGCTAAAGAATTTACCTTTTATAAACAGATTAAAGCTGATGATGACGGACATGGCAAATCAAGATACAAATGGCCCGAAACAGAGGAGGGAAAATGGAAATTTCAGTATTTCGAATATATACCTGAAATAAATTCATATGTGGCTGCATCTTTTTATGAAGAGATTCTTTTTAAATATTTGAAGAGTGTAAGGTTAACTGTTTTCGTATCAGTTGCTATCGCGGTACTTTTATTTATTTTAATTGTTACTAGTGTGGTTAGAAATTTAGCACAGGCAATTAACAAAGGTGTAGATTTTGCGCAAAGGGTAGCGGAAGGTGATTTAACTGCAACAATAGACATTGAGCAAAAAGATGAAGTTGGAATTCTTGCCAATTCTCTAAACTCAATGATCATTAAACTTCGTGAAATCGTTGAAGGTGTTGAACTGAGTGCTGACAATATTGCAAGTGCCAGCCTGGAAATGAGTTCAAGTTCTCAGCAAATGTCACAAGGAGCAAGTGAACAGGCATCTTCTGCAGAAGAAGTATCTTCTTCTATGGAAGAAATGGCTTCAAATATTCAGCAAAATACAGATAATGCACAACAGACAGAAAAGATATCTATAAAAGCTGCGGAAGGAATGATAGCAGTTATGCATGCTGCTCAGGAAAATAGAAAATCAATTAATAACATTGCAGAAAAGATATCAATTATAAACGATATAGCATTTCAAACTAATATCTTAGCATTGAATGCCGCAGTTGAGGCTGCTCGTGCAGGTGAACATGGAAAAGGATTCGCAGTGGTTGCTAACGAAGTTAGAAAACTTGCAGAACGAAGCAAGGTTGCAGCTGATGAAATAGATGTATTATCAAAATCAAGTGTTGCTGTGAATGAAGAGGTTGCAAAGCGTATGGAAGAAATCGCTCCGGAAATTGATAAAACAGCAAAACTGGTTCAAGAAATTTCAGCTGCAAGTTTAGAACAGAATTCCGGTGCCGATCAGGTAAATAGTGCAATTCAGCAATTAAACCAGGTAACTCAACAAAATGCTGCAGCTTCAGAAGAATTGGCAACCAGTTCAGAAGAACTCGCAAGCCAGGCCGAACAGCTTAAACAGAATATATCTTATTTTAAAATAGGAAAGAAGAAGAAAGAATATAAAACGAAAAGTTTTGAGATGAAAAAAGATTTCAAAACATCTGAAACTATGCCTAAAAAAAATAAAATAGAGGTTAAGGCAAACAATAATGCAACCGGTATTGATCTACAAATGTATGACGATAAAAAGATAGATGATCAATACGAAAGCTTCTGATCTTAATTTTGTATATGTCAAATAAAATATGAAGTGGAACATTTGTATGAAACAATACGATTAACCTTAAATGACGGATTATGGGAGTAAATTTAAAAATTCAGCAAAAGGTTCAACTGTTTATTATAGGAGCTTCAATTATTATTTACGCAATGGCATTAGGCTATATAAGTATTAATGCACGTAAAGCTGCTTATAAGGATGCTATTGAAAAAACTAATAGTTATGCTTATGGGGTTGCAAAAGATATAAAAGCTCAACTTGATTCTGATTTATCAATGGTTAAAACTCTTGCAGAAGCGTATAGAACTTTTAGGTATTTACCTACAGAACAATGGAAGGAATTATTTGCTAAAATGTATGAGGAGATCTTCGTAAATAATCCTCATATTTATAGCTTATGGGATAGTTGGGAATTAAATGCTATTGATCCTGAATGGAACCAGCCAACCGGCAGGTATGTGAATATTTACTGGAGAGAAAATAGTGTAATAAAAAGTAATACAGAGCTTAGAAGTTTAGATGGTGATCCTGAATTGTACGCAGAAATTAAACAACGAACTAAACCGTCAATCTGGGAACCATATGAAGATGTTTTTGCAGAAAATAAATCAGATAAATTTCTAATGACAAGTATAAATGCACCTATATTAGAAAATGGTAGATATGTTGGTATTGTAGCCATTGATATTACATTAGAAAGTTTCCAAGATATAATACAAGAGATTAATCCATACACAGGTAGTTATGCTTATTTAGTATCTAATGGAGGTTTAATTGCAGGACATCCTGATAAGAACTATTTAAGTAAGCATATTCAGGAAATTTATCCGGAAGATGTTAAAATGCATAATGTAAATCAACAAATAAAAAAAGGCAAAAGTTTTAGTTATACTAGCATTAATAAAAATGGAAAAAGTCATTTTGTAACTTATGTACCGGTTTATGTTGGAAAAACAAATACACCATGGTCGGTGGCCATTTCAGTACCAGTGACAGAAATTATGGAAAAAGCCGATAATAATTTTAGAGTATCGATAATAATAGGTGTAGTTGGGATTTTATTATTAGTATTAATCATTGCTATACTAAGTAAAAATATAACTACTGCCCTTAAAAAAGGCGTGATCTTTGCACAAAATGTTGCTGATGGGGATTTAACAGCAACATTTGATATAAAACAAAAAGATGAAATAGGCGATCTGGCAAATGCATTAAATCAAATGGTGTTAAAACTAAGGGAGATAGTTGTAAGTGTAAATAATAGTGCTGAAAATATAACTTCTGCAAGTCATGAAATGAGTTCAAATGCACAGCAAATGTCCCTCGGGGCAAATCAACAAGCGTCTTCAGCAGAAGAAGTATCTTCATCAATGCAAGAAATGGTTTCGAATATTCAACAAAATAATGAAAATGCACAACAAACCGAACAAATAGTAATACGAACGGCTGAAGGTATTAAAAAAGGAAGCTCATCATCCGAAGTTTCAATGAATGCAATGAAGGAAATAGCAGAAAAAATTACCATTGTCAACGACATTGCCTTCCAAACAAATATCTTAGCTTTAAATGCTGCTGTGGAAGCAGCTCGAGCAGGAGAACATGGTAAAGGCTTTGCAGTTGTTGCAGCTGAAGTGAGGAAATTAGCTGAACGTAGTAAAGTAGCAGCTGATGAAATTGATCAATTGTCCCGAGAGGGAGTTAAGATTTCAGAGGAGGCTGGAAAGCAGTTACTTGATATTGTTCCTGAAATTGAAAAAACTGTTAATTTTATTCAGGAAATTTCGGCCGCAAGTTTAGAGCAAAATTCCGGAGCAGACCAGGTGAATAGTGCAATTCAACAACTTAATCAGGTAACACAGCAAAATGCTGCATCTTCGGAAGAGTTAGCAACCAGTTCTTCTGAACTGGCGGGCCAGGCTGAACATTTAAAAGAAAACATTACTTATTTTAAAGTAGGTGATGAAAAAAAGCTTAATGTTAGGAAGCAGTTGACTGATAAAACAGAAAATAAAGAAGTGAAGAAAACAAATCCAACTAATTTTAAAGAGAATACAACAAATATAAAATCATCAGGAGTTAAAATGCAAATGTTTGGTAACAAAAAGATAGATGATGATTACGAAAGTTTTTAATTAAATTCGAATTAGTCTAAAGGGGTTATATTTTAAGGTTAGGGTTATATTATCATATCAAATCCTTTGGGTTAATAGACAGAGGGAGAAAAATTCTCCCTCTTTAAAACTAAAATTGAAACAGGTGGATCCTTTATTAAATAAAATTTTTAATGCTCGAATGACAGACGAAGATTTTGATCGTTTAAGTAGTTTTGTTTTTCAGCAATCAGGAATTAAAATGCCTCCCATTAAAAAGATTATGTTGCAAAGTCGTTTACAAAAACGGTTAAGAGAACTAAAAATACTTAGTTTTAAGGAATATGCCGATTTTGTTTTTAGTGATGAGGGACAAAAAAATGAAATAGTTCATATGCTTGATGCTGTTAGTACAAATAAAACAGATTTTTACAGAGAACCGGTTCATTTCGATTTTCTTCGAGATAAGATCTTACCTGATTTTATGGAAAAAGAAAGAATAAATACCTTAAAAGTTTGGAGCGCAGGTTGTTCAAGTGGAGAAGAACCTTATACAATTGCTATTATATTGAATGAATTTAGAGGTGAATATCCTGGTTTCGATTATGATATTTTAGGTACGGATATTTCAACAAAAATACTTCAACAGGCGAATACAGCGATCTATAAAGAAGATCGAATAAATGTAGTTCCTCTGAATATTAAAAAGAAATATTTCTTGAGAAGTAAAAATAAGGAAAACAAAACGGTTCGTGTTCTAAAATTGTTAAGAGATAAGATAAGATACCAACGATTAAACTTTATGGATACATCGTATAATGTTGCTGATATTTTTGATGTGATATTTTGTCGGAATGTTTTGATTTATTTTAATAGAGAAACCCAAGAGCAAGTGTTGAATAGATTGTGTCAAAAATTAAAATCAGGAGGATATTTATTCATCGGACATTCGGAATCTATTTTAGGAATGAATTTACCTTTAAAACAGATAAAACCTACAATTTACGAAAGAATTTAAACAAAAAATTATGAGCGATTTAAAAGATCATGAATTAATCGAAGAACTAATGAAACGCTTCGATAAAACAAAAAAGGCACTCCTCGAAGTTCAACAACTTAATAAAGAGCTGAAGGAAGTTAATAAAAAGCTCGAGGAATCAGAGGCCCTTAAAAGTCATTTTATATCAAATATTACCAATGAAATTATAAATCCTTTTGCATCTATTTTAGCACTTTCAAAAAACATTATAAAGGTTGGAAAGCAAAATTGGAATGAGGTACATAAAATGGTTACTTTAATTTATTCAGAAGCATTTAATCTGGATTTTCAGTTAAGAAACATATTTGTTGCAGCTAAACTGGAAGCCGGAGAAGTTTTACCTGAGGTACTAAATGTAGATATCTTACAGTTACTGGAAAGTATTGTTGAATCATTTACCTACGAGTCGGATAAGAAAAGCATTAAAGTTGAGTTAGACTTTAAAATAGAATCTTCTGTGGAAAATCCATTTTATTTCAAAACTGATGCCGAAAAGATGAGATTAATAATTGCAAATTTATTATTTAATGCAATTAAATTCAGTGAAAATGATAGTACAATTATTCTTAAAGTTTGGCAAGATGATAAAAACTTAATGATATCCGTAAAGGATTTTGGTTGCGGAGTATCTGATGAAAATAAAAAAATCATTTTTGATCGATTTAAAAGACTTGATTCGGGAATTAACTCATTAAATCGTGGACATGGATTGGGATTATCAGTAAATAAAGCATTGATCGATCTTTTTGATGGTAAAATAGAACTTGAAAGTGAACTTGATAAAGGTTCTGAATTTACGGTAACAATTCCGGAATCAGAAATTGATACTCAGGGGTTTGCACTAGATGGTAATGAACTATTCTTCGAAGATGATGAGGGTGAAAAGGAAACATTTTAATCTATTTGTATGGAAAACATTTCTTCATATTTCTTATATCCTTCTGCAATTTTTGCATCGAAGGAACCTTATAATATAAGTACGATTTTAGGTTCTTGTGTGGCTGTATGTATGTGGGACCCTATTTTAAAATATGGAGGAATGTCACATTATATGCTACCGCTTTGGAATGGAGAAGGGTTAGCTTCCCCAAAATATGGAAATATAGCAATAGAAAAATTATTGGGTAAAATGATTTCATTTGGTTCAAAGAAGAACAATATTGTTGCTAAAGTTTTTGGTGGTGGTGAAGTTTTAGATACAGAAACTCAATATTTCCAAATAGGAGAAAGAAATATTAAGCTGGCGCTGGAAACTTTGGAAGAATTGAGAATTCCTATTGTTAGTTCTAGTGTTGGAGGAAAATACGGGCGAAAAATTATTATGAATACTGTGTCTGGTGAAATTAAGCAACGATATGTAAAAAGAGAAATAAAAAAGTAAATGTTTTTTTGTAACTTTAACATAGGATCAATTTAACCAATAGCATGGATAAAAAAAAGATCAGAGTTTTAATTGTGGACGACTCAGCTGTTGTTCGCCAAAATCTTACAGAAATTATTAATTCTGATTCGGAACTTGAAGTTATGGGTACGGCTTCAGATCCTTTTGTTGCTGCAAAAAAAATAAAGCAAGAAATCCCGGATGTAATTACACTCGATATAGAAATGCCACGAATGGATGGTTTAACTTTCTTACAAAAAATTATGAGCCAACATCCAATGCCCGTGGTTGTAATTTCAAGTTTAACAGGAGAAGGAACTGAAACCGGATTTAAAGCTCTAGAATATGGAGCGGTAGAAATTATTACAAAACCATTTTTATCAACTAAAGAATTTATTCAGGAATCAAAAATTCGAATTTGTGAAGCTGTAAAAGGAGCTGCGCATGCTAAAATTAAACGTAAAATTAACAAACCTCAATCAATAAAAGTAATTCCAAAATACTCAGCGGATGTAATAATTCCTCCAACTAGTAATCATAGCATGATTAAAACAACGGAAGTTGTTGTAGCTGTTGGGGCATCAACAGGAGGTACAGAAGCTATAACCACTTTTCTGAAAGGTTTACCTGCAGATTGCCCTGGAATTGTCATAGTACAACATATGCCCGAACAGTTTACTAAATCATTTGCCAATAGATTAAATGAAATCTGCCAAATTACTGTAAAAGAAGCCGAAAATGGAGATTCTATTATTCGAGGTAGGGCTTTAATAGCACCTGGAAATTTTCATACAATGGTAAAACGTAGTGGTGCACGTTATTATACAGAAGTGAAAAGCGGGCCATTTGTTAATCGTCATCGCCCTTCGGTTGATGTATTGTTTCGTTCAACAGCTAAATATGCCGGTGCTAATGCAATCGGAATAATTATGACTGGTATGGGAGATGATGGAGCTAAAGGATTATTAGAAATGAAACAAGCAGGTGCAAAAACAATTGCCCAGGATCAGGAAACTTCTATTGTTTTTGGTATGCCTCGGGAAGCAATTAAACTTGAAGCCGCAGATAAAATATTACCATTAGAAAAAATTTCAACCTATCTTCTTGAAACTGTTCATTAAAAAAATCGTTTATAAATAAAATCTAAATTTTAAAGCAAAGATTTTTAATTGTCGCTTATTTTTAGAAGATTTGTTGAAAATATTATTATTTTTAGTTGCGTATAAATTAAAAGCAATCAATGAAAGAAAGAAATTCTCAAACAATAATCTTTAAATATACAATTAGCGGGTTTGTTGTTGGATTATTAACGGTACTATTTATATTAGTTATAGATTTTTTTATAAAAAAAGTAAGTTTTTCTGAGATTGCTGAACTACATCTTAATAATCCTGTATACTTAATTTTAGATTTAACACCTTTTGTACTTGCTTTTTATGCGTATATTTTAAGTAAAAAATACGCAACAGCTTCAGATGCTTTACATTCTTCAATAAAACAAGAATTCGATAAAACTCAGAAGATATTTCGGTTTGTTGAAAAAATTCGTTTGGGTAATATTGATGCTGACTATAAAGTTCAGGGAGCTGATGATGTATTAGGACAGTCTATACTCGATTTGAGAGATAATTTAAAAAAGAATCGAGATGAGGAAGAAAAGAGGCGTAAAGAAGATAATCAAAGGAATTGGGTTGCAGAAGGATTGGCAAACTTTGGCGAGATTCTAAGAAAAGATACTGATAATCTTGAAGAGCTCTCATATAACTTAGTAAGTAACCTGGTAAAATATGTAAATGCAAATCAAGGTGCATTATTTATTATTGAAGATGAGAATGAAGCGGATAAGCATCTGAGGATGACAGCTTGTTATGCCTACGATAGAAGAAAATTTGCTGATAAGAGAGTAGAATGGGGAGAAGGAACTATAGGAGCAGCTATATTAGAACAAGAAACAATTTATATGACTGATGTTCCAAGTACATATGTACATATTACATCTGGATTAGGTGAAGCTACTCCAAGTTGTTTACTTGTTGTCCCATTGAAGTTTAATGATGAAGTGCATGGTGTTCTTGAAATAGGTGCATTTCATAGTATTGAAAGATTTATTGTTGATTTTGTTGAAAAGATAGCTGAGAGTATTGGATCAACAATTTCGAATGTAAAGATAAATACAAGAACTGCGAAACTTTTAAAAGAATCACAGGAACAAGCCGAAACACTTGCTGCGCAAGAAGAACAAATGCGGCAAAATATGGAAGAATTGCAGGCAACACAGGAAGAAGCTGCTCGACAAAGTGAGAAATTTATAACTTTTACAAATGCGGTAAACCATACGTTGATTAGAGCTGAATATGAAAATGATGGAACCCTTATTTATGCAAATACTAAATTCTTAAAAAAACTTGGTTACGAAAAGAATTCTGATGTTGAAGGTAAGAATATTCAGATGTTTATTAATGAGAAAGATAAAAATTGGTTTAATAAATTATGGAATAGCCTTGCAAATGGAGGGAAGCATTTCGAAGGATTCATGAAACATGTAACTAAACAGGGACACGATTTATGGACCATGTCTACCTATACCTGTATGAGAAGAGAAGATGGAACCGTGGAAAAGATATTATTTTTAGCCATAGATACAACAGAGCAACGTAAGGTTAGCCTTGACCATGAAGCGCAAATAAATGCATTAAATCAGTCGAGTATTAAGGTTGAGTTTTTGCCAACAGGTGATTTAATGGAATGCAATAATAAGTTTGTAGATCTAATGGAATTTTCTCTATATGAGTTAAAGGAAAAAACTATTTTCGATTTTGTTGATAAATCTGACTTAAATAAGATTCGTGAAATTTGGGAACGTATTTCTCAGGGTGAATCCTGGGAAGGAACTTTAAGACATAGAACTAAAGAAGATAAGAATCTTTGGTTAAAAATAAATTTATCTCCGGTACGTGATATGTACGATGATATTTCCAAAGTAATTTTTATTGGTTATGACGAAACCAAAGAAAAACTTATGGAAATAGAAACTCTTAAGCAAACTCAACTTCTTAAGAAACAAGAAGGGGAATTAAACAAATCCAGAGCAGAATTAAAAGAACAGCTAAAACAAAATAAAATTCAGGCTGAGAGACAGATTCGTGAAGTTGAACAGGCTAAATTACGTAATGAAAGGACTCTTGAAGGAGCCGCAGACGCAATCATAACTATTGATCAAAATGGCGTGGTTAAGTTCTTTAATAAAGCTGCTGAAGACCTTTGGAAACTGGAACGCGACGTTGTATTAGGTAGAAATGTAAAAAAATTGTTCCCAAAAGCTGAGTATGACAATGAGTTTACTAAATCATTCCTTGATCCAAAAAGTGATAAGCTAGTTGGTGAGCGAAGAGAAATAGAAATTACAGATAGCGAAGGAGAAGATATTCCTGTTATTATTATTTTATCAGGAGCTATCTTGGAAGATGAAGTAAGTTATACAGCTTTTATTCAGAATATATCCGTTGACCTATTTTAAGATTATTTAATATATACTTTATCCAAGAAAGACAAAATAGTAGTATATTTGTTTGATACCTAATATCTTCTGTGGTTATGAGAATAGCTTTCAGGGCATTACAGTTACTTTGTACTTTCCTAATTATAAACCATTGTGCATTATCTCAAACAGGAATTGATAGCCTTTTAATTGTACTTAAAACTACAAAAGGCGAAGAAAAAGTTAATACATTAAATAATTTATCCATTGCCTACAGGAATCGTTCTTTACCTCAATCGATGGAATATGCTGAACAAGCTATTAAATTGGCTGAAAAATTAAACTACAAGGTAGGGATTGGAGACGGTTTACGAAATAAAGGAATTGTGTTTTATCTTCAGAATAAATATGAAAATGCCTTAATTGAATATAAAAAAGCATTTGACCTATTTAAAAAGATTGGTAATCATGATAAATTATCGGCTATATTAAATAACAGAGCTATAATATGGGTAATACAGGGAAAATATGACGAAGCTCTTGAAGATTATCAGAAATCATTAGAAGTAAATTTAAAACAGAGAAATTATAAGAGAATTTCCAATATTTATAATAATATTGGAATGGTCTATACCAAGCAAGGAAATATAGAAAAATCTTTAGAGTATTGTAATAAATCCTTAGAAATAGCATTACTAGATAATAATTTTGAAGCAATTGAAGCAAATTATAATAACCTCGGTTTAATTTATAAGTCCCTCGGAAGTTTAGATGTTGCACTTGAGTATTACCAAAAGGCAATTAAGATAACCGATGAAACAAAAAGTATGGCATTTAAAGCAAAAGTTCTTACCAATATAGCGGAGGTTTATAGTGAGTTGCAAGAAAACGAAAAAGCTATTGATTTACTGGAGGAAGCAATAAAAATTGAAAAAGATTTAAATAATGATCAGGGAGTTTTGAAATCAAATACTAGAATTGGTCGGTTATTATTTAAAATGGAAGAGTATGAAAAAGCAAATGAGCATTTTAAAAAAGCATTAAATTTTGCCATTAATAATGATTATAAGGATCAAATGATCAGTGCGTATAATTTATTAGGAAAATCATATTATAAAATTTCCAATTATACTAAAGCGTTAGGATATTTTGAACTTTCCCTGGAAATAGCTCTTGATTTAAAGAGTATTAATTATGAGGCTAAGTTGTACCAGGATATTGGAAATTGCTATCATAAAATAAACAATATAAAAAAAGCAACATATTATTTAAATCGGTCTTTTGAGCTGGCAGAACAAAATAAGTTTATTGATTTAGCAGAGAGTACATCATTAAAACTTTCTGAGGTCTATAATCAAATAAAAGACTATAAAAATGCCTATTCGTACCAACTAAAGTATATTGAAATACACAATAGTATATATAATAAGGTTAATCAGAAAAAGTTAGCTGAGCTTCAAACCCAATTCGAAACTGAAAAAAAAGAGAAGGAAATTCTACAGTTGAGAGCAGAAAAGCAAAAAGTAAGACAAAGTTATATCAGTATTGGAATTTCTTCAACAATATTTACATTGCTAATAATAATTGCTTTATTATTAAACAGGTTTCGACTAAAAAAGAAATCAGTAATGATGCTTGATACAAAAAATATTTTATTGGAAAAAGCTAATAAAGAACTAACAATTGCTAAAAACAAGGCAGAAGAATCGGATCGGTTAAAAACCGCTTTTCTGGCTAATATATCTCACGAAATACGTACACCAATGAATGCTATAATAGGGTTTACAGAGTTTCTCGTTGATCCTGAAATTAGTAAAGAACAAAAAAATGAATTGTATGAGTTGGTGAATTTGAATGGAGAAATGCTTTTAAATTTAATTGATGATATCATTGATATTGCTAAACTGGAATCAGGACAATTAACGGTTTGTAAGGAACCTGTTAAACTTTATTCATTAGTTGAAGAAATCTTTCACCTAATGAAAGCCAAAAAAGAACTGAAAAAATCTAATTTGAGATTTGATTATTTTAGCTCTAAGAATGCGAGTTTAGAAGTGTTTACAGATTCTTTTAGATTAAAACAGATACTCGTGAACTTAATCGATAACGCCATTAAGTTTACTAGAACCGGAGAAATTATATTTGGTTATGAAAAACTAAATGACGATCAGAAAGTTACGTTTAAAGTAAAAGATACCGGTATTGGTATAGATACTAAATACCACGAAAAAATATTTAAAATGTTCTATAAAGCTCCAACTGATAATTCAGTTTTATATAGGGGCACTGGAATAGGATTATCAATTGCAAAAAGCCTGGTAGAACAGTTGGGAGGAGAAATTTGGTTGGATTCTGAAGTTAATAAAGGAACTACTTTCTATTTTACCATTCCAATTGAAATTAAACAAAGCTGATTACTTCTAATAAATTCCATTAAATTTGTTAACGTTAATTTAAAGAGCCCTTATAGAACCAAATTATATTAATATTGTTTCTTTATAAAATTTTAAAAACAACTTTTACCAAACCTATATTGCAATAAAATGAATAACTCAAAATACCGATATTTTTTAGTACCATTAGTCCTGGTTGTTTTCTTATGTTCATGTTCTGATCTTAAAAAACCAGATTCTTATAGTTTAGTTCTGGTTGAAACTAGTGATGTACACGGAGCATTATTCGATTATGATTTTGTAAATGATAGAAATTCTTCAGGATCCTTATCTAAGGTGCATTCATATGTTAAAGAATTAAGAGAAAATAACAATGTTATTTTAATGGATAATGGTGATATATTGCAGGGACAACCTGTTGTATATTATTACAATTATGAGAATACATCAGATAAACATATTTGTTCCGAAATAATGAATTATATGGAATATGATGTTGCTACAATTGGAAATCATGATATTGAAGCAGGACATCCTGTTTATGATAAATTAGTAAAGGATTTTAATTTCCCTTGGTTGGCTGCAAATGCCATTAACGCAAATACTGGGGAACCATACTTTGAACCTTACACCATTATTAATAAAGATGGGTTTAAAATTGCGATTCTTGGACTTATTACTCCAGGTATTCCGGAATGGTTGCCTGAAGAGCTATGGTCAGGAATAGAATTTGAAGATATGATAGTTACAGCGAAAAAGTGGATTCCAACAATTCTCGAAAAGGAAGAACCCGATTTGGTGGTAGGTTTGTTTCATGCGGGTTACGACTATACGTATGGAAACAAAGATGAAAATACCTACAAAAATGAAAATGCATCGGTTTTAGTGGCTGAGAAGGTTCCGGGTTTTGATGTTATTTTCATTGGACACGATCACAGGACTTGGAATAATACAGTGAAAAATGTGAATGGTGAAGATGTTCTGATTTTGGGGCCTGATGCGCATGCACGGCAAGTTGTAACTGCTACTGTTGAATTTAATTTAAATTCGGAAGGTAAGTATGAAAAAGTTCTCACTGGTAATGTGGTCGAGATGTCAGATTATAAAGCGGATTCTTTATTTAATTTGGAGTTTGAAAAAGAATTTAGGGAAGTGAAGGATTTTGTATCAAAGCAAGTAGGAGTATTTGAAAAAGATGTTTATGCGCATAAAGCGTTATATGGCCCATCAGAATTTTTGGATTTAATTCATGAGGTTCAGCTAGCAAGGAGTAATGCCGATATTTCTTTTGCAGGGCCTTTATCTTTTAATGCAATTATAGAAAAGGGTCCGGTGTATGTAAGAGATATGTTTAAGTTATATCGATACGAGAATTTTCTTTATACAATTAATTTAACCGGTAATGAAATTGATAAATATCTTGAATATTCTTATGCTTATTGGTTTAATACGATGAATAACGAAAATGATAACCTTCTTTATTTCAAAAGAAATAATAATGGAGAAATGATATTTTCTGAAAGATATAAATCATATCAACTCGAAAAATCATTTTATAATTTTGATGTGGCTTCCGGAATTAATTATACCATTGATATATCTAGGCCGATAAATGAAAAAGTTACTATTTTAACATTATCGGATGGAAGCGAATTTTTCGAAGATAGCATCTATACTGTTGCAGTTAATAGTTACAGAGGGAACGGAGGTGGAGGCCATTTTACTGTTGGGGTTGGTTTAGATAAAGATGAACTCTCAGAACGAATTATTAATTCCACAAATAAAGATATTAGGTATTTTTTAATGAAATATATTGAAGATAAGGGAACTATTAATCCTAAATTAAAGAATGAATGGACCATAGTTCCAAGAGATTGGTGGGAAAAAGCCAAAAGTAAAGATGAAAAACTTTTAAACGCTAATAATTAAATGAAAAGAATACTTATTATTTTCACTGTATTTGCCTTTCTATTTTCATGTAAGGAGGATAAGACAAGTCAAATTCAAAACAAAAAGGCAAAAAATATAATATTAATGATTGCTGATGGAATGGGTGTAACGCAACTGTATGCAGCTATGTCTATTTCGGAAAAACCTCTTCATATAGAAAAATTTAAGGTTGCAGGATTACAAAAAACATACTCCGCATCCGATTATATTACTGATTCAGGAGCAGCGGGAACAGCAATAGCAACAGGAGTTAAAACTAAAAACCAAAGTATTGGTATTGATACAGCAGGTAATGCAGTTAAGACTATATTGGAATATGCTGAGGAATATAAGTTAGCTACCGGATTGGTTTCTACAAGTTCAATTTTACATGCAACACCAGCATCGTTTATTGCCCACGAGCAACATAGAAAAAATTATGAAAATATTGCACGTGATTTCTTAGATGTTGATATTGATTTATTTATAGGAGGAGGCAGAAAACAATTCGTGCAACGAGAAGACGGTTTGAATTTATTGGATTCTCTCAAGCAAAGAAATTATAATATTGTTGATGGTATTGAAAATCTGGATACAGGGAATAATGGAAAATACGCTGTATTTACTGCAGAAGGTCATAATCCTGAGATATTAAATGGACGAGGGGATATGCTTCCTCAATCAACCCAAAAAGCTATTGAGATTTTAAGTAAAAATGAAAATGGGTTTTTCTTGATGGTTGAAGGATCACAAATTGATTGGGGAGGACATGATAATGATATTGATTATGTTATCACCGAAACGATTGATTTTGATAATGCGGTAGCAAAAGCACTGGAGTTCGCAAAAGCAGATGGTGAAACCTTGTTAATAGTTACTTCTGATCACGAAACTGGAGGCCTCACAATAGTTGAAGGCGATATGAAAACCAAGACAATAAAAACTCATTTCTCAACAGAGCATCATACTTCTGTAATGGTACCTGTGTTTGCATATGGTCCGGGAGCAGAAGAGTTTGGAGGCATTTATGAAAATACTGATATTTTCGAAAAAATGATGAATGCGTTTGGGTTTAAAAAGTAAGACTTAAACATCAATAAATAACAAAGGCTCAGAATATTCCGAGCCTTTATTTTTTATAAAAGTCTTGTATTTAATCTAAATCAACATTTCCATATTTTGTTTCGATTTCTACGTATGATTTTGTGTTACTATCGGTTCCAACTAAACCCTCAATTTGTAATGAAGTACTTTCTTTAATTCTACTTACTCTACCTTCATGCGGATAATCAATATTGGCATATCTTGCATAAGCTTTTATATTATATGATGCACCCGGATCAATACCAATGTCAATGGTTCCATATTCATTTTCAATGCTGATTTTTTCAAAATCTGCCGAAACGTAATCCACATCTATACTTCCATAGCGATTATCAAATTCAAGCTTTTTATAAATTTCATTAATATCGAAACCTGTGTAACCTGAATTAGCAACAAAGTTTGTAATTTTTCCTAACCTATATTCATCATATTTTGATTCACAAACAATTGAACTAGCTTTATCAACATATAATTTTGAGTATTTTGTTACAGCTATTAAAGCTCTGGTATCTTCAATTTCCAGTTTTGAATATCTTAATGTAAGATTTAACCAATTACTTTCTTCAATTGTTCCATTTGAATAACCAAGATAAACTTCATTAAAAGGTTTTGTTTTTCCTCTGGTCATTTTATTCACTTTTAAATTACCATATTTAACGGCAATTTTTGCATGACCATCAATTTCGTTTATAAAAACGCTACCATAACGATTTTCAATGTCTATTTTGATATTCTTTGGAATATTTACTTTGTAATCGATACTAAATTCTTTGTTATCGCTTGATGTAAATGAATTCCATTTGCTGAATTTATCATCAATATCCGTAACTGCTTTAATAGTATTAGCGGTATGAGTAAAATGAACTTCAATATAATCAATAAGTTCTTTAGCTTTTTCCTCATTCTTATGATCAACTGTAATAGTAACATCAATGGTTACCTGATCTTTATCCCAATTGTTGATATCAACATCACCGAACTTATTTTCTATGACTAATAGAGTATTTTCATCTGCATCATAATCTTTATGCAAATTTTTGGAGAATTCTTCACTCAGAGCGAATGCTGAGCTTATTACCAATAATTGGACAGTTATTAGTAATAAAGCGGATTTAAATATTGGTGCTTTCATAGTTTTCTGATTTTTGTTTATTTATATCTTGTGCTTGCTGTAATTGACTTAATATATGACTCATTACTTCTACTTTAAGTTGGTAATGCCGGATCATGGCATTAATAACTCGTTGATCGTTAGGGTTTGTACTTAGATCCTTCTTTAGGTTTTCATAAATAGAATCCATTTGAGTAAGTTCTTGTATTAACATTACTTTTTGAGTACTGTCCATAAACTGAAACTGATCAAGTTCTTCGTATTTTTGATTTACCAAATGAGTATAATACATTTCAACTTCGCCGTATTCCTCAGATATCTCACTCAAGGCAATTCCTTTTTGATTTCTTGAACCAAAATTGTCATAAACCCAAAGGCCCGATAGAACAACTAAAACTGCAACAACAGCAGCTCTAAGCATAAAACCAATTGTGAATGATTTTTTCTTTTTATTAAATTCTTTTAACTTAGCTTCAAATCTTTCAAAATGGCCGTCTCCAGGCTCGAACATGTCGAAACTTTGACGATTTTCTTGTATTATTTTATCTAAATCTTTCATATTTAGTTTATTTTCTTAATTTCCTTTTTCTTTAAACTTTCAATTAGTTTCTTTTTTCCTCTGGCAAATTGTGATCTGGATGTCGAACTATTTATTTTAAGTATTTTTCCTATTTCATCATGATCATATCCTTCAATTAGGTAAAGCGAAACCACAATTCTATAACCTTCCGGAAGGTTTAGTATTTCATCGCGAATTTCATCAGCTTTAACTCCGATTTCTTCCAAATCTTCATAAGTTTCTTCCTCCTTTATCTCATATACCGCATTTTCAATAGAATCGGTATTTAGTTTTCTTTTTCTTAATTCATCCAGAGAATGATTTATGACAATTCTCTTTAACCATGCCCCAAAACTTACTTCACCTTTATAGAAATTTATCTTTTCAAATGCCTTTAAGAACGACTCCTGCATAATATCTTCAGCCTCGAGGCTGTCATTTACAATGCGCAAGCAGGCGTTGTACATTGCTTTGTAATACAGTTTATATAATTGAAACTGCGCTTTTTTTTCTCCCGATTTGCACCGGTCTATAATATCCTGATGGATATTCTTATATACACTTTCCTGTTTATTCATATTTCCGTTAAAAAGACGTTAACTTTAAGTTAACGCTGCACTATGCTGCGCAAATTATTAAAAAAAGCAAAGTAATGGTGAAAACTATTAAATATATTACTGATAAATTTTGTTGCCTAAAATAAAAAGCAATAGTTTTGGCCATTGTTTTATGAAAGAAGTTTTAAGACATAGAAATCAACCTATAACTTTCAGACAATGGTCGAGAAAGAATTATGCAATATTTTCATCTTTAGGTAAAGAAGTAAATATTGGGCATGTTGATACTGATATATGTAATAAAGCTTTTGATAAAAGTCCCCAAATAGATATTACCGTAAACCAAACTACAGAGGCTTTACAATTTAAAAACGATGATGAAGATGTGTTGTTGTCCGAGAATGTGAATAATCAGACAATATCTTTGTTGTCTTGTACCACTAATTTAGACAATTCTTCGCGGCATAGCCGTAGATTAACTAATAAATATATTTCGAATTATTTAACAAACTTCCTTTTCGGGGAGCTGGAATTATTATATAAAATATTTAAAAATGAAAAATCAATTTAAAACACAATCAGAAAGATCAACTTTAGTATTTAAACGTTGGAACAGAAAAAGCTATTCTGTTTTTAATTCATTAAAGAAAGTAATAAAAATTACCACTTTAGCATTTTCATACTCAATAGTTTTACTTCCATTGCAGGTTTTAAGCCAAACAGATACAACTATTACAAAAAATCTTGATTTGGAGGAAGTTGTTGTAAGTGCCCAAAAAGCCCCGATAATTTATTCGCAATTATCCAGGTTGGTGACGGTAATGAACGACGATGAAATAAAACTAATGCCTGTTCAAAGCATTAATGAGTTACTTGAGAATTTCTCAGGAGTAGATATTCGACATAGAGGTGCAAATGGCATACAATCAGATATAAGTATAAGAGGCGGATCTTTTGATCAAAATTTAATTCTTCTGAATGGTGTTAACATAACAGATCCTCAGACCGGACACCACAGTTTAAACCTTCCAATCGATTTAAATTCGATAGAGCGAGTAGAAATCTTAGAGGGACCGGGCTCCAGAGTTTTTGGTCCGAATGCATTTAGTGGCGCAATAAATATTATAACAAATAAATCAGAACAAAATTATACTAAGGTTGGATTTACAGCAGGAGATTTCGGATTATTCTCCGGTAATATTACCAGCTCTTACAAATTAGGAAATGTGAAACATTTTGTATCTGTTTCAAAATCTGAAAGTAAAGGGTATACAAAAAATACGGACTTTGATCAATACAATGTATTTTACAATTCAGGTTATGATTCAAAAAAAGGAAATATCAATTTCCAAATAGGATATACAAATAAAGAATTTGGAGCTAATAGTTTTTATACTCCGGCATACCCTGATCAGTTTGAAGAAATAAAAACAACATTTACTAGTTTAAAATTTGAAACAGGAGATAAAATAAAATTAATACCATCGGTATATTTTCGCAGGCATCAAGATAGATTTGAGTTATTTCGTTACGATCCGGCAAGTTGGTATTCCGGGCATAATTACCACCTGACAGATATATATGGCATTAAATTAGATTCACGAGTAACCACAAAAGTTGGAATTACCTCTTTCGGAGCCGAATTACGTTCAGAAAACATTTGGAGTAATGTTTTGGGAGAATTGATGAATGATACAATTGATGTAATTGGAGAATCAGAAGGATTTTATTCAAGAAATTATTCAAGAACCATATCAAATTACTTTTTGGAACAAACTGTTTTTGTTGGAAAATTGAGCATGTCGGCAGGACTGCTGGCAAGTTGGGTGTCAACTAATAATTTTGATTTTAATATTTATCCTGGTATAGATTTAGGTTATAGTTTTACAAATGATTTGAGACTGTTTTTAACAGCAAACAGATCACTTCGATTACCAACCTTTACAGATTTATATTATAATGGACCAAGCAATATTGGAAATCCTAATTTAAAACCTGAAGAAGCATGGAGTTTCGAAGCAGGATTAAAATATAATAATAAAACACTACAATCGGATTTAAGCTATTTTTACAGAGATGCCAGTAATGTGATTGAATGGGTGCGTAATATTTCGGCAGATGAAAGTGTTAAATGGGAAACTCAAAACTTAACTAATGTTAAAACCAATGGTTTTACTTTTAATAACAAGGTAAACCTTAACAAATATACTGTAGGTAATATCCGGTTAAATTACACTTTCATTGATCAGGAGGCTTCTGCCGACAATAGTAATTTAAATACTAAATATTCTTTAAATTATTTGAAACATAATTTGATAATTAGTTTAAATCAAACTATTTATCAGAATTTAAAACTGCTATGGTCAGTTAAATATCAGGACAGAGCAGGTAGCTATTTAAGATATGATTTTAATATAAATGACTATGTAGGTGACCAGGAGTTTGATCCTTATTGGCTAGTTGATGCTAAGATCTCTTACCAGTTTAATATTGTTAATGTATTTGCAGAGGCTAGTAATATTTTTAATAAAACGTATTCTGATATTGGAAATATAGCCATGCCCGGTAGGTGGTTTAAGGCTGGATTTACTGTTAAATTTGATTATTGATTATCGATATATTAACAAAAAAATAAAAAACAAAACCAGTGTTAACATATTGATTTGTTAAATATTTTGCTATTTTTGTTAGGAATCCTAAATTATAACTAAATCAAATTACAACATGAAAAGATTACAATTATTACTGGTAGCCTTAGCTCTTGTAAGCTTTACCGCTTTTTATTCTTGCGGGAATATGAAGGAAAAAGCTGTTGAAGCAGTAGAAGAAGTACAAGAAGAAATGGAAGAAGCTGCTGAAGAAATGGAAGAAGTAATGGAAACTGTTGCTGATACCACTGAAGTTGCTGAAGAAACTGAAGAAGCTCCTGAAGAATAGGTAAAAGGTAAAAAAAGGAAATTTAAGCAGGACTGGAGTTGTCCTGCTTTTTTTATTTTAGAAAAATAGTTTTATAAATCCTGTTACGACTTTACCACTCTCATAGTCTAATTCTGATCCAAATAAACTATGTGGTATGATATAAACAATCAACAATATAATAGAGGCAATTATGGTATATCTGTATTTTGGATTCTTTCTATTGCTTAAAACTGCTACTAACCAAAATAATACTCCAACTAATGTTTTATTATCAGTTAAGTCCCATCCAAGTGGCACACCTGTCCATGCTTGACCAAATGCATAATATTGTATAATAGGTCCGAATACTAAGCCTCCTATTAAAAGTAGTATTAAGGTTATTTTACCGTATAAAACATGTTTTCTTATTTTTCCTATTGCGAAAAGGCCCGCAACATTTGATAATAACATAGCAACAAACATGAAGATAACATGTGGAATTAAAGCCCAAGCCGGTACACTACCTTTAAATCTGATAATTGCATGTTCAGTTTCAAAAATCGTATTGTTACTCAGATCTTTAAAAACAAGATAATACTCTAATTTACCAGCGGGCGGCTGTTTTGGAAGAAATGCAACAAAATTCTCTTCCAACGCCATAAAATCAGTTTTTAGGAAAGATTCATTTACCGGGTAACGGCGATAATTCAATATTACTTTAAAGGATTCATTTTGAAAAGGAACTTTAATTTCCTGATCTTTATTTGAATCTCCACTTCTAGGTAGTTTAAATTCAATAATCTCATTTTCAAGCTTTGCTTTGATATTTTTAGGATAAGTTGGTCCTGTTTTTCTCTGGTAATATGCTGATGCTAATGTAATTATTGCAGCTAAAACCCAAAATAATGTTTTTTTCATAGTTTACATTTGTACAATTAATACTTCTTTTTGATCATCTCTTATTACCTCTACAGTTATAATCTGACCAGCTTTTAATTTTGATAACCTTTCCATATACTCATATACATCACTAACCGAATATCCATCAATTGCTACAATAACGTCTCCGGATAACATTCCGGCTTTATCAGCGGGTTTATCTTTTACTACCAAATCTGCTCTTAACCCTCTTTTTTCAACTCCGGAGAAATCAGGCATTATTCCTAGTGTCACTTTTAGCTTTTGATTCCTCATGCTTCCACTAGGCATTTTGGGGCCTGCCTCCTGGAAAGTTATAGTTTGATCCGGATTTGAAATTTCCAAAGCAAAATCATAAATGTAATTTGATGCCTCTACAAGCCCTGTAAAGTTTATTTTTCCTAAACTATCTCCGGGCGTATGATAATCAATGTGCGCTCCTGTAGAAAAGAAAAATACAGGTATATCCTTTGAATAAAATGAAGAATGATCCGATGGCCCATATCCTTCATGTGAAAAGCCAAGCTTAAAATTATATCCGGAATTTAATTCATTTAAAATAGATTCTCCTTCAAGAGATGTTCCAATACCACTAATTTGTAGACTTCTATCTACCTTCATTCTTCCAAGCATATCTAAATTTATCATAGCCTTTACCAAACTATCCGGAAATGACATATTATTAACAAAAAACTTTGAACCAATTAGTCCCATTTCTTCAGCCCCAAAGGCTATAAAAATATAATTGTAATATAAACTATCTTTCTTACTTGCAAGTTTTTCAGCAATTTCCAACATTGATGCTACGCCTGATGCATTATCATCTGCACCATAATGTGGCTCATTGACTCCCGGGGCCCTGGTTCCTGTTCCTTGTCCTCCAAATCCTAAATGATCATAATGTCCACCAATTATTATGTATTCACGATTTGGATCATTTATAAGTTTTGCAACAACATTAAAAGTTTCCTTTTCTTCAACTATTAAATCTGTTTGTCCATTTACCAGAACCTCCGTTGAAAAAGAATTGTTATCATTTTTTATACTTAATTCAATTTCATTGATAGCTTTTTCATGTTTTTTCAAAATAAGATTAGCTATATTCCTTTTTATTTGAATTACAGGAATATCAATGTTTCCTTCAGGTTTGGAAAGCGTTAAAAGTTCATCATCTTCATCGAATTTTTCTCCGGAAACAAATAGTACTCCTGCAGCACCTTGATCCTTTGCTGTAATTGCTTTTGAACGAAGGCTGCTATACATAGAAAATGGGAATTCAGTTTCCGGTTTCTCAGGTTCTCCTCGAAGTATTAAAACCCATTTATCTTTTACGTCAATATTTTTATAGTCATTCCATTTTGAAGTACCTTGTTCAATAATGAATCCATATCCAGCAAAAACGGCTTCTGCTTCCAAAGATTTATTTTTACTAAAAACAACAGGAATAAAATCTTCTCCTAAGGTGAATTCTGTATTATTGATCGACAGATGATTATTAGTTCCGGATTTAATATTTCCGCTTATTTCGAAGGTTTGCAAACCTTCATCGAACATTAAATCCAAGCCAGTTTTGTTAAGTTCACTGGCAATATATAATGCAGCTATTTTATCTTCCGGTGTACCCGGATATCTTCCTTTTAAAGAATCACTTGCCAGGAATTTAATATGATTATATAATTCTTCTTTTGTTATTTCAGGATTTATATTAGAAGATGTACATGAATGCCAAATTCCAAGTATGATCGTGATCGAAGCAAATATTGTTCTTTTTTTCATAATTTAAGTTTTACCAATAAAACGTTGTATAATAGGTTGATATATTATCCACATTATCAATTACAAATAATTCCAGTTCATGTTCAATTCCTCTTTCAATCCTTTCCTTATCAATAGTATAAAATAGTAAATCATTTTTTTTGTCAAATTCGAAAAGAACCCATTTATTATCTACGTAACCGTTAAATGATTTAATACCGGTTAATTTATCAGTAATTTTAAACTTTATTACTTCTCTTTTTAGATTACTAAAATCAGATAATGGTTTAATGACGGGCGACACGGTATCAACCAAAACAACAAAATCACCAAATAATTTTGCTTGGCCTACAATATGTCCGTTTATTATGTTCCCTCCGATAGAATTTATTTTGTCATCTTGAATTTCGGCAATAAATGCTTTCTCTTTTAATTCACCAGGTAGATTTTTAGTTTTAATAGTAAGTGAATATGGTTTTAATACAGGTGTGTATATGTTATGTACACGATGTAAATTAGAAAAAGCTTTAAATTCGGGCTCTTTTATTGAATATTTAAAATTTATTGTATCAAACAATGCCTTTTCGGGTATTTGAACTTTAATTTCTTCATTTTCATAAAAATTTTCCTGATCCCAATTCATTAATTTTCCATTACCTGAGATTAGTTCATTAAACTCAATATTCGGTTCTTTTCCGGTTATATAAAAGCTTAATTCTGATTTATTACCATGAGTATCGGTTACTATAAGATTTATTTTGTAAGTAGTATCATCCTGAAAAGTAAATATTCCATTGTTTTTATTAGCTTTATAAATACTTAAGTTATTATTTGGAGATATAAACATTTTCTGAATGGTTTTTTTTGACTTTACTTTTTCTGCATAATCGATATGCCCTCTTACAAAACCAGCTTCGTAGAATGAAAATTTATCTAAAGTATGTTGGTATATTAAAGTACTGTCAATTAATAGAGATAAAGTATGGATTCCACAACGATTTTTTGAACCATCCAGATAATCATACATTTCAATGCCAAATCCAATTTGCCCAGATAAATAAATTTGATTTGTATCTGCTAATAAGTAAGTTCCATTATGCTTCTTGAGTTTAAAGCTTTTCTTTTGTTTACTTTGGTTAACATGGCTTGACCTGCCCAAAGGGTAAATAACAAAATTATATAAAACAGGAGGTAGTTTATCTTCAATATCGAAATTAAAGAGTAAAGGATTAACAGGGATTTGATTATTAGTTTCGCGAACTTCAAAATGTAAATGAGGGCCAAGAGAACTTCCCGTATTTCCGGAAAATCCGATAAGATCACCTTTTTTTACAATGAATTGGTTTTGCTTTGGAAAGTAATTTATTTCAAACTCTTCATTTTGGTATTGAAGAGTTTTAACAAAATTATCTACTTCAGGAGTAAAATGATTTAAATGACCATAAACTGTAGTGTACCCGTTTGGATGAGCTATGTAAATCGTTTTTCCATAGCTGTTAATTGAAATTTTAATTCGCGATATAAACCCATCCTCAACAGCGTAAATCTTCTTTCCGATAACTCCCTGAGTTTTAATATCTATACCGGCATGAAAATGCGTTGATCTTATTTCTCCAAAATTACCCGATAAAAATATTGGTATATCAACTGGAGATGCAAAATTTATATTTTGATTATTGTTTTGACCAAATGTAGATGAAAATACTGAAATAAAGTAAATTATTAAACCGAACTTTTTATATTGCATTATTTTATATAAATTTATACAGGTTAATTAGCATGTATGTTTTAAATAACAAAACTAAAATTTAATTTGTTTTATAATAAAAATAAGGAATTTATATTTTTAAAATAACAACAGCTATATTAATTTTGCCTTTGCTTTTAATAAATGTTTATGGAAGTTGAACAAAAAGATATTTTAATTACTTTAAAGGATAAGGTTAAAAAGTTATTATCTTTGTACAATAATTTAAAAGCTGAAAATACTGAACTAAAGAAACAGATAGAAGATTATAATACTCAACTAAAAAATAAAGAAGCGGAACTTGACTTTTTGAAAAATAAACATAATAAACTTAAATTAGCAAAAAGTCTTGTAGCATCTACGGGCGATAGTCACGATGCAAAAATAAAGATAAATAGAATTGTGCGGGAGATCGACAAATGTATTGCTCTTTTAAACAGATAGAATCTGAATAGATAATGGAAGATAAATTATCAATAAGGGTTAATGTTGCTGATAGATATTATCCACTTAAAATAGATAGAAAAGATGAAGAAAAGATTCGTAAGGCAGCAAAAATGATAAACGAGAAAGTCTTGCAGTATAAACAACGATATACTGATAAAGATACACAAGATTTTTTGGCTATGGCAGCTTTGCAATATGTAATTAAGGTTATTGAGTGTGACACAAATATAGAAGCATCACCTGTTTTGGAAGAATTAAAAGAGTTGGATAACGAATTAAATGAATTTCTAAAAAGAGAATACTAAACGTTCTTTAAAATATAATTACGATTTTGCCCGTATTATTTCTTTAATGTCTGTGAAACTCAACACTTTACAAATTGGAGTAAAGCTTATTTGATTGAGGGCGGGCCCCATTCCGACTTGTCGGAATTCCTTCGGGAACAGGGGATGGCCGAATTCGAATAGCAGCTCCACCCATGTTAATCTGGGGTTTTTAGAGAATTGGAGAAAATAATACGGGTTTTTTAATATATAATTAATAAAATATAAATATGATTATTTCAACAATATTTGGAGCAATGTCGGTAGCAATAATTGGAATTATTGCTGCTTCTGCTGCTTTGGTTATTGGAGGGTTTATGTCTTATTTTTTATGGGATAAAGCTCTAAAGTCCAAAAGCAGAAAGATAATTAAAGAAGCAGAAGCCGAGGCTGAGGTGATAAGAAAAGACAAAATTCTTCAGGCTAAAGAAAAATTTCTTCAATTAAAGGGTGAGCACGAAAGGGAGATTAATGAAAGATCAAATAAATTAATCACAGCTGAAAATAAATTTAAACAAAAAGAGATTTCACTTTCCCAAAAGATTGAAGAAAATCAACGAAAAAGAAAGGAAACTGAAGTAATTCGTGAGAATCTGCAGGTGCAAATGGATTTGGTTGAGAAAAAAAGCGAAGAGTTAGAGAAAATGCACAAACAGCAGGTAGAGCAATTGGAAGCAATATCCGGGCTTTCAGCTGAAGATGCTAAAAATCAATTGATTGAGTCTTTAAAAGCAGAAGCTAAAACTGAAGCTATGTCAGAAATTAATGAGATTATGGAAGAGGCCAGGATGACAGCTAATAAGGAAGCAAAACGAATTGTTGTACAAACTGTTCAGCGTGTTGCAACTGAAACTGCAATTGAAAATTCTGTTACTGTATTTAATATTGATAATGATGAAATCAAAGGACGCATTATTGGCCGTGAAGGAAGAAATATACGTGCCTTAGAAGCTGCTACTGGTGTGGAGATTATTGTTGACGATACACCTGAGGCAATTATTTTATCGGCATTTGATCCTGTACGTAGAGAAATTGCAAGATTAGCTCTTCACCAACTTGTTACCGATGGTAGAATCCATCCGGCAAGAATTGAAGAAGTTGTTCAAAAAACCCAAAAACAAATCGAGGAAGAAGTTGTTGAGGTTGGAAAAAGAACAGCGATTGATTTAGGTGTTCATGGCTTACATCCGGAAATTATTCGATTAATTGGTAAAATGAAATACCGCTCATCATATGGACAAAACCTATTGCAACACTCTCGTGAAGTTGCAAATTTATCAGCGATCATGGCATCAGAATTAGGACTTAATCCAAAATTAGCTAAGAGAGCAGGTTTGTTGCATGACATAGGTAAAGTACCGGATGATGAACCAGAATTGCCACATGCTATTCTTGGAATGAAGATAGCAGAAAAATATAAAGAGAAACCAGAGGTATGTAACGCAATTGGAGCTCACCACGATGAAATTGAAATGACTTCATTGTTATCTCCAATTATTCAGGTATGTGATGCTATCTCTGGTGCAAGGCCAGGAGCTCGTCGAGAGGTCGTAGAGTCTTATATCAAAAGGTTAAAAGATTTGGAAGATTTGGCATTGCAACATCCGGGTGTAATGAAAACTTATGCGATACAAGCGGGAAGAGAGCTGCGAGTAATCGTGGGAAGTGAAAAAGTGAGCGATGAGGATGCCGAGAAATTATCATATGAGATTTCGCAAAAAATCCAAAATGAAATGACGTATCCTGGCCAGATAAAAATTACGGTAATCAGGGAAACAAGAGCGATTAACTATGCAAAATAGAGATTACAATAAATAATTGTTAAGCCCTGATTTTATTGGGGCTTTTTTTTATTTTTACAATTTGTTATCTGTTACTTGTTGCAGGTTTCTTGTTAAAGTTTAAGGAGAATATGAAAAGTTATAGGGACTTAGAGATTTATTAAATGGCTTATAAATCAGCAATTAAAATTCATAAAATGAGTTTAACCTTGCCAAAATATGAAATCTACGAACAAGGTAGCCAGGTAAGAAGGTCAAGTGAGAGTGTAAAAGATACCATTGTGGAGGCCTACCTGCCAGCGAGGCAAGGACATGGAAGAAAAAGATATAAAGATGATTTTATTAGATTTTTAACATATTCTCAAAATTTTTGCGATAAAACCATTTTACAACTTAATGTGATTAATGATATTCATTTTCAGGATAATCCTCTAACGAAATTTATAAACGAATATGATATTCTAGGAAAGAAAATAAATAAATTTATTCAACCTGCCTGCGGCATGCAGGTATGTATAGGAAAATTGGTTAACACGTAACAAAATACTAGCAACTAAAAATAAATTTTAATGAATATCTAAATTTTTTATAATAAATGTTGGAATGAAAATACAAATGGTTGACCTTAAAGGTCAGTATGAAAAAATCAAAGAAGAAATAAATTCCGAGATTCAAAAAGTAATAGATTCTACAGCTTTTATAAATGGGCCTAAAGTTCAGGAATTTGCATCAAATCTTTCAAATTATTTGGAAGGTGTTAAAGTTATTCCATGTGCAAATGGTACTGATGCATTGCAAATAGCACTAATGGCTCTTGGTTTAAAACCAGGAGATGAAGTTATTTTGCCGGTTCATACTTATGTGGCAACAGCGGAAGTAATTGCCCTTCTGAGGTTAGAACCTGTTTTTGTTGATGTTGATCCTGATTTTTTTACCATAAATGTTAATCAAATTGAAGAAAAGATTAGCTCAAAAACAAAAGCAATTGTGCCGGTTCATTTATATGGACAATGTGCAGATATGGAAGAAATTATGAAAATTGCACTTAAGTATAAGCTTTTTATAATTGAGGATACTGCTCAAGCTATTGGAGCAACTTATACTTTTTCGGATGAAAGAACTGCAACAGCTGGTACAATTGGAGATATTGGTACAACTTCTTTTTTTCCTTCAAAAAATCTAGGTTGTTATGGCGATGGTGGTGCAATGTTTATTGGAGACAGTGAACTGGCAAAAATAGCTAAAATGATTGCTAATCATGGACAAAGTATTAAATATCACCACGATATTATAGGTTGTAATTCAAGATTGGATAGTATACAAGCTGCCATTCTTGATGTTAAATTAAAGTATCTTGATGAATATTCTCTGGCTAGACAGAAAGCAGCAGATAACTATAATGAATTATTACAGCATATAGAAAAAATAAGAATACCTCAAGTCGCTAAATATAGTAGTCATGTGTATCATCAATACACGATTGTATTGGATGAGAAAGTTAACAGAAATGAATTACAAAACTTTTTAAAGGAAAAAGGTATTCCAACAATGATTTATTACCCTGTTCCATTATATAAGCAGAAAGCATATATAAAAGATGCGGGCGGAACTTTTCCTGTAACCGAAAAGTTATCAAAAACAGTTTTATCTTTACCTATTCATACTGAAATAACTAGAGAAGAGCAGGAATTTATTGTATCTTCGATCAGAGATTTTTTATTTGGTTAATACAATTAATTACAGAACGGAACTTTCTGTGCGATTAAAAGAAGAGGAAATATCAGCTATAAAAGAAACAATTGAATCCTTTGATTCAGAGGCAAAGGTTTGGCTTTATGGTTCGAGAACGGATGATTGTAAAAGAGGAGGAGACATTGATTTGCTGATTTTTAGTCAAAAGCTTAGCTTTAGTGATAAATTAAAGATAAAAGTTCAGTTGTATAAAAAAATAGGAGAGCAAAAAATAGATATGATCTTTGCTAAAGATGATAAAAAACCATTCGTTCGCATTGCATTGGAGAATGCTATTTTATTGTAATTCTTAAATGAACTGAAAATGAGAAATCAAAAGGATTATATTGCTAATTTAAAAGAGAATCTTGATATTCTTGATGATGCACTTTCTTGGTTTAACAGGTCTTATAAAAAATGTTCTGAAATTGGAATAAAAGAGAATTATACTGCTGATGAGTTCGATATTTTTGAAACACTTACAAGTCGGTATGCAAGAGTAGTAGACATCCTAATCCAAAAGGTTTTTAGGAGTATTGATGCTGTGGAATTTGAAAGTTATGGAACCATGATAGATGTTGTGAACCGTGCTCATAAAAGAAGGTTGTTTAAAAGTGTTGATGAAATTCGTCGGATAAAAGATTTAAGAAATGAAATAACACATGAATATGTTATGGAAGATATTAAAAATATCTTTAAAGAAACATTTTTGTTTGCTCCAAAATTGATGGAGATTATAAATTCTACTAAATCTTATTGTCAGGCTTTATTTAAAAAATCATAGAAAAATATTAGATAATGGACTACTTTGCTCATGAAACTGCTGTAATAGACGAAGGGTGTCAAATAGGAGAAGGAACCAAGATTTGGCACTTTTCACATGTTATGAAAAATTGTGTTATTGGGGATAAGTGTAATATTGGACAAAATGTTGTAATCTCACCTGATGTTATTTTGGGAAATAATGTAAAGGTTCAAAATAATGTTTCAATTTATACCGGAGTTATTTGCGAGGATGATGTTTTTTTAGGGCCTTCTATGGTATTTACGAATGTTACTAATCCCAGATCAGCAATTATACGAAGAGGTCAATATGAACGAACTGTTGTGAAAAAAGGTGCATCAATAGGAGCCAATGCAACAATCGTTTGCGGTAATGATATAGGAGAATTTGCGTTTATTGGTGCAGGAACGGTAGTAACAAAAAAAATTAAGCCATATGCTTTGGTTGTAGGAAATCCCGGAAAACAAATCGGTTGGATGAGTGAGTATGGACACCGATTGAAATTTGATGAAAATGGGATTGGAATTTGTCCGGAAAGTAAGGAAAAGTACATTTTAAAAGATAATTTTGTTGAAAAAATAAAATAGATTTCTATGTCAAAAATATTAATTACCGGAACAGCAGGTTTCATAGGGTTTCATTTATCAAATGCGTTGTTAGAAAGAGGTTATACTGTTGTAGGATTAGATAATATCAATGATTATTATGATATAAATCTTAAATATGGTAGGCTTAAAGAATCAGGAATTAATCAGGAATTAATAGAATATAATAAGCCAATTAAATCGGAAATAGATCAAAATTATAGTTTCATTAAACTTAATTTAGAAGATCAGGAAAATATTAACCAATTATTTGAAGTTGAGAAATTTGATTTGGTAATTAATTTAGCTGCTCAGGCCGGAGTGCGTTATAGCCTGGTAAACCCACAAGCCTATATAAATAGCAATATAATAGGATTTACCAATATATTGGAAGCTTGCAGGCATAATTCAATAAAACATTTGGTATATGCAAGTAGCTCTAGCGTTTACGGATTAAATTCACAAATGCCATTTTCTACTAATGATAATGTTGATCACCCGATAAGTTTGTATGCTGCAAGTAAGAAATCGAATGAGCTAATGGCTCATACTTATAGCTACCTTTTTAAAGTTCCAACTACCGGTTTAAGATTTTTTACAGTTTATGGACCATGGGGGAGGCCGGATATGGCACTTTTCCTTTTTACAAAAGCAATTATTGAGGGTAAACCTATTGATGTATTTAATCATGGAAACATGCAAAGGGACTTTACTTATATTGATGATATTGTTGAGGGAATTGTTAAAGTATTGGAAAATATTCCTACTGGTAAAGATAAAATATCACAGCCTTCGGAATCGGTTGCACCATACAAAATATACAATATCGGAAATAACTCACCAGTCAAATTAATGGATTTTATAGAAGCAATTGAAAAAACACTCGGTGTAAATGCCGAAAAAAAATTATTACCTATTCAATCTGGAGATGTTGAAAAAACTTGGGCTGATGTTTCGGGATTAATGAACGATTTAAGATATAAACCTGATACAGATATTAAAATAGGAGTAAGACGATTCATAGAATGGTATAAATCATTTTATAATGTACATTAAAAATACATCTAAAAGTTTATGAGAAATATATTAATTACAGGAGGAGCAGGATTTATAGGATCACATGTAGTGAAATTATTTGTTAAAAAATATCCAGATTATAAAATAGTAAATCTCGATAAATTAACATATGCAGGTAATTTAGAGAACCTTAGGGATATAGAGAGTTATCCTAATTATACATTTATAAAAGGAGATATTTGTGATATTGAAAAAAATAAGGAAATATTTACTAAATATAAAATTGATTCAGTAGTACATCTTGCTGCTGAATCACATGTTGATAGGTCTATTTCAAATCCATTTGAATTTGCACAAACAAATATAATTGGTACTTTGGTGTTACTAAACCAGGCTAAAGAGAGCTGGGGAAAAGATTTTAATAATAAATTATTTTACCATATTTCAACCGATGAAGTATATGGTTCTCTTGGAGAAACCGGGTTGTTTAAGGAAGATACTCCGTATGACCCAAAATCGCCATATTCTGCAGCAAAAGCAAGTTCGGACCATTTTGTTAGAGCGTTTAATAATACGTACAGGTTACCAATTGTAATCTCAAATTGTTCTAATAACTACGGGCCATATCAATTTCCGGAAAAGCTAATACCATTATTTATAAATAATATCAAAAATCATAAACCTCTACCTGTTTATGGTAAAGGAGAAAATATTAGAGATTGGCTTTACGTCGAAGATCATGCCAGCGCGATTGATATTGTTTTTCATGAAGGTAAAATAGGGGAAACATATAATATTGGAGGATTTAACGAGTGGAAAAATATTGATGTAATTAAGGTTCTATGTAAAGTAATGGATAAGAAGTTGAATAGAGAATCTGGCCAATCTGAAAAACTTATCACATTTGTAAAAGATAGAGCAGGTCATGATATGAGATATGCTATTGATTCCACTAAAATATCAAAAGAATTAGGTTGGAAACCATCATTACAATTTGAAGAGGGAATTGAAAAAACTGTGGATTGGTATTTAGCTAATAAAAAATGGTTAAACAATGTCATTAGTGGAGATTACCTTGAGTATTATAATAAACAATATAACTTAAGGTAAAACAGGCAAAAACTGGAATGGTTTCTCTTTAAGGGGAACTCATAGGGCAGAGGGTGAGAATAGAGGATTTTCACTTATTAATATTTAGTAGCATATAAATAAATCAAAAACTTGATAAAATGAAGGAATTACAAATAATTACTATAATACCAATACTATTAAAATTTTAAAGATGAAGGGAATTATATTAGCAGGTGGATCAGGAACAAGGCTATATCCATTAACAATGGCTGTAAGTAAACAGTTACTTCCTGTATATGATAAGCCAATGATTTATTATCCTCTGTCTGTTTTAATGTTAGCGGGAATAAAAGAGATATTAATTATTACTACTCCTGAAGAACAAAACAGTTTTAAGAGATTATTAGGAAACGGAAAACAAGTTGGTTGTAAGTTTCATTATGCAATTCAAGAGGTTCCAAATGGTTTGGCACAAGCTTTTGTCATTGGGGAAGATTTTATTGGAAAAGATTCCGTAGCACTTATACTAGGCGATAACATTTTTTATGGATCAGGATTAACTAATTTATTGAAAAGTAGTACAGATCCTGCTGGTGCAACAATTTTTGCTTATCGTGTTAAAGATCCGGAACGTTACGGTGTTGTGCAATTTGATAATAAAAAAAAGGCTATTTCAATTGAAGAAAAACCTCATAGTCCAAAATCAAATTATGCAGTTCCTGGGTTGTATTTTTACAATAACGAAGTAGTTAAAGTTGCTAAATCAATAAAACCTTCTAAAAGGGGAGAATATGAAATTACTGATGTTAACAAATGGTATTTAGAGCAGGGAAAATTAAATGTAGGTGTTATGAATAGAGGTACAGCTTGGTTGGATACGGGAACTTTTGAATCGTTAATGGAAGCAGGAGAATTTATAAGTGTAATTGAAAAAAGACAAGCACTTAAAATAGGATGTATTGAAGAAATAGCCTATCTAAATGATTTTATTTCCAAAGAACAACTACTGCAAAGTGCTGAAAAGTATTATAAAAGTGGATATGGAGAATATTTAAGGTCATTAATTTAATTGTTCAATTAATTACTTTATACAAAGTTAGTTTTAGGTTAATTTATAAATTTATTAATAGTTTTGTGCAAATTTTAGAATATGCCAAAGAAAGATAAAAACTTTGCTTTAATAGGAGTTGCTGGATACATTGCAGACAGACACCTTAGAGCAATAAATGATACAAAAAATAATTTACTAGCATCTTTAGATAAATTCGATTGCGTTGGTAAAATAGATAGTTACTTTCCTAATTCGGATTTTTTTACCGAGTTTGAAAGATTTGACAGACATATAGATAAACTTAAACGCAATAATGTTAAGATAGATTACGTAAGTATTTGTACTCCAAATTATTTACATGATTCACATATACGTTTTGCATTGAGACATGGAGCTGATGCAATCTGTGAAAAACCTGTCGTATTAAATCCATGGAATATTGACGCTTTACAGGAAATTGAGAAAGAAACTGGTAAAAAGGTAAATAATATCTTGCAACTTAGATTGCATCCTTCCATTATTGAGCTAAAAAAAAGAATTGATAATGGACCAAAGGACAAGATTTATGATATTGATCTGTCGTATATAACTTCAAGAGGAAACTGGTATTATATATCATGGAAAGGTGATGTACAGAAATCAGGCGGAATAGCTACAAATATCGGCGTTCATTTTTATGATATGTTAACATGGATTTTTGGAGATGTTAAAGAAAATATCGTTCATATTTCAACTGAATCAAAAGCAGCCGGTTATTTAAAATTGAAAAAAGCGAACGTTCGTTGGTTTTTGAGTATGGATTATAATGATATTCCTGATAATATTAAAACAAATGGTCAAAGAACTTATAGATCAATTACTATTGATAGTAAGGAAATAGAATTTAGTGGAGGTTTTACAGATTTGCATACCTTATCATATCAACAAATTTTGCAAGGACAGGGATTTGGACTAGAAGAAACAAAATCATCAATAAACACTGTATATAACATTAGAAATGCTTCTCCTGTTGGATTAAAGGGAGATTATCATCCAATTTGTAAAAAACTTAATTAAATGTATAATAAACTATTAAATAAGGAAGCTAAAATAGCTGTTATAGGATTAGGTTATGTAGGATTACCTATTGCAATTGAATTTGCAAAAAAATTACCGGTAATTGGTTTTGATATCAAAGAAGATCGGATTGAAATGATGAAAAAAGGAATCGATCCAAGTAGGGAATTACCTCCTGAAGCATTTGAGGGTTGTGATCTTAAATTTACTGTTAAAATTGAAGATTTGAGAAAAGCTAATTTTTATATTGTTGCTGTACCTACTCCTATTGATGATCATAATTTACCAGATATGGGCCCTGTTTTAAAGGCTTCTGAAACTGTTGGAAAAGTTTTAAAAAAAGGAGATTATGTTGTTTATGAATCAACTGTTTATCCTGGAGCTACAGAAGAAGACTGTGTGCCGGTTTTAGAAAAAGAATCAGGATTAAAGTTTGTAGATGATTTTAAGGTTGGTTTTTCTCCGGAAAGAATCAATCCGGGAGATAAAGTTAATACACTAACATCTATTGTAAAAGTAAGTTCCGGTTGTGATGAAGAGTCAGCAGAAAACATAGCAAAAGTATATGAACTGGTTATTAAAGCTGGTGTGCACAGAGCAAGTTCAATAAAAGTTGCCGAAGCTTCAAAAATTATTGAGAACACACAACGCGATATTAACATTGCCTTCATGAATGAACTTTCCATTATTTTTAATAGAATGGGCATTAACACATACGAGGTTTTGGAGGCAGCAGGAACCAAGTGGAATTTCTTGAAATTCTTCCCGGGTTTGGTAGGTGGCCATTGCATTGGAGTTGATCCTTATTATTTGCTGCATAAATCAAAGGAATTAGGTTATCATGCTCAAATGATTAATGCCGGTAGGTTTATAAATGATTCGATGGGGGGCTATGTAGCTAAGCAAATTGTAAAGAAGTTAGTAAAAGCTGGAAAGCATATTCAAAATTCTAAAGTGTTAATAATGGGTATTACATTTAAGGAGGATGTTAGTGACATTAGAAATTCTAAAGTAATTGATGTTTATCGAGAACTATTATCATATGGTGTTACTGTTGAAGTTGTTGATCCCTATGCAGATAAAGAAGAAGTAAAAGTAGAATATCAATTTGAATTGACAAACAAAATTGATAATAATTATGATGTTATTATTGTTGCTGTAAGTCATGATAAATACAAAGATTTAAATGAGAAATATTTTAAATCAATTTCGAATGAAAATGCATTATTTGTAGATATTAAAGGTATGTATAGAGATAAAATTAAAGAGTTAAAATACTGGAGTTTATAATATGAAGAAAGCATTAATATCAGGTATTACAGGACAGGATGGATCTTATTTAACAGAACTTTTATTAGAAAAAGGTTATGAGGTTCATGGAATAATAAGAAGAGCCAGTTCGTTCAATACATTTAGAATTGACCATTTATATAAAGATCCTGATATTCTTAACAAAAAAATGTTTCTACATTACGGGGATTTAACTGATTCCAGTAATTTAAATAGATTAGTTGAGAAGATTAATCCAAATGAAATATATAATTTAGGAGCTCAGTCACATGTGCAGGTTTCTTTTGAAGTTCCTGAATATACTGCTGAGGTTGACGGAGTTGGCACATTACGTTTTTTAGATGCAATTAAAGAAACAGGTATAGACACTAAGTTTTACCAGGCTTCAACGTCAGAATTATATGGTAAGGTGCAGGAAATACCACAAACAGAGAAAACACCTTTCTATCCAAGAAGTCCTTATGCTGCAGCAAAGTTATATGCTTATTGGATTGTGGTTAATTATAGAGAAGCTTATGATTTATTTGCAAGTAATGGTATTTTATTCAATCATGAATCTGAAAGAAGGGGAAAGACTTTTGTTACTCGGAAAATTTCTGTTGCAGTGGCAAAAATTATGGCTGGTATTGATGAAGTGTTATTGTTAGGAAACCTTGATGCTAAAAGAGATTGGGGATATGCTCCGGAGTTTGCGGAAGGCATGTGGAGAATACTGCAGTCTGATAAACCGGATGATTATGTTTTAGCAACCAATGAAACGCATACGGTTCGAGAATTTGTAGAAGCTTGTTTTGGATATTTTAACGAAGAGATTATTTGGGAAGGTAAGGGCAAAGAAGAAATTGGA
Source organism: Bacteroidales bacterium (assembly GCA_028282785.1). Taxonomy (GTDB): domain Bacteria; phylum Bacteroidota; class Bacteroidia; order Bacteroidales; family UBA12077; genus UBA12077. The sequence continues at coordinate 84,438 of JANQHE010000002.1, read as the reverse complement.
ATCTTGAAATCGTCGGGAAAAAAGGTAGTTGGAATCAATCCAAGGTATTTTAGGCCTACGGAAGTAGATTTATTAATTGGAGATTATACAAAGGCTAAAACAGAGTTAGGTTGGGAACCCAAAGTTAAGTTTAATGAATTAGCCCGATTAATGGTAAAGGCTGATTATGAAAAAGTAGTCCACAGATTACGCGAATGATCACTAATTTCTTTAAATGATAATTTGTCTATATATGTAGTTAACGTAATTTGTGGAATTATTGGATGTTTAGTTTAATTCGTGTATAGAGGAACATAGTTGAATTAATATAAAGAAGAAGCATATAGAATAATAGGTGCAGCGATGGAGGTGCATAAACAGTTGAGTTGTGGATTTTTGGAGACTGTATATCAAGAAGCTTTTGAATTAGAATTAAAAAGTCAAGGTATTCCATTTAAAAGAGAACAGGAGATTGATATCTATTACAAAGAGCAGAAATTATGTAAAAAGTATCGAGCAGACTTTAATTGTTTTAATAAAATAATTGTGGAACTAAAAGCATTATCCGAAATATCACCTGAGCATGAAGCTCAAATTTTAAATTATTTGAAAGCTTCGACATTTAAATTAGGTTTACTAATTAATTTTGGATCAAAAAGTTTGCAATATTAACGTTTCATCTTTTAAATATCTATATTAGTGAACAAAAATTAGATAAATTAGTGAAATTCGAGGACAAAATATACATAGCTGGACATACAGGATTAGTAGGTAGCTCCATTTTAAGAAACTTAGAATCCAAAGGATATTCCAATTTTGTATTTACTCCTTATCCTGAATATGATTTACGGGACCAAAACCAAGTTGAGTTATTCTTTGAAAAGGAAAAACCTGAGTATGTGTTTTTGGCAGCAGCTAAAGTAGGTGGAATAGTTGCCAATAATACTTATCGTGCGGAATTTATATATGATAACCTGCAAATTCAAAACAACATCATTCATTTTAGTTATAAATGTGGGGCCAAAAAGCTCTTATTCTTAGGTTCATCATGTATATATCCTAAAAACTGTCCTCAACCTATGAAAGAGGAATACTTGTTAACAGATACTTTGGAATATACCAACGAACCATATGCTATTGCGAAAATAACTGGAATAAAAATGTGTGAATCCTACAATTTACAATATGGTACAAACTTTATTTCTGTGATGCCAACCAATTTATATGGCCCCAATGATAATTATGATTTAGAAAAATCACATGTTTTACCAGCCATCATCCGCAAAATGCATCTTGGTAAATGTTTAATGGAAAATGACTGGGATGGTATTAGAACAGATTTAGATAAACTTCCAATCGAAGAAATTGATGGAAAGTCATCTGAAACAGAGATAAAAAATAAGTTATTAAAGTATGGTATAAAACTCGAAACTCGAAACTCGAAACTCAAAACTCAGATTACTTTGTGGGGCACTGGATCTCCCCGCCGCGAATTCCTCTATTCGGATGATTTAGCAGATGCTTGTGTATTTTTAATGGAAAATACTAACTTCGCAGATTTAAAAGCAGATAAAAAGGAAGTAAGGAATACTCATATCAATATTGGAACAGGGAAAGATATTTCCATTAAAGAATTAGCTGAACTGATAAAAGAAATAGTTGGTTTTGAAGGAAATATAAATTGGGATGGTTCTAAGCCTGACGGCACTCCCCAAAAATTGTTGGATGTATCAAAATTAAACTCTTTAGGTTGGAAAGATAAGATAAGCTTGCGAGTAGGAATTGCAAAAGTGTATCAAAATTATTTTGGATAATCTGTTTTGATGCGATTCTTATGGTTCTGTCTTTTATAAAATACGAAAAGAGTTCTGCAAAATTTAGTAAATATTTACCACAATAAATATAGCTTTGTGCATAGAGTAAATGTATAAAATATAACTATATGTAATTTGTAATTACAAATAGTGTTATTATATGTATATTTATTTTTAATTTAGTATATTTATTTGTAAATTAGCCCAATGATAAACCGTGATATATATCCTGAATTAGAAGAATCCTTAGAAATAAAGCAGGTTGTTGCTATTACTGGATTAAGAAGGGTTGGGAAAACAACGGCCCTAAATTTGTTATTTGACAAAATTGAAAGTAATAATAAAGTATTTTTGGATCTTGAAAAGATTGAATTTCGTCACATATTCAATATTGATAAATATGATGAGATAATTAGATCTTTAGAAATAGAAGGAATTGATTTTAATGAAAAAGCTTATATCTTTTTAGATGAAATACAGCTGATAAAAAATATTGCAAGTTTTATAAAATATGTATATGATCATTATGAGGTAAAGTTTATTGTAAGTGGGTCAAGTTCTTTCTATATGAAAGGTGCTTTCAGTGAAAGCTTGGCAGGCCGGAAGCGAATTTATGAATTATGGCCATTGAGTTTTGGTGAGTTTTTACGCTTTAAGAATCAGAGAGCAAAATTGCCCTCTTTTGTCCTAAAAAAAACAAATAAAAATTTCATATCTAAATATCAGCAATTGTATCGGGAATACTTGCGCTTTGGTGGATTCCCTGAAGTTGTATTGGAAGAAAATGTGAAGGATAAACTTTCTCTATTACGAGATATTACGGATTCATACATAAAATTTGATATTTTATTTTTATCTGATTTTACAGATGCAGATGAGTTATATAAAGTCATAAAACTACTAAGCTCAAGGGTTGGAAGTAAAATTGATTACTCAAAGCTTGCAAGCCTTGTTGGGATCAACCGGCATAAAATTAAGGAGTATTTATTATTTTTAGAAAACACATATTTCATCAAATTAATAAAACCTTTTGTAACGAATAAAGACAGGGAGATTGCTCTTCAAAGTAAATTATATTTTTCCGATAATGGAATCTTAAATACATTTTCAAAAATCAATAGTGGTGCTATTTTTGAAAATTCAATAGCAAACCAACTAAGTTTAAAAGGGAATCTAAATTATTATGCGAAAAAAACAGGACAGGAAATAGATTTTATTTTAGATGAGAATGTTGCCATAGAAGTAAAAGAAACACCTACATTAAGTGATTTAAAAACCTTAAAAAGAAGAGCAAAAAGCATAAATATCAGGAAATCTTTTCTTGTTGGTTTGGAAATAGCAGGAAGTGGATTTGATGATTTTATATTTGGTGGCACAATTTATTAATTAAATAAAGGAGTTGTTAGAATCAGGAATTCTGTCGAAAAAGCAAAGAAAAACGGTCATGTTGCTACTGAAAGTGTATTTTATAAACGAAGAAACTGTAACAATTTTTTATTTGAGTTAATTCGTGTAATTCGTGGACAAAATATTAACTTTGCAGACTTAAAAGATAATAAAAAAGAAGTACGAAATACACATATCAACATAGGAACTGGCAAAGACATCTCCATTAAGGAATTGGCCGAATTGGTTCAAAAAATAGTAGGATATGTAGGTGAAGTAATTTGGGATGAAAACAAACCGAATGGTACACCACAAAAATTATTAGATATATCTAAATTAAATAATTTAGGGTGGAAGAAAAAAGTTGATTTACAAACTGGAATTGAAAAAGTATTTAAAAAGTATATTAAATACTTAAATTATGTATAATAAATTAGTTAATAAAGAAGCAAAATTAGCAGTAATTGGCTTGGGATATGTTGGGCTGCCAATAGCACTTGAATTTGCTAAAAAAATACCTGTAATAGGTTTTGATATTAAGGAAGATAGAGTTGAGATGATGAAGAATAAAGTTGATCCTAGTAGAGAATTACCTTCTGAAGCATTTAATGAATGTGACATAAAATTTACAGCAAATATAGAAGATTTAAGAGAAGCGAATTTTTATATTATTGCAGTTCCTACGCCTATAGATGACCATAATTTACCTGATATGCGGCCTGTTTTAGCGGCATCAAAAACGGTTGGAGAAGTAATGAAAGAAGGTGATTATGTGGTTTATGAATCTACTGTTTACCCTGGTGCAACTGAAGAAGATTGTGTGCCAGTTTTAGAAAAAGAATCAGGATTAAAATATATAGAACAGTTTAAAGTGGGTTTTTCTCCTGAGCGAATTAATCCGGGAGATAAGGTAAATACATTAACAACAATAGTTAAGGTATCATCTGGGTGTGATGAGGAATCAGCTGAAAATATTGCCAAAGTATATGAGTTAGTTATAGAGGCAGGCGTTCATAGGGCAAGTTCAATTAAAGTTGCAGAAGCTTCTAAAATTATAGAAAATACCCAACGGGATATTAATATTGCTTTCATGAATGAACTTTCAATAATTTTTAATAGAATGAATATAAACACGTTTGAAGTATTGGAAGCAGCTGGAACAAAATGGAACTTTCTTAAATTTTTCCCGGGGCTTGTCGGAGGTCACTGTATTGACGTAGATCCTTATTATTTACTACATAAATCCAAAGAATTAGGTTATCATGCACAAATGATTAACTCTGGTAGATTTATAAATGATTCTATGGGTGGTTATGTTGCAAAACAAATTGTTAAGAAACTAGTAAAGGCAGGCAAGCACATACAAAGATCAAAAGTTTTAATTATGGGGGTAACATTCAAGGAAGATGTTAGTGATATTCGCAATTCAAAGGTTATAGACGTTTATCGAGAGCTGTTATCTTATGGAGTCGGTATTGAGGTAGTTGATCCTTTTGCTGATGCTAAGGAAGTTAAAGAAGAATACAACTTTGAATTAAATGAAAAAATCGGTAATAATTATGATGTAGTTATCGTAGCTGTAAGTCATGATAAATATAAAGATTTAGATGAAAATTTCTTTAAATCAATAACAAATGAAAATGCTTTCTTTGTTGATATTAAGGGAATTTATAGAGATAAAATAAATGAATTGAATTATTGGACTTTATAAGTTTATGAAAAAAAATATTTTAATAACAGGAGGTGCAGGATTTATTGGCTGCCATGTAGTTAAATTACTTGTGAATAATTATCCAAACTATAACATTATTAATATGGATAAATTGACATATGCAGGTAATTTGGAAAATTTAAAGGAAATTGAAAATCATCCAAACTACAAGTTTGTAAAAGCTGATATTTGCGACATTGATAAAGTTAAAGAAGTGTTTGAAACCTATACAGTTGATTCAGTAATTCACTTAGCTGCAGAGTCGCATGTTGATAGATCTATTACAAATCCATTTGAATTTGCTCAAACTAATATTCTTGGAACGCTAACTTTATTAAATCAGGCAAAGAATAGCTGGCTAAATGACTTGGAAGATAAACTATTTTATCATATCTCAACGGATGAAGTATATGGATCTTTAGGTGACACAGGATTATTTTTAGAAGATACACCTTATGATCCAAAATCTCCGTATTCTGCGGCAAAGGCAAGCTCAGATCATTTTGTGAGAGCTTACAACAATACGTATGGTTTACCTGTTGTGATAACAAACTGTTCTAATAATTACGGACCAAATCAATTTCCAGAAAAACTTATTCCTTTATTTATTAATAATATTCAAAATAAAAAACCACTTCCTGTGTATGGGAAAGGTGAGAATATAAGAGATTGGCTATATGTAGAAGATCACGCGAGAGCAATAGATATTGTTTTTCACAAGGGAAGAAATGGAGAAACTTATAATATTGGTGGTTTTAATGAATGGAAGAATATTGATCTTATAAAAGTAATTTGTAAGGTGATGGATAAGAAGTTAGGTAGAGAGATTGGAGAATCAGAACAATTAATAACTTATGTTAAGGATAGGGCAGGACATGACATGAGATATGCTATTGATTCAACTAAAATCTCGGAGGAATTAGGCTGGAATCCATCTTTACAGTTTGAGGAAGGAATTGAAAAAACAATTAATTGGTATCTGCAAAATAAAGATTGGTTAGAAAATATTATAAGTGGAGATTATCAGGAGTATTACAATAAACAATATAACTTAAGATAATTATGAAAGGAATTGTTTTAGCAGGAGGTTCAGGAACAAGATTATATCCAATTACAAAAGTTATTTCAAAACAAATGTTACCGGTTTATGATAAGCCTATGATTTATTATCCGATTTCTGTATTAATGTTAGCAGGGATTAGAGAAATTCTGATAATTTCTACTCCACATGACTTACCACATTTTAAAAAAATACTTGGTTCAGGAGAAGAACTGGGTGTAAATTTTTCATATGCAGAACAACCTTCTCCTGATGGTTTAGCTCAGGCTTTCATTATTGGTGATAAATTTATTGGAGATGATGATATATGTTTAGTATTAGGTGACAATATCTTCTATGGACAAGGCTTTACAAATCTTCTTAAAAAGGCTATTGGAAATGTAGAAGAAGATAAAATGGCAACTGTATTTGGTTATTGGGTAAATGATCCGGAAAGATATGGAGTTGCCGAGTTTAATCAAGAAGGAAACGTAATTTCAATAGAAGAAAAACCCAATAATCCAAAGTCGAATTACGCTGTTGTTGGTTTGTACTTTTATACAAATGAAGTAGTTGAGATTGCAAAAAATATTAAACCATCTGCTAGAGGTGAGCTGGAGATAACAACTGTAAATCAAGAATACCTGAAAAGAAAAAGGTTAAAGGTGGAATTAATGGGCAGAGGTTATGCGTGGTTAGATACTGGAACTCATGAATCTCTTCTTGATGCTAGTAGATTTGTTGAAACAATAGAAACAAGACAAGGTCTAAAAATAGCTTGTTTAGAAGAAATAGCTTATTATAAGAAATACATAACAAAAGAACAATTATTAGAATTAGCAAAACCTTTAGCAAAGAACCAATATGGTCAATATTTAATAAATATTACAAGATTTAAATAATGAAAAAAATTAATAATGTTAGAAGTTGGATGTATTAGGTTTTTATGTTATATTATTATTCGTAGAGGAACATATGTAAGATATATTTATAAGCCAGATTAAATTGGACCCCTAACTTTAAAAACCAGATAGATTTAAATTTCCTAAAATTATATTCAAGCAGATTATTTTTAGTTTGTTTAAGTAATTCCTTAGTTTTAATTGATTATAATATATTTTTAAGAATATAAATGTCAGATAATTTTCATAATTCAAAGCGCATAGCAAATAATACCACTCTGTTATATTTCAGAATGTTGGTTGTAATGGGCATTAATTTGTACTCTGTACGTCTTTTGCTAAATGCACTAGGTATAGAAGATTATGGGATTTATGACGTTATCGCAGGCGTGATTACAGTGCTTTCAAGTGTAAGCAGTGTTCTCCAAACTGCTACTATGAGATTCTATTCTTACTCTTTAGGGCAAAATAATAAACAACGTCTACAGAATATATTTTCAACAAGTATCTATATTTATATACTTTTATCATTTATAGTATTAATCTTAGGAGAAACAGTTGGTTTATGGTTTGTTAACACGCAGTTAGTTATACCAGATGAAAGAATGAATGCTGCAAACTGGATTTACCAATTCTCAATATTTTCATTCATTTCTGTTATTATGCAGGTTCCATTTTCTTCAGCAGTAATTGCCCACGAAGACATGGGTATTTTTGCTAAGGTTAGTATTGCAGAAAGTTTATTAAAATTGATAGCGATTCTTCTGATTTTAATAATACCATTTGATAAATTAATTATTTATGGTGCTTTTTTATTCTTAATTACTACATTGGTTCTGATAACATATATCCGGATTGGTAATACTAAATATGCTGAGTGTCGATATAAAAAACCAACAGAAAAGAAATTATTTAAAGAATTACTCTCATTTTCTGGATGGTCTTTATTTGGTTCAATCGCTGGAGTTGGAATGTCTCAAATTAATACTATATTGGTTAATATCTTTTTTGGGCCTGTGATTAATGCATCAAGAGCAATAGCCCGGCAGATTAACATGGCTTTAAGTTCATTTACAGCAAGCTTTTTAATGGCTATCAAACCACAGATGATTAAATCATACGCTGAAGGGTCCTATTCATATCTTAATAAGATTTTTAATATCAGTAATAAATTAATTTACTACATTTTATTAATGGTCTGTATCCCTTTAATGTTTGAGATGGATGATATTTTGTTGTTCTGGCTTAAAACAGCTGCACCAGAATCAGTATTGTTTTCAAGACTCATTTTAGTATATGCAATAATTATGGCATTGAATAATCCTATCTCTATCATAATTCAAGCCACGGGACATATCAAAGAATACCATGTTCCCGTTGAAACTTTTACTCTTTTATGTGTTCCCGCAACATATTTATTATTTAAGTTGGGTTATCCTGCATATACTACTTATATTGCAATGATAATTGCTGCCATTGCATCTCATATAGTCAGGCTAATAGTTTTAAAAAAGTATTATAATCCATTCAGCTTTACTGAATATATACAGTCATTTCTTTTACGGGCATTTGTTATTACATTGTTATCTTCTTTTTCAGTATATATTGTACATGATAGTATTACAAATATTTTGTTAAGAGTAACAGCTGTTGTTTTTATATCTATCTCTAGTGTTGCATTCTTTGTGCTATTTATAGGTTTATCAAAATCTGAAAAGGAGATTGTTAAACAATTAATATCCAATATAAAACGAAAATAAGAATAATATAAATGGATTCAATAATAAGTTATATTAACATTGTTCTCTATATTTTAGTTTGGATAGTTACTATTATTTTTTATCAGATTAAAAAAAAGCATATTGATGCCGGCAGTATTCTTCTGTTTTCATACCTTATCTATGCCATTACATCATTGCTTTTATATAATAGTAATTATTATGAATTTAATCGTATCAAATTATTTCCATTTATATATTTGTATTTGATGCTTATGTTAGCATTTTGGCCAGTTTTAAAATTTAATGCAAAAAAAATAGATGGGATTCAAAAAATTCCTGCTGTTTATATAAATGTATTTAGTATAATTCTTATCTTATTCACAATAATTCAATTGCCAAATATTATTTCTGAATATATTTACAGCATAAAAAAATTACTAACAACATCATCGGGTGGTCTTGAGTTATATAACGAAAGTTTGGCTAAAAGATTTTCCCTCGGTGATGGAATGATTTCGAATCTGCCTTCAATTGTAACAAATGCCTATGGTAGTTTTGGTATTCTTCTATTTTTCTATTATTTAACTTTAAAGAATCGAAACATAGTAATATTAATTGGTTTGTTTATATCAAGTATAATGGGAATATTAATTAATATTTCACTTGGACAACGTGGACCTATATTAGCAATATTACTTTCAATGATTATAACGTATTTTGCCTTAAGAAGATTTTTTCAGCCTAAAATTAAAAGAATTATAAAAAAAATAGGAGTTTATATTATAATAGCAAGTTTAATTCCATTTATAGCTTTAACTGTAAGCCGATTTGATGATAGTACTCATGGGTCAATGGCGTCTGTTTATTTTTATGGAGGCCAGGGAAATTTGTTTTTTAACAACTATGGATTAGATAATGGAGGTGTTAGATACGGAGATAGAACCTTTCCTTTATTTAAGCGTATGTTAGGATTTGATAATGTTCCTCATAATTTTGTGGAAAGAAGGGCCAAGTATCCGGATCATAAAATAAATGACTCCGTTTTTTCTACTTTTGTTGGTGATTTTACGCTTGATTTTGGACCAATTATAGCATCTTTAATTTTCCTGTTTTTTTTCCTTTTTGTAATTGTCAAAACTAAAATATATAATGGCATACTAAGGTTTCATCAATTGATCCTCTTACATTTTGTAATGACTCTTTGCATGGTAGGTGGCATGAAATTATTTCCTTTTTCTGATGTAGGAGGGAATTTGAAATTAATAGTATATTTTATTGCTTATTGGGTTTTTAGATTAGATTATAATATACGAATTTTAAGACAAAAAAATTAATTTTTATATAAATTGAAATAGAGTATAAAACAAATTATTAACTATAGTAAATATTAAATAATTTTGCGCTAAGACTATGAAAAAAATAATAGATTATCCCTTATTTACTGTTATAATACCACAAAAAAATAGGGCAGAGTATTTAATTCATACTTTGCGAACTTGTATGTTACAAGATTATCCAAATTTTGAAATTATTGTTTCTGACGATTGTAGTAAAGACAATTCAGTTGAAGTTGTCCGTGAATTAATGGAAAAGGACGCACGAATTAAATTGTTTGCACATGAACAACATCTTGGAATGAGAGATAATTTTGAGTTTGCTCTTAATCAAGTAAGACCAGGTTATGTAATGGCGCTTGGCGGGGATGATGGTCTTGCTCCTGGATGTTTTTGGCGAATGTATGATATTCTTTCAAAAACAAAAAGGGAATTGCTAACGTGGACCCCAGCAGGATTCACCTATCCTGATCATGAAGGAGGTAAAAATACTTTTTATGTAAAAAGGAAAAAAAATGTTGGAGTAAAATTTATTAAATCTGAAGCATTTTTAAATCGATTATCAAAAACCTTTTTTTATCAGATTGATGAATGTCCAATGCTTTTCATGAAGGCGGTTGCTTCAACTATGTTAATTGATAAAGTGAAGTCCAGAACAAAAGATAATAGTTTTTATTATTGTGCTACTCCTGATGGATTTTCTAGCGTTGTATTAGCAGGAGAAGTCAATGATTATGCATTTACTAATGAACCTTTATCTATTGTGGGAAGTACAATCAAATCTCAAGGGAGAAATTATAAACGAACGGATAAAGATTCTAGAGAAGCAGCCCAGCAATTTTTTAAGGATAACATCAAAAGAAAAATGCATGTAGAATTAGCATCTCAGGAATACTCACCATTAGCAACGCTTATGACTGCTGATTATTTACTGACTGCGAAAGATCTACCTGGATGGCCAGGTAAATTCGAACCTATTTCATTTGAAGCTCTGATACGTGCTTCATTTAAATTGATTGAAAACGGTTCGTTTGAAGAGGATGTTTTAATCAGAGAATTGAAAATTCTTAAGGAGATTGCCAAACAACATAATTTATTGGAATTGTTTAATCAATTAGTTATAAAAACCAAACGAAAGATAATTACCATGGAAGATGTACATGGTTTTGTACTCACTAATTCCATAAGATTTGAAGGGACAGAATTAGGCATAAATAATATTTTTGATGCAGCCATTGCAACTAATTTTGTATATAATTTTTATAATAAAATTTCAATAAAGGAAATATTTGTTTTTATAAAAAATACATATAAGGTAATTATTAGAAATAAGAAATACAGGCGAGAATCACTTCCAAAAATTAATTAAATTATAAATTAGAATATGTCGTTATTTAAAAATAAAACCCTGTTGATTACGGGAGGTACCGGTTCGTTTGGAAATGCTGTTCTGAACCGGTTTCTTAATACTGATATTGCAGAAATTCGTATCTTTTCTCGAGATGAAAAGAAACAAGACGATATGCGAAATAAGTATAAGAATCCCAAATTAAAATTTTATATTGGAAATGTAAGAGATATTGCTAGTATTGATAATGCAATGAGGGGTGTTGATTACGTTTTTCATGCTGCAGCACTTAAACAAGTTCCATCCTGTGAATTTTTTCCATTGGAGGCAACTCAAACAAATGTTTTAGGGACTGGCAACGTTATTCGTTCAGCAGTAAAGTTTAAAGTAAGAAATGTGGTTTGTCTAAGTACTGATAAAGCAGCTTACCCAATTAATGCAATGGGTATTTCAAAAGCTTTGATGGAAAAAGTAGTTGTAGCCGAATCAAGAAATATATTAGAAGAGGAAACTACGATTAGTTGTACTAGGTACGGAAATGTAATGGCATCTAGAGGCTCAGTTATACCTTTGTTTGTTAATCAAATAAAATCAGGACAGCCTATGACAATTACAGATCCAAAAATGACAAGATATTTAATGTCATTAGATGAAGCTGTAGATTTAGTTCTTTTCGCATTTAAAAATGCCAGACAGGGTGATTTATTTGTGCAAAAAGCACCAGCATCAACCATAGAAGATTTAGCAACTGCTGTTAAAGAGGTAATGAATTCAAAAGCAGAATTAAAAATAATAGGAACTCGACACGGTGAAAAATTATATGAGACACTTTGTACAAGAGAAGAAATGATGAAAGCTGAAGATATGGGTGATTTTTACCGAATACCTGCAGATAATCGAGATTTAAATTATGGAAAATTTTTTTCAAATGGTGATATTAAGACATCTTCTTCAGAAGACTACAACTCTCATAATACCCACCGACTTACTGTTGATGAGGTTAAGGAAAAGTTACTATCACTTGAGTATATGCAAGAAATTATTAATTAATAGATGCGAAATAATATGAAGTTTTTTATTTTAGGCTGTAATGGCATGGCTGGTCATATCATCTCTTTGTATTTAAAAGAGCAAGGACATGAAGTTATTGGTTTTGGATTAACAAAATCAAAGTATGTTGATAGCATTGATGGTAACGCATTTGATACAGATTTTTTACGAAAGTTTATTTTGGAAAATAAATTTGATTCAGTAATTAATGGAATCGGGATTCTTAATCAATTTGCAGAACAAAATAAGGCTGAGGCTAGTTTTCTAAATTCATATTTTCCTCACTTTTTAGCAGATATAACTTCAAGTACAGATACACAGATAATTCATATGAGCACTGATTGTGTGTTTTCCGGTAAATGTGGAAATTATACTGAGGATGATTTCCCTGATGGTACGACATTTTATGATAGATCCAAAGCTCTGGGTGAATTAGAAGATAATAAAAATATTACTTTGAGAAACTCTATTGTAGGACCTGATATAAATACTACTGGCATTGGACTTCTAAACTGGTTTATGCAACAAAGTAGTGAGGTTAATGGCTACACAAAAGCTATGTGGACAGGCCAAACAACATTACAACTTGCCAAAACAATGGAAGTAGCAGCAAGGGAAAAGGCTTATGGCTTATATAATATGGTTCCCGATCATTCTATTTCAAAATATGATTTATTATTACTTTTTAATAAATATTTAAGAGGAAATTCTTTAAAAATAAAGCCCGTTGATGGAATTAGTGCTGATAAATCACTTAAACGAATTCGATTTGAATTCAGTTATTTAATTCCGGATTACGAAACTATGGTAGCAGAACTTGCTGAGTGGGTAAAAAAACACAAATATCTTTATTCTCATTATAACATTTCTATTTGATCAATATGAAGAAGTTGAAACTAATGACAATTGTTGGGACGCGTCCTGAAATAATTAAAATGTCTGCAATCATTAAAAAGAGTGACAAATACTTTGATCATATTTTAGTGCATACAGGGCAAAATTACGATTATACATTGAACGAGGTTTTTTTTAAAGACCTTGGCTTAAGGGAACCAGACTACTATCTTGGAGTTGTAGGTGAAAACCTTGGACAGACAATGGGAAATGTGATAGCCAAGTCATATGAGTTAATGGTAGAAGTAAATCCAGAAGCAATTATTGTATTAGGTGATACTAATTCATGTTTGAGTGTAATTTCAGCTAAACGACTTAAGATACCAATTTACCATATGGAAGCAGGTAATCGTTGTAAAGATGAAAATTTACCGGAAGAAGTTATTCGTCGAATAGTTGATGTTACCAGTGATATTAATTTTTGCTATTCAGAAAATGCCAGAAGGTATATTCTTGATTCAGGAGCTAAACCTGAATATACATATGTTGTGGGATCACCAATGGCTGAAGTGTTGCAGGAGTCTATGCAGCAAATATATGAAAGCAAAATATTAAACAAGTTAGGTTTAGAAGCAGGTAAGTATATATTATTATCAGCACATAGAGAAGAAAATATTGATATTGAAACTAATTTCTTATCATTGATGAACGCTATTAACGAAATGGCAATTACCTATGATATTCCAATTCTATATAGTTGTCACCCTAGATCAAAGAAATATATTCAACAGCGTGGTTTCAAATTTCATAAGAATGTAATTTTAAACGAACCTTTAGGTTTTTTTGATTACAATAAGCTTCAGCAGAATGCTTTTTGCGTAGTTTCCGATAGTGGAACGGTACCGGAAGAAAGTGCTTTCTTTGATTTTCCAGCAGTGTCTATTAGGACATCTACTGAAAGACCAGAGGCTATGGATAAAGGAGTTTTTATTATAGGTTCAATTTCATCAGATCAAATTTTACAAGCTGTTAATATGGCTGTTGAAATGAAAAGAAATAATGATATTGCTTGTGATGTTCCTGCCTATGTTGATGAATGTGTTTCAACAAAAGTAGTTAAGCTTATTCAGAGTTATACCGGTATTGTTAATAAAATGATATGGAGAAAACAATAAATACTAGATCGCACAATAATTTAAAATAAACTAACAATTAACAAACTGTGAAAAATATTCTTATATTATCAACAATATATCCTGCTCCTGATCTAAAATATGGTACTCCGGTAATCCAATACTTTGCTAAGGAATGGGTAAAATTGGGCTATAAAGTTAAAGTTGTCCATCACCAAGTTGTATATTCAACTATTTTTTACTTATTGGCCAAATTATTTCGTGATAAAATAGCAAGTTTAACGGGTGCGATAGTTTATACTTCAAAGGAGAAAGGAGATAAAACTTATATAATGGATGGTGTAGAAGTGCATCGAAACCCCATTTTTAAACGGATTCCACAAGGAAAATTCGCAAAAAGAATTATACGCAAGCAGATAGAGAAGATTATTAAACAAAATAGTGATTCTGTATTTGTTCCAGATATTATAATTGGGCATTTTTCTAATCCTCAGTTAGAGATTGTAGCAGCTCTTAAAAGTGAATATTCTGCAAGAACATGTATCGTTATGCATGACAATGGAGATAGCATAAAAAGAATTTATAAGAATCGATATCATGAGTTAATGAGTAAAATTGATATTTGGGGTTTTCGTTCATTGCAAGTTAAAATGGAATTTGAAAATAATTTTGGAGAACAAAAACAAAATTTTTATTGTTACTCTGGAATTCCAGAAAATTATATTGTAAAAACTAATAATAGGAAATTTGAAGGTAATTTATTAAAGTTTTTATATATTGGTTTATTGATAAAGAGGAAGAACCCTACAACTTTAATTAATGCTATTCACTCTGTTTATGGACAAAAAAGTTTTAAAATTTCTTATATTGGAAGAGGTGCTGAAGCATTAAATATAAGGGATTTGACTAAATCTTTAAAACTTGAAGATAGAGTAATCCTTGAAGGTTTTATTCCTAGAGATCAAATATTAAAAAAAATTGATGAATCTGATTGTATGATACTGATTAGTAAAGGAGAGGCTTTTGGCTTAGTGTATTTGGAATCAATGGCAAGAGGATGTATAACAATTGGTTCAAGAAATGAAGGTATTGATGGCATTATTAAACATGGAATAAATGGTTTTTTATGTGAAGCGGGTAATGAAAAAGAATTGGCTCAAATCATTAGACAGATAAATCAATTAACTCCTGATGAGAGAAAGCAAATTTCTGATAATGCAATTGCTACAGCAAAAGGATTAACTGATTATAAAGTAGCATTAAAATACATAAATGCATTAGATTATTAATATAGATAAAAATGGAACAAGTAAAAATTATGCATCTTCCTAAAATAGAAGATCAAAGAGGTAATCTTTCTTTTATTGAAGAAGAAAATCATATTCCATTCAAAGTTAAAAGGACTTATTGGATTTACGATGTACCAGGTGGACAATTGAGGGGAGGGCATGCTTTTAAAGAACAGCAAGAGTTTATTGTGGCTTTATCTGGAAGCTTTGATGTTGTAATAGATAATGGCAAAACGAAACAAACTTTTACTTTAAATCGTTCTTATTATGGCCTTTATATTTCTGCTGGTTTATGGAGGCAGATGCAAAATTTTTCCACCAATTCACTAGCATTAATCATGAGTTCTACTCATTATAATGAATTGGATTATATAAGAGACTATCAAAAATATAAAAAATTTAGGAGGGAATATGACCGGTAGTGTTTATGATTGTGTTATACTTCCATTAAATAAAATACATAACAGGGATGGGAATATTACTATTGTAGAGGGGCAAAAGAACATCCCCTTTGATGTAAAAAGAATTTATTATTTATATGATATACCTGGTGGTGAGGCACGTGGAGGGCATGGGCATAAAGAACTTTATCAGTTAATTGTTAGTGCTAGTGGTTCATTTGATGTTATGATAGATGATGGGATCAATAAAAAAATTGTTACTTTAAATCGTCCAGATTATGGATTACTAATTGTTCCAGGTATTTGGCGTGAATTGATAGAGTTTTCTTCAGGTGCCATATGTCTTGTACTTGCTTCTCATAAATATGATGAAAACGATTATATAAGAGATTATAAAGATTTTAAAACTTATAAAGAAATCACATATGATAAATAAAAAAACTAAACAAATAGGTTCAAATGTTATCATTCATGAAAATTGCGTTATTGATGATACTTGCGTAATTGGGAATAATGTTACAATTGGGAATAATGTTACTATTTATCCAAATGTTGAAATAGAGGATAATGTATATATATGGGATAATTGTGTAATTGGAAGGGCACCAATGGGTGTAAAAACAATTCAAAGTAAAGTTCAAGAAGGATCTCATTCAACAAAAATTTGTAAGAATTCAGTTATTGGATGTTCTGTTACTATATATAATAATGTTCTAATTGGAAATGATTCTTTGATAGCAGAAAATGTAGTAATCAGAGAGAGAAGTGTTATTGAAGGTGATAACATTATTGGGACAAATTCTTTTATTCAAAAAGACTGTTTTGTTGGCAAGGGAACTAGAATAATACAATTATCGTCTTTGGCATCAGGTACGGTAATTGGTAAAAATAATTTTATTAGTTCTGGATTTACTTGTGTTAGTGATAAAACATTTGGGATTGAAGGATACTCTGATAAAATGGTAGGTCCAAAAATTGGGAACAATAACCTTATAGGGCCAAATGTTACAATTTTGGATAATCTTATTATAGGTGATAACAATACAATTGGAGCCAAATCATTAATCACAAAAACTATAGAGAGCAATGGTGTTTATTATGGTTCTCCAGCAAAATATATAAAAGAAAGAAAAAATGATAAAATTTCTTGATCTTAAGGGTATTAATGACAGTTTTGAACCCGAATTGACTAATGCAGTAAAAAGAGTTCTTGATTCTGGCTACTATTTACTTGGGAATGAAGTGAAAACCTTTGAAGAAGAATATGCAAACTATATAGGTGCAAAATATTGTATAGGAGTTGCTAACGGTCTTGATGCATTACGGGTAATTTTGAAAGCTTATATTGAAATGGGACAAATGGAGGAAGGTGATGAAATAATTGTGCCCGCAAACACATATATTGCATCAATATTGGCTATTACAGATAATCGTCTGGTACCTGTTTTGGTAGAGCCGGATATTAATACTTATAATATTGCCCCTTCACTTATTGAGGAAAAAATAACTAACTGTACAAAAGCGATTATGTTAGTGCATTTATATGGTCAAAATGCGATGCAACCTGAAATTCAATCTCTGCTAGAGAAATATAATCTGAAGCTTATTGAAGACAATGCGCAGGCGGCTGGATGCTTTTATGGTAAACAGCGTACAGGTTCTATAGGTGATGCTGCAGGACATAGTTTTTATCCAGGTAAAAATATTGGAGCGTTAGGTGATGGCGGTGCTATTACAACTAATGATAAAAAACTCGAATCGATTATTAGGGCTTTGGCAAATTATGGAAGCTCTAAAAAATATGTTAATGACTATAAGGGACTCAATTCAAGGCTGGACGAGATACAAGCGGCCATGCTAAGAGTTAAATTAAAACGATTGGATAGAGATAATCAACGTCGTCGAGAAATAGCCCAATATTATTGTGAGAACATAATACATCCAGATATTATACTTCCTCAATCCAATATGCAAAATATTGAAACTTTAGCTCACGTATGGCATTTATACGTTATTCGTACATTACAAAGAGATCAATTTCAAAAATATTTAGCAGATAACGATGTTCAAACTCTTATTCATTACCCTATTCCTCCTCATAAGCAAAATTGTTATAAAAAATGGAATAATTTGAGTTATGAGATAACAGAACAAATACATAATGAAGTTTTATCATTACCGATGAGCCCTGTTCTTTCAGAGGAAGATGTATGTAAGGTTGTAGAAATAGTTAATAAATTTTAAGTGAAAAAGAAAATTTGGCTTATAAATCAATACGCTGTGCCACCAAAATATGAATCACGTATTCAGACTTTGAAGCGAGCACAATATCTTATTGAATTTGGATATGATGTTACTATAATTGGAGGAAGCTATATACACAATACTAACATAAATTTAATTAATGATAAAAGGAAATATATAGAAGCAGATTATGACGGAATTAAATTTATTCATATAAAAACGAATAATTATTCAGGTAACGGTTTTATGCGTTTTTATAACTTAATTTTATTCAGTTTCCGTCTTTTTTTCTTAGCTAAGAAATTTAATAAACCAGATGTAATTAATCAATTAGCAGGTGTTCCTTTTCATAATATACTGTATTATTTAGCAAGAAGATTTAAAGCGAAATACATTATTGATGTTCTTGATTTGTGGCCTGAGTCTTTTGTAGCACTGGGTTTGATTTCTAAGCACAATCCATTGTTAAAACTTGCATATATTGCGGAAAGATGGTTATACCATAGAGCAGACGAACTTGTATTTTCAATGGAGGGGGGTAAAGATTATATTGTTGAAAAAGGTTGGGATTTAGAATCAGGTGGGAAAATTGATTTAAACAAAGTCCATTATATAAATAATGGTGTTGATTTAAAGGATTTTGATGAAAATAAGAATTTGTATAGAATTAATGACCCTGATTTAGAAAATGAAACGTTGTTCAAGGTAGTCTATTTAGGTTCTATTCGTTTAGCAAATGATGTAATTCAATTAATTCATGCCGCTGAAAAATTAAAAAGTGAAGAGAATATTAAGTTTCTAATATATGGTGATGGTGATCAAAGATCGTATTTAGAAAATTATTGCAAAACGAATAAACTTTCAAATGTTACGTTTAAGCAAAAATGGATTGAAATGAAATATGTTCCATACGTGTTATCTAGAAGTTCTCTAAATATATTGAATTATAAAAAGAGAGCTACGGTAAGATTTGGGGGTAGTCAAAGTAAATCTTTTCAGTATATGGCTAGTGGAAAGCCAATTTGTGCAAACATTAGAAGAAACTATTGCCCAATAAGTAAATACAATCTAGGTATTGCTAAGGATTTTAAGGATGCAAAGGAATATGCAAATGCAATATTAAGTTTTGCAAATATGGATAAGGAAGAATATAATAAAATTTGCCAAAATGCGAGGAAAGCAGCTGAAGATTATGATTATCGTAGATTAACAATAAAGTTTGAAAAATTAATAAATTAGTAGGCAATTTAAAATATGCAATTAAAGATTTGATTATTAAATTGCAGAGTTAGACATGAAAGTATATGAGGAAATGTTCCTAAAAGTTAGGAATGCACTTCAACGATTATTAACAGAGAAATTAATAGATATTTTTGAATGATTACTTACAGAATAGCAAAAATTAATGATTCTAATAAATTAGCTAAGTTGCATTATATTTGCGCAAAAAAACAAGTTGATGCATTTATGCATAAACTAGGAATTGTTTTTCTTAACCAGTACTATAAAGTATTTTTAAAAGAAAAGAATAGTTTAATAGTATTGGCTGAAGAGAAGGGTGAGTTAGTTGGATTTCATTCAGGAACTATGTTTTCTGAAGAACATCAATTGGCGATTTCAAAAAATAAACTTAGGTTTGGGTTTGCTGCACTTCCTAATGTTTTAGCAAACCTTAAATTGTTAAAAGAAATTTTTAAACGATTCCGTTCCTTAAATAAAAAAGAAGGTAGTTTTAGAGTAGAAAAAGGTCCTAGAGGAGAGTATTGGGCATGGCATCCTGATTCTAAAGATGCTGCCGACTCACTGAAAATGCATAATATATGGCACAAAATTATGAAAGAAATGGGTGCGTCTAAGGTTAGATCAGAAGTTGATATGACTAATAAAAGAGTAGTGAAGACTATTAAATTTATGGGCGGAGTTTTTCTAAATGAAATTACTTTAGATGATGGTAGAAAAAGAGCTATCGTTGAATATGAAGTTAAATAAATGATTTATGCAAATTAGTATTCTAGAATATTTAGATAAAACAATATCAAGTTATCCAGAAAAAACGGCTATTGTTGAAGACCATAGAACTATCTCTTTTTATGATTTAGATCAATTTGCGAGAAAAATTGCAACTCGTTTAATTACAATCGGAGTTGAAAATATACCAGTTGCAGTTTTTATGCCAAAAGGTATTAATGCTATTGTTTCATTTTTAGGGATTAATCTTAGTGGAAACTTTTACGTTCCATTAGATATAAAGTCCCCAATAAGCAGAGTAAATAACATACTTGATGTATTAAAGTCGGATTATATTCTAACAGATAAAAAGCATATTGACCTTTTAGCAGGAATTAAGAATAAAAAGGTATTTGTAATAGATGATATTATAGATGAAATTGTTGCAGATAATGAGTTGATAAAAAAAGTTTTAGATGAAAAGATTGATACTGATCCTGTATATTCAATTTTCACGTCAGGATCAACAGGAACCCCTAAAGGTGTTGTAATTTCGCATAGATCTGTAATTGATTATATTGATTGGGCTATTGAAACGTATGATGTTACGTCGAATGAAATTATTGGCAATCAGGCTCCGTTCTATTTTGATAATTCAGTTTTAGATATTTATTTAATGTATGCAACCGGTGCTACTTTAGTTATTGTGCCAGAATCGTATTATATTTTTCCAGCTAAATTGGTTGATTATTTAAATGAGCAAAAAGTAAATTTTGTATTTTGGGTCCCATTTGCTTTGATGAACATTGCTAATTTTAATATTTTCGAAAAAAAGAATCTTAAGTTTATGAAAAAGGTATTATTTGCAGGGGAAGTTATGCCAAATAAGCACCTAAATTATTGGAGAAAATATTTGCCGGATTGTTTATATTCAAATCTGTATGGACCAACAGAAATTACTGTAGACTGTACCTATTATAATGTTGATAGAGAATTTGATGATAATGAACCATTACCAATCGGAATTCCATGTAGAAATAGTGATGTGATTATTTTAAATTCAGAAAATAAAAGAGCAAAAGAAGGAGAGCAAGGCGAACTGTGTGTAAGAGGTAGTTCTTTAGCCTTGGGTTATTATGGTGATTGGGAAAAAACCCAAAAGGTATTTGTTCAAAATCCTCTAAATCCGCATTATCCTGAGATGATTTATAGAACAGGAGATTTGGTGTATCTAAATGAAAGAAAAGAAATTATCTTTGTCGGAAGAAAGGATTTTCAGATAAAACATAATGGTTATCGTATTGAATTGGGGGAAATCGAAAATGCGGCGCTTGCTACTAAGGCATTCAAGAATGTTTGTTGTGTGTATGATAATATTAAAAAGAGAATTATTCTATTCTATGAAAGCAGTGTAGATCCTGAAATTAAAGATATTAGAATATCTATGCTAGATTTCATACCAAAATATATGATTCCATCGAATTTTATAAAGTTAGATAAAATGCCTATTAATTCTAATGGAAAAATTGATAGATTAAAGCTAAATAATGAAGTATTGACTAAATGAAAAAGGTTAGTAAATATGATGAAATACTAGAAGGCATAAAATCTATTAAAGATTTTAGAGAAGGATATTTTACAAATTTCTTTTTTAGTCAAGAGCAAATTGAGCTATACATTTCTGAAGATATATTATACAAATTGGATAATTTAAATGGAGTAATTTTTTATTTTAAAAAAACTACTGATTTTATTAATCTGTATTTTTGTGCAAGTTCTTTGAAAAATCTGAAAAAGGCCACTAAATTTTTATCAAATAATTATTCTGATAAAATTGTTCTAGATATTGTTGGCACGGATAAAATGATTGAACCAATAAGGAATATATTTTTGGACAATGGTTTTAAGTTTTATACATCGTTCACACGAATGTCCAGAGGCGAATATACTATAGATGAAGTTAGTGATATTAATCTTTGTATAGCAACTGAAGATGATACTAACCCAATATACGAATTGCTATATAATTATTTTGATCCATTATCAGAGCAATTACCACTAATGCCGGAGTTATCTAATTGGATTAGGAATAATAGAGTTATTATATATAGAGAAAAAACTAATATATTGGGATTTGTAATTTTTGATTTGATAGGATTGAAATCATACTTAAGATATTGGTTTGTAAGTCCAGAATATAGAGACAGAAAAATAGGATCATTACTATTGCGCAAATTCTTTAAAATATGTGAAGGAACAAAAAAACAAATATTTTGGGTGATCGATACAAATTACAATGCCATTAAAAGGTATAAACATTATGGTTTTATGGAAGAACCTATGCATGATAATATTTTAATTAAGAAAGAAAAATGAAAGATAAAGTATTAGAGATATTAACAGAAATTCAACCAGATTTTGATTTTAAACAAAACATTAATTTTATTGAAGAAGGAATGTTAGATTCTTTTGATATAGTAAATTTGGTAACAAAATTAGATGAAGAATTTGGTATTTCAATTGATGGTATGGACATTATACCTGAGAATTTTTATTCAGTTGATAGTATAGTTAATTTATTAAAGAAAAATGATGTAGAGTAATGGATTTTCAATTTAAAAATAAAAAAATTTCAGGTATTCTAACAATACTGCCTAAAAGAGAAGTCTTGTTTGAAGACAATATTAGTAATTATAGTTTTTCCCATGCTAAATCAATGAAACTAAAATTAGCAATGGGATATAATAAGCAGCGAATAGCTGAAGATGGTGTTTGTTCTTCTGATTTGGCTAAGTTTGGTCTTGAATATTTGATTAATAATAATTTATTAGAAAAAGAAGAAATAGATGCATTGATTTTTGTTTCCCAATCACCTGACCAATTTCTTCCACCAACAAGTAATATTCTGCACGGTCACTTGGATTTAAAACAGGATACTTTATGCATAGATATTAATCAAGGGTGCGCAGGTTATATAATAGGTTTACAGCAAGCATTTATGTTATTAGATCAAGACGCTGTTAAAAAAGTAGTTTTAGTAGTTGCTGATGTTTTAAGCTCAAAAGTATCTAAAAGAGATAGAAATAGTTACCCTTTAATAGGTGATGCAGCTTCAATTACTATTATTGAAAATGATGAGAACTTTTCAGATATATTCTGTTCGATAAAAATGGATGGAAATGGTGCTGATGTGCTTCAAATACCTGCAGGTGGTTTTAAAATGCCATCAAATGAAGAAACAGCTGAAATGGTTGAGGATGATAATGGGAATTATAGAAGTTTGAACAACCTAGTTATGCAAGGAGATAAAGTATTTAATTTTGTTCAGACAGAAGTTCCTCCTATGATTAAAAAAATTCTAGAAAGAAGTAATACAGATAAGGATGAAATAGATTATTATTTGTTCCATCAGCCCAATCGTTTTATGCTGCAAAAGTTGGCAGATAAGATAGGTGTAGATAGAGGAAAATTACCTTCAAATATTGTTGAAAACTTTGGAAATTCAAGTGGTGTAACTATTCCTACTAACATCTCATATAATCTGGGAAATAATTTAGAAAAAAATATATATAATGTATGTTTATCAGGTTTTGGTGTTGGATTAACTTGGGGTGCAATAGTTATGAAATTGGGAAGAGTTAAATTTAATAAAATAATAGAATTCTAATTTAAAAAATATTTAAAAAATGGAACAATTTTTAGAAAAATTGGCAGAGATATTAGAAGTTGATAGTGTCAAAAGAGAGGATATTTTAACTGAATTTGATGAATGGGATTCTTTAACCTTATTATCAATTATTGCCGCAATAGATTCGGACTTTAATTTGAACATCAGCGCAGAACAAATATCTTCTTTCACTACTGTTGGAGACTTGTTAAAGTATATTGATTCAAATAAAAATTAAATGGAGTCGAAAAAAACAATATTAATAACTGGAGCTGCTTCAGGTATAGGTCGAAAAATTTCCGAAATTCTCTCTAAAGAATATTGTTTAATTTTAAGTGATAGAGATGAAAGTAAACTAAAAGAGACTTTAGAGTTATGCAGTAATAAAGAAAACCATATTACTTTAATTATAAATTTACAGGAATTAGAATCTATTAAACCTAAAATTGAAAGTTTTTTAAGTAAAAATGAAATATCAATTAATGGTTTTGTTCATTCTGCTGGAATGATGAAAATTATGAAAATGAAAACTGTAGGTATTAAAGATGTTCAACAGATCTTTAGTGTAAATTTGTTTTCAGCAATAGAAATAATTTCGACATTACTTAAGAAAAAAATTAATGATTCAAATCTTGAAAATATTGTTTTTATTTCTGCAATATTAGGTAATTTTGGTGCGACTGCTCACAATTTGTATTCTTCTACTAAAGCAGGTATTGATGGTTTAATGAGATCACTTGCATTAGAGTTAGCACCTAAAACAAGAGTTAATTCTGTTTTACCTGGAGGCGTTAAAACACCAATGTCTGAATTGGCATTTAGTGATCCAGAGATTCTAGCGAAAGCTCAAAAAGAATATCCGCTTGGAATTGGAGATCCAATAGATATAGCAAAAGCTGTTGAATTTTTATTATCAGATAATGCTCGATGGGTTACTGGTCAACAATTTATTGTAGATGGAGGACGATCAATAAATTTATCTCAAAAATAAAATGGAAAGAATTAATTTATTTAAAAGTAGTAAAGGATGGATTACTAATATTGATCTATTCAATAGTTTAAAAAGAGTTGAAGCAGATCAATGTGAAATACTGTATATTCATACTGGAATGTCTTTCGGTATGCCTAATCCGGAATTAAAAAAGAAGGAGATTCTAGAAGCAATCTTTAATGTTATAATGGAACTGAATGTTCCTACAGTATGTATGCCAACATTTACTTTTAGTTTTTGCAATGGAGTTGATTTTGACGTTCAAAATAGTAAATCAAAAATGGGGGCAATTAATGAATATTTTAGAAAAAGACCCGAAGCAATTCGTTCTGTTGATCCGTTAATGTCAATTGCACTTATAGGAAAAGATAAAGACTTAGCAACAGAGATTGGCAAAGAGTCGATAGGAAATAATTCAACATTTTTTAAATTGCATAATAGAGATAAAGTCAAATTTTTATTTTTAGGTACTCGTTTAGGTGATTGCTTTACTTATATGCATTTTATTGAGAAGTTTTTAGAATTACCTTGTAGGTATGATAGAGAATTTAGTGGTAAGATAATAGACAATGGAAAGGAATATAATGATACATACACATTATATGTTAGATATAAAAACGTATATCCTGGAACAGGAGGATATGACTATGAAGACTATATGATTGAAAATAGTATTGCAAAAAAAGATAATTGCGGTGATAGTTTTATAACTTCCGTTGATGAAAAACCAGCTTTCAGTACATATAAACTATTTCTAGATAAAGATATAAACTTTTTTATGGATCCTAAATCAGTTTATGACGGAGATAAGACTTTTGAAGTAAAGGATATGGTAGCTCTATAAAATTTTATGAAAAATAAAATAAAGGTTGATCTAATAATAAATAAACCTATAGATTCTAATTGCTATTTGATTCATTTAGGAGATAATAGTAACTGTATAATAATAGATCCAGGTACTGAGGATTGTGAAGATTTAATTAGTATTATAGATAAAAGAAATCTTAAGCCTGAATATATATTTTTAACACATGAACATTTCGACCATATCTGGGGAGTAAATACCCTTAAACAGAAATATTCCATTAAGGTTGTGTGCTCACAGGAATGTGCTGAAAGAATTATTGATAAAAAAAGGAATCTATCTCTATTTTATAACCAAAAAGGATTTTATCTTAATGTAGCCGATATATTTTTTCATGAAAGATTATTTTATATGATTTGGCAAGGTATAAACATAGAGTTTATAAAAACGAAAGGGCATTCAGAAGGAAGTATTTGTATTAAGATAGAGAACAATTTGTTTTCTGGTGATTCCATGATAAAAGGAGAAAAAACAGTACTAAAATTACCAGAAAGTAATAAAGAGAAATTAATTAGAAGTTTAAATTATTTAAAATCAAATTATTTAGACACAAAGATTTATCCTGGGCATGGAAGTTCATTTTATTTTAAGAATTATAATATTAATGAATCTTTATAAATTAGTATTTAGAAATGAAAGAAAATATTCCATTTTCACCACCTTACATAGATAGTGATGTAATTGATGAAGTTAAGGATGCATTGACATCAGGTTGGATTACTACTGGACCAAAGGTAAAACAACTAGAAGATGAAATATCAAAATTAACGGGAATTGAAAATGTACTTTGTTTAAATTCTGCTACTTCAGGATTGATGCTTACACTTAAATGGTTTGGGGTAGGTGCAGGGGACGAAGTAATTATTCCAGCATATACATATTGTGCTACAGCACTTGCAGTTTATCATGTTGGTGCTAAGCCTGTAATTGTTGATGTTAGGGATGATTTTAACATCGATCCAGGCGTTATAAGAAAAGCAATTACAAAAAATACAAAAGCAATTATTCCTGTTGATATTGCTGGATGGCCTGCAGATTATAATGCCATCAATAGCATTGTAGAAAAAAAAGATGTTAATTGCTTGTTTAAGCCTGATTCAGAAGAACAAAAAAGACTTGGTCGTATTCTAATAATTTCCGATGCAGCTCATTCATTAGGAGCAAAGTATAAAGGGAAACCCGTTGGACAAACTGCGGACATTACTGTTTTTTCACTTCACGCAGTTAAGAATGTTACTTCAGCTGAGGGTGGTGCTATTTGTATGAATTTACCAGGAGAGTTTGATAATACGGAACTTTATAATTTGATGCGTTTAATGAGCTTAAATGGACAAACCAAGGATGCATTTACAAAAACGAAAGCAGGCGGATGGCGTTATGATATTGTTCTTCCTGGATTTAAAATGAATATGCCTGATGTATGTGCTGCTATTGGATTAGCCCAAATGAGGAAATATAAAAATCAACTTCTTTCGGATCGAAAAAGAATAGCAGAATTATATTTTGAGAGTTTTCAGAAATATGAATGGGCACAACTGCCAAATCTGGAATTAGAAAATTCGATTACATCATACCATATATTTCCGCTTAGAATTAAAGCTATAAATGAAAATGCAAGGGACTTAATTATCAATGAAATCACAAAACATTCGGTTGCTGTCAATGTTCATTTTATACCTTTACCAATGCTTTCTATTTTTAAGAAGATGGATTATAAAATAGATGATTTTCCTATAGCTTATGATAACTATTCAAGAGAAATTTCTCTGCCAATTTATCCCCAATTAACTAATGATCAAATAAAATATATTATTAAAGCAGTTGTTAGTTCATATAGTAAAATTATTAATGATTAGATTTTTTGATATTGTATTTTCCTTGATCGGCTTGATTTTATTATCTCCGATTTTTATAGCTTTATCTTTATGGATAAAACTAGATTCTTCAGGCGAGCTGTTTTTTAAACAAGTCAGAGTTGGGAAAGATGGTGTAGATTTCCAGTTGTTAAAATTTAGATCAATGTTCGTTGATTCTGATAAAAAAGGTTTAATAACAATAGGAAATAGGGATCCTCGTATTACTAGATCTGGATATTTTATTAGAAAATATAAACTGGATGAGCTTCCACAATTAATAAATGTTCTTAAAGGTGATATGAGTATTGTAGGACCTAGACCTGAAGTAAGAAAATATGTTAATTTATATACTGAAGAACAAATGAAAGTTTTATTGGTAAAACCCGGAATTACCGACTATGCATCAATTCAGTATGCAAATGAGAATGAAATTCTTTCTAAATCAGTTGATCCAGAAGAAACTTACATTCGAGAGGTTATTCCTTCTAAGATTATGTTAAATATGAAATATATTAATCAAAAATCAATTAAAATGTATTTGAGATTAATAGTTCTTACCTTAGTAAAAATTTTTAGATAATTGCGGTTGACAGTTGAACATCCTTTGCAGAAAGATCAAAAATATGAATATATTTCAATCAGATTTCCAAATAAAAAACAAAATTGAAATTAACTTTCTTAATCTAACACTATTATTTTTTATATTTCGTGTATCAGTACCACTTTTCAAATATCCTTTTTTAGTTTTATATTTATGCCTTATTAGCTACTTTATATATATAAAAATTAAGGAAAATAATTTCGAAGCAAAATTATTTATACTTAATTATTGGTTACTATTAGTAATTTTTACCGTTTTTATCACATCCATCTTTTTTACACAAAAATTATATTTAATTGTTTTTAAAAATGCAATAAACACATTAGTTCTAATATCATTTCTGGTATTATATTCGAATATTATTAAAACGGAACTTTTACTAAAACAATTTTATATTAACCTTATCCAGAACATATTTTTATTTGGAATCTTAATAACGGCATTCAGACTTATTGAAATTTTTGATATTATACAAATTCCTGGGAACAATACTTTTGACATTGGTCTTCCCTTAATTGATAGAAATTTCTCTATTCTACCCATATTAATGGCTTTTATAGTTGCTATTAATTATTTGAATCAACCATTATCATTAATAAAGAAAGTAGGATATAACATGTTGCTGTTATTTTTTTCTTTAAGCTTAATTTTATCAGGTTCAAAAAGGGGAGTATTAGTTTTTTTAGTTATTGTCTTAGTATTATTTATTTTAAAAATACTAAATATAATTTCCGAAAAAATTAACAAAAAATATATTTTAAAGAATTTTAATCTATTTTTTACCTTATTATTTATATTAATTTTGATTATATATTTATTTTTTTTTAAAGCTACACCATCATTTAGAGAAAAAACATTATCTATCATTGGTTCAAATGATATAGTAAAGGTAAAAAATAATATTTCAAAAAATGTGTATCGAAATATTGGTTTTTTTACTCATAAATCACCAATTGAATTTCAAAAATATTTGTGGACACATAACATAAATCCAAAGGACCCTTCAACCTGGGAAAATTTGAAAACACATCAAGTGGTTTCTACTTTAAAAGGTAATAATGTTGAAATTGTACCTAATGGATCTAAAGGTTACCTGATGGATTCTACTTGTAACGGGATTTACTTTAAAAATACAAACCATATTTCATCTTTAACTCTAATAGAAAATCTTTTTGTTGAAAAACATGATAGTTATAAAGTTAGTGTATATTGTTATTTATCTGAAGATTTTAATGGAAGCATAGCAAGAGTAGTAACTGGAAGTAATGCCGTAAATGATAACGTAATTAGTTCTCAGGTATCAGCTGTATATGATATAAATAAAAAAGGAGGTTGGCAAAAATTAGAATTTGAATTCCAATGTATTAATAAGGGCTATGTTCCAATATACTTAAGTTTTAGAAAAAATAACGCAAATAGTTTTTCAAATTTAAAAGGATATATCATTTTTGCTTATCCTGAAATTAAAAAAGTATATTTTAGTGATAGTTTGAATTCTTCAGTGAATGTTCAAAACAAAATAGGACAATTCAATAAAAAAAGTAATTTCTTATCGGATAAACAAATGATATATCTATCAAGCTTTTCTAGCACTGTTTTTTTTATTAAATTAATAAAAAATGATCCTGATCCAATAAGAGACTTTGTAGCAAAAATCATTTCTGAAGACACAACTTATTATCCTTACCAACAAAATTTAGATATTAACTTAAGCAAAAATTTTGGAGAAGATCGTATTCTAAGATGGAAATTTGCATTAGAAATATACACGATCGAATACAACAGGCTAGAAAAAATCTTTGGAAGTGGCTTTGATTTTTTAAATTGGTATGGTTATATATTTGAGAAAGATAAAAAAGCTATTGATTACCCTCATAACCCTTTTTTACACATCTTATTATATTCAGGAATATTAGGTTTATTACTTTATATATATATGCTATATGAGGTTTTAAAATATTATATTAAATATAGAAAGGAATACGGTATATTATTTATTTTCTTCATAATTATCTATTTTTTTACTTTTTTTAGCGGGGGAAATCCATTTGATCCTCCCGTTATGGGATTTTTTATGATATTACCATTCTTTATTTATTCTGTGCATAAAAGAACAGAAAAAGAGAATAAAATTGTAAAAGAAGAACTAGAAAAAGAAAAATAATAAATCTTATGTTATGAAAGATTTATTGATTTCCATCATTACTGTAGCATTTAATAGTGAAAATACTATTCAAAATACTATTGAATCCATTTTTAATCAGACCTATCAACATATTGAATATATTTTAGTAGATGGTGGTTCCACAGATGGAACTAAAGATATCATCAGATTTTATGAAAACAAGATAAATTGTTACATCTCGGAACCTGACCAGGGAATCTATGATGCCATGAACAAAGGCATAAAATTAGCTTCTGGTGATATCGTGGGTATTTTAAACGCGGATGATCTGTTTTATGATCATTCGATTTTGGAGAAGATCGTAAAAGAGTTTAACGATGCAGATATCGATGCTGTGTATGGCGATGTTCAGTTTTTTCATCTTGAAAAACAAAATAAGATTGTAAGGTATTATTCTTCCAAAAGATTTAAACCTTATAAATTCAAGTATGGTATTATGCCTGCTCATCCAAGTTTTTACGCTAAAAGAGAATTATTTGATAAGTTTGGGTTCTATAAAATAGATTATCAAATTGCGGCTGATTTTGAGTTGTTATTACGATTCATCTATAAGAATAATATTAAATGTCGCTATCTAGAACAAGCTTTTGTTTCTATGCGACCAGGTGGGATAAGCAATAGAAGTTTTAAAAGCAACTGGATCTTAAATAAAGAGATTCTGCGAGCATGCTCAGAGAATGGAGTAAAAACAAATTATTTTTACATTTATTCAAAGTATTTTAGAAAAATATTTGAATTTATAGGAAATTCATAATTATTAAAATGTCAAAGGTATTTATTATAGGAAAGAATAGTTTTGTGGGAATTAATTTTGAGAAATTCTCTAAATATCATGATGTTGAGAGAATTTCGCTCATTAATCACAGGCCCGATGAAATATCTTATCATGGGTATAACGTGGTATTACATGTAGCGGCTATTGTTCATCAAGATAAATCTATTCCTGATAGAGAATATTTTCGGGTAAATCGTGATTTATGTCTTGAAGTAGCCAAAAATGCAAAGAAAGCGGGCGTAGGTCAGTTTGTATTTATGAGTACGATAAAGGTATATGGAGATGAAGGTGCATCCCGGGAAATACTAAATGAGATTTCGCCATGTATTCCTGTAGATGCGTATGGAAAAAGTAAATATGAAGCAGAACTGGGACTAAAAGAATTAGAGGATGAACATTTTAAAGTCGCGATTCTAAGAACACCTTTAGTTTATGGTGAAGGGGTTAAAGCAAATATGTTAAAAATGATAAAATTAGTAGAGAGAGTTCCAGTCCTCCCTTTTGGAAAAATAAGAAATAGAAGATCAATGACATATGTAGAAAATTTGGTTGGATATCTGGATAAAATTATTGAAAAACAAGCATCAGGAGTTTTTATAGCAAAAGATGAAAAACCTTTATCAACAACTGAATTAGTTAGTTATATAGCTAAGGGGTTATCTCATAATATAAAACTAATAAGTTTACCTAAACCGATACTATATATAATTCGTAAATTATTTCCAGGTACTACTTCAAGGTTATTTGATTCGTTGGAGTTTGATAATACATTTACAAAAAAAAAGTTAAATTTTAATCCTTCATATACCGCAGAAGAAGGTATTAGTAAAATGGTTAAATTTTATAAAAACAATAAATTATCTTGAAAATAGCAGGTATTATAATTATTCTTGGATTAATTTCCTTTCTATTAACATATGCAATTAGATATTTAGCAATAAAGCATAAATTAATGGATATTCCCAACGAAAGAAGTTCTCATGCTGTTCCAACTCCGACGGGAGGAGGATTAGCAATTGTTATAACATGGTATATAGGAATTACAATTCTATATGCTTTTGAATTAATAGAAACATCATTGTTTTTTGCTTTATTAAGTGGGATAATTCTTATGATTATTAGTCTTATTGACGATTTTGTTAGTTTAAAGCCTATTGTACGATTGATTTTTCATTTTATAACTGTTGTTATAGCTTTTTATATCTTGGGGGGGCTAAGAGCCTTTATAATTCCTGGATTGAATCCACAATTATTTATATTTTTATACCCTATAGTTATCTTAGGAATGGTTTGGTTTATTAATCTCTTTAATTTTATGGACGGATTGGATGGATTTGCGTCAACTGAAGCAATTATTCTTGGTTTAGTCATGTTTATATTTTCAGGAAATCTTATTAACCTAATTTTAATATTTTCAGTAGCTGGATTTTTAATTTGGAATTGGCCTAAAGCAAAAATATTCATGGGTGATGTTGGTAGTATACAACTTGGCTTTATTCTAGTGGTTTTAGGAATTCATTTTCATAATACATTACAATTCTCCATACTGAACTGGATTATGCTTTCATCTCCATTTTGGTTTGATGCAACATATACCTTATTTAGACGATGGAGAAATGGAGAGAAGTTGAGTCAGGCACACAAAAAGCATGCATATCAACGAATTGTACAAGCTGGATTTTCTCACCAAAAAGTTAATTTTTATTTAATTGGTATTAATTCTATTGTTGTAATTATAATACTTTTCTATAGAGAATTTGACTTTTTAAAGATTGCATTATTTATCATTAGCTTGTTTTTCTTTTATTTTATTACTCGATTAATAGATAAAAAAGTTCCGTTTAATTAACTTTAAAATTTACTTAGCATCAAATAGATATTTGAATTATAAATGGCTATAGAATAATGAATATACTTTTTATAGAACCTGTTCATGCTCATTACAGAAAAGATTTTTATGATATTCTTTTACATGATAAGAAATTTAATATTAGAGTACTTGCAGGAACTAATTATGAGGGAATAAAGAGCACTTCAAGTATTGACTTAGATAAATCTAATTATACGAAATTTAAGATTTTTAATCATAAATTTTACTATTTAAAGCGATCTTTAAGATATATAAAAAAAGAAAACCCTGATGTAATAATTTGTTCAGGAATAGATTTTCATTTAATTCATACTTTATTTATTTATTTATCCTTACGGTTATTTCGAAAGAAAGAGTTTTATTGGTGGTCTCATGCAGGATTTGGAAATCAAGGTAAAGTTGGAAAATTCTTAAGAAAATTATTTTACAAATATTCCTCTGGAGTATTTGTATATAGCCAAAAAGGAAGAAAGAATTTATTAGATCTTAGAATAGAAGATTCGAAGATTCAAGTAGTTAATAATGCCATTAATTATGAAGATTATGGATTTATAAATTATAATTTAGTTGAAAATAAGAAAAATAATATTTTTACTATTTTATATAGTGGACGAATTAATAAAGCAAAAAAGGTACATATTCTTATTGAAGCTTTAGCTGTATTGCAGAAAAAATCAAATATAGACTTTAAATGTATATTAGTAGGAGACGGTGATTTAAAAGAATTAATTAATTTATCGAGTAAATATAATGTTTCAGATAAAATTCAATTCGTTGGAGCCAAATATGGTAAAGAGGCACATCAATATTTTTTAGAATCAGATCTATTTGTTTACCCAGGAGGAATTGGATTATCGATATTACACGCTTTATCATTTGGTTTACCAGTTATAACTACTGATAATCTAAAAGATCAATTCCCTGAGTTTGAATTATTAAAAAATGGATATAATGGAGATTTATATGTTAATAATTTACCTGAAGATTTAACTGATAAGATAATAAACTGGCAAAAGAATATTAAAGAAAATAGATCTAAGTATATTGAAAATTGCGTGAAAACTGTAAATGAAATGGAGTATTTACCTGAAAAAGTAGCAGACAATTTTATTGAATATTTAATGACAAATCATAAGTAAATTGAATAGATTATATACCATATTAAGAAGAAAGTTACGTGATTATTTGCTAGATATTTTAAGTATTAATTCAATGCCTAAACCAGGAATCCATATTTTGAACGGACATTTTTTAAGCTTAAATGATAAAGCTGAAAGTACCATTTTTAAGAATTTATTATTCAAACTGCTTTCCAAGGAGGTTAAATTAATTGATTTTGAAAATGCTATAGAAAGGATTGAGAAAAATGATATTCCTAAACATGAATGTTTAGTTGCATTCACATTTGATGATGGCTTTGAAGAATGTTATACAAAAATAAAACCTGTACTAGATGAGCATAATATAAAAGCTGGGTTTTTTATCAATCCGAACTTTATTAATGGTGATAAAAGCTATCAGGAAAATTTTAAAAACAATATTGTTTATACGTATAAGTCTCCAATGAGTTGGGATCAGGTAAAAGATCTTTTAAAAGAGGGACATATAATTGGTTCTCACACAATGGATCATCATAATATGAACTCGAATGATAAAGACTTTCTTGATTATCAGATTTCAGAAAGTAAATTATATCTGGAGGAAAAATTGAGTTATAATTGTGATTATTTTGCATTTCCATTTGGAACATTAAAACATATTAGTCAAAAAGGCATTGACTTAGCAAAACAAAATTATAAATATATTTTTAGCCAAAGTAATTATAAAAATTATTACTCATTTGGTAATAAGGTGATTAATAGAAGACATTTTGAATGTGACTGGCCGTATAAACACGTTTTATACTTTCTGAAAAGTAAGCAATATGGATAAATCTTCGATATTATTTTGGGGAGAACTTCCTCCTAAAACGCTTACTGGAATTAGCGTTTCTAATAATTTAACACTAAAAATATTAAGAGACTCAGGTTTTAACATCGAGAGAATTGAAGAATATACATGGAATAAAAATTCGGTTGGAAAAATTTTAGGTTTAATATCTAACTTCTGGAATATATTAAGAATCTTAAATAAAAAGAAAATAGATATATTTTACTTTAATTTCTCTTTATCAACTTTTGGAATAATTAAGCTTTTGGCAATTATACCATTTATAAAACTACTTTCAAAAAAAACAAAAAAGATTAGTCATTTACATAGAGGTGATTTTAGCGTATATATGAAAAAAAGTATCAATAAGTTTTTAGCAAGTTTATGTTTAAGATTTATTGATGAATTAGTCGTTTTATCTCCAGTTTTTAAAGAGGAAATTCAGAATTTTTTTGATGAAATAGAAATTGCAGTTTTACACAATACTTCCTCTTTAGAAGATAAATATGAAAAAGGGAATAAACAATATATAAAGAATTTTGTATGTATTTCAAATTATATAAGGACTAAAGGAATAAAGAATCTTATAGATGTATTTGGAAAAGAAGAACTGAAAAATTTTTCTTTAGATATATATGGTTCTACTTATGAAAAACAGTTTTATAATCAGTTAATAGAGAATAAATCTCAGAATGTCAAATTCAACGATAAAATAGAACGAAAAGAAATTGCTAATATCCTAAAAACACATGATTGTTTAATTTTACCATCATGGAATGAAGGACAACCAATTATAATTTTAGAGGCCATGTCATTAGGTATCCCAATAATAGCAACAAAAATAGGAGATGTTCCTAATATGTTGGGGGAAGAGTATAAATTTCTCGCAGAACCTAAAGATTCAGGATCATTACAGGAAGCTATAATAATGTTCGATAACTGTCCACTAAAGTCTGAAATATCGGATTATTTATATAAAAGGTACCAACTGAATTACTCAAATAAATTGCATAAAGATCAGGTTATTAGAATTTTTAAGAATAAAGAAACTAATTAATATGTTATCATTTAGTAAAATTATAATAACTGTATTTAGGTCAATTAATAGAAGACTTTTTAAAACTAATTGGAAGGATTTCCGGAGTACTAAACCAATATCAAAAGTTTTTGGCTTGGATCGGGGAAAACCAATTGATCGTTTTTACATTGAACATTTTCTTAAAAATAATAGTGGCTTAATTCAAGGTACAGTTCTAGAGATTGGAGATGATCATTATTCTAAGTTATTTGGAAAAGATATTGTGAAGCAGGAAATACTTCATTTTACAAATGAAAATTCTAATGCAACAATAGTTGGAGATTTAACTAAAAAGAGGACATTAAAGTCAGATTATATAGATTGTTTTATATGTACTCAAACTTTAAATTTTATTTATGATTTTAGTTCTGCTGTAGAGGGAATATATTATATGTTAAAAGAAAATGGAGTTGCATTGGTAACTGTGTCAGGAATATCCCAGATTTCTAGATATGATATGGATAGATGGGGAGATTTCTGGAGGTTTACAAATAAATCAATTCAAAAAATATTTTCAGAAGTATTTGGAGATGATAATATTGAGATTTTTAGTTATGGTAATGTTTTAACTTCAGTCAGCTTTTTAGAAGGTGTTGCAAGTGAAGAGCTTAATAAGAAAGAACTATTGTATAATGATCCAAATTATCAGGTTATAATATCAGTAAAAGCGGTTAAAAGATTAATTTAATGTTAAATATTGGATTATTTTTGCTAAAAAGTATTATCCATGTTTGAATTATATAGAAAAGTAATAAAGCCCAATTTTCAATATTACACTTTTATTTTAATTGCACTTCTATTACCATTTCA
Organism: Bacteroidales bacterium; assembly: GCA_028282785.1. GTDB lineage: Bacteria > Bacteroidota > Bacteroidia > Bacteroidales > UBA12077 > UBA12077. The sequence goes on along the minus strand of JANQHE010000002.1, from coordinate 47,679 downwards.
TAAAGCCTTTCTACCTTACCTAATGGCTTTATGGGTATTTTCAGGCTTAATTAATATTAGAAAGATAGATTTATCTGATTTTAAAAATAAACCTTTGTTAGTATTGCCATTGATATTATACTTATTATTATTTATTGGTTTGTTTTATTCAAAAAATACGAATAAGACACTTTTTGATTTACAGGTAAAACTCACAATATTGTTTATCTCACCGGTCATAGTATTTATGTCGAATAAAGTTTTACTGAACTTTAAAACCTTATTAAAACTTTTTATTCTGGGTAATTTTGTTGCAAGTATCGTTTGTTTAATTTATGGTTTATCAAATAGTATCCAAATTGATCCTAATCAGGGCTTAATATTTAACTCTTGTGCTTGGCCAAATAATGAAACAATTAATAGTTATACTTTTTTTCAATTGGTGTTTTATAGGTATAGTTTTCTTTCATATAATTTTTTAAGTGTTTTCCATCATCCAACATACTATTCGGTATATATAATGTTTTCCATTGTTAGTTTGGTTTATTTAATTGGTAATAGTGAGAAAAGGAAGTTGGGTTATTTTCTATTAATTGGATATTTTACATTGTTTTTATTATTACTAGGTAGTCGTGCTGTTTTATTAACATATATTATTAGTATTATTTTTTATTTTGCATATTTGATCTTAAAACTTAAGTTGTATAAAGTTTTAGGAATAATTACTCTTCTTATTACCACATTCATAATTATAATATTTATAAATGATAAAATAAAAGCCTATCTATCTGAATCTATAAATACTGCAAAGGAACAGAATTTGAGTAAAGATTCAGATATGAGGTTATGGCTATGGAAATCAGGAGTAGAGGTTTTTAAAGAAGAATTTTGGTTTGGAACTGGAACTGGAGATATTCGTGAGGAGTTAAAAAAGAAATATAAAAAGTATGGACTAGAAACTGCACATAAAAATAATTACAATGTTCATAATCAGTATCTTGATATTGCTGTAAAGCTAGGAGTTCTCGGTTTTACTGTATTTCTATTTTGGATGATATATGCTTTCATAATATCAATAACAAGAAGACAATTTTTATTTTTCTTTTTTCTATTAATAATGTTTGTAAACTTCTTTTTTGAAGTTATGCTTAATTCAATTGCCGGAGTTTCCTTTTTTGCTTTCTTTTATAGTCTACTATATGCTAAATATAATATTAAACAAGAGTCCGTGTAAATAAGCAATTTCAGAAGAAAGCAAAAAATAGATATAATTTAAAGAATCAGGAAGCTGTAAATTAAATTTGCAGCTTTCTTTTTATAAAAATCTTTTGGATTTATACTTTATGTACATATTTTCTTGATTTTTAGGCATACTTATCCCAATATTGAAAGTATTTATAATTTGATACATAACCATTTAAGCTGCTGATTTTAGTTTTTCCAGAGCCATTCTTCGTCCAATCTCAAGAGCATTAGCTGTATGGATGCCAAAAAAGATCCAAAGAATCTCCGTTTTTTGAGTTCGGGCTTTTACTTTCTTCAGATGGTAATGTTGCTTTTCTTTACCAAAACTACCTTCTAATCGACTTGCTCTCTCTTTTGTAATCATACTGGCAAGTTGCTTTCGTTGCTGTTCATGTTTACCAGCTCTGCCTTTTCGACAAAAATCTGTACGAATATTATTTTTGGTGGCATACCTTCGGTTTGCATTTGTAGCATAAATAGCGTCAGCACCCATTATATTGAGCACAGTGTGTGTTAGTTCCTGTGATAAGCTAACCGAAGACTTAAAACGAGTAGCTTCATTAAAAGCATCAAAACTCAAGTGTTCAATAAAACTGATACCATCAATTTGTATCTTGTTAACTTTTGCACCAAATTCTACCTGCTTAATTTCTTTTCCTCTTACAATTGGCCTAAGATAACTCTTTGCGATACTTACAATACGACCCTTTGGTTTTTCGTTTGTGGTAAATAACTGCATTTGTTGCTCATAAACTTTCTTGATTACTTTTCTTCGATTAGTATATTTTTCAGAGATATTAAAACTTTGTTCCTGTTCTATTCGATCAAGTTCTGTATTTAGCTTTGCCAGCAAATTTAAAAGAGCTCGGGTCAGTACTCGTTTATCCTTGGAAGGTTTACGCCGTTTCCGGATATAATCAAAATAGCGCTCTTTCCACTTCCTGTATTTTGTTCTCGGTATCTTAACCTTAAGGTGTTTACATAATAATTTCATCTGACCATAACTCCACTGAGCGCATTCCCATAAAAGCTTCTGGTTAGTTGGATAACGAACTTCGCTTTCATAACATGTGGCATCTGTTGTCGCTTGATTAAGCTCTTTCATGTACGCAATCCATTTTGAAGACAATGCTTTTTGAGAGCTGTCAATATTTAAATTCTCTGCCAACTCACAGCGTATTTGACTAACAATCTTAAAGTTACTGATTGATTCACCTGGAGATAAAAGAATATCACAAAAAATTTGATAATGAATATTAGCATTGAGCTGTTCTATCAATTTCTCATCTGAACAGCAAGCATAGCGCTTTAGAAACATGAGTCCTAACTTCCCTTGTGGTGTAAATATACAATCAGGGCCTTTTACTGATTCTTTGATATGAAACGATTTTACCAAATCTTGCCAGGCAATAGCCTGATAAATCTTACCTAGGTTACTTTCCAAGAATTGGGCGTATATGCTATTAAAATTTTCTTCAGGACTTTGAAAGTGGAAAGTGTGATGAAATTGTGAAATTTTTCGTATTTTGTGCATTAGATATTTAATATGAAACCCCGATTTTTTGTGTTTTCGGCACTTTTCGGGGTTTTGTTTTATCTAAATATACGAATAATTATCTGATATTCATAATGTTATTTGCTTAAGAATGTGCCTAAATAAAAAAACGTGAAGAACAATCTTCACGTTTCAATGGTTTTATAAATAAAAACTTATTTGTTTCGGGAATCTGATATAATTTTTATAATACCTTTTCTTTTTTCTATAATAAAACTTAAAAGGATTCCAATAGCAAATCCGATTAAACCATAGAGTTTTATATATGACATAAGATTATTTTCAACGGTCGAAAGTGCAGAAAAATCCTGAATAATGGTAATGGGTTCGGTTCTTAGCTCAAGGTTTTGTTCAAGGTCTTGTTTTTGTTTATATAAACTAATTATTTGATCGTGATATAATTTAGTTTCTTTTTCATTCATAACTAACAACTGGCCACTCTGTGGTACTAATGTTTTATTTCTTTTAAAATACTCGGTCTTTTTCAAACTATCCAATGCGTTTATTTCTTCGTCCAATTTTATAATTAGTTCGTTAAGCTGCTTTTTACGAATTGTATTTAATTCATTTATATACTTATTTTTGTCAATATAAGATAAAATACTGGCTTGTATAACAGGAAAGATTGCAGGATCAAATACTTCAACTTTAACTACAAACCTACTCTCAGAAACCAAAGTGTCTGCGGTTGAATATTTTTCATAATAATCAATTTCATCAGTAACCCCATCCTTGTTTAGGTCAATTACTTTATATGCTTTTACATTTTTAATTTTTTCCAGTTCTTTTTGTTCAATATTTAATTTGGATTGAAGTTCACCTATATTATTTGTTCTAAAAAGTTCATAGATATTATTAACATAGTTAATCATATCTATACTGGAAATAGCATTTGAGTATGCTTCAATACTTGATGAATAATAACGAGGAGATGTTTTATATTTATAATAACCAAATGCAAGCAATAGAATTATTATAATACCTGTTAAAATTATTTTTCTGATAAAAAATAGAAGTATTTTATACAATAAGTTGAGAAACCAATTAAATAAGTTCTTTATTCCAACTCCGACTTTCAGAAATACTTCAATCAAATCTATTTCGTCATTTTTTTTCTCTGTTGTCATTTTCTATTTAATTTTATGTTTAATGTTCTTTTTTTTGAGGTTTACGTTATAAGTTACAATTACAGTTAAAAACCAACTGTATTTTAATTTTTAGATCTTGATTTTATTAAGTTATATAACATTGATGAAACCTTTTTACACAAGTCTTCCAGTGGTAAAAATTCATTTTTGCTAATATATTTTATGCGATATGCTATAATTAGTTGCGTTTGTAATTCAGCACAAGACGCTTTTGCAATGTTAAAATATCTAATGCTTTGTTTATTTGAACCGGATTTTTCACCTTCTGCAATATTATTTGGTATCCTGATACTTGATTTTTTGGTTTGTCTACGTAATTCAAAATCTTTTGAGTATTTCTCGTTTTGAGTGAGTAAATACACTTCTTCACATAAGTCCGTTGATTCTTGCGATACTTTTAGCTTTCTAAAATCCCCCATATTCTCAAATAACTTTTAAACTTGGTCTTCTATTAACTACACATCTCATACCGTATACCGTACACCGTACGCCTTATGTCGAAACAATGTTAAATAAAACCTTCATGTTAGATACCTTTTCAGGGTAGCCCAACTTTTCATACGAATATATTAAATTTAGAATTAACTTTTTAATAATCTCAATATTGGAACATGGATAATAATAAGATTTTTTCGGCTCAATTTTTTGTTGCTTTAAGAAATAGTCAATTTCCCTCTCACCGAGCACTTTCCCATTATTATAAGGGTTAATATAGAAAAGAATATCCTTCTCATAAAGATCATCAATGTTATGTTCGTCTATATAAGCTAAAATAAAATTACGGGGAATGCTTACTCCATAGATAGGTATTCCAAGTTCTTGCGCCAATGATATATATAAAATACCTAAGGTAATTGGATTTCCTTTTTTAGTTTCAAAAACATGGTTTATGTAAGAGTTCTGAGGAGCGAAGAAATTTGAGCTATTTCCTGAGAACTCATGTAATTGGAATAGAATATGGTTTAATACCCTGGTTTTTTCAAGAGCAGTCAAGTTATTATTTATTTCCAACCAGGCATCCTGTTTAACCTTGTCAAATGCTTCTGAAATTTTATTGTATTTTAGATCCGGGTACTGGTATTTAGCAATTAAATAAGAAGCTTTTAATAAATCGACAGCACCTGTTTCCTTCCATTCTTTTAACTGATTTTGAGTTGAAGTAAACTGAATTTCCTGTATAAGGTTTTCGATTCTTTCCTGAAGAATTGCATTCAATGATTTTTCCCATACTTTTTCAAGTTCAGGGATAATATTCTCACCTTGTTTCAATATGTTTTCGGAAACATGCTTGTAAACCTCATTATTAGGATCATCTAACAACTTTAATAGAGCGCTTATTTTTTTGTCTTTTTCCACTTATATTAATTCTCATCGATTTAAGAACAAGCCTGCCTGAAAGCAAGGCAGGGATTAACGAATTAAGATTTTCGATTTTTATTTTGCATATTTTTTTGAGCTGTTTCAACACTTTTTACAAAAATGGAAATTAATTCATTATTTTCTTTTATTGCTTTATTAACCTTATCTTCTGATTTATACAGTCTTGATTTGTATATTATTCTTAAACAATTATAGCTTTCTCTTAATTCTTTTAAAACAATTTTAATTTTATGAATAAAGTCTTTTCGAGACTCACCACTTTGGGCTTCACCATAATTTAAAGCTGGAGATGTTCCAGAACGCACTAATTGTCCTGATAAGTGATTACCAGCTTTACTTGCAGGCATTTCATTTATTAATTCAATAATTAGAACTGCAAAGTTAATTAATCTTTCTTCTAAGTTATGTTTATCCATTTATTACTTCTTAATTCAAAAATCAACAATCCTTGTTCATTATTCAATTAATATTTTATATTTCAAATTAGTATTTCGTTAATTTATCTAATACTAATTTAATTAATTTCTTAATTACCGGTTTATAATCTTTGCTGTATTCTCCTCTTCTTCTGTTTGCTATTACGACGCACAAGGTTATTGCATGATGTCCCAGTAGTTTCGATAAACCGAATATAGCAGAACTCTCCATCTCATAGTTTGTTATTCTTTGACCGTTTAATTCGAATGATTCTATTTTATCATTAATCTCCGGATCGGCAATTTGCAATCTAAGTTTTCTGCCTTGAGGGCCATAAAATCCAGGTGCAGATATAGTTACACCTTTAATAATCTTGTCGTCATCAAATTTGTTTATCAAATCCTTTGAGGCATCTACGATATATGGAGATGCCAGGTTTCTTTTCCAATCAACATGGTATTTAAATGCAAATTCAAAATCAGCATCTGACACCGAATTTCTGCCTTCATAAAAATTCAAAAGTCCGTCAAAACCTATGGATCTTGTACTCATTAAAAATGAGTCTACTGGAATATCCTTTTGTAAAGCTCCTGAAGTACCAATTCTAATGAAATTTAGTGTTCTATGTTCTTTATTTTGAGTTCTGGTTTTTAAGTTAATATTTGCAATAGCATCAAGTTCATTTACAACTATATCAATATTGTCAGTACCAATACCAGTAGAGATAACAGATATACGTTTGTTTTTATAAAAACCTGTTATGGTATAAAATTCTCTGTTGTCTTTTTTTAATTCAATATTATCAAAGAAAGATGCTACAGTTTCAACCCGGCCGGGATCACCTACCAGGATAATATCATCAGCAATATCATCAGGTAATAAATGCAAATGAAAAATGCTTCCATCCGGATTTATTATTAATTCTGACTCTTTAAATTCCATAACGTATAACTTTCTTTAATTAAAGGACTTCAACCTGACGTATTCTTAAACATTATATTTTCTAATATTTATGAATAGTCCAGGTTGACCCTGACTGTGAAAAATCAAAGATATAAATTATTATAAATTTTTGATTTTTCCTACGTCAGTTGCATTATTCATTAAATTCATGAATAATGCAGGTCAAATCTATTTAAAATATCTTAAAACCACAATAAAGAAAAATTAACATAACCATAATATTTATTAGGCTTATGTGTTGATAACGTACTCATTTCAATTTATTAGTTCTTTTAGATAATAATTAAGGGATTCTTTTCTATTGCAATATTATGTTTACCTTTAGTCATTCGAAGAATTAAATATTTAAAATCTAAAACTATGAAAAAGCCATTATCGACATTTGTATTAGTAATAATAGGAATTATTGTAATTTTTGTAATAATTCTTGGGGGCCGTATGTTCAAAATTTTAGAACCTACTGAAGCAGCTATAATTTTTAGGCCATTGAAAAAGGATGGATTGGATAAGGATAAAATCTATGGGCCTGGTTTGCACGTTATTGCACCTTGGAACCGGTTGTTAATATACGATATGAAAGAACAAATTGTTGAGGAACGAATGGATGTTCTTGATAAAAGAGGATTGTCAATAATTGTTGATGTAACGGTCAGGTATGTCCCTATTAGGGAAAACATTGGAGATCTTTATGAGAATTTTTCAGGAGATTATAAGGAAAGGCTTGTTGTACCTGAAGTTAGATCTGCAGCCAGAAAAATATTTGGAAGTTATGAGGCAGAAGAGATATATTCAACAAGAAGGGCAGAAGTTGAAGAAAGCATTATTGAAGAAACTACAGTAAATCTTCAAAATAATAATGTAAAAATGAAAACACTTCTAATACGTTCTATTCAATTACCTGAGAAAATTAGAATGGCAATTGATAGCAAAGAGGAACAAAGACAAATTGCAGAAGCGATGCAGTATAGATTGGAAAAAGAAAAGCAAGAGGCTGAAAGGAAGAAAATTGAAGCCGAAGGTATTTCTAATTATAATAAAATTATTAGTGCTAGTTTAACAACAAATATATTAAAGCAGAGAGGTATTGAAGCTACTATAAAGCTTGCGGAATCTCCAAATTCAAAAGTTATTGTAGTAGGAAGTGGGAAAGATGGTTTACCATTAATCTTGGGTAATAACTAGGTATGATATAAAAAGTAGAAGCAGGGTATATCCTGCTTCTACAATAATTATTAAATTAATAAAAATACCTACCTATTTTTCTCAGCAAAATCTCTTCCTGCTCTTAGTGCATTCAGGTTCATATTAATTATATCTTCTCCTTTACGAGCAAAGATTTTTCTGATACCTTCTTCAAAACTTTCGAATGAGATGTTAAAGAAAGGTGTTGCCGCACCCAACATAACTATATTTGATGATCTTTTTGATCCAAATTCTGCTGCAATTGTATCTGCATCTAATGCAATATGATTTTTATGCTTCTTAACCTCAATTAAAACATTTTCAACTTCAGGATAATCCGGAATATTTACAAATGGAGTTGTATTAGTTACTAACCAACCACCTTTTTTAAGATAAGGTAAATATCTTAATGATTCCATAGGCTCAACCGAAAGGATAATATCCGCAGCTCCCATAGGAATTAAATCCGAAGCTATTGGTTTATCAGAAATTCTCATATTTGATTGAACTGCACCTCCACGTTGACTCATTCCATGAACCTCGGCTTGTTTCAAATGCATATCATTATGTAAAGCTGCCATCCCAATTGTAGCGGCAATTGATAAAATCCCTTGTCCACCTACACCAGCCAATATTATATCTGTTTTCATATTATTTATTTTTTTTAAGTTACTAATGTAGATTATTTAAGGTTTAATTCTTTAAGTTGCTCTGCAAGTTTCTTATTCTTCATTGTCTGAACACACTGACGACGTGGAATTATAACAGAAACTCCCTTATATGCCAGTTCATCTTTCATTATCTGAACCATTTCATCCATATTTTTCTTCAATGGCTTGAAAACCTTAATATGCTCAGGATCTACACCAACACCTTTACAGATATCTTCAATTTTACCTAAGGCTTTAGAATCTTGGCCTCCTGTCATTCCTGTGGTATAGTTATCAGAAATAATTATTGTTACCGGACTGTTCTCAGTTACACAATCAATTAAACCGGTAATTCCGGAGTGAGTAAAAGTTGAATCTCCAATTACTGCTACCGCTGGAATTAATCCAGCATCAGCAGCACCTTTTGCCATTGTAATTGATGCTCCCATATCAACGCAAGAGTTAATAGCATTGTACGGAGGTAATGCGCCTAAAGTATAACAACCGATATCCGAGAATACTCTTCCAACGCCATATTCCTTTAAAGCAATGTTTAAAGCATTGTAAGCATCTATATGACCACAACCTACACACATTGAAGGTGGACGGTTTTTAACTAATTCAGGTATTTCACCATCTAAAGTTGTTTCTAACCCTAAAGCTTTAGCAACTAAATTTGGATTTAACTCGCCATCACGAGGTAAAGATCCATCCAGTCTTCCGGAAATTGGAGTACCAGCTTCCTGGTAGCCTTTTAATGATTCTTCAATTAATGGATAACCTTCTTCTAAGACAAGAATCCTGTCACATTCTTCGACCATCTTCATTATTTGCTTTCGAGGAATCGGATATTGACCAATTTTTAATACAGGGTGGTTCAATTCTTTATCCTGGAAGTTCTCCATTAGGTAATTAAAAGCAATACCCGGAGCAATAATGCCTAATGATTTATCAGAACCATCAATATATTTATTAAACGTAGAATTCTCTGATGCTTCAACCAGGGCATCCTGAATATTTAACAAAGTTTTATATTGTTTTCGTGCTATAGAAGGTAGCAATACAAATTGAGTTGGATTAGATGGGATTGAAACTTCATTTTCAGCTTTTTGCTCTAAAGTTTGAACCCCTGCACGGGAATGAGCTAACCTTGTTGTGAGTCTTAATAAAACAGGAAGTTTGAATTTTTCAGAAAGCTCAAATCCATGATAAGACATTTCATATGCTTCTTGTTGGTCTACAGGCTCAAGCATTGGCATCATGGCAAAATTCCCATAGAATCTGGAATCTTGCTCATTTTGAGATGAGTGCATTGATGGATCGTCAGCAGAAACAACAATTAAACCTCCATTAACACCAGTAATGGATGAATTAACGAAAGCATCAGCTGCAACATTTAAACCAACATGCTTCATACAAACCATGGCACGTTTACCTGCATATGACATACCTAAAGCTGCCTCCATCGCAGTTTTTTCATTTGCTGACCAATCGCTATGGATGTTATTTTCTTGTGCAAATTTTGATCCCTGAACATATTCGGTTATTTCAGTTGATGGAGTTCCCGGATAGGCATATATACCCGACATTCCTCCATCGAGTGCTCCTTGAGCAATTGCTTCATCACCTAATAATAATAGTTTTTGCATTTTATCGTAGTTTTATTTTTTATTTTTAAATTTTATAAAAGTCATAAGTTATGAAATCTCAATAACTTATAAAAGAGCTGATAAGTTAATAAAGTTAACAGAGTGTTAAATCACAGGCCACCAAAGCGTTTTAAAAAACCTACCTGAACAGCAATAACATAATAATAAACAATCTTACTTATTTTCATAGTTTAGTTTTGTTGTTATTTACTATATGAAAGCAAATGTAGTATTATTTTTTATTAATTGTTATTAAAATAGACATTTTGTATAACATAATTTACTGAAAATCAGTTTTTAGTTACAAATTGTAATTAACATAAGAATTTAGTGTTGAAACTGTAATTTATTAATTGTCAGGTTTTTGTGAGAAATATTAATCTTATGAAAAATATACCATTCTGAATTTTCAGTGATCAATTATTTTTTCATTAGAAATCTTAAATTTTGAAATCAAATTAATTATAAATTGTAATTACTAATTTACGGTTTCCTCCATGATTTCTAAATTCACATAAATAAATTCCCTGCCAGGTTCCCAAATTTAGACTATAATCGGTAATTGGAATAGTTAATGATTGTCCGAAAGTAGATGACTTAATATGAGCTGCCATGTCATCGGGGCCTTCCATGGTGTGGGAAAATAATTTGTGCCCATCAGGAATCAGGTGATTCGTAAAGTTTTCAAAGTCGACTGTTACTGAAGGGTCGGCATTTTCATTAATGGTTAGTGCTGCAGATGTGTGTTTGATAAAAATATGCATAAGTCCTTTTTCAGGAAGATCTTCAAAAGAATTTAAGATATGGTCTGTAATTATATGATATCCACGCTTAAATGAAGGTAAACTAATTTCAAACTGATTTATCATATCAAATATTTTTTGGTGCAAATAAAGTTATGGAAATTTTCTTAATCTTAACCAAAAGAATTAGTTTTGGATTTCTTATTAAAATCGTAAAATAATTTATTGATTTTGCTGTTTATAGCTTTGTAATAGGTACTATTTGATGAAGTTTTTATTCTCATATATTCTACTGATTTTTTTTGCAGTTTCGGTTTTTTCTCAAGATGTAATTTCTTTAAGGGGAAAGGTTTTAAACCAGGAAGGTAAACCAATTGAATTAGCTCATATCAGGAATATGTCAAATAATACCGGAGTAATTTCAAAAAATGACGGAAGTTACTCTTTAAAAATTCCGGAAAACAGAAATGTATTGGTTCAGGTTTCTTGTATTGGTTACTTACCTAAGAGTTTTACCATAAATTCAAACAGAGATTCAGTTTCAAATTTTGACATAATATTGGAACTTGCAGTTAGTGATATTGGAGAAGTTGCAGTTGTAGGAGAGTTGTCACCAGAATCAAATTTAATAAAAATCGAAGCAAAACATATTGAGTTAAATCCTGATATTTCCGGTAATCTTGAAGCGTTGATTAAAACAATGCCTGGTGTATCTTCAAATACAGAACTGAGCTCACAGTATTCCGTTCGCGGAGGTAACTATGATGAAAATTTAGTTTATGTAAATGATATTGAAATTTACAGACCATTATTGATTCGTTCAGGACAACAGGAAGGACTAAGTTTTTTAAATTCAGATATGGTTTCTTCTATCCATTTCTCGTCAGGAGGATTTGAATCAAGATTTGGAGATAAAATGTCTTCTGTATTGGATATACGATATAATAAGCCCGTTGAATTTTCAGGTAGGGTATCATTAAGTTTATTAGGAGGAACAGCTCAACTCGAAGACATTTCAAAATCTGGCAAGTTTACGTATAATACAGGAATGAGATATAAAACATCTCAATATGTATTAAATTCTTTAGAAACTACAGGTGATTATAACCCTGATTATTACGATATCCAATCTTATTTAACATATAAAGTAAACTCAAAACTGGATTTTGATTTTTTGGGTTATTATTCATTAAACAGTTACAAATTCATCCCCCAAAGTAGAGAAACATCTTTCGGTACAATAGATGAAGCGCTAAATTTGAAAATTTATTATGATGGGAACGAAAATGATAAATTTGAAACTTATCTGGGAGCTTTTACAACAAACTATAGTCCAAATGAAAGATTATCGCTAAAGATGATCTTGTCTGCATTTCAAACCAATGAGCAAGAAACATATGACATTCAAGGGCAGTATTATTTAAATGAATTAGATAACACAGTTGGATCAGATACATATGGTGATAGTATAATGAATATCGGGGTTGGAACTTTCTTAAATCATGCCAGGAACTTTCTAACTGCAAATGTCTATACAATATCTTTTAAAGGTGGTTATTACGCAGAGAGAAATAAGTTAAGATGGGGCGCAAAATATAACTATGAAAAAATCGATGATGAAATATCTCAGTGGAAAATGCTGGATTCAGCTGGTTTTTCTCTGCCTTATAATGGATCGACAATAGAGTTGTATGAAACTGCTAGAGCTTTAAATAAAATAAGCTCCAATAGAATATCTGCTTATGTTCAAAATACCTTTTCCAAGAATTTTAAGAATGAGGCTGAGTTTTATCTAAATGTTGGAGTACGCGCAAGTTATTGGGATTTTAATAAAGAACTTATTTTGACACCTCGGTTATCAATATCCTATATTCCAAATTGGGAGAAGAATATGATATTTAGATTTGCGTCCGGATTATATTATCAACCACCATTTTATAAAGAAATGAAAAATGCAGAGGGTACAATAAATCCTGATATTAAGTCTCAAAAATCAATTCATTTTGTTTTAGGAAACGAATTTACCTTTAATGCATGGAACAGGCCATTTAAGTTAAGTACTGAATTATATTATAAGATTCTTAGAGATCTTATTCCATATAAAGTTGATAATGTTCATTTGGAGTATTCTGCTCAGAATATGGCTGATGGATATGCATATGGAATAGATTTTAAAATTAATGGAGAATTTGTACAAGGAATTGAATCCTGGGCAAGCCTTTCCTTAATGCAAACTAAGGAAGATATTAGTGGCGACTATTATTACAATTCAGAGGGCAATCGGATCGAACCGGGGTATTATCCACGTCCTACGGATCAGTTGGTTAATTTTAGTTTATATTTTCAGGATTATTTACCTATGAGTCCTTCGTTTAGAATGAATTTAAGTTTACATTATGGTAGCCGATTGCCTTTTTCGTCACCTAATGAAGACCGATACGACCAGGTTTTTAGAATGAAGGCATACAAACGTGTCGACCTTGGGTTATCAAAAGTATTGAAAAGCAGTAATAAAGAATTTGAAAAAGCTAAATGGCTTAATAATTTTGAGGATATGTGGATCAGTTTTGAAGTTTTTAATTTGCTTGATATTAATAATACCATCTCCTATATGTGGATTAAAACCGTTAATAATCAAGCCGGAAATGCTTCGCAATATGCCGTTCCAAACTATTTAACTTCCAGAAGGCTTAATCTTAAATTAACTGCAAAATTCTAACAATAAGCTAAATTCAGTTTATTTTTGTATAAACATAAATAATCGTACAATATGTTTACAGAAAAAGATATTCAACAAATTGAAAGTAAGGGTTTAACTCCCGAAAAAGTAAATAATCAGATAAAGAATTTTATACAAGGATTTCCATATTTAAAAATATCAAGACCAGCAACCATTAATGATGGAATTATTCGTCTGAGTGAAGAGGAAATTGAAGCGTACATTAAATTGTATGAAGACCTTAGTCCCGATTCTTTAAAATTTATTCCCGCATCAGGGGCAGCTTCAAGAATGTTTAAATTTCTATTTGAATTTTACGAAAAAGCTGATGGACAATATAATAATATTGAAGAAGTTAGTGATGAAAGTATAGAGAGATATTTTAAGAATCTTGAAAAGTTTGCATTTTATGATGAGTTAAAAAATGTAATAAAATCTAACGGACAGGATATTAATAATTTATTAAAAACCGGAAAGTTTAAGGAAATACTAAGGTATTTCTTGTTTCATGATGGTCTTAATTATGGACAAAAGCCCAAAGGAGTTTTAAGTTTTCATAAATACGAGGATGATTTAAGAACGGCATTTGAAGAACATTTGTATGAAGGTGCTAGTTATTCAAAATCTTTCGATAATGTTGTTAAGATTCACTTTACAATTTCTCCTGAACATAAGGATTTATTTCTGGATTTGCTTGAAACCAAAATTGAGTATTTTGAGAAAAGATTTAATGTAAAATATAAGATTTCATTTTCACAACAGAAACCTTCAACAGATATGGTGGCTGTTGATTTAGAAAATCAGTTATTCAGAAATTCAGATGGATCTTTGCTGTTCAGACCCGGTGGACACGGAGCTTTAATAGAAAACTTAAACGAATTCGATTCTGATATTATCTTTATTAAAAATATTGATAATGTAGTGCCGGATCGAATGAAAGAGGTGACAGTAAAATACAAAAAAGCATTAGCCGGAATACTATTATCTTACCAGGAAAAGATTTTTAATTACATAGATATTCTTGAAGAAATAAATTATACGGATGAAATTTTATCTGAAATAAAAGATTTCATAAAGAAAGATTTATGTTATGAATTTGATAAGAATATTGATCCAAAATCAATATTAGGAATTTTAAATCGGCCAATCCGAGTTTGCGGAATGGTTAAAAATGAGGGTGAGCCAGGTGGGGGTCCGTTTTGGGTTAAACAAACCAATGGAATTATGGATTTGCAAATTGTAGAATCCTCTCAAATTGATTCTAATAATGAAAAACAGAATGAGATAGTAAAATTATCGACGCACTTTAATCCTGTTGATTTAGTATGTGCAACCAAAAATAAAAGTGGAAATAAGTTTGATTTATTGAAATACAGAGATTTAAATACAGGTTTTATTTCCAAAAAATCAAAAGGTGGAAGAAACTTAAAAGCTCAAGAATTACCTGGATTATGGAATGGTGCAATGGCCAATTGGAATACTGTTTTTGTAGAAGTACACGTAGAAACATTTAATCCGGTAAAAACAGTAAATGATTTGTTAAGACCGGAACATCAATAGATATACTAAGCTAAGATATTAAGATTTGTTAATTATTTTTAATTTAGTGTTTAATTATTAGTCAATTAACAAAATTATGAGCAAGTTTAAGGTTACTGTTCTTGTAATTACCTTTTTCTTCCTTGGAGCTCTGATTGATCGGGCATTTTTATATTATGAACAAGGAGAAAGGAATAAATTATTACTTATGGAACAACAATCTTTAAAAGAAGATTATGAGTATTTAATAAAGAAGTTTGAAAAGGTTGAGGAAGAACTTAAGTTTAGGATGATGATGGATTCAATTATAAAAGATTCTGTTTTATATGGAGATACACTAAAATAAGAAAGAGGCTTTTACTTGCTTTTCAACATAGAAGCCTCTTTCTTATTTTAAGAATTATCTAATTTTTCCTGATTTACTTAATAATGACCATCCTTCTAACCAATTCGTACCTGAAGGCTCAAAAGCGCCTTTAAAGCTTGCTTCATCATACCATTCATCTGCATAATCAGCCAGGTCACTTTCAACATCACCAGAAGGTAAAACATCATAATCGTTTTCGGTAATGATTATCCCGGGGTCATAAACTTCGTTATTTGCAGTTAAAAAATAGTTTTGCAATGCCATTTGTTGGTCAGTTAAAGGGTCATCCTCTTCATTAAAGGCAGAGAGAATTAAAGAATTGTTATTTCCTTCAATGTTATAAAAAATATTATTTTCAAAGATCAAATTTTCATTTTCAAATTGAGTATAACTGTCATTAAAGCCATCAATATATTCTATCTCTATACCGTTTAACTGATTAATAAATATTGAATTTCTATATTTACCTCCTGCATCATCTGAGAAAATCATCAGGTTTGAAGAGTTTAACTGTCCATTTCCGATATAAGTTGCATTATAAATGTCAGGTATACAATATGGTTCACCATATTCAGGGTCAATTCCGCCATCATGTTCAGCGAGATTATCACCCAATGCTGGAGCTTGAATAGCCAACCAAAATTGTCCTTTACCCCTATATCCTTCATCAAAATCAAATGCGTCGTCTCCGCAAAAAGCAGAAGCCAGGTATTTACAATTAACAGTTCCTCCAAAAAACTCAAACCCATCGTCTTTGTTAGAGATTACTTCAATATATTCAATAATAGTACCTGAACCTACTCCTCCAAGTGTTAATCCATTTATCTCATTATCTTCACCAATATTAGTACCTCCATGCCGAATAGAAATGTATTTAAATATTCCGGAGTTGTCGTTATTTATTGAACCTCCATAAATACCTCTCGATTCAGATAGTGGAATCCCTTCAATTTTTGACTCATTAAACTCACTGTTTAACTGGGCATTCCCTAATATTATGACTCCTCCCCAAAGACCACGAGATTCAATCGGAACAGAACCATCCAAATCATCACCCTCAACAGTGAATATAATTGGTTTTTCGCGGGTACCTTCGGCAATAATTTTAGCTCCTCTTGCTACAATTAAAGCACTGGCATTTTCCCCCTGCCCTGTTTTTGCTCTAATTACTGTACCAGGCTCTATGGTAAGGGTTTGCCCCGGATTAACAAATACGAACCCTTCAAGAATATATTCTTCACCTGCTTCCCAGGTTACAGTTCCTGTTCCGCTACCATCATCTGTTATGGTAGTTCCATTGTTAAAAACAATGTCGCTTTTTCTACATGAAAATGTAGATGGTATCAAAAATATAAACGTTACTAGGTATAAAGCTTTAATTTTCATAGCAAGGTGAATTAAAATTTATATTCAAGATTTAAGTAAATATATGACTCATTATCAATATTTTGCACATACGGATACCAATCTTGATAATTGGCAGCAATTTTAACATTTTTAATAGGAGCAAATTGTATTCCTGCTATTAAAGCACTACCATCTTTATTAATATTCCAGTCATACTCTTCACCTGCGATTTTATTCGACCATAATTTATCATAACGGGCAAAGAGTTCCCATTTTTTAAAAATATTATAAGAAGCATATGTTGAAAAACCTTGAAGGTTATGATCATTCTCATATTTGTTATTTAATTGATGGTTGTATTCAACTCCAAGTTTTACTATTTTCTTAAGATCATAACCGATAAACCCCGACCATGTTGCTTGTATTTCTTCTTGTTTCGTATAATCCACATAAAATCTTGCAGTTAGTCCTTTTATGGGTAGAAAAGTTATTCCTAAACCAGTTTTATATTTATTATCTGCTTGTAACTGGTTATATCCCTCTCCATTCATAACTGTTAGGTCTGTTGATATAATTTTACTTAATTTATATGAGATAGATGCACCTATGTCTGCGCTACTTCCAAAGTTATGTTCATCCATAAAAGATTTATAAATATACCTATGTCCCCAAAATTTTTCTTGAAATTTAAATTGTTGAAGATCAATTAATCCAAAACTTATTTTTAATTTATCTTTTGAGTAAACTAAAGCAGCGTTTTTAAAATACGCATATCTCTTTAAAATATCATATTGAGAATTCTGGTTAGGGCTTCCAATATCTAATTTTAAAATAACCGTAAAATTTTCAGACAGGTAATGTTCATACCCAAAATAAGCCCGATCAACTGCAAAGGCGGATTCGCCATCTTCAACCAACTCATAATGGAAATTACTAAATACTTTTCCTTGAAATTTACCGGAAGGTTTAAATGAAATATTTTTCTCTTGAGAAAACATTTGAGTGGAAAAAAACACTAATATTAATACATTTAACAGGAAAAAATAGAATTTTGTTTTCATTTATTTAATTGAGTTAGGATAAAATTTTGACTGCAATATTACATAAATTTAATATAGCTAACATAAAATTAATATAACGTTAACGAAAATTATATTCTCTAATAATGTTTAAGTAACGTGGTGCAGGTACCTTTGGATCGAATATTAAAATTAACAAGAGTATGCAAAAGATAATATTTTTATTTACACTATTACTTTTAACAGGAGTTGTCCTGTCGGCAAATGATGTTAAAAATGATGAAGGATCAGTCAAAACTGTTTCTGTGAAAGGAAAAGTTATTGATAAATTAACAGGTGAGGCTTTAACAGGGGTAAAAGTAAATATAGAAGGAACAGAAAAGAGTGTTTATACAGATTTCGATGGGAATTTTGTAATAGACGGTATACAACAAGGGATAGTTGAATTGAAAGCAACATATATTTCATATAAGGATAAAGTGGAAACCGTAAAATTAGGAAATGATACGGGCGATACAATTAAATTAGAAATAGAAAGCTTCAATTAATACATTCATAAAGGATTGAGAAAGCCTGGGTTTTTAACCCGGGCTTTTTTTATTATTTTATTCTGTTTATTTTGAGCTTATATTTTCTTATATTGCATATGTATGCAAAAAGGAAAAACTGAACATATAATTAAAATCCTAAAGAAAAACAGGGATTTTATTGCTAGAGTGGTTGATGTTGAATTAAATGAAAAAAACGTTTTTGTTTTTGATTTTTCGGAAAAAAATAAAGAATTATATAATGTTGATTTAGATAATACCGAGGAGTTGACAAGCTATGTGTTTAACAAGCTTAAAAAGGAAAAAAAGAAGGTTGGAGTTGGGGGGTACTTAGAGGATAGGCTAATTTATAAACGTAGTAAGCATTACGACAACGATGGCGAACCAAGAAGTATCCACCTGGGAATTGACATATGGATAAAAGAAGGAACTCAAATTTATTCTCCACTACCCGGAATTGTCCATAGTTTCAATAATAATATAGCTTATGGTGATTATGGGCCAACTTTGATTTTAGAGCATTTGATCGAAGGAGAAGTATTTTATACTTTATATGGCCATCTTAGTCTTGAATCAATACAAGAAAAGAGAAAAGGGCAACAAGTTAGGAGGGGAGATGTTATTGCATATATAGGTGATGAAAATATTAATGGGAATTGGCCCCCTCATTTACATTTTCAGGTTATAACAGATATCTTAGGTAAAGAAGGTGATTTTCCAGGTGTTGCTCCACCATCAGCGAGAGAATATTTTCATAAACTTTGTATAGACCCAAACTTAATTTTAAAGATTGAAGCCCTTAAATGAAAAATGCTCTTGAAATCAAGAGCATTTTTCATTTAATAAACCAATTATTATTTTGATGGGTATTCTCTTTCTGCTAGTAACTGGCCTTTTTCGTCAAATACTTCCCAGGTTCCTTTTCTTTCCCCATCAACATAATTCATTTTGTATCGTAATGTACCTTTTTCATCCCAAATTATCCATTCTCCATGTTTTTTCCCATTTTCGTAATTAGCAATAGCTAATTTGACATTACTTTCATTAAATGTAACCCAAGTTCCATGCATCTTACCTGAATTATAATAACGTTTTTCATTAATAAATCCGTTATTAAAATACATAATTGTTTCACCATGGTATTCTCCATCCTTTATTTTAGCATTTACTTTTAAGGTTCCGTTTTCGTAATATTCAGTGTAATTGCCAGAATATAAATTTTCAGAGTTATCATAGAATTTTCCATCTTTTTTTACTAATTCTTGTGAAAAACCAGTTGAAATTAGTAAAAATAGGGTAGCTAAGTATGTGATTAATGTTTTCATGACATTTATATTTTTGGATTTATACTAGTTTCTTTATTCAAAGATACGAAAAAATTAATATAATGTTATATAAATGTTAAGAAAAGGTTAATTAAAATATCTTTTAACGTTTAATGTGTAGATCTTTAGATAATTGTGTGTTAAATTAATGTTAACAATAAATAATAAATTTCCATATTTGTTAAAATAGGCATAAGAAAAAACCGGTTTAAAAAACCGGTTTTTAAAGTTTAAATACAAATCCTAAAATTTATATTTTAAGCTTAAACTAAAACTAATACCTTTTTCAAGTAATCTATAATATTGATCTTCCGCTTGATAAGCTTGGTAAACAGCTTCATCTTTACTGTTCAAAATATTTTTAACTTTAAAGCCTACTCCTAAGCCATTGAACTGTTTGTTAAGAGTAAAATTTAAACTATGAAATGGCAAAGTGTAAATATCAGGTTTGCTAGCTATACCAACAACAGCAAGGCTTTTTCCCTGAACATTATAGAAAAGACCTGCTTCCAGTCCCTCCCAGATTCCTTCTGTACCACCATTATAGACAGCTCCGATATTTATTAAATATGGAGACTGTCCGGCCATATCACGATACTCATCAATAGTTTGTCCGGTACGGGCATTTATTACTCTGGAGTCATATTCAGACTGACTATATTTAACTTTTGACTCAACATATGTAAAATTTCCGGTTAGACTGAAATTATTAAAAGATTCATTTATAAATCCTAACGCTTGTCGTATTTCAATTTCAACCCCAATAACTTGACCGTCACCAACATTTCTAGGTTGTATAGCAGTTTTTTGTGTTGTTGCAAATTGAACCATCTCAATTGGATTGCTGAATTTTTTATAAAATCCGCTTAGCGAGACCATTTGATCTCTTTCATGAAACCATTCCCACCTTAAATCAATGTTCTGAATATCAGTACTTACCAAATTACCATCCCAATAAACAATATCATCTCCTGTATCAGGATGTTGCCCAATATCATCTGCTAGCCCACCAATAAAAGTAGTACCACTTACCGGATCAAAGATTTGGGCATAAGAAAGTTCCTTAAGCGATGGTCTTGCAATTGTTTTGGAATAAGATATACGTAAATTCATATCTTCATTTACGCCATAAATTAGGTTTACTGATGGAAAGAAGTTTAGCTCATCAAGTACCTTATCATTGTCAAGTACATTAACTTGCTGTTGATCCGTACCTGTGTATCTTTGAATATAATTTTCAGCTCTTACACCAAGTATAGTTTTTAAGCTTTTAAAAATATTTACTTCACCTGAAATATATCCTGCCTTATAATTAACATTGGCATCAAATTTATTTACATTATCCGGAATAAAGTTTGGTTCAATAGTTGTCCCTCTATTAATATCATCTTGGTAAGGCCATAAATTTTCATCAAAAAATAATTCGTCCGGATCTCCTGTTAATGGAATATTTCTTACATTAATAGCAAACGTACGAACATTAAAATTTCTTTCTTTATATGTGTAAGCTCCTCCAAATTTTAATTTAGCATCTTGTCCGTTAAATTTAAATTTTTTAGTTAAATGTAGAACTCCACCTAAATTCATTTCATCTAATTCTCGCCAGGTTCTTTCAGGAAAACCGGTTTCTGTTCCGATTTCTAAACCACTTGGTCTGTAAGCATATCTTGTAAATCGAATATCCGGGTCCTCTATTTTGGATAAAGTTGGTGACAATTTCCAAATAATCTCCCATTTAGATTCATCAAAACGATGTTTTCCGTCAATTAGTAAATTTGTAAGTGATCTCTGTGAGTATAATAAAGTATGTTGGAATGCTTCAAAATCACTTCCGGCATCTCTACTAATAAAATCAAAAATACCAGCGGAAGACTCTCCATTTTGGAGATGAATTAAGTTAATTCTATATTTAGAACTTTTTGTTTTAACGGCAAATCCAACTAAACCATTTAAAAATACATTATTAATCCCATACGCCCCATTGGCAGTATTATCAATAATTAATTCAGATTCATTTAAATCAGGATTTTGAGCGTATTTTTCAAATTTGGCTTTTTCGTAAAATTCTGTATTGTTTTTATATGAGAAAGCAATATTATAACCTATTGTAGTTTTTTCGAGAAGTTTTTGATTCCCAAATGAAATACCAAAATCATAATCCATTAAGCTTGTTTCTTTAATAGCAGCCATATTTGGACTAAAATTGCCTAAAATTTCTTTGTATCGAAGAGAATTTTCTCCCATCGGATCATTTTCAAGTAACAGGTCATTATATGTTGGTATATTGGAACTGGCAGGTATATCTCTTGTTCCATCATCAAAACCCAAAAGGTCTGTGGCTCCACCTTCGTAATTTAAGTAATTACTATTGAAGTGAAAATTTGCGTTATATCCTGCACCAACTGAAATACTTCCTTGCTTTTCTTCCGGGAAATCTTTTAATTCTATGTCAACAACGCCTCCGGTAAAATCAGCTGGGAGCTCAGCGCTAAAGGACTTGTGAACAATAATATTATCAATTATATTGGTTGGAAATATATCCATTTGTATCGTGTTCCTATCAGGATCTAATCCCGGTACATCAACTCCATTCAGGATAGTTTTAGTGTAGCGGTCACCTAAACCTCTAACATAAACATATTTACCATTGGTAACGGAAACACCGGTAACTCTTTTAATTGAAGAAGCTGCATCGGAGTCTCCAGTTTTTCTGAGGCTGGCTGCAGAAATACCATCAAAAACATTGGGAGATTTTTGTTTTAAGGCAAGTAAGGCTGTTTCAGTATTTCTAATTGCTTGGGCAGTAACCACTGCACTCGCAATTTCAAATGTTGCTTCTTTTAAACCAACGTCGTCAATCAAAGTTACTTCTTCCATTTCCACTTCTAGTCCTTCAATAACTACTGTTTCATAAGAAATAAAAGAAATTTTTAAATTATATGTGCCTGGTGCACATTTTAAGTTAAATTTTCCATCTAAGTCTGTAATGGTTCCATGTGATATGGATTCAATATATATGGTAACCCCTGGAAGATATTCACCTGTAGTTCCATCAAATACAGTTCCTCGAATAATACCGCTTTGAGAGAAAGAGGCTACACTAATAGTCATTAAAAGAAATAGAAGTAAAGATTTTAGTTTGTTCATAGCTTAAAATTGTGATTCGTATTATCAAATTAAAACTCGCAGGTTTGCCAACCTGCGAGTTTGATATTCTAAAAAAGATTCTTTTAATTCATTAAAAATCAGCCAATTGACCATTAGCGTCAGCAAAGGTCCAACCTGTAAATTCTGATTTATCTGCACCCACGGTATTTGCACCAGCGTCAACAGCAGTAACAAAAGATTGATCATCTGGGAAATGTGTGGCAACTGTACTTCCAGCAGGTAATACGATTTCAAAATTAGTGAAATCAACTCCAGCCGCAGTCGGCATAGTATCAAAAATCTGAGTAATGGTAGTACTTAGGTCAAAAAAGAAAATATTACTCATGATAACATTTGTGTTGTCATCATTATCAACCAGACCTTCAGAATCCCCAACTTTAATTGAGAAATTCGAAATAGTATAATTTCCTTGTTCGAAATCAGCTTCTGGCCCGTCAAGTTCGAATGGCTTGTCACCAGCTTCGATAATAATACCATTATCAATAGTACCGTTCCATGCTTGGTCACCGTCGATTGCATCATCGCCATTAGCCCAAACAAGAGCATTTGATACGTCTACATTTCCACCAAAGAATTCGATTCCATCATCTTGGTTAGCAATAATCTCAACGTGTGAAATTGTTGTTCCGGAACCAACACCACCTAGTGTTAAACCATTAATTTCGTTACCTTCACCAATATTTGTTCCAGCGTGACGGATTGAAATATATGTAATTGTTCCTGAGTTATCATCTGCAATAGCACCACCATATCTACCATTTTCATCATCCGGTGGAATACCTTCAATAGCTGCTTCTGTAGCACCACCTTTAGGGGAAATAGGAGCTTTACCTAAAATTAATACACCACCCCATGTACCACTGGTAGCTTCAGTTAAGTTAGGGCTGTTAATTTGACCAGGAATAAGTAAGTCAGAAGTAGAAGTAAAGATAATAGGATCTGTAGCAGTTCCTTGAGCCATTAACATACCACCTCTGGCAACTAATAAATTAGTAGCATTTGCACCTGTTCCAGGTTGTCCTTTAATTACAGTACCAGCTTTAATAGTTAAAGTAACTCCATCAAGAACAGTTACTCTGGTAGCAAGTTCGTAAATAGTATCAGCATACCAAGTTTCATTTGCTTCAATATTATAATCAACAACTTTAACTGGAACATTTGGAGCGTCAACTGTAAGAATATGAGTAGCTGTAGCAAAATCGCCATCAGAATCAGTAGCTGTGAATACTAATTCAACTTTAGTATTTGCTTGATCTATTGTAGTAGGATATTCAAAATTAACTACCTGACCATCTGTTGTAATGTCAACTGGAGTCAAAGCTTCACCATTAGCAGTAATTGCTAAAGTACCAGGAACATCTTCCATCGTAATAGTAGCGGCAACAGGCCCTAATGTTGACTCTGCTACAACAGATGCTGTTGCAGGGATTCCAGCAATTGAAGGAACCGGTGAATCAGAAATTGATAATACAGCAGTGTTAAAGCCTGTGTTACTATCTTTATCCGTAACAGTTAAAGTAACTGATCCGGCACCTGAATTAGTGCCAGCTTCGAAAGAAACAACGATGTTACCTGAAGTAGCATCAGCAGTACCGTCAGTTGTAACAGTTGCTGTACCACCGGTAGCAGTAACGCTACTTGAAGCGAAACCTGCTTCTGCAGTGTATGCGAAAGTTATATCAACACTGTTACTAACCTGAACAGATTGTTCACTTGGCTGATCAACTGTTGGATTAGCTTTTGGATCCTCATCATCATCACTACACGATGTGAATCCAATGGTTAATGCTGCTAAAATTGCAGCTGTTAATTTTAAATAACGTTTTTTCATTGTGAATTTGATTTTGGTTTATTAAAAGAATTGATACTTTTTAAAAAGTTACAATGCAAAGAAAAGTTTAGAAATACTAAAGCTTATTATATCATTTTTAAACTTATGTTAATAAATGGTATATGATTTTTTTTATTAACTTTATCTTAATATTCATTTAATCATATTTTATATTTAACTGGTCAATATTATTGTAATTTAGCGCATTAAAGGATTAATTAAAGTTAAAGCAATGAATAACAAAGATTTTAAAATATTACTTGTAGATGATGAACCAGATATTCTGGAATTTTTAAGTTATAATGTTAATAAGGAAGGGTTTGAAGTTTTTACAGCTGAAAATGGGAAAGAAGCAATAGAAAAGGCAAAAAAGATTACCCCTCATCTAATATTATTGGACGTTATGATGCCTGAGATGGATGGTATTGAAACGTGTGAGGCATTAAGGCAAGATAAAAACCTGAAAAATACGATAATCGCATTTTTAACTGCCCGGGGTGAGGATTATTCCCAGATAGCAGGTTTCGATGCCGGAGGAGATGATTATATTACAAAGCCTGTAAAACCAAAAGTGCTTATTAGTAGAATAAAAGCTTTGCTAAAAAGATTTAAATCTACAGCAGGAGAAGAACGTAGCGGAGAAGAATTAATTATTAAGCAATCGAATTTGGTTATAGATAAGGAGAGATATATTGTGATTAAGGAAGGTGAGGAGTTAATATTACCAAAGAAAGAATTTGAATTATTAGTATTATTAATTTCAAAACCGGATAGGGTATTTACCAGAGACGAAATATTTAGTTCAGTTTGGGGAGATAATATTATCGTTGGTGATAGGACAATTGATGTTCATATTAGAAAATTACGAGAAAAAATAGGCGACAAGCACATCAAGACTATAAAAGGAGTAGGATATAAATTTGTAGACTAAGATTAATTATATTTAAGTAGAAAAGGCTCGGAATTAATCATCCGAGCCTTTTTAATTTATATGGTTTTAAACATTTATTTATTATTCTGATATTCTACAAAATCCCTTTGAGATTTTACCAGGTTAATTGATTGTAATAAGAAATTTTTAATTTCATTTAGTATACCTAAATATAGTACACTATTTCGCGTACCTGCCTCGTTATGTTTTATACGCTTTATTTGCTTTTTACGGCATGATTTGATCATATCAAGGATTGCTTGTTGTTTATCAATTAAAACAGGAATGTAGTCAAATTCGTTCTTCTCAATAGTTAAAATCATTGCATCAAATAAATCCGTTACACTTTCTTTAACTTCATTTAATTCATCGATTTGGGCTTTTAATAGAGGCTTGTGGTTATTATCAATATGGTCATAGCTTGGATTAGAAATAAATGTTAAAGCATGTGCCATTTCTCTTAAATAATCAATTACCTGAACGTAATAGTGCCCGGTTTCGCCTTCTTCTTCTTGAAGTTTAAGAAGCGTATTATGAACATTAGCCTTTAAATATTTAGCATCGTTATTTAAGTTGTTTACTTCCTTACAAACTTTCTTCAAATGTTTTCGGTCTTCATTCGTCAGCCCAATCATTGTTTCACTAAATACGTTAACTACAGACTTTAACATATTCCTAACCTCTAATGAGCATTTCGTCATGATATTATCTGTATGCAAGTCTTCATCTGCTAACCTTTTTACTCTCTTTTTGTCAGCTTCTTTTTTGCGGAACCTTGTGTGTGTACGAATTATGGTATACAATGCAACAAGCGCAAATATAATGATTGCAATAGCTCCACCCCAGCTAATTATTAATGCAATAATAAATGCAACTGTGAAAGCTGTAAATGCCGTCATAAACCAGCCTCCAATAACGGTGATTACCCCGGTAATCCTATACACTGCACTTTCTCTACCCCAGGCTTTATCTGCTAAAGAGCTGCCCATTGCAACCATAAAAGTTACATATGTTGTAGATAGAGGTAATTTTAAGGAAGTTGCAAAAGATATTAGTATACTTGCAACAGTTAGGTTAACAGATGCCCTAACAAGGTCAAAAGACGGAGCATCTTTCATATTTCTTACTCTATTCTGATACTCTGAATCATCAAATCTTTTACTTATACCTTTTTTAACTGCTTGAGGTGTAAATTTCCCAATTACCTTACTAATATCCATTGATGTTCTTACGAGTGTCCTGGAAAGCATTGTGGAACCAAACCGCTCATTTCCAACGCTTTGTCGACTTAAATTTACTTCGGTTTCAGTTACTTTTCTTGCTTTGCGGGATAACCATAATGTTATAACCATTACCATACCAGCAATTAATAATAGATAAGTATTCGCCTTAGATTTTCCGGTAAGAGCAACCATTAAGAATCCATCAGGGTTTGCATCAGGTTCAGCAATAAAAGTTTGAAAGGACTTTAATCCTGCTAATGGAACTCCAATAAAGTTTACCAGGTCATTACCGGCAAATGCCATTGCAAGAGCAAAAGTTCCCACAATAACAATCATTTTTAAAATGTCCAGTTTTACAATCCAATATAATAATTGAAGCAGAACAGTCCATCCAATTAAGCTATATAATATGATCAATGAAGTATTATTTTTTATCCATGTGGTAGATTCGCTGCCCAAAAACGAAGAACCTTTGGCTCCTTTAATTAAAATAAAATAAGTAATTGCGGTAATAGCGATTCCTCCCCAAATAGCTCCATACCTTTTAAAGGTTTTAACATGATCGAATGAAAATACCATCCGTGTTAAATACATTACAATTGCACCAACCGTAAATGCAACAACGACTGAAAGCAAAATCCCGAATATAATTAATAATGCATTTGCTGAATTAATATAATTTGCTAAATCCCCTGTTGTTTGGCCCAACGCTTGAATCTTTACTAAAGCTACGGCTACTGCCGAACCTAATAATTCAAAAACAATTGAAACTGTTGTTGATGTTGGAAGCCCCATAGTATTAAACACATCAAGAAGGACTACATCGGTGAGCATAACCGCAAGGAATATGATCATAATTTCAGAAAAATAAAATTGGTCGGGATGAAAAATCCCTTTTCGGGCAACTTCCATCATTCCGCTGGAAAATGTTGTACCAACCAATATACCAGCACTAGCTATTATCATAATAATATACCTGGGAGCAACTTTTGATCCAATTGCTGAATTTAAAAAGTTTACAGCATCATTGCTTACTCCGACTATTAAATCAGAAATTGCTAATGCAAAGAGGATTACAACCAGAATAATATAAAAATTTTCCATTTTTAATAATGTTTTAATTTGGCGTTAAAAGTAGATATACAATAGTTATGAGAAATTAGTTTTAGATTAAATTTTAGTAAAATCAACATTAATTTAATGTTAAAGGAAGATTTTTTTAAAGTGATATTTATATGTATAAATATAAGATTTTATATGTTTTTTTTTGTTTTTTAATTAATAACCTTAACTTTAACTTTTAGTTACTATGAAGTTAGCCTTATATACTGAGCCCAGCTATTAATAAGTTTATGAAAAGTTACGATGTAGTTGTCAATCATAAGGGATTTGTAGATTTAGATATAATTGATGACATGTTGCATCATTTAAAAATTTATTTAGCCCAAAAAGAACCAGATAAAATATTAAGGAAACGAGTATATGGATTATCTGTTGAGTGTTTGGACAATATTTTAAAACATTCGGATTTACTTGAAGAAGAACACGAACTTATTATTAATTTCCCTCCACGTTTTATAATTGAAAAAATAGCCGAAAATTATTTAATTCATACCGGAAACATAATATTGAATGAAAATAAACTTGATGTAGTTTTTAGATTGGAGGAATTGAATAATTTGGGTGTTGAAGAAGTTAATGATTTATATAAAAAATCATTAGCAAATGCAGAAATTTCTGCTAAAGGAGGGGCAGGCCTTGGATTAATTGTTATGGCTAAAACTACTAGAGAAAAAATCAGATACGATTTTGAAAAAATTAATGAGAAGTTTTCTTATTTTGCGATGCAACTTAATTTAAAAAAATAAATTTTACATGAAAGGATTGAACATTCCTGAAACAGAAAAATCACCACGAATTTTTTTTGATCCTGCTGATTATATCTTCGAAATGCAAGGTAATTCAAGGCCAGAGAATGTAAGAGATTTTTATTTTCCGATAATATATAAAATAAGAAAGTATTTTGAGAAAGTTTTAAATAAAAAGCAGGTAGAGAAATTTAATGAAAATTGCTTTAAATTTAATTTTAAGCTTGACTATTTTAATTCTTCTTCCGCTAAGTTTATAGCAGATATTTTAGTGTTAATAAAAGATTTTGATGATGAAGGATTAAATATGTGTATAAATTGGTATTTTATAGATGGTGATGAAGATATGAAAGAAGTTGGCGAAGATTTTTCAGATATGATATCATTTTCTTTCAATTATATTATGGTCGATAAATTTTAATAAGTAAATGGATTTTACAAATAAGATCGTTTGGATAACAGGGGCCTCTTCCGGTATAGGAGAGGCCTTAACTTATGAGTTTGCCAGGCAAAAGGCAAAACTTATTATTTTTTCAAATCAACAAAAAGATTTGGAAAGGGTTAAAAAAAAATGTGATGAAATTGGAGCCGATTGTTATATTCAATTTTTAGATATGATGGATATTGACAACTTCCAATCCATAACTGATAAATTAGTTGAGAGGTACGGACAAATTGATGTGTTGGTGAATAATGCCGGAATTAGTCAAAGATCTTTAGTGAAGGATACCCCATTGGAGGTTGATCGGAAAATTATGGAAATTGATTATTTTGGAACCATTGCACTCACTAAAGCAGTACTTCCCTATATGATTAAAAGAAATAGTGGATATATAGCCGTAACAAGTAGTATCTCCGGGAAATTTGGCTTTCCATTAAGATCAGCTTATTCAGCGGCTAAACATGCCTTACACGGATTTTTTGAAACTTTAAGAGCTGAAGTTTTTGACCATAATATTAAAGTGTTAATTGCTTTTCCGGGACGAGTAAAAACAAATATATCTCTACATGCACTTACAAAAGAAGGTAAAGCTCATGGAAAGATGGATGATGGACAAAATACAGGTATATCTGTGGAAAAATGTGCCCGAAAATATATAAATGCCATAAAGAATGATAAGAAAGAAGTATTAATTGGATCAACTGAGCTGTTAATGGTTTATATACATAAGTTTTTTCCTGGATTATTTTATAAATTAGCACGCAAAATTAAGCCTACTTAAAATATATTAAGATGAATAAATTAATTAGTGGAATTCAACAAATAGGAATTGGGGTTCCAAATGTTTATGATGCATGGAAATGGTACAAAGAAAACTTTGGAATGGATATCCGCATTTTCGAAGATGATACTGTTGCAGAATTAATGTTGCCATATACCGGAGGAAAACCACATCAAAGACATGCGGCATTAGCTATGAATATTTCTGGTGGTGGAGGTTTTGAGATTTGGCAATATACAAGCCGTACCCCGGAAGGGCCTGATTTTGAAGTACAATTAGGTGATCTTGGAATTAATATAGCAAAAATAAAAAGTCCGAATGTTAAGAAAGCATTCAATGAGTTTAAGAAAAATAACCTTGAAATACTTGGGGATCTATCTGATAGTCATTTCTTTGTTAAAGATCCTTATGGAAATATCTTCCAAGTAGTTGAAGAGAACAATTGGTTTAAAAAAACTTCGAAATTGACTGGTGCCATAGCTGGTGCTTTTATTGGTGTAACTAATATAGAGAATGCACTAAAAGTGTATCGTGATATTCTAGGCTATGATGAACCGGTATATGATAAAGAAGATATATTTGATGATTTTAAAGCTCTTCCGGGAGGTGATAAAAAGTTTAGAAGAGTATTATTAAGATCAAGTAAACCAAGAAAAGGAGCCTTTAGTAAATTACTAGGTGAAAGTTCTATTGAGTTAGTTCAGGTTTTTGATAGAGAACCAAAAAAGATTTTTAAAGATCGTTTTTGGGGGGATTTAGGATTCATTCACCTATGTTATGATATAAGTGGAATGGAAGAGCTAAAGAATGATTGTGAAGCTAAAGGATTTCCGTTTACTGTAGACAGTTCAGTTAAGCACAATAGTGATAATAGTTTTGATATGGGTGAAGCAGCAGGCCATTTTTCTTATATTGAAGACCCTGATGGAACATTAATTGAGTTTGTTGAAACACATAAAGTTCCAATTATGAAGAAATTTGGCTGGTATTTAAATATGAAAAAAAGAGATCCGCAAAAACCACTTCCTAATTGGATGCTTAGCGCACTTGCTATGAATAAAGTAAAATTTTAATAAAACAAGTAATTAGAATGAATGCAGGAAAAACTTCCTGCATTTTTTTTACCAATTAGTAAAATACTCCAAATCTGAAAATTCACATATTTTTCTTTCTCTTGTAAGTTTTGAACTGTAATATATTTTACCGGATATTTTTGTTGAAGCTCCGTTTTCCGAAGCCCATTGTTTGCTTTTTGATTTTGGAACATTAACTATTACCTCAAAACTATGATTACCTTTCCCGGAAAAATCAAGGTTAACATTTTCTATAATTACAACAGGGTAACTTTTAAAATTATAATACCTGTTACAGTTTCTTTTACATAATTGAGGTATAAATTCTATTTTATTTATAGTAAATGGTACTGGAGATTTAGAATAAATGGTAAAATGACATTTTATAGTGTGATCTGTTTTAAATGTCTTTTTTTTAACAGTTGAGAAACTAATATCCGAATTATTCTCAATAGAAACCTTTTTGATACTTACATCAAATGGAGCAATATGATTTAATTCCCATTCTTCAAATGAGTATAAAACCTCCAAATAGTTTTCCTCTTCAACCAGGCACTGATCATAATCATATTGAATATGGGCAGATTCTTTATCTGCTTCTAAAAATGTTAAATGAGCGCAATTAGATCTAATTTGAGGTTTTTGCATGGTTTTAATAGGTTCATCTCCCAATTGGAGAAAATAACTATAAATACCAAGTGTGTCAACTATCGGTACAATTTGAATTGCCGCTAATTTATTTTTAAGGTTATTAATAGAAATATCCGCTACAGCTTTTCTTTGATCAACAAAAAAACCGGAAAGGTACTGAAGCTCTTCAATTTCAGAAATGATAGATTCTACCGTTTTATGCTTATTTTCATTGAATTTTAATGTATCAAGTCTTTCTGTTAACAATTTTTCTTGTTCTTCCCATTCATTCATCAAAACCCTTATATCATCTTCGGTAAATGGATATTTAATATAATAATATATAGTTTCGATCCGGTTTTCTCTTTGCTTTTCCCAGTAATAATCAGAGGCTTTACTTAGCGATATTCCTTGTAAATATGCCATATTTCCAGTTTTACTGGTTATTTTTGATGTGTATTCTTCAAGAAATTCTACAGCTCTTTTATATCTTGTCTCATTTACTTTTATATTTTGTTCAAAGGTAATATTCTGTGCTACCGATGACACAATTTTTTCCTTAACCATCTGCAAAGCATCGTATTTAGCCTCGTTGTAATCGTTTCCTGAACCTTCCCCAACTAAATAATCTTTTTCAATACCATAAATCCATGATGGTTTCTGAGATGTACTTTTTTCTATAACCTTTAAACTATCACAAGACCACAAAAAAATTAGCGTTGCTATAATAAATAAATGCTTAATGAATAATTGATAACTAGGTTTCATTTCAGTTTTTAGATTGTTAGTTGATGAACATTGAAGCAAAAATAAAGCCAAAACAAAAAAGTAATAATTGTATTATTTAAAAATAAATGCTAATATCATGAATATCACAAAAAGAGTGAATTCTACTATTATTCTAGGATGAAAAAAATTGATCTTTAGTTTATTTAAATTAATTAAGGAATAAACTAAAAAAAACAGTGCTATAAGACTACAAATCAATAAAAAATAAAATGTCATAATACATTTTCTTATTTGTTTCAGGAATTTTCCTTTTCATCGGTTTAATTATCCCTTTCATGCGGATTTATTTTCTGTAAAATTGACTATGGCATAATTTTGGTTTTAAAATCAGAAAGTTAGTAAATAAATCAAATTGATTTTAACAATAAGATATTTAAAACATATAACTTGAAAATAAATACAGCGTTATGAAACCAAGATTTACCATTATAATAATTGCAATGCTTTTCATTGGTAAAACAGCAAGTTCCGAATCAATAACACAAACAATAAAAGGTCGTATTACTGATGTAGAAAATAAACTGCCATTACCGGGTGCTAATATTATTGTATTAAATACCGAACCTATAATCGGAGGTGTTTCCGACACAGATGGCTACTTCCGCATAGAGGGAGTTCCTGTAGGCAGAGTAAGTTTAAAGATTACATACCTTGGATATTTACCTATGGAATTGAATAACTTAAATCTTTCGAGCGGAAAGGAAATGGTACTTGACATTAGTTTAGAAGAACAAGTAATACAAGGAGAAGAGATAGTTTTTGTTTTTAAGCGAGATAAAACCAAACCATTAAATAACTTAACAACAATTAGTGCCAGAACATTTTCGGTTGAAGAAAGTAACAAATATGCCGGGTCATTAGGAGATGTTTCAAGAATGGCTGCGAATTATGCCGGTGTGCAAGGAACCGATGAATCGACAAATGACATAATTATTCGAGGAAATTCACCAAATGGATTACTATGGCGACTTGAAGGGGTTGATATTCCGAATCCAAACCACTACGGACAGTTTGGCGCCTCAGGTGGACCTATTAGCATGTTAAACAACAATGTTTTAGCAAATTCTGATTTTATAACAGGAGCTTTTCCATCTGAATATGGAAATGCGTTATCCGGTGTTTTCGATCTAAAAATGCGAAGTGGTAATTATGATAATCATGAATTTTTAGCTCAAATGGGCTTAAATGGATTTGAACTAGGAATTGAAGGTCCAATATCTAAAGAAAACAGATCTTCGTACTTAATAAACTATCGATATTCTATGATGGCACTCATGATGCTATTTGTTGATTACGGCACAGGAACAGGTGTGCCTGAATACCAGGATGTTACATTTAAATTTGATTTCCCTACCAGGAAATTAGGGCGCTTTAATATTTTTGGCCTTGGAGGTATAAGTCATATTGAGTTTTTAAATAGCGAGCAAGATTCTGCTGACATAGAAGATAGCTATTATGATTGGTCTGATTGGGAGTATGATGCAGTTAGCGGGAGTAGAATGGGAGTAATAGGAACAAATCATACATATATTTTTAATGAAAGTACTTATACAAAAGTTAATCTTGCGTATACATATCATAAAACGATTAATGGAAGTGATTCCCTAAGTACAGAAAATAGATCACCAGTTCCATGGTATAGGCAGAACTTTACAGAAACAAATTATTTTGCATCATTCTTATTAAATAAAAAGTTTAACTCAAGTCATAATATTCAAACCGGGATTATTATGAAGCAAATTAATCTAAATCTGGTAGATAGTCTTTATGAAGGTAGTAAGAATAGGTTTGAAATAATGAGAGAACATGATGGATCTACTTATTTGTATCAATCTTATATACATTGGCAATTTAAACCAAATAATGCTCTAACTTTTAATATTGGTTTAAACTATGAGTATTTAACCTTAACAAACAAATCTTCTTGGGAACCCAGAGTTGGTATAAACTGGTCGTTTAATGAAAATAAATCATTAAGTTTTGCTTATGGATTACATAGTCAAATTCCATATATTTTATCATACTATGAAAAAGTAGAGCAACCAGACGGTTCTTATGTGAGCCCTAATACAGAGTTGTCATTTACAAAAGCACATCATTTCGTTTTGGGTTATGACTGGAATTACAGATCAAACAGTAGATTAAAGGTTGAAGCCTATTATCAAAGTATTTTCAATGCACCGGTGCAAGCTGATGAGGAATCTTCATTATCAATGCTAAATAATGGGACTTTTTCCGGTGAAATTCCCGAATATTTAGAAAATACAGGGACAGGGTATAATTATGGTCTGGAAGTTACCTTAGAGCGTTTTTTAAGTAAAGGATTCTATTACTTATTTACTTCATCTTTATACGATTCTAAGTATAAAGGTAGTGATGGAATCTCAAGAAATACAGCTTTTAACGGGAACTACATGGTGAATATTCTTACGGGAAAGGAATGGAATATAGGCAAAAAGGAAAAAAACAAAGTATTCGCTTTGAATGGGAAGATTACATCGGCCGGAGGAAGAAGGTATACTCCTGTTGATGTTGAACAATCAATAATTGATAATGAAACGGTTTACGATTACGATCAGGCATATTCTAAGCAACTTGATGGCTTTTTTAGAATGGATTTCCAGATATCATATCGAAAGAACGGAAAGAAAGCAACTCAAGAATATGCTTTGGATATTAAAAATGTAACAAATAGAAAAAATCCATTATTTAATAGATATAACTTACAGGCCCGGGAGGAAGTGATAATATATCAGGCAGGTATTTCACCAATGCTTACTTACAGGATCATGTTTTAACTTTGGGGTTTGGATAGTGGAAGACTAAAGGAGAAAGTACTTCCTTTATTTAGTTCACTTTTAACCCAGAGTTTACCTCCATTTTTTTCAACAAATTCTTTACACAAGATAAGTCCTAAGCCGGTTCCCTTTTCTCGTTCAGTTCCAATAGTACTAAAGCTTTCGTCAATTTTAAAAATCTTATCGATATTTGCAACACTTATCCCAATTCCAGTATCTGAAATACTTATCTCACAATGTGAACTACATTTGCTCTGAATTTTAATATGGCCACCCTGGTTTGTATATTTAATTGCATTTGAAATTAAATTTCTTACAATGGTCCTTACCATATTTTTATCAGCAAACGCACTAGCTTCATGTTCTACTTCAGAATAGATATCAATATTCTTATTCCTTGCAGTAGACTCTAATAAATTTATATTCTCACTAATAATTTTTTTCAGTGAGATCTTCTCCGGTTTAAATTTAAGCGTTCCTGTTTGTGATCTTGACCAGTCAAGTAAATTCTCAAGAAGATTATAGGCAAGTTTAGAACTTTGATGAATTATATGTGCGAATTGTTCAATTTTTGGTTTGTCGTATTTATCAATATTTAAAGCCAATAGTTGTGTAAAGCCCATTAAATCATTGAATGGATTCTTCAAATCATGGGCGATAATAGAAAAAAACTTGTCTTTGGTTGCATTTAATTCTCTCAATCTTTGTTCCGATGTTATTAAAGTGTTTTCTGCTTTTCGTTGCAAGGTAATATCACTAAAAACACAATGAGATCTTATGAATTCATTTTTGTCCGAATATTCTATTTTGCCATGAAAGCTAATAAATATTGTTGATCTATCTTTTTTAATAAGGTCGAACCGAACATTACTAACAACACCTTTTTCTTTAAATATTTTAAAAGCCTTATGGAATTTTTGTTGATTCTCTTTGGTAAGAATAGTTGTAAAATTCCTTCCAATAATTTCTTGTCTTGTATAGCCCATTATATTTTCCCATTTTGGATTTACATCTGAAATGTTTCCATCTCTATCAAGTGTCTGATAGGGTAATGG
The DNA here is from genome assembly GCA_028282785.1 of Bacteroidales bacterium. GTDB lineage: Bacteria > Bacteroidota > Bacteroidia > Bacteroidales > UBA12077 > UBA12077. The sequence continues at coordinate 11,315 of JANQHE010000002.1, read as the reverse complement.
GAAATTTTGAAATATTTTTCTAAAATGTTTTTCTTGTGAAGTAAGCTCTTTATGTTTTTTTTCTTTTTCGGTAACATCAATCGCAATACATCTTAAACCGATAATTTTACCATCTTTTTTAATATGACTATTATATACCTCAATCGAGATTTCTTCTCCATTTTTTTTATATACTCTGTAAGTGTTACCAGACGAATGAGTACCATTAAAATTTCCTTCTATACCTTTTTTAACTCTCTCAATATCATCAGGAACAACAAAATCCTTGAGATTAATCTGTTGGTTCAGAATTTCTTCCTTCGCATAGCCAAGTATCTTTTCGCAAGCCTGATTTAGAATTTTTACATTTAATTCACTATCAACCTCAAATACAATTTCAGGTAGCAAATCTAAAAATTCTGATTCAACGAAATTCTGATTTTCCTCCATACAAGTTAATTATACTATATCAACGTTAAAATAGTATTGTGGGTTTAATAAAAAAACGATAAGTTTTTGTTAAAATTTCGCCTAATCCCAGAATTAAAATTATAAAAAAGAATGAATTAAAAAGAAATTTTGTTTGTTATTTTTTTCAAATACTTAATCAAATTTTTTACTGATGGATATATTCAACCTTATAAACTGATTTGGTTACATTGGATATTTTAAATCGTTCGTCTATTTGGTGGCCAATTATCCAAATAATTTTATTATTAGATTCTAGAATCCATGTACTTTCTTTATCCGCAATTGAAAATTTCCGATCAATAAAAAAATCACTGAGCTTTTTTAAATTTCTCATACCCAGAGGCATAAAGTAATCTCCAGTCTTCCATTTACGTAATACTAAGGGAAATTCTAATTTTTCAATATCAAAAAAGCCAATATGATTTGATTTGGATAACTCAAAATTATCATCGACTTCAATTTGTACAAATTTGAGTTTGATTGGGAAATCGATTATTTCCTGTTTGAATTCGATAAAATAATTCAAATTATGAGTGCCTGAAATTTCTTCAAGAATTAACTCATCCCGGTCTTTTATTAATCTGTGTGTTAAACTATAAAACTGTTTTCCAGAAATACCATCCAAAGCTTCAATTATATCGTCTATTTGTGAGTTAGTAAATCCAAAAGGATATAGCAATTCAAACGTGTATGAATGTAAAGGATTTAGTTTTTTAAGTTCGTTTATTTTTATATAAATTTTTTCATTCTTTTTAAGTAAGATAGATTGTTTTACTTTGTCTATAGATTTCAGATATACTTGTTTTGTTTCCTTCAGTTTGGTAATGTTTTCAATCATTGTTTCCCTAAATCTGGGGTTTATCTTTTCAAAAAGAGGTATTATTTCATGTCTAAGCAGGTTACGACTATATTTGGTTGATTGATTGGATGAGTCTTCCCGGTATTCATAGTTGTTTTTATGAATAAAACCTACTATATCTTTTCGGGAAGCGAAAAGCAAGGGCCTTATAATATTATTAATTTTTACTTTAATACCGGTTAATCCCTTAATTCCTGAACCACGTGCGAGATTTATTAGAAAAGTTTCGATAACATCATCTCTATTGTGAGCTATGGCAATAAATTTATAATCAAATTTTTGTCTTGTTTGTTCAAACCAATCATATCGTAAATCTCTGGCTGTCATTTGAATAGAAATCCCTTCTTCTGTTGCGATTTCTTTGGTATTAAATTGTTTATGAAAAAATGGAATGTCATATTTATTAGTCAGGTCCCGAACAAAAATTTCATCTTGATCTGATTCATCACCCCTAAGTTTAAAATTACAGTGCGCTACACCAATTGGAAAATTAAGTAGTCTAAATAGGTGAAATAAACAAATGGAATCAATACCTCCACTTAATCCCAACAATATTCTATCTGATGGATCACATAAATTATTTGATTCAATAAATTGTTGAAAATCCTTTTCCATTTAATTTAGAGCTTTACGCATTGCTTCAGCTTTAATCATACATTCATCATATTCCTTTTCAGGATCGGATAAACCTGTTATAGCACTGCCAACAGTAAAAGATACATATTTTTTTGATTGATTATATAAAATACTGCGAATTACTACATTAAAATCAAAATCGTTATCTGGTGTTATAAAACCAACAGAACCGGAATATAAACCTCTTTTTGTTTTTTCATAATACTCAATTAATTGCATGGCTCTAATTTTGGGTGCTCCGGTCATCGAACCCATAGGGAATGCGTTTTCAATTATACTGATGATATTTGTATCCTCATCAACTTCAGATACTACTGTAGAAATCATTTGATGTACCTGTTTAAAACTATATATTCCCAAAAGTTCTTTTACTTTAACAGACCCCTTTGTTGCTGTACGCGATAAATCATTCCTTACTAAGTCTACAATCATAATATTTTCTGCACGTTCTTTTGGATCATTAAGGAGTTGTTCTTTTAGTTTTAAATCCTCTGATTCATTTTTACCTCTTTTAATCGTACCTTTTATTGGTTGAGAGATTACTTTACTTTTTACCTTTTTTAAGAATCTTTCCGGGCTAGCTGATAGTAGATATTTATCATCAAGTTTATATAAACATGAAAAAGGAGTAGGGGAAATTTCATTTAATTTTAAATAAGTCTGAATAGGGTCAATTTCCTTTATGCAATAAAACTCCTGACAAAAATTGGCCTCATAAATATTTCCTTTTTGTATATGATCTTTGATTTTATTAACTGTATCAACATAATTAGAAATTGAAAATCGTTTTTTAAGTTTATTTTCCGAAAATTCATTTGTCTGATTTTTAAAGTCAGACTTTTCGGAGGAAGTTAGTGTTTTAATTAATTTATCTTTACTGAATTTACTATCATTGTATAAAACTAATATCTCTGACTTTTTTGCTAATACTAATATTTCAGGACAAAAGAAGTTTAGCTCCGGAAATCTTATTTCATCAATATTATTGGACTCCAGGTTTTCTATTTTATTTTTTAAATCATAACTTAAATACCCAAAAAGCCATTCATGTTTGTTTGAACTTCTTTCTTTTAATTCCTGTAAGCTGTTGATCTCATATTTTGAATCAATTGCAGCTAAAAAGTCATAATCGTAACAAGTGTAAGGGGTATTGTATTGATTGAATTGATTACTGTTTAAAAATGCAAAATTCCGAAACTTATTTCCAAAGGAAAGTAAATTCGATTTAAGTAGTTCCGGGTTTATATCATTAAGTTTAAATTTCTTTTGCATAATGCAAAAATAAAAAAAGCATTTCGATCTGAAATGCTTTTCTACAAGAGAAAAATATTTATTAATTACTTAAATAATCAGAGATTCCTTCTTGTGTTGGTTTCAACGCTTTGTCACCTTTTTTCCAGTTTGCCGGGCAAACTTCACCATTTTCTTCGAAATATTGTAATGCATCAATCATTCTTAAAGCTTCATCAACACTTCTTCCTAATGGCATATCATTAACAACTTGATGTCTTACAGTGCCTTCTTTATCAATTAAGAAAAGACCTCTGTATGACTGAGGTACTCCATGAAAAGTGCTCTCGCCGTTCTCAGAATAATCATAATGACCTGCTAATACATCGTAATTTTCAGAAATTGTTTTAGATAAATCTGCTACAAGTGGGTATTTTACTCCTTTTATTCCTCCATCATTTAACTCAGTTTGTAGCCATTTCCAATGTGAAAATGCAGAGTCAACTGAACATCCAATAACTGCTACATTTCTATCTTCAAATTCTTTCATTCTATCTTGGAATGCAAGAATTTCAGTTGGGCAAACAAATGTGAAATCGGCTGGATAGAAAAAGAATAAAACATATTTTTTATCCAGATATTGTTCTAACGAAAAGTTTTCAACTATTTCATTACCATTAATAACAGCATCCGTACTAAAGTTCGGTGCTTTTTTTCCTACTAATACTGACATAAAATTTAATTTTTAATGATTTGAATTAATTTATTGAATGATTTGGAAGTAAAACAAAGAGTATATGTCTTTGTTCAATAAAAATATTTAGAATGATTATAAATTAATTATTCATAATTTACAATGTTAGGTTGAGTTGGTTCAAAATTTATCGGTTGTTGTGTATTCTCACCTGAAGTGAAAATATTGAAATGATTAACATCTTTAGGAACTATTGGATAATAAGCTAATCTAAGCTGGAAAGTTTTAAATACAAGGTTTTCATTTCTTACTCTTACACCTAATCCAATACCTGAGTAAAGCTTATTGTTAAATATCACTTTGTTTTCTGATCCGATAAACCCCAAATCACCAAAACCTAAGAATAAAAGTCTAAAGTTATACAGATAAATATTTGAAAATACAACTATTTCTGAAAGGAAAGATAATTTTTGAAAACCAAATAAATAATCGCTTGATAATCCCCCTATATCATCCTTATTAAAATAGATCTTTTCATCACTGAAACGATTAATTCCTCTTGTATAGTTGAAGCTAAGAAATTCACGAAGTTTTAACCGGTTGTAGTAATGCAAGTTACTAATAGCTTGGCCAGAGAAATTGATAACACCCTGTTCTAACTTTTCTTGATAATATAAACCTCCAAATTCAGTATGAAGATTTAAATATCCTATTTTAGGATAATAGATACCTCTTGATAATCGTAGTCCGAAGTATGGTCTTTTAAAAAACTCACCTTTTTCTAGGCCAAGGTTTAACTGGGCAAGACATCCTATTGGAATATCCTCTGTTGTACCAAATCCATATATCAAATTTGATTTATAGTAACGTTGGCGGGAAAATGCAAAACTACCTAAAAGTATCTGATTGTCATGATATTGAAAATTGTACCTTTCGCTAACCTCAGGCCCTTTGCGAAAACTGTTATTTATATATCGAATACCAAAAACAAGCCTGGTTTTATTAGTATATTGCCAGTTTTTTGTTCCAATTAAAAAGGCTCTTCCCAACCAAATATCTTGCGTTGAATAATTTAATCTTATATCATTTAATGTTGTATCAGTTTTTTTGATATCTTCTACTGTGGAATTCTGATAAATTTTAATTCCCCCTGCCCATTTAGTCTTATAACTGTAGAAATTACGAGAAAGTTCTAAACCTATTCTTTCAGTTTCAAATGCTTTAATATATTTAACGTTCGACTTAATAAAAGAACCGGCAATGTTATTAATAGTGTAGTTAAATTCATATCCAGTCGGAGGATCTTCTGCTGAATTTACAAATATACTTCCCTGAAATTTGTGCCCAACACCGGCTAAATTGTTTTCATAAATCTCTATAATTCCTGATTCTAAATCTTGTAAATCAACATAAAAACCTGCTGAATACACGTCTTTCGTAACAATAAGAATATCAACTTGATTTGGGGATTCAGGAATTTCGGCTATTTGTATAGAAGCATCTTTAAGATAGTTTAGCGAACGCAGTAATCTTTCATTATCGGTTAAAAGGGTTGGATCTATTGAATCGCCTTCTGTAAAAAACAAATTATTTCTAATTATAAATTCACGCGTTTTAACATGTGTATTATTACCAAACCTATCGAGCCATTTTGTGCTAACATTTGAGGTATCAGTGAAAGTGGGACCAAATATATCAAGTTTTAAAATTTCAATGTTACGTATTGTTTTACCTCGATAAAGGTTATAATATTCTTCATTTCTAACATCTTCAATACCAATATATTTACCTGATTTGGGTTCGTTTACTAATAATAATCCCAAAGCGGCCTTGGTAATATTATTTTTGGAAGCAATTGTATATAAAGTATCGTAGAACTGATCAGACTTAATTTGATTGGTTATATAAAGGCTATCTTTAAGATTTTTATTTGTTATAGCGTCCGAAATATCACTTTTTGTATTATTTATTTGCGCATATAAAGTGAAAGGAGCAAAAATCAGGAGTACGAGATAATATTTCAGAAATGTAAATTTCATTTGCCAATATTAAAAAAAAAGGTTCAATAATTAATTATTGAACCTTTTTTTACTTAAAATATTGTTTTAGTTCAAGCCAAGAATCTCTTTTCCTTGTTTGAATCTGATATCTCTTGGTATTCCAGCTTCGTTTATTCTATTAAGATCAGATTGAAGTTGTTCTTTGATAACTCCTAGTTCCTCAACCATTGCTTTTGCAGCATCATAATCGCCATTACCTTGTATAACTAATATTTTCTCTCCAAGAGAGTTCATTGCTTCGGTCATCTTATCAAAATCAACTTTGTAAGTTCCGGTTGTTTCATCTCTGGTAAATGCTCCTTGTTCGGCAAAATAATTAAATCTAACCATATTGGCTTTTCCATGAGAACTTGCTGCTCCAAAACGAATAGATCTAAATAATCCAGCCATAAAGGTTACATAATTATCCATCAAATCTTTTTCGCCTAATTCACCCATTTCGGCCAGCTTAACTACCATGAATAAACCTAAAATATCAGCTTTACCTTCTTCCAAGGCGCTGTACTGTTCTTTAATTGCCTCACGAACAGTTCCTTTGCCGTTAATTGTGTTTTTTATACCTAAACCATGCGCAACTTCGTGGAACATTGTATTTTCAAAAAATGCATCAAATTTTACATGTTGGCGTTGTTCTTCATTAATAAGCATATGGCTGATGGGAACAAGGATTTTATCGAATTTGTATCTCATCGAGTTTTTAAGCTGTAATTTTCTACTACCTTTTTCAATATGGACTCTTTCATCGTTAGGAAGGTTAATAGCTATTGTTTTACTTCCGGCATTACAGTCACCTGCATAATATACAGCATCATAAGCACCTAAATCTGAATCGCTTCCGGGAACTTCTGCTTTATATTCGTCAGCAACAGGTAAACTTTTTTGAAGTTCTGGCAATAAAGCTGCAAATTTTGTGAGTTTTTCACTCCATTCAAGGTCTTTTATTAATATAAATGATTCATGTGCAGCTTTATAACCATATAATGCATCTTCATAATTTTCAATCGGACCAACTATGAAATCGATTTTATTGTTTTTCATACTCATCCATGCCAGATCGCTTTCAAAGTAATCATCGGTAGCTAAAGCCTCTACTCTTAATTCTAAATATTTTTTAAAACCTTCATCTTCTGCTAACTCAGCGGCTTTTTTAATTAACTCAATTGCCTTATTTGTCTCTTCTTTAAAGGCTTTATGGTAAGGAACCGTATACAGTTTTCCATTTTCATCTCTTTTTACCAGGGTATATAAGCTTGTTTTGTCTTCAGCTTCTAATGCCTCAAATTCTTCCTTTGTCATATCAGTAGGATAGAATTGGGCTCCAGCAGGTTTTTCACCAAAACCCTTCAAAAATGGTTTGTTATTATTTAATCTTTCCCACGGACCATAATTAATTTTAACAAAATCCTTAGCCGCTTGGTCATCCAGGCTTGCTAACAGAGCTTCTCTATCACCATATGCCTCTTTCCAGAAAATATCTTCCATTAGTTTTGCAGCTTCAAATAAATAACTTAACATTACTTTTTGATTATCAGATAAATGGCTTATGTCAGAAGTAAGCTCAACTTCCACAAATTCATCCACTTTCTTTTGAAGTTCGCTATCGGTTTTCATTTCTTTTGTTTGATTTCCACATCCGGCAATAATTGCAACAGACAAAATTGCAAGAATAAGATTTGATAATTGTTGTTTCATAGTATTTAGTTTTTAGAGTTTTTAGAATGAATAATGAACGTGCAATTTATAATATTGCCCTTAGATTTCATAATATTTATAAGGTTTTAATAAGATGTGAAGATCTAGTAATTCATAAAATCAGTTATTGTGATTTCATTTTTTCTGCAAATGCTTTAATATTAGAATAATTAATTTTTGAAACGTTTTCTTCCACGTTTGCTATTTTTTTAATAATAGCTTTTTCAAAAAGATTCATTTTTTCTAAAGTTAATTCTCCTCCAAAAAGTCCATGTGCTTCCGCTTTATTTCTAATTGATTCCGGAAAAGCATTTCGAAATTGCTCCAAAGCCTGGTCGCCTTCAAACATACAACAAATAAAAAGGCCCAAATTCTTTTGTAAAAGAATATTCAGGTTTTTTTCCATAAAACCGGATAGTTTTTTATTTACGGCTCCAGCATGGATAGAGCCGCCTAAAATTATTGAATCATAATTACTAATATTTATGTTTTTATCAGTTTCAATATTAAAAAGTGCCGTATTAATATCAAGATTGTTAGCTAATGTATGTGCACATTTATTAGTACAACCGTGTTTAGTGGCATATATGATTGCAAATTTCATGATATATTCTTTAATGAAGGTAATAAATATATACTATTTTGTTGAGAAACTAAGCCAAATTAATTAATTCATATCTGTTTTTAAAATCTCTGTCCAAAGGGCTATTCGTAATTTATTCTGTTCTTCCTCAGAGTCATCATCAAGAGGCAAACCAACGAATTTATCACCAAAAATTGATAATGATGAAACAAACTCATAACCTTCTGTAGGAAATTCGCCAACAAAAATTACGCCTTTGCCTTCTAAGGCTTCAAAAATAATACCTATAGAATCCGCAAATGACTTAGGATAAACCGCAGAGTCACCAGTTCCAAAAATAGCAATTTTTTTACCTTTTAAATTGGCAAACTTCAAAACATCATACAGAAATCTTTCAAAATCAACCTGAAGAATTCCTTCTCCCCATGTTGAAGAACCCAGAATAATATTTTCATATTTCTCAATATCACTAATTTTAACATATTTTACATCGTATATATCGACTAGTCCTGGCTCAAGGTTAGATTTAATATTTTCTGCAATTTTTTTGGTGTTACCAGTTGAGGAGCCGTAGAATATTCCAATAGGTTTCATTAAAGTTAGTTAGATGTTAGATTAAGTGCTTATTTGATAAATTGTTAAATTGATAACAAATTAATTATAAAGATGTTTAATAAGTAATAAATATTAGGTTGTATTTGGTTTTATACTTTTTTTGATTCTTTCTTAATTGTATGTTTAAAAATTCAACAAATAATGAAAAGTATACAGCGAAGTAAATATAGCCTTTAGGTACATGCATGTTAATAGATTCCGGAATTAATATAAAAACTATTAAAATCAAAAAGGATAATGCAAGCATTTGTAAAGTTGAGTGATTATTAACGAATATACTTATAGAGCCAGAAGCCAATATCATAATTCCATTTGCAATACAAATAGCTATAATCATTATTATTAAATGTTTTATCATTCCTGCTGCTGTCAATGTTGAATCAAAAGAGAATATCATATCTATTATTACTATATGTAATATAACTCCAAACATACTATAAACTTTTTTTGTTTTCTTTATTATCGCCTTCAATTTTATGCGAATTTCTGAAGTGCTTTTACCTAAAAGAAACATTACACCTAAGCCTAAAATTAAATCCTTTCCACTAATTTCATAAGATAAAATAGAAAATAATGGTTTTGAGAAACTAATTATCCTGTTTATTCCAAATAATAGTACAGTCCTAAAAATTAAAGCCGTTACAAATCCAAAGGTACGTGCGCCAGCTTGCTTATTTTTGGGAAGCTTTCCTAAAAAATATTGATATAAAAATGATATTATTAATACCCAGAACAATTTCAAGGAACATTAAAGTTGCTAATGCAACTCCGGCTTCAAAGGTAAAAAAACTCCATTATCTTAAGTTTTTATGAACTTAGTTTTAGTAATTTAGTTGTACGATAAAAAATTGCAAATGTAATGAAGATTTTATTAACAGGAGCAAATGGTTATATAGGAAAAAGGTTGTTGCAGGAGTTACATCAACAAGGTCATCAGATAATATGCTGTGTTCGTGATAAAAGACGATTCAATATAAGTAAATATAAACAGAATGTTGAAGTTGTTGAAATCGATTTCGAAAATTTAGCCCTGGATGCAAAACTAAGTTTTAAAGTTGATGCAGCTTATTACTTAATTCATAGTATGGGAAAATCAATAGGTAGATTTTCTGACGTAGAAGCTATAACTGCTCACAATTTTATAAAATACCTAAGGTCGACCGGAGTAAAACAAATAATATATTTAAGTGGTATAATAAATAGCGAATTTTTATCAGAACATTTAACATCAAGACAAAACGTCGAAAATATTTTAAAATCTTCTGAAATTCCGGTTACCACACTTCGAGCAGGAATAATAATTGGATCGGGTAGTGCATCTTTTGAAATAATTCGTGATTTAGTTGAGAAACTGCCAATAATGATTACCCCCAAATGGTTAAATACAAGATCACAACCAATAGCAGTTAAAAATGTTATTCAATATTTAACGGGTATAATGAATAATATATCAACATTTAATAAATCTTATGATATTGGTGGCCCAGAAGTACTTACCTACAAAAATATGCTATTGAAATTTGCAGAAGAAAGGGGTTTAAAAAGATTAATAATTACTTTACCTGTTATGACTCCCAGGTTATCTTCATATTGGTTATATTTTGTAACCGCTACATCGTATAAATTAGCTGTGAATTTAGTAAATAGCATGAAGGTTGAGGTTATTGCAAATAAGAATAATTTAGCTAATGAGTTAGGAATAAAATTAATTGACTTCAAATCTGCCGTTAGAGATTCTTTTTCTACCATTGCACAAAATATGGTGGTTTCGAGTTGGAAAGATGCATTAATCGCAAGCAATAATCCTAATATTTTAGATTATATACAGGTTCCAAGTTTTGGCTGCTTTATAGACAAACGAAAAGCTATAGTTACAGGCAGGAGTGAAGAGATAATAGATAAAATCTGGAAAATTGGAGGAGATAATGGATGGTATTTTGCAAATTATTTGTGGCAAATTAGAGGCTTTATCGATAAAATTTTTGGTGGAGTAGGCTTAAGAAGAGGACGTACTAACCAAAAAAATATTTATACTGGCGATGCACTTGACTTTTGGAGAGTACTTATGGCTAATAAAAAAGATAAAAGGTTACTTTTATTTGCAGAAATGAAACTACCCGGAGAAGCATGGTTGGAATTAAAAATAGAAAACATTGAAAACAATGAAATCTTTGTTCAAAAGGCAACTTTTAGGCCAAAAGGATTAACTGGCAGACTTTACTGGTATCTGTTATGGCCCTTTCATTTTCTGATATTTAATGGTATGTTGAAGAAAATAGTTGGAAAAAATAAGGATATGATTTATTAAAATACACCCTTTTAACGGCCTCATTTATGAGTAGTAGCGGATTTGCTCACTAACCTTTCGGTTTTGTACTGATCGTTGTTTTATGTTTATAGGCAATTTCAGAAGTAAGTAAACTATAAAAATTGAGAAGCTGTATATTAAGTTTTACAGCTTCTTTTTTTATAGTTTTTTGTTGAATTTTAATTTAT